>SKKN01000073.1 GCA_007121455.1 Gemmatimonadota bacterium | reverse complement strand
CTTCGGCTTGATTCCTGCACGTTTCTCGGCCTCCACGCAACCACGGGACGGCCCCCAATGCTCTTCGATTCCTGGTCAGACCTGATCCGCATCGTCGCGGTAGGGGTGCCGGCTTACGTCGCCCTGCTCCTTATCCTTCGCCTCTCCGGAAAACGGACGCTGTCGAAGCTGAACGCTTTCGACCTGGTCATAACCGTGGCGATGGGCTCCACACTCGCCAACATCCTTCTCTCTCCCGAGGTTTCCCTGGCGGAAGGGATGACCGCACTTGGCCTCCTCGTCCTTCTTCAATTCCTCATTACCTGGACCTCCGTGCGTTCACAATTGGCTCGGAAGCTCGCTAAATCGGAACCGACGCTCCTCTTCTACAGAAACGAGTTTCTTCGCCGGGCGCTCGTTCGGGAGAGGGTCACCCCAGCCGAGATCCGTGCAGCGGCGCGGGCCCATGGTTTCGCCGACCTCACCTCCGTCGAAGCGATCGTGCTCGAGACCGACGGATCCATCTCCGCCGTCTCACGCGCCGACTCGAAGGCGATCTCGACGCTCGAAGGGGTCCAGCGTCGCTCCGGAGACGACTGATCCATGAACGACACCCGGCCTCCGGTTCATCGCTACCCCCCGGCACGTGGGGAGCGGTAGACGTCCCCCGCCGCCTTCCTCTTTTCGTCCTCGTACGGAGCGAGAACGCGTCGGTAGAGCTCGAGCTTGGCACATTCCACCGCGCCGATGATCTCGTTCAAATGCGTGTAGCGGACCTCGCCCTTCGACATGAGGTAGTCATCGACGAGGCGATTGATCGCATAGTTGAGCTCTCCCGGCGTCTCGGGAGCCCCGCCGTGGTCGAGCCGCTCGCGCGCTCCAGCATCGATGTAGGGCATCGCCTCCTCCTATCACAATTCAGGTGCGATTCCGGTTCTCCGAGTCACCCCTTCCGATCCCGGTTTCGATTCCGGCGAACGGTCGAGGAATCGATGATCCGGAAGGAAGGGCTTGATCGCCTCCCACTCCCGCACCAACGCGGGGAGCTTCAGTCGTGCGTTCGCGGGGCTCGTGGAGGGCAGGTCGAGAACCACTGGACCCTTCCCGCGTTCGGCAGAAGCCAGAACGGAGATCCGCCGGCGAAAGACCTCCGCCGCCTTTCTCCCATTCAGAGCCACCGCCCGGATCGACGGGTGCCGGTCGAGGAACCCGGCGACGTCATTCGCATCTTCCGAGGTTTTCACGATGCTGCTATCCAGGCTCCCCTCCCGCCGGCAGTGCTTCAGGACATCCCACAGTGCCACACCGGACGCGGTCATGCATTCGACCCGCTCCCGGTACGAGGCCTCCGGGTCCACCTGAATCAACTCGTGTAGAACCGGCCAGAATCGGTTCCGGGGATGCGCGTAGTACTGCTCCTCCGCCAGCGAGCGCACGCCCGGCATCGAGCCCAGGATCAGGACCGCGGGATTGGATCCGACGACCGGAGGGAAGCTCTCGATCACTTGTCGGAGAAACGTGCCGCGCGACGGTCGATGAAGCTTTGGAGACCCTCCCGGGCGTCGGCGCTCGCCAGGATCCGCGGGAGAGTCCGTCGCAGGTGATCGATCGCGGCATGCTCCTCCTCCGCCCGCGCAATCCGGGCGTTGGCAAGAGCCCCCTGAACACCTGCCGGCGACTGGGCTGCAACCGTCCGAGCGAGGGCAACGGCTCGGTCCAACTGCTGCCCCACGGGCACCACCTCCTGGACCAGACCGATTCGGTGGGCTTCATCAGCACCGAATTCTTCCGCACTGAGGATGAACCGCATCGCGTTTCCCCACCCCACACGTGCGGGCGCCCGAAACGTAGCCCCCCCCGAAAGGGAGGATTCCCCGCCCCACCTCCAGTTGCCGGAATCGGACGTTCTCGGCTGCGATGACGATGTCCGCAGCGAGAGCGAGCTCGATCGCGAGGGTGAAGGCGATCCCGTGCACGGCCATGACCACCGGCTTCGGCACCGGCTCACCCCATACGCCGAGGGGATCGTACGTCCCTCCGCCCGTCAGCACTTCGGGCCCTTGCTCCACAAGGACGGGCCACACCTTCGCCAGGTCCAGACCCGCGCAGAAGTGATCTCCGTGTGCGTGGAGAACGCCCACCCGGAGCTCGGGATCGCTTCCCAACTCGCCGTAGGCCTCGGACAATTGCTCGAGCGTGGTGATGTCGACGGCGTTGTACTTCTCGGGACGGTCGAGTCCGATGAGAAGGAGATGACCCTTTCGCTCCGTGGTAACGCACCGGGATGTCATGAGGCAACTCCCCGCCCAGACCCGCCGTATACTACCGATTCACTTCGGGTTCGTTGTTGCTGATGCTGTACACAGCAATCGACCACTCTCCCGCCCGATGTTCCCATACGAGGAGATACTTCCCCGTGTATTCGACGGGACCTTCTTCCCCCTCGAACGAGTTGACGACCCTCCCTTCACTATAGGCCATGTCCTCGCTGCCCGACATCCGCATAGTCTGCGGTGCGGCCTCCGAGGCGACGATGAAGCGAAACACGTTCCTCCCGGATCGCGCTCCTCCCCTGTATCGGCGGGGTTCTTCTGAGGATATGCGTCGGCGCCCCTCACCGGTCCGACCACACGGCCAGCTCGTTTCCATGAGGGTCGGCAAAATGAAAGCGGCGTCCACCCGGGAAGGAGAAGATCTCCCTCACGAGGTTGCCGCCGCTCGACCGGACCCGCTCCCTCATCGCTTCCAGGTCGGATGCGTAGACGACCACGAGGGCGGCGCCGTTCTCCGTGCTGGACTGCGCGTCGGACCTGTAAAAGCCACCGTCCATGGCTCCATCATTGAACGCCAGATAGTCCGGACCGTACTCGGTGAAGGTCCAGCCGAACGCCTTTTCGTAGAACCCCCGCACCGCCGCCAGGTCAGCTGCGGGCAGCTCCAGGTAGTCGATTCTCGAATTCTCAGGCACCTCGTCTCTCCCGACTGAATGATCCGGGGCACGCGCATCCACGGGCCGCTCCTCACCTACCCCGGCTTCCGCTCCGTGGCGACCGCGAACGCTCGTATGGGAAAGGATCCCAACCCTTTCACCTTCACCGGGACCGCCGAAAAGCGAAATCGCCACCCGCGCAGCTGCTCGAGCCCGCGCATGTGCTCCACGATTGGAACCCCGTTCCCAAGGAGAATCGTGTGGACGGGCCGCTCCGCATCCGCGGTGTCGTCGATGTTGAGCGAGTCGATCCCGACGAGCGCCGCTCCCGATTCGACCAGATGCTCCGCAGCTCCCCGAGTGAGGAACGGGTGGCCCTCGAAATACCGCTCCGTCCCCCAATGAACGTCCCAACCCGTGCGAAACAACACCGCCTTCCCCTCCACGTCCCGGCCACTCACGGACTCCCGGTCGATGACGCGCGAGCCGGGCTCGACCTCGATCAGGACCCCTTCCAGATCGGCCACCGAATCGAGCGAGAGCTCTGCGAGGTCCTCCCCGTCGGCGAAGCGATGAAATGGACTGTCGAGGTACGTCCCGGTGTTCGCCACCATCTCGATCTTCCCGATCTGGAACTCCACCCCCTCGGCGTAGAGCCCCCGGGATTTCTCACGGCTCAAGAAGTCGCAGATGATCGGACCGGGAAGCCCCTTGTAGGTGACCACCCCGTCTTCCACCGTGTGGCTCAGGTCGAGCATTCGGGAACGATCCGCATCGCCCTCGTCTGCACGCTTCACAGCGCAGAACCTCGCCCGATCCCGCTAATCTGGGGCTGTGCGCCCGGGGCCCACTCGAGCTGAGTGCGATCCCAGCCCGCCGATCCCGCTGCCGCCTCGTACGTCGACTGCAAGAACGCCATCAGTTCGCGCGCCGGATCCTCGGAGGTTCGCACATGTTCATAGGGAAGCACGAACTCCGACAGCTCCGATTCCCACCGCGCCCCATCCGGCTCGACCCGCGCCTCAGGGAAAGCATCCGGGTTCGGGTAGACGTACGAATAGAAAATCGGGTGAGGATAGCTCTCGCCCCCCGGCCAGAACCCCGCGCTGCTCACCTCGTGGGAGTACGCTTCACGCGTCACCCAGTCCGGAAGATTGGGAATGCCCCCCGGGTGGTCCGGCGCCCGGCGGCCGCTGAACCGGGTGACGGCCAGATCCATCGCACCCCAGAAGAAATGCACCGGGCTGCATTTCCCCACGTAGCGAGCGCGGAACTCGCCGAAGACCCGAGCACTCTTCGAGAGCGCCTGGAAGAACCGATGAACCGACTCGGCGTCGTACTCTCCATCGCGCTCGTTCTCGGCGAAGGGAATCGGGTCGGTGACTTCGTTCGGCGATCCATGGATCCTGACGGGGAAGCCCAACCCCTCGAGCTCCGCCGTGAGGCCGTGAAAGAAGTCGGCCACGGAGCGCGGCTCGAGCGCGACCTCCCCTCGCTCTCCCGCCGAAGTCGTGATGTACAGCGCATGGTCGAAGAAGTCGAAGTCGAGCTGGAACGTCGCTCGATCGTACGGGATCGCCAGTGTGGTGAGCCCCCGGGGCGTGACGTACATCGTCGAATGCCACTGGTGGTTCACCCATGGGCTGTAGGTGAGACGGATCTTTCCCGCGATCTGTAGCCACATATGCAGCGTCTTACACGTGTTCTGCCACTCCGGAAACGGCAATTCCGGCCAGGAATCGCCCATCACGCCTACACGCCGCTCATCCTCACTTCGCATCTCGCCCCCCATTTGATGGACACAAGGCAAACGCTCACACAGGTCGCTCTGACCCCGATTCCACCTCCCTTCCCTGTCCGGGGCCTACGGAAGCACGGTCACGGCGAACTCGACGAGCACGGCTCCGCTTTCATTGCCTCCGCGAACCAGCGTATCCCCTTCCCGGAGCCCTGTGATCCGACCCGCATCGACGCTCGCCACGCTCGGGTCCTCGGAGATCCAATCGAGCGTCACCTCCTCGACTCCATACCGGCATGTCTCGATCGTCGCCCTCGGGGTAAAGCTCTCTCCGACCGCAAGGATGGCCTGCTGTGGCTCCACGTCATAGAGGATCCCTTGATGACAGGCCGAAGACTCGAATATACCGCAACCGGACACCGCTGCGAGCAGCAGGGCGACGAACATGGGGCCACGCCCGAAGTCGACCACGGGGGTCCGCAAGTCAAGCATGACCGGTCTCTGTCGTGTCTGGCATCCTCACCTCCTGATGAGGCCGTGAACCGGAAAGGTGCAGCGCCCGCGACGATCGTGGCGCCGCAGCGTCGCTTGTAAAGGCATCGCATAGGATCGGGCGAGGGGGCGAAGCGGCGGAGGCAGTGGCACCCTCAGGTGTTGAACACGATGACGGGACACTTCGCCGTCGCGAGAATGCGTTCGACCCTCGGTCCCAGGAAAAGACTATCCCCTCCGGGGCGGACTCCGGTGCCCATAACGATCAGATCGGCCGAACTGGAATCGGTGATGTCCAGGATCCCGGCTTCCGGGCTCTCGGCCAGGATGGCTTCGCCGTGGGTCGTGACGCCCATCGATTCACCCAGCACCTTCAGTTCGTTGACGATTCCTCGCGCGATCTCCCGCCGGCGCTGACGAGTCTCCTCGGTGACGTTCAGGGTCTGCTTCGACGAGAGTTCGCTCTCCGGAATCACGTTGACGACCGTGACCTCGTCTCCCTCCTCCGGGTCGGCGAGGTGGAATGCCATCTCGGCAGCGTTTCGAGCGGGACCGGAGCCGTTGGTCGGCACCAGAATCCGGCGCACGGTCCAGTTCCTGGGCATGGCCTGGCCACTCACGATCATGGTGGGACACGGGGCCGTTCGAACGATGTGGTCGATCGGCCGGGAAAAGAGGTGTCTCCCCCCAACCTGTTCCCTGGACGCTCCCAGCACCAGCAGCCCGTAATCCTTCTGCGCCTCGTCCAGAATAAGGTCCTGCGGGGGTTGCTCGGACACCACGACCTTTGGGACCACCTCACTTTCGGGAAAGTACTTTTCCAGTCGCTCGAGATACTTCTGTGCCTCGGCGCGTTCGCTTGCGGTCGCAACCGTCAGGAGGGTAATCGAAAGGGGATTCTTCCGGTGGAGTTTTTCCATGATCCGGGCTTCAACCCTGTGCGTCGAGGTATCGACGTCCGACTGGAGACGCACCGGTAGAAGCACCCGGTAGACACCGGCCACCAGACTCCCCTGAGCCAGTTCCTCCTGTTTGAGGCGCGCCGCTTCTTCATCGCCGATCGTCACTCGTCGGAGCACCCACCGTAGCGCGAACGGCGCCATGAGCGAGGTGGCGATCGCCATCACCACGATGATCGAGAACATGTCCTGGGTCAGCACGCCGAGCGACAGGCCCACAGTGGCAATAATGATCTCCATCGCCCCCCGGGCGTTGAGGCCGGCGCCGAAGGAGAGGGCTGTCCAGTGGTCCTTGCGGCCGACCAGCCGGGCCCCCGCATAGGTGCCGGCGACCTTCCCCAGGGTGGCGATGGCGATCACGATGATCGTGACCACGATCAGCGTCGGAGTGAAGAGGTTCTGGATGTTGACCTTGAGACCGGCCACTGCGAAGAAGATCGGCGCAAAGATACCGAGGGTCAGCGCCTCCAGGCGATGGTGCACCTGCCGGGGGAGTCGGGGCATCTGACCGAAGAGAATCCCGGCCACGAAGGCCCCCAGGATGGCCTCCAGGTGCAGGGCCTGGGAGATCGCCCCGAAGGCGAACGCGGCCACGACCACCAGGGTCAGGAGCCGGTCGACCGAGATCAACTCGTCCTGCACGTACGAAAGCGCCCGGGCCATCAACCATCGGCCAACCGTGATGCTGAGGACGAGGAACGCCAGTACCGAGCCGACCGTGGCCAACACGCTTCCGGCGGTCACCGCTTCGCCGGCTGCGATTCCCGCAACGGTGGAAAGCAGGATCCAGCCGATCGTGTCGTCGCTCATCCCGGCCGCGAGGATCGTCTGGCCGATATCGCGACGGATCAGATTGAGGTCCATCAGCACCTTGGCGATCACCGGGATCGCCGAGATCGACATGGCCGTCCCCACGAAGAGCGCGAAGACGATGCGCTCATCCGGATCCACGAGCAGGAAGTCCGGAAGGAGGAAGCCCATCGCCATCCCCGTGGCGAAGGTCACCGTGATTCCCCCCCACGACACCGAAAGAGCCGTTCGGGCATGGCGTCGAATCAGCCGGAGGTCGGTCTCGAGTCCGGTAATGAGGAGCAGGAACATCACCCCGATGAGACTCACGACCTCGAGCAGAAAGCCCTGAACCTCGGTCTGCGGAACGATCCAAGAGCCGAAAGCCGGAAAGAGGCTGCTCAGCAGGGACGGTCCGAGAATGATCCCGGCCAGGATCTCTCCGACCACTGCGGGCTGCTTCAGTCGCTGCGCGATTTCACCCAGGATGCGGGCACTGGCGAGTAGGATCGCGATCTGTACCACGAGAACGAGGATGTCGTCGTGGGACGCGGCGGTGAAAACCTCCATACCGTTCCTTGTTCGGATGTCGCACGCGAGGAGGTGGTCCTCCCACGACCGAGCATCTTATGTGACCGACCGGCTGGGACCAAGGGGGGACCGCCGAGAAGCCCGAAGCTGTCGTTCGCGACAACCGTGTAGCCCGAAGGTCCCTGGGGGTGCCATCGCCGAGGATCCCGCGGGGCCCTTTGACACCGACGACGCCGGGGGACCACGGCTCCTGGAGGGACGGCCCGGGTAGAAGTGCCGTCATGGATCTCCAGAGACCCTCCCCTGCGAAGTCCGACGAGGCCGGCCTCCCCCCGGCCCACGGCATTCCGGGCTCGGGCCGGGCAGCGGGCGAGACCGTCCCGCGCCGCCCCGTGGTGGCGGTGAGTGAGTGTCTGGGCTTCGGCGCCGTGCGCTACAACGGTCAGATCCTCCAGAGCCGTTTCGTGGAGGGGCTTCGGAACCACGTGGAGTTCGTCCACACCTGCCCCGAGGTTGGGATCGGCCTCGGCGTGCCCCGGGAACCGGTTCGATTGGTGGAGCGGGATGGGAGCCTCCGGATGCTCCAGCCCGCCACCTCCCGTGACGTGACGGGTGAGATGGAGAGCTGGTCCCGTGATTTCCTGACCGGGATGGGCGCGGTGGACGGATTCATCCTGAAGAGCCGCTCGCCCACCTGTGGGATCGGGGACGTGAAGGTCTATGCCTCGGAGGGCGGTCCAGTGAAGTCCAAGGGGGCGGGGCTCTTCGCCCGCGAGGTGATGGAGTGCTTTCCCCTCGCAGCAGTTGAAGACGAGGGCCGCCTCACCAACCTGAAGATCCGGCACCACTTTCTCACCGTCCTCTTCACGGCGGCGCGTTTCCGGGCGGCCCGTGCCATTGGGGCGCTGAGCGCTCTGGTCCGCTTCCAGACCGAGCACAAGCTTCTCCTCATGGGCTACGGCCAGGAGCCCCTCCGGCGGCTGGGACGGATCGTGGCCAACCCGCGTCGTGCGCCGGCCGGGGAAGTCTTCACCTGCTACGCCGAGGCCCTGGGGCCTCTCCTTCGGAAGCCGGCCCAGCCGGGCCCCGTGGTGAACGTGCTTCAGCACGCCTTCGGCTACCTCACCGACGACCTGAGCGGGAAGGAGCGGCGATACTTCTTGGAGCTCGTCGAGGAGTACCGGGACGAGCGGCTTCCCTTGGCGGCCCTCCTGGCCGTCCTCGGGGCGTGGATCATCCGGGAGGGGGTGCCATACCTGGAGGTTCAGCGGTTCTTCGAGCCCTACCCTCGGGAGCTACTGGAGCTCACCGATTCCGGGCTCCGCACCCGGATCTGAGACGCGGGGGGAGCCCTCCCGAAGCCGCCATGAAGACCCACCTCCTGAAGACCGACCTCTGGCTTCCGCGGCCAAGGGACCAGGTCTTTCCCTTCTTCGCCGATGCCATGAACCTCCAGGAACTCACCCCGGCCTTCCTGGACTTCCGGATCCTCACGCCGCCCCCCATCGAGATGGATGCGGGGACCCTGATCGACTACAGCCTCAAGGTCCGCGGCGTCCCCATCCGGTGGAGGACCCGGATCTCCGAGTGGGAGCCCCCTCTCCGCTTCGTGGACGAGCAGATCAAGGGGCCCTACCGCCTCTGGGTGCACGAGCATCGCTTTCTGGAGGAGGATGGAGGGACCCGGGTACTGGACCGGGTCCGCTATGCACCTCCGGGGGGCTCCCTCGTAAACCGGCTTTTCGTCCGCAGTGAGGTGCAACGGATCTTCGCCTACCGGACCGAGCGGCTACGAGAGCGTTTCGGCGAGCCGGCCTAGGCCACGATGGAGTACGATTCCGCCAACCCCGGCACGACACCATCCCAGTCGTGGTGCGAACTCCAGGAACCATGAACGAGCACCAGGGGAATGTCACCGTCGCCGGATCGCTCGTAG
>SKKN01000058.1 GCA_007121455.1 Gemmatimonadota bacterium | reverse complement strand
TAGACCCCGTCGGGTCCGCAGTGCGTGGTGTGCGGCGCCGAATAGCCGGTCTTCTCGAGGAGCTCGTCGCCCTCGATCACCTTCACGATCTTCGGGTTCCTCGGGTCCGGCTGCGTATCCAGGATGTGGATGCGGCTCGAATGGATTCCCGGTGCGACGAGATAGCGCCGCTCAGCGTGGGCGTGGGGCGCGTGGGGACACAGGCAGGAGCTGCAGGCGTTCCATCCGAAGTGGTGGAGCTGATCCCCCACGTTCGGCATGTCCACGCGGCTGACCATCCGCCCGTAATCGGGCGATTTCGGGTCGATATCCACCACCCCCATCGCGTCGGGACGTGTTCCGTCGGGGTTCACCAGGGCCACGTACGCCAGCCGCTCGGGCGGGGCTTCCATGGCGTGCCTCGGCGTCGTGTAGAAGGTGGGATCCGGGGTGAGGCGCGGCATGGTCATCCTCCTTTCGTGGCGAGGGGCTCGATGCGGACACACCATGCACGATATGCGGCAGAAGGCCGCCGGAACATCGGACGTTTCAACCAATTTGCGGCGGAGCCTATGGTCGTTTCCAACCATACCCCACGACACGGAGGGTCTTGATGCCAGGAGAATCCCCGCACGGGCCGAGGGTCAGAGCATTCCGCTGCGGAGGGCCTTCGCGACGGCGGCCGCACGTGAGGGCGCCTTCAATCGGGCCAGCACATCGGCCACGTGTCGGCTGACGGTATGCTCGCTGATCGACAACTCGTCCGCAATCTCGCGGTCGACCAGTCCCTCCGCGACCAGGAAGAGCACCTGCTGCTGCCGAGGAGTGAGCGCGGCGACCTCCCTCCGGTCGAATCCCGGGTCTTCCCCGTGCTCCACCCCGAGAAAGCGCCGAACCTCGCTCAGGAAGCTCGGCCAGGCCTCCTCTTGTTCGAGCAGGACGTGGTTGCAGCTCTCGAGGGGGACGAAGCGGGCCCCCGGGATCGCGGCTGCAAGCGCCCTCCCCTCTTCGAAGGGCACGACCGCGTCGCGCCGGGCATGGAGGACGAGGGTCGGCACCCGGACCCGCGGCGCCAGGTCGCGCAGGTCTAACCGGAAGGTGGCCTCGAACCTCCGCGCCGCCAGCTCCGGCGAGGTCGAGATCCGCTGGAGGTCATTGAACCAGTCGACTTGCTCCAATGTGCCGTCCGGCAGGAAGAGGTTGGTGTAGACCTGGCGGAAGGCGGACGACTCGACTCCCCAGCCGTGCCGGATCAACTCCAGCATCATCGTTCCCTTCCGCCGGCCTTCCGGCGTGGGGTCCCGCTCGAATCGGCCCCTCAAGAAGCCCCCACAAAGCACGAGGTGGCTCACGCGCGGCGTAGGCAATGGCAGAGGCGGCGCCTCCGGAGAGCGCAAAGAGCGCGAACCGGTCGAGTCCGGTGGCAGCCACCACGCTCTCGAGATCAGCCAGGTCCGCGGCGAGGGACCAGTCCTCCACGTCCCAGTCCGAGAGGCCGCACCCCCGCATGTCGTAGCGGATCAGGGTGCGACCGGTCGAAAGCGACTCGAGCCAGTGGCGCCACACTGGACTGCCCCATTCGTACTGCAGGTGGGAGAGCCAGTTCGCGGCCTTGACCAGAGGGGGGCCCGTCCCGGAGGTGGCGTAGGCGATCCGGACCCCGTCCGGGGCGTTGCAGAAGCGGAGAGCCTGGTTCATACGGCCACCCGGTTCACACCGTCGCGAAAGACGGGGCATCGATCAGGACGTTTACGATCGCGGCTAAGATCCATGCGCTGCAACCACTCGACCTAAGATACACCGTGAAGAACCGGCCGACTTCAACGACAACCCGTTCCAGGTCCACCATGCCGCCTTCCGGAGCACGGACGCCGTGATGGCGTTCAAGAACTGATTCCGCCGGGACTACCCGGCGGCCGGTTCCGCCACTGCCGCCGCCAGCCTCCGCAGCCTCCTGTACCGGCGAAGGAGATCCCCCGGATATCGGATGAAGGGAGCCGGATCGGTCAGGGACCAGATCGGATGCGTAGCGCCCAGGCCCCAGCCGAGACAGCCCGCCAGCGCGCGGGCCCGACCCCTTCGGGTGGTGGCGAGGCACTGCCGGATATCGCCTTCGGTCCACTGGTACCGGAGGCCGGTCCTGGCCGCGCCCGGACGTTCCCACTCGCGACCCCTGGCGATTCGACCCCAGAGGTCATGGAAGTTGATCCCGGCGGACAGGGCCAGTCCTTCGGAAGCATATGCCCGTCCGTTGAAGGCGATCAGGAACGGCCGGCCATCCGATGAGACGATGAACTGGAGCTGGATGAGACCGAACCAGCCCAGCGCTTTGAGCATCCGCCGGATCCCCCGGGCCAGCTCCTCGTCCACGGGGATCGTATGGGCCCGGGCGGGCATCCCTATCTTGGGCCGCCAGGTGAGGGGAGCCATCTGCTGAAGCTCTGCGACCGGGTTGGCATCCGCGTCCGTCAGGATCGTGAATCCCATGAGCTGGTCGTCGATCAACTCCTGGAGAATCGGGGCGCCTTCGGCGTTTCGGATGTCCTCCACGTAGGCCCGAGCCGACTCCCGGTTGGGAGCGATTCGTGCTTCGAGACGCCCATCGCTGGTGGCACCATCCGGCTCCCAGTGAAAGCGGGACTTCACGAGCAGCGGGCCGTCGAAGCTTTCGAGGGCTCCCTCGTAGGCCTCCAGGGTCCGGGGGACGGGAACCCCGGCCTCCTCGGCGAATCGACTGAGGGCCAGCTTGTCGAAGGAACGCTTCACGTTGGGTTAGTCCGCGAACGGAACGCGGGCGTGAACGTCGTCTCTGGCGAACGATAGGGCCATGGCCTCTGCATCGCCGGATACGAAGACCACCTCGTGACCTCCGTGAGCCACCGCGCGATTGATGGCCGATATGAACGCATCCATCCCGGCTGCCGGGGACGGCACCTCGAAGTATTGCCGGCACCATCGGGATGCAGCCGCATAGCCCTCCCGGAATGCACCACCCACACCCACGGTCCATCCGGCCCGGCCCAGCTCACGGGTGGCCGCCAGGGCGCTGGGGGCATGACCGCCGTCGATTACGAGGGCTCGCATGGAATCTCCGATTTTCAGGAAGGGTAGGGTAAGAGACCTCCGTCGGCAACGGTCCAACTCAGGTGCAGGGGCCGCTCCGGCGGAGCGCTCTCTCGGTGTCACCGGTACGCCGTGCACGGGGGTGTCTCCCGGAAGCCGGCGGCCTGGAGGGCGCCGTAGGCCAGGGGGCAGTTGAACCGGGCACTGATCCACCGGGGACCGTGCTCCATGGGGTGCTCCGCGGTCGCGCGGAGAATTGCGCCATGAGAAGCGTGCATGCTGGACTTCCGGCCGTTCTGGCGTTTTCCGCCACCTTCACCCTGGCAGCCTGCGGTGTCGAGGGATCCGGAGCCGAGGCCGCGCGAGCGAGCTTGAGCATTTGCTCGAGATTGTAGTACCTCTTGGGAACGTCCTGGCCGCTCTTGGCGCAGAGGGCCGCGTCGCCCTGGAGGAAGAGCCTCACCTCCTGATCGTCCCGCGCGCTCAGGGTGTTCGCGAGCCGGACGGCGTTGAAGGCGTGCTCGGTGCCGTACGGGGGTGATTGACGATGAAGAGGGTCTTCATGGATGGGTCCTGTCGGTTGAAGGCGTGTTTGCTTCTTCGACGGTGGGGTAGGTGCCCGGGGGGCCGGAGTTGCCGTCCGACCGATCCTTTCCTGGAAGCGTTTCGGGCATCCGCACCCAGACGAGGGCGCTCGAGAGCAAGGCCAGGAGTCCCCCAGCCAGGATCGCCGGAGCGATCCCGAGAAGGTCCGCGAGGATCCCGGCCACGATGGCGCCGAATGCGTAGCCGGAGTCCCGCCAAAGTCGGTACACGCCCACCGCCGATCCCCGCCAGGCGGGGTGGGCCACGTCGGCCACCGAGGCGAGCAGCGTGGGATACACCAGTGCGGTTCCGGCGCCCAGAAGGGCACTGCCCACGAACCAGACCGAGAATCCACCGCCGGCGGCCACGACAAACAGGGCCAGGGCCTGAAGGAGCATCCCTCCGACAATGAGGGGTTTCCGACCCATACGGTCGGAAAGGCCCCCGGTCCAGAGCTGAAGGATGCCCCACAGCGCCGGATAGATGAACGTGAGGATCCCGATCTGGCTTACCGAAAGACCGCCGGCGACGAAGAAGAGCGGGAAGAGCCCCCATGCCAGACCGTCCTTGAAGTTCGTCACCATACCGGCCTGACTGGCTCCGAACAGGGCCGGATGGCGCCAGCTCGCCATGGTGAAGATCTCCCGTCCGCTCAGGGTGCCCCCCAGCGTGGGATCCTCCGAGCTCGGAGTGCGGTTCCGGATTTCGAGGGCAACGTGTTCGGCGGTCTCGCGCACGAAGAGCAATGTGAGCCCCAGGCCAAGGGCCACGAAGGCGATCCCCATGTAGAAGGGCTCGGGGCGAAGACCGAAGGCTTCGGCCACGTAGCCCGTGCCCAGGGCGGCCAGGGCCACCGCCAGGTAACCGGCGAACTCGTTCAGGCCCATGGCGAGCCCGCGAGCTTTGGGGCCCACCAGGTCGATTTTCATGATGACCGTGGTGGACCAGGCAAGGCCCTGGTTCACGCCCAGCAGCACGTTCGCGAAGATGATCCAGGACCACGACGGCGCCCACATGAGAAGGAAGGGCACGGGAATCCCGAAGAGCCATCCGACGAGAAGCACCTTCTTTCGGCCGAAGAGGTCTCCCAGCCGACCGGCGAAGAAGTTCGTGCCCGCTTTCACGAACCCGAAGGTGACGATGAAGGAGAGAATGGCTCCCCGGGCCACCATCCCGAAATCTTCCTCGGCGATGAGGGGCAGGACCGTGCGTTCGAGTCCCACCATGGCGCCCACGAAGGCGTTGACGAGGACGAGAAGCCAGAACTGCTTCCAGTTCTCCCGCAGGCCGAGGCGGACGCCCGTCTCGCTCATCAGGCGCTCGGCGCTCCACTGGTGAGGCCCATGTTCCGGGCTCGGATCTTTTCAGCCCCCGGCGGCCACCGGGAATCCCCGTTCCTCCCACTCCGCCACTCCTTCTTCCATCCGGTAGGCCCGGAGACCGTGGCTTCGGAGTCGCTCCACCGCCTGGCGGGAGAAGAGGCAGTAAGGACCTCGACGGTAGGCCACAATCTCCCGGTCTCGCGGAAGCTCGCGGAGTCGCTGCTCGAACTCTGCGATGGGGAGGCGAGGACGAAGGTCATGGCAAGACCCACCGCGAAATAGGCGCTGACTCTTCGAACCGTGGGCCACGTGAGCCACCAGCGCGTTCCGGTGACCCCAGTCACGGCCCCGTACGCGATCGCCAGGATGACTACGTCCCCGACCGTGTCCTGGAGGCAGAAGAGGATGCTGGACCAGTGCGGCTCGTCCGCCAGCCCCTCGAACGCCGGCACCTGGAGGAACTCCCAGACGAAGTTGAAGAGGAATGCGAAAAGCGACAGGGCGGCCCACGGCTGCCACCACGCATCCTGCTCGCCTGGGTTCACGGCTCAAGATCTCCCCATGTTCCCTCTTACAGTCCCCCGTTGATCGCCCCGGCCACGTTCCGTGTCGAAGTGAGCTCGCCGCGGAGGAGCGAGACTGTTCGAAGGTAATGGTGGGAACGGCACGCGACATCACGGGCCATTATGTCCCGTGGCTGCAGGCACTGTCCCGTTGTCAGCGCCGGACGCGGTACAGACCAAGCCGCTCCCGATGGGATCCCTTTCCCGAAACCAATGGGGTTTTCGGTGTGGGTGCGAAGGCGGCTTGCGCCTTGCAACCCGGACGTCCATGTGCCGGCGGCAACCATCCGTCGGACAAGTCGAAAGGGTGAATCCGGGCCGGAGAAACCGAATGCGCACCATCGCACGAACCGCGCTGGACGAGCGCGAAACGCGCAAGGCTCGGAGACGATACGACCGGATCGCCCCGGTCTACGACCTCCTCAACCGCGCCGTTGAGCATCTCCATTACAGTGGTTGGCGCCCGCTCGTCTGGGAGCGCGTGACGTCCGGACGCATCCTGGAGGTCGGGATCGGGACCGGTGCAAACCTCCCATATCACCCTGAAGGAGTCCGCGTCGTGGGTGTCGATCTCAGCGGGCGCATGCTGGCCCGTGCCGCCGCGCTTCGGGGAGAGCGGCCCCGCCCCGATCTCGTCCAGATGGACGCGCAGGCGATGGGCTTCCGAAAGGAGAGTTTCGATGCCGCCGTGGGCACCTTTGTCTTCTGCTCCGTGCCCGACGCCCTCCGGGGTCTCGCGGAGGTCCGGCGGGTTCTTCGGCCGGGAGGACGCCTTCTCCTTCTCGAACACGTGAGAAGCGGGAGCCCCGTCCTCGGTCGACTCATGGACTGGATGAACCCGCTCGTGGTCCGCACAATGGGGGTCAACATCGACCGGGACACGGTCGGAACCGTGCGAAGGGCGGGATTCGAGATCGAGGAGGACCGCCCCCTCGATCGACGCCGCATCTTCCGCCTCATCGCGGCGGTGCGGCCGCAATCCGACGAAGCCGAGAGCCGCGATCTCCACCCCATCCGGGAGACGACATGACGGCGAGAAGGAGCGACCACGAGCACGCTGGAGACGACGCGGGCCCTGGGAGTCAGGAGGCCTCCGGGGGCCACGAGCACGGTGCGGCGGTGGCGGAGCCCACCGGACATTGCGGCCACGAGGCACACGACCCCCACGCGGGTCACGACAAGCACGAGGGCCACACCCCGGAGATGTTCCGGGACCGATTCTGGCTCTCGGCGATCCTGACCCTGCCGGTCGTCTTCTGGTCGGAGCACATCCAGGAGCTCCTCGGCTACCAGGCGCCCGTCTTCCCCGGATCGGACTGGATCGGGCCGGTCCTGGGCACGGTCGTCTTCTTCTACGGCGGGTGGGTCTTCGTTCAGGGCGCGTGGCACGAGCTGAGGGCCCGGCTCCCCGGGATGATGACGCTGATTGCCCTCGCGATCAGCGTGGCCTTCGTTTTCTCGTGGGTGGTCCAGGTGGGGCTCATCGAGGCTGCGGCGCTCTGGTGGGAGCTGGCCACGCTGGTGTCGATCATGCTCCTCGGGCACTGGATCGAGATGCGTTCGATCGACCAGGCTCGAGGAGCGCTCCAGGAGCTGGCGAAGCTGCTGCCGGACATGGCAACCCGTGTCACGGACGACGGCGAGGAGACCGTGCCCGTCACTGAGCTCCGGGACGGCGACCTCATCCTCGTTCGGCCGGGCGAGAGCGTCCCCGCGGACGGCGTCGTCCGACGGGGCGCGAGCGACGTCAACGAAGCGATGATCACGGGAGAGTCCCGGCCGGTGAAGAAGGAGGAGGGGGCGGAGGTCATCGCCGGAACGATCAACGGCGAGGGCTCCCTCCGGGTAGAGGTGACGGGGACCGGGGAAGACACGAAGCTCTCCGGGATCATGCGCCTCGTCTCCGAGGCCCAGCAGTCGAAGTCCCGGGCCCAGCACCTGGCGGACCGGGCCGCGCAGCTCCTTACGGGCGTCGCCCTGGGAGCCGGGGTGCTCACTCTCGTGGTCTGGCAGTTGCTGGGTGCGGACATCGACTTCTCGATCGTGCGGACGGTGACGGTCCTCGTGATCGCCTGCCCCCACGCCCTCGGTCTCGCGGTCCCACTCGTCGTGGCGATCTCCACCACGCTGGGAGCCCAGAGCGGCCTCCTCATCCGCGACAGGCGGGGCTTGGAAGAGGCCCGTGAGCTCGACGCGGTGATCTTCGATAAGACCGGCACCCTGACGCTGGGCGAGTTCCGCGTCGTGGACCTGGCGGTAGCGAACGGCGACGCCGAGGACGAGGCGCTCCGCATCGCGGCCGCCGTGGAGTCGGAGTCGGAGCACCCGATCGCCCGTGGGATCGTCAAGACGGCGCAGGACAAGGGGATGGAGATCCCCTCCGCCGACGGCTTCCGGGCCATTACGGGTAAGGGCGTCGCGGCCTCGGTGGAGGGTGTCGAGTACCACATGGGCGGGCCCGCCCTCCTCGAGCAGGAAGACGCGAAGGTGCCGGACGCGCTGCGGAAGGCGGCGGAGAGGGCCGCAGACCGCGGCCAGGCCGCCATCTACCTCCTCCGGGACGGGAAGGCCGTGGCCGTCTTCGCCGTGGCCGACGCGATCCGGGAAGAGAGCCGGGAGGCGATCCACGCGCTGCACGAGCGGGGCGTCGAGGTCGCCATGCTCACCGGGGACGCCTGGGCCGTGGCTCGCGCCGTGGCCGAGGAGCTCGGCATCGACACGGTCTTCGCCGAGGTGCTTCCCGAGGACAAGGCATCGAAGGTGCGGGAGCTGCAGGCGCAGGGGAAGAAGGTCGCGATGGTGGGCGATGGGGTGAACGACGCGCCGGCGCTCGCCACCGCCGAGATCGGGATCGCAATCGGTGCGGGGACGGACGTGGCCGTCGAGGCGGGTCACATCGTGCTCGTGCGTTCGGACCCCCGCGACATCCCCAGGATCGTCACCCTCTCCCGCGCCACCTACCGGAAGATGGTGCAGAACCTCTGGTGGGCGGCGGGATACAACATCTTCGCCATCCCCCTCGCTGCTGGGGTCCTCGCGGCCTGGGGCATCCTTCTGACCCCGGCCCTCGGAGCCGTGTTCATGTCCGCGAGCACCGTGATCGTGGCGATCAACGCTCAGTTTCTGAAGCGGCTCGAGCTATGACGGAAGAGAACCAGACCTTCGACGGAGCACGCGAGGAGCTCGGATCAGGGGGCATACCGGAGGAGTGACGACCGACCCGTCCGAACGCGTTCCTCCACTCGGAAAGAGAGCCGCATCGAGGGCGTACGGTGATCCGTCGGCGCGGATACTGCGGTCTGGATGGATGGTGCCGGGAAGGGACGCATCATCCCGCTCGGAGACTTTACGTCCAGCGGTGCCAGCGCCCCTGGACGACCTCCAGGGATCCGGGCGACGCCCCCTCCCCCTACGGATGATGGATGCGCTCCCGCATCCGCTCGAGCGAACGACGCATGCCTTTGGCGGCCCCACCCATGTCCCGCGCCATCTCCCGCATATGGTCCTGATGTCGCATCATGTCGGGGGCGCGGTCACGGCCCCGGCGGTGCATCTCCTCCATCTACTCCATCATGGAGCGTTCCATATGATGCGCCCGGTCCCGGACCCCCTCCATGCGCTCCATCATTCGGCCCATTCGTTCCGCATGCTCCCGTGCCTGCTCTTGAGTCGACGGAGGGTCATGCGCCTGCACCGTCGGTGACCGGCACGGTGAAGTGGAACGTGCTTCCCTCCCCCACGACACTTTCGAGCCAGATCCGCCCCCCGTGTGTCTCCACGATACCCTGAGCGATCGCCAGCCCGAGACCCGTACCACCGTTTCGCCGCGACGACCTGGGCTTCCAGAAACGATCGAAGAGGTGCTCCCGGTCCGCCGCGGGAATCCCCGATCCCGTGTCCCAGACGGACACCCGAACCATCGAACGCCCGGGCTCGGCCTGGACCCCCACACGCCCGCCCTCCTCGGTGAATCGAACCGCGTTCGAGAGCAGGTTCGAAAGCACCTGTGCCATCCGGTCTGCGTCGACGAGAATCCGCGGAAGCCCATCGGGAATCTCGATGGAGAGCGAGAGCTCCCGTTCCGCGAGTTCGGGTCCGAGGAGGCCGGCCACCTCGTGGACCAAAGCGGCAGCATCATAGGGGCGTGGCTCGATGGATAGATGCCCGGCCTCGAGGCTCACCGTGTCGAGCAGATCTCGCAGGAGCCGGTTCATCCGTTCGGCCGTTCGCACCACAGCCCCGATGCGTGCCTCCGCCTTGTCGCGAATCCCACCCCGGTCCAGCTCCAGTTCCAGCCCCATGATGATCGCGCTGAGCGGGCTGCGAAGGTCATGGGTGACCATGGCGAGCACCCGGTCGCGCTGCTCCATCGCGCGGCGCTCCCGCTCGATCAGCCGATCCCGCTCGATGGCGTACCGGACCGAACGGTCGAGGAGAGCTCCGTCCACCCGGTCCTTGAGCAGGTAGTCCTGGGCGCCCAGCTGCACGGCGCGAAGCGCGATCTCCTGGTCGTCCCGGCCCGTCAGCACGACGATGGGCGGCGACGGTGTGACCGCCTCCTGGACCTTCATCACGGTGTTGAGCCCCTCGCCGTCCGGCAGGGAGAGGTCGAGGAGAACGGCGTCGAATACCCCCTGGCCGTCTCGGAGAGCGGCTAGCGCGGCACGGAGGCAGTCGACGTGCACCACGTCGAACCGCGGGGGAGCGGCATCCGCAAGGAGTTCGCGCATCAGCCGCGCGTCTCCTGGGTTGTCCTCCACGAGGAGGAGTCGAATGCGTGTCGTCACCATGGGAAGAACCTTACCCCGACGGAAGCTTCACCACGGTGAGCCAGAAGTCCTCGATCGCTCTCACGACACCGATGAACTGGTCGAGGTCTACGGGCTTCGTGATGTAGGCGTTCACCTGCAGGTCGTATGCCTTGAGAATGTCCTGCTCCGCCTCCGACGTCGTGAGCACGACCACCGGAAGGCGCCTCAGCTCCGGATTACCCTTGACCTCTTCCAGGACCTCACGGCCGTCCTTCTTCGGAAGGTTGAGGTCGAGCAGGATCAGGTCGGGCCGCACTGCCCCCTCGTACTCCCCTTCCCTGCGCAGAAACGCCAGCGCCGCCATCCCGTCCCAGACGACGTTCAAGTGGTTTCGGACCTTGCCCTCCTTGAGCGCTTCCTGCGTCAGACGCACATCGCCGGGGTTGTCCTCCACGAGGAGGATTTCGATCGGTCTCGCTGCCACGGGGATCCCGTCCATCGCTCAACCTCCATCCCGCAGCGTGAAAGAAAACGTGGAGCCGCGGCCCGGTTCCGACTCGGCCCAGATCCGGCCACTGTGACGTTCGACGACCTTCTTCGCAAGGGAGAGCCCGATCCCCGTGCCCGGATACTCCCGACGATTGTGGAGCCGCTGGAAGATCACGAACACCCGGTCGAGGTGCTCGGGATCGAACCCGATCCCGTTGTCACGAATCGAGACCGTCCACTCCTTCCCCGATCGCTGCGCGGAGATGTGCACCCGCGGGGAATCGTCTCCGCGAAACTTGAGCGCGTTCGCAATCAGGTTCTGGAAGAGCTGCAGGAGCTGGCCCTCGTCCCCGAGGACCACCGGAAGCGGATCGCTCGTCACGACCCCGTCGGTCTCCTCGAGGGTCAACTCGAGATCCGCGAGGGTGTCCTTCACTACTCGCTCCAGATCCGTTGGCACGAACTCCTCCACCTGCATCCCCACCCGCGAGTAAAGGAGGAGATCGTTGATGAGCTCCCGCATCCGGTTCACGCCGTCCACCGCGTAGCCGATGAACTCGTCCGCGTCCTCGTCCAGCTTGCCCCGATACCGCCGGGCGAGGAGCTGCGTGTAGCTCGCCACCATCCGCAGCGGTTCCTGGAGGTCGTGAGAGGCGACGTACGCGAACTGCTCGAGCTCGGCGTTGGAGCGGGCCAACTCGTCGTGAGCCCGCTTGCTCGCCGTGATGTCCTGAAGGACGACCGTGAAGAGCTTTCCGTCCGGGGTATCCAGCTTCGAGATCGACGCCTCGGCCGGAAATTCTTCGCCGTCCTTCCGGCGACCGGAGATCTCCTGTCGCTCGGCCATTCGCCGTGAGGAAACCGGGGAACCGGCGAACTCCCGGATGTGATTACGGTGCGCCGAGCGGGCTCCCTCCGAGAGGAGCACGTCGAGCGGCTGGCCCATGATCTCTTCGCTCGAGTACCCGAAGGTGCCCTCGGCCCCTCTGTTGAACAGCACGATCCGCTGCTCCTCGTCCACAGAGATGATCGCGTCCACCGCGACTTCGAGGATGCCGGCGAACTTCGCCTCCGACGCGCGCAGCGCATCCTCGGCTCGCCTCCGCTGGAGCTCCCCGCCGATCCAGTGCGCCATCAGGGTCACGAGATCTCGTTCGGTTTCGGTGAACGGCCCTGGACGAGCGCGGGAGCTGGAAAACTCGAGGAGACCGAAGTCTTCGCTGCCAACCACTACGGGGGCGCCGATGTAGGCTGCCATCCTGGATGCGTCGTACGAGGGATGCCTCGGCGAGCTCCGGGGATCCCCGGCACGCGTGAAGTGGACAGGTTCCCCCGCTTGAACCGCCTCGTGAGAGATCGTCCCTTCGAGGGCGTAAAGGGACCCTTCCTCGACCACCGTCTCGGCGCCATCCGCCGCAACGATCTCACAGCGGCCCCCGCGGATGCGGGCCAGGAAACCCATATCCAAGCCGAGGCGCCGGCAGCCCATCCGCAGAAGGGCTCGGAGCTTGGCGGAGAATTCGAGATCCCGGTCGGCGGTGATCTCGTACAGCTCACGCAGCGCGGCGGCGTACGAACTCATCGCCGCTTCCATTGCCGGATCGATGGCCGTCTCGTCGGAAGATTCGTATTCGTTCGAAGATCGAGGCATTCTATCGGGTGGAATCGGTAGACTCCTCGACGATCGCGCTCCCCGGGAGAGCCCCCTCCTCCCGGTACTTCGCGAGCTTCCGGTAGAGGGTCCTCCTGTTGATTTCGAGGACCTCCGCGGCCTTCGCCTGGTGCCACCCCTTCTCGTCGAGCACCTTCAGAATGTACTCGCGCTCCAACCGTTCCAGCGACCACTCCTCGTCTCCTCCCCGCCCGAGGAGCTCTCTGGCGCCGCCGCCGTTCTTTCCGGACCCGGCGGGAGGATCGAAGGGGAGGGATTCCGCTCCGGCATGCATGATGAGTGAGCGCTCGATCGCGTTCTCGAGCTCCCGGACGTTCCCCGGCCAATCGTAGATCATCATGCGGGAGAGCGTGTTGGGAAGGATCGGGGGCGGGTCGATCCCGTTCTCCTCCGCGAACCGCAAACGGAAGGCGTTCGCGAGCAGCGGGATGTCTTCCCTTCGCTCCCGCAGCGGTGGCACGCGGATGGGGAAGACGTTCAACCGGTAGTAAAGATCCTCGCGGAACTCTCCCTCGACCACGAGATTCTCCAGATCTTCGTTCGTCGCCGCGATGAGCCGGAAGTCGACGGGAAGCGGTTCGGTCCCGCCCACGGGCGTCACGGTTCGCTCCTGCAGCACACGGAGGAGCTTCACCTGTGTGGAGGGGGCGAGGACGCTCGCTTCGTCCAGGAACAGAGTGCCCCCCTTCGCGGCCTCGAAGAGCCCGCGCTTCGACTGCACCGCACCGGTGAACGCCCCTCGAACGTGGCCGAAGAGCTCGGACTCGAGGAGCGTCTCGGTAAGCGCGGAACAGTTCACCGGTATCATCGGTCTGCGGGAACGGTCGGACGCCTGGTGGATGGCACGGGCGACAAGCTCCTTGCCGGTCCCGGTCTCGCCGATGATGAGAACCGTCGCGCGGGTGGGCGCTACCCGCTCGATCAGGTCGAAGACGCGCTGCATCGCGGGGGCCCGCCCGATGATCCGGTCGCCAATCTCCCCCGGCACGCGGGTTCGGAGGTGCGCGATCTCCCTCCGGAGCTCCCTCTCCTCCAGCGCCCGGCGGACGGTCAGGAGCAACTCCTCGCCCCGAAACGGCTTGTTGACGTAATCGAAGGCCCCGAGCTTCATCGCCTCCACCGCCGAGTCCACCGACCCGAACGCCGTCATCACGATGAACTGCGCGTCGGTCTGCGTCGCCGGCGCGGCCGAGAGGACGTTCAACCCGTGCATCCCCGGGAGATTCAGATCCAGGAGGACCAGGTCGAAGAGGCGCTTTTCGAGTTGCTTCAGCCCCTCTTCACCGGATTCCGCAACCTCGACCCGGAAGCCCTCGTCCCCCAGGATCTGTACCAGGAGGTCCCGGATCACCTCCTCGTCTTCCACCACCAGGATCCGGTGTGAAGGATCGGAGTCGCCGGCGGCGGCCGGCTGGTCATTCGCCAATTTTCGTCCTCACCTCGTCATTCGGGATGCCGCAAGTAGTTCGCGACGGACGAGGTAAACATGGGGCCTTCCCGGTCACGCGAAAAGTCCAGGGAAGCCTGGCGCGCGCCTTCGATCGCCGCCGATCGACCAGGCGGTCGGCACCTTGAGTTGAGGAGAAAGGCGAACAGCGATAGAGCAACCCACGGCTGCCACCAGGCGTCGCGACCGGCTACGTCCACGGTTACCTCCCCTCCCAAGCCTCCACGGCTCCGTCCGTTCGGTCCCGACGATCGTCCTCGGCGGCTGGGGCGCGTTCGGCGTGGTCGCGCGGCACACCTCCAAGGTAAGAGCGGACCCGCCCGTCTCTGCGCTCGGCCCTTGACTCTGGAGTGTGCTCCAGGCTTTAGCTTGAGACGAATTGATGAAGTCGGGAGGGATCGCATGGAAGGAGACAGGATCGGAGAGATTGCCGTCCGCGCCGGTGTATCGGTCGATACGGTGCGCTTCTACGAGCGGCGGGGCCTGCTGGAGGAACCGCCCAGGACGACGGCCGGTTATCGCGAGTACGAGCCGGAAGGAGACCAAGAGCCCGGCCCGGCGAAGAGCGCATGATCATCGCCACAGGGAACGCACACCGACCGAGAGATCCAACGGACGGACTCCGACGTGCCGGTGGGAGCGGGTCGTGATCGCCACGGGCACCTCCCCCTGGATGCCCCCGATCCCGGGGCTGGACGAATCCTGGTGGCCACGGGTCGCCGAGCGAACACCCGGGAGTTGGGGCTCGAGGAGGCCGGGGTGGAGACGGACGACGAGGGCTTCGTCCGGGTGGACGCCGGGATGCGAACCTCCGCCCCGTCCATCTTCGCCGCCGGTGAGGTGGCGGGACTTCCCGGCTTCGTGTACGTGGCGGCCGCCGCGGGACGGGTGGCCGCCGGCAACGCCCTGCAGGGAGGAAGCGAGACGCTGGACCTTCGGCCCATCCTCGATCGTTCCGAAGGCAATGGGCACTCCGGCGCACCACGCCCGACCGAACGTGTCCTGGATCTGCGGACCCAGCTCCAGGGCCTTGGGCATCACCACCGACGGATAGTAGCCCTCGATCTGCGCGAGCTCGGCCACCTCCCGTCCCGCGGTGATGGTGGGAACGTGGTGTAGTATCGCAGAAGTCCTGTGAGCACCGAGAGCGTCGAAGCGCCGCTCCAGCTAAGCGCGATGACGAGGCATAGCAGCGCTATTCCGAGGAAGAGCAACGACGCTGGGGTGGATGCAGCGGCGCTCGAATGCCATGGGACTTCTGCGACACTACAGTAGTACGTTCCTTGCTCCACCATGAGCTGCATGGTTTCCTCGCTCATGAGGGTCCCATGCTCGATGGTGGCGACGCCGGCCCGGACCGCCCACTGCATCCCCTCATCGCCGTGAGCGTGGGCCGCCACCAGGATTCCCATCCACCACCCCGACCTGGGGACCCGGATCCCACATCAGGTCGCGCCGGAACCCGTTGGTGGGATCGCCGTGTCCTCCAGTCACCGCCAGGCTGTGATGAGTACTCGGGATCCGGGGCCCCACCACCAGCCCCTGGTTCACCGCATCGCGTAGCGCAGTGTTCACCCCCGTCCCCCCGAGGTCTCGCACCGTGGTGAAGCCCGCCTCCAGGGTCCGACGGGCGAAGACCGTAGACCGGAAGGCCAGGTCCTCCGGGTTCAGGGCTCGATGTACCGATCCGGGCTGATCTCCCCTTCCAGGTGGCTGAGGCGATGAGCACGCGGATGCGCATGGAGGACCTCCCACTACAGGTTCGAGGTGGACTCGCGAGAGTGACCGCCCAACGAGACTCGTCCGACCCGATGACACGGGCGGGGCCGAAGAGCTTAGGGAAACCTCTGCGGAGGCGGGAAGAAACGCACGGATCGTCCAGGACGACCCCATCGTACTGGCGCCATGCTCATCGGCGGACTAGTTTCACCGCCGTGCGGTGCCCGAGGGGTGGCGCGGGGTGGGAGCGGGAATGTGGGTGCCGGGCCTTTCCGTCAAACGGCCGGGGGGCGGATGGAGACGGTGCACCACGATGTGCTTGTCATCGGCGGGGGTGGAGCGGGCCTCAGAGCCGCCATCGCCGTCGCGGAGGCCGACCCACGCCTGACCGTGGGTGTGGCCTCGAAGGTCTACCCGATGCGGAGCCACACCGTCTCCGCGGAGGGCGGGGCCGCTGCGGTCATCCGCCCCGATGACAGCCTGGACGAGCACGCGTACGATACGATCAGCGGCGGCGACTGGCTCTGCGATCAGGACGCCGTCGAGGTCTTCGTTCAGGAGGCCCCGGAGGAGATGCTCCGCCTGGAGCACTGGGGGTGCCCCTGGGGCCGCAACCCCGATGGCCGCATCGCCACCCGTCCCTTCGGAGGGATGAAGCTGGAGCGAACCTGGTACGCTGCGGACAAGACCGGCTTCCACCTCCTCCACACCCTCTACCAGACCTCCCTTCGCTTTCCCTCCATCTCCTTCCACGACGAATGGTTCGTGGTGGACCTCCTGGTGGACAAAGGTCGCTGTCACGGCGCCGTGGCCATCGAGCTCGCCTCGGGAAAGATCGTGGCGCTCATCGCCCGGAGCGTCGTTCTCTGTACGGGAGGCGGAGGGCGGATCTACCCCTTCACCACGAACGCGAACATCAAGACAGGGGACGGGATGGCCTTCGCCTACCGGGCGGGGGTTCCCCTGAAGGACATGGAGTTCATCCAGTATCACCCCACGGGCCTTCCCTTCACCGGAATCCTGATCACGGAGGCGACCCGGGGCGAGGGTGGGTGGCTCGTGAACAAGGATGGCTACCGCTACCTCCAGGACTACGATCTGGGCACCCCGGAGCCCAAGCCCGTGAAGCGGTCCATGGAGCTGGGACCCCGGGATCGCCTCTCTCAGGCGTTCGTGGGGGAGGAAGAGAAGGGACGGACCGTAACGACCCAGTGGGGAGAAGTCGTTCATCTGGACATCCGACACCTGGGCGAGAAACTCATCGATGAGCGTCTTCCCTTCGTTCGGGAGCTCTGCCGGAAGTACCAGAAGATCGATCCGGTCCGTGAGCTGATCCCCGTCCGTCCGGTGGTCCACTACATGATGGGTGGCGTTCACACGGACATCGACGGGGCCACACCCGTGGCGGGTCTCTTCGCGGCCGGGGAGGTGGCGTGCGTGAGCATCAACGGCGCGAACCGCCTGGGGTCCAACTCGCTAACCGAGCTCCTCGTCTTCGGGGCGCGGGCCGGAAGGCGAGCGGTTCGGGAGGCGGGGGACGCACCGGACCGGCCTCCTGACGCGGCGCTCACCCAGGCGCTGGACATGGAGAGGCAGATCCACGGAAACCTTCTCCGGCCCGCCGAGAAGGGAGAAAGGGTGGCCACGATCCGGGAAGAGATGCAGACCAGCCTGGAGGCCCACGCAGGGATCTACCGGGAGGAGGAGGGCCTCACCACGGCACGGGATAAGCTCCAGGAGCTTCGGGACCGGATGGCGGGCGTAACCCTCGATGACACGAGCCTCACCTTCAACACCGAACTCCTCCACTACCTGGAGGTGAGGAATCTCCTGGACGTCGCGGAGGCGGTGGTCCATTCGGCATTGAACCGGGAGGAGTCCCGGGGCTCTCACCAGAGAAGGGACTTTCCGGAGCGGAACGACGACCGGTTCCTGGCTCACTCCCTGGTGCGACGCTCCGTTGAAGGGGAACCCGAAGTGGAGCTCCTCCCGGTCACCATTACCCGCTGGGAGCCGGCGGAACGGGTGTATGGAAAGTAGCGCCGCCGAGGGCGTCGAGGGATGCAGCGGGATGGGATCGTGATGACGGATCGTTGGCGTCCGCCGATGTGACATCCACAAGGGAGGTCGGTCATGCCGGACACGGTGAAGCTGGAAGTGTTTCGATACCGACCCGAAGGCGAAGGAGAGCCCCTCTACGAGACCTTCGAGGTCCCGTACCGGGACGAGTGGATGGTCCTGGACGCCCTGAACCAAATCAAGGATCACCAGGACGGGACCCTCTCCTACCGCTGGGCCTGCCGCATGGGCGTCTGTGGAAGCTGCGGGATGACGGTGAACGGGGAGCCCGTCCTGACGTGCGCCACCTATCTGGAGCCCTTCCTCCCCGGGCCGATCCGGGTGGAGCCCCTCCACGGCTTCCCGGTGATCCGGGACCTGGTAGGGGACCTGGAAGACTTCGTGGGAAAGCTCCAGCGAGTGAAACCATGGATCATCCGGGAGGAGGAGAGGTCTCCGTCTGAAGGCGAGTACCTCCAGACCCCGGAGGAGATGGACGCGTACAAGCGCTACAGCATGTGCATCAACTGCATGCTCTGCTACGCGGCGTGTCCCATCTACGAGCTCGAGCCCGGGTTCATCGGCCCCGCCGCCATCGCCCTGGCTCAGCGCTACAACCTGGACTCCCGGGACGAAGGCGCCCGGGAACGACACGAGGTCCTGGCCGAGCACGAAGGGGTCTGGTCCTGCACCTTCGTAGGAGAGTGCTCCATCGTCTGCCCCAAGGACGTGGACCCAGCCGGGGCGATCCAGCGCTACAAGGTGGACGCCACGCTGGACTTCTTCCGCTCCCTCGTCACCCCGGGGAGGAGTCCATGAAGTCGCAGGCGAGGATTCCCACCGGCCGTATCTCGGACCCGGGCTACCCGCAGGCCTCGAACCCGGAGTACACCCGCCACCACCCCCGGTGGTATCGCCGCCACATGCCCATCTTCTGGTGGCTCCGCAAGTTCGCCTACACGAAGTTCATTCTCCGGGAGCTCACGAGCCAGCCGGTGATGTACGCGACCCTCTTCCTCCTGGGCAAAGTGTGGGTCCTGAGCCGGGGCCCCGAGGCGTACGAGATCTTTGTCCAGTGGTTGAGCCACCCTGCGTTTCTAGCGTTCCACGCCCTCGTTCTGGTGGGACTCCTCTTTCATACGGTGACGTGGCTGAACCTGACGCCCAAGGCCCTGGTCCTGCGAGTGGCCGGACGGAAGGTCCCGGGCTGGGCCATCGTGGGAGCCCACTACGGAGCCTGGCTCGGGCTCTCCGGGGTGATCCTCTGGATACTGGCCGGGAGATAGCCATGCGCCGCGCTCGAGATCCGTTCTTCTGGGGGCTGTTCAGCGCAGGGGGGATGCTCACCGCCCTGCTCCTCCCCGCCCTCTTCCTGGTCGCCGCCATCACGGCTCCCATGGGGTGGTTCGGAATGACGGGCTACGAGGAGTGGGTAGCGCTGGCGAGCCATCCCGTCACCCGGGGCGGCCTCCTGGTGGTGGCTTTTCTCGCGTTTTTCCACGCCGCGCATCGCTTTCGATACACCCTATACGACGGGCTTCAGCTCTACCACCTGGACGCCCTCATCTCCATCGTCACCTATGGGGTAGCCGCGGCCCTCACAGTGCTGGCCGCGGCGCTCCTCATCCTGGTGGTTTGACGTAGCGAGTCCGGCGGATCCGAACGAGTCCTCAGGCTGCAGGAGGCATCCATGGTCGAGCTGAAACGCCTCTCCCCCGAGGGAGTGGCCCTCGCCCTGAAGAAGGTGGAGCGTTACCGACTTCTCAACGAACCCTGGCAGGCCGAGAGCATCTGCCTGGACATCCTGGATATCGATCCGGAGCACCAGGACGCTCTCATCTCCCTCATCCTGGCCATCACCGATCAGTTCAAAGCGGAGGGCGGAGGAAGGCCCAAGGAGGCGCAGGGGCTCATCCCCCGCCTCGAGGCCGAGTACCATAGGGCCTACTATTCGGGAATCATCTGGGAGAGACGAGCCACCACCGTTTTGGAGCGCCACACCACAGGATCGGGTCCCGTGGCCTACGAGCACCTCCGGAAAGCCATGGACTTCTACGAGAAGGCACAAGAGCTCCGTCCCGCACGGGACGAGTCCTCCGTGATCCGCTGGAACAGTTGCGTCCGAATGGTCATGCGGCACGACGACGTGCAGCCGGCTCCCGACGACGAGGCGGTGACCTTCCTGGAGTGACGAACGGCCGGGCCGGGGTCCATCGGAAGGCGGCGGAACCCCATGGCCCGCAGGCTCTCGGCCGCGACCTCAACCCTCGCTGCGCCCAGCACGAGCACGGTGAGCCACACAGCCAGGTTGAGGAGGAGGACGGCCCCCGCCCCGTTCCGTCCCCACCGGATGCTGCGCCACGCCGCCGCGCCCACGGCCACGTAGGCCGCACCCATCCCCGTGTTGAAGGTGAGAAGGGGTCCGAATCCCGGGTAGCCCGGGTCACTCCGGGCCAGGAGCACCCCCAGCCCACCACCAGGGTGGCGAGCCCGAAGAGGACGGCGATCCCAGCCGCGGTCCGCCGGATCAGCAGGTGCACCCGAGGGGAAGGCGGGCTCACGGGGAGAACCGAAGATTGGTGAGGGGCGGCGCCGTGGGCCGCTGGATCACGAGCGCCCCCCGGTCCGAGGCCACGTGGCAGGCGTTGCACGCCGCCGTCAACTGGTCGTAGCCCTCCGCGAACGCGGTCCGGTCTTCCTCCTCCACGGCATCCTCCAAGGCTTCCACCGCCGGATGCGTCATCTCCCCAAGGAGGGCGGCCACCTGCACCTCCCGGTACACGGGATGCAGCTCCTCGATCTCCTCCACCAGCTCCTCCAGCTCATGGACCATGTAGTCGGCGAGCGGCCAGTTCTCGGCGTCTCCGGCGAACCAGAGCGAGGCGTGTCGGATGCCCAGATCCACCATCAGGGTGTGCAGACCCGGAGTGAACCGCTCCACGAGCTCCTCTCTGAGTTCCCGGAGGTGAGGGTCGGGCTCCTCGGCAGGAGGGGCACATGCGGAGAGGATCAGCACCGCGAGCAGCGGCGCTGTTCTCGCCGACAGGGTGCACAACGAACGGGTCTGCATGGATGACCTCCTGGAATCCTGGGGTTCTTGTCCGACCATCGACACGGGCTGCTCCCTTCTCAAAGTGGGGAACGGTCCGCCCACCAGCGTGGGCCGGGGGCTCCGGGGTCAAGCCGGAGGGTCTCGGCGTCGACGATGTCCACCAGAAGGATCCCCTCCTCGTACTGGTAGATTTCCACCCCGGGGCGAACCCCCGGGGACCATCCGTCCCCCTTCCGGATCTCCAGCGTGACGTTCCGTCCCCCCTCCATCATCCAGGAGTCTCGAGCCGTCCGTCGGCCCATCCCCGGTCACTGGGGCCCATCCGGTGGAGCGCGTCACTGGCCCGCCTCATGCAGCGGATGGGGGACCACGCCCGCGAGATCGAGCGGATGCGTGAGCTGGCCCGGGACCGGCAGATGGAGCGCACCCCCCGCGATTGAAGGGCGCGTGGCCAGGAGAGTCCCGTTCCGGGGCCGGGCGAGGGCGATGCGGCGTCGGGTTCCTACTGCCCATCATGGTGGCGGTCGTCGGATCCTACGGCGTCGCTCAGCCGCTTGCGGCCCAGAGCGTCCGCTACTCGGGCACGCTCCTATGGATAGTTATTTCTGGGACAGGACACTAGCCGTGGAGCTCTACGAGGTCGTTTTCGCCGCCGTGATCCTGGGGCGGTTCCTCGTCCCCCTCATGATCCCGGTGTACCCCCTCCCCGGAATCCTCGGTGCCTTCCTTTTGGATGCGTCGGATCGGGCCATCTACGCCCAGTTCGTGGAGATCGACGTGGAGGTGTACCAGTCGTACGACAAGGCGCTGGACATCTACTACCTCACCCTGGCCTACGTGGCGACCCTCCGGAACTGGGCCAACGACACGGCCCTCCGGGTGGCCCGGCACCTCTGGTACTACCGTCTGGTGGGGGTCACCCTCTTCGAGGTCACGGGCATCCGGTGGCTCCTCGTGGTCTTCCCCAACGCGTTCGAATACTTCTTCGTGTACTACGAGGTGGTGAAGACCCGATGGCACGCCGAGCGCCTGGGGCGTACGCACCTCCTGGTGGCGGCGGCAGTGATCTGGGTCTTCATCAAGATCCCCCAGGAATACTGGGTCCACGTGGCCCAGGGCGATACTACGGACTTCATCAAGGCGAACTTGGTGGGGGCGCCCCTTGAGATGCCCTGGATCCAAGTGTTCGTCCACTACCCTTGGGTCGTGGGCGCCACAGGGCTGCTAATCGGCCTCCTCCTTCTGGCTAGCGCCCTTCTCCTTCGCCTCCTTCCGGCTCCGGAGCGGCCGCTGGCCTTCCACGCCGACGCCTTCGTGCGGATCACACCCGCCACGGAGCTGATAGGTCGTCGGCGACATCCCCGCCGTCCTCCCCGGCAGGTCCTGCTGGAGCGGGTGGCCCTCGTGTCCCTGGTGGTGGTCATCTTCGGCGAGGTGATCCCGGGATGGGTGGCCTCACCCTTCCAGGTAGCGGCTTCCGTGAGCATCGTCATCGCCGTGAACGCAGGCGTCAGCGTCTGGCTGGGGCGACTGGGTGTCCTCTGGCGGGGCGCCGCCGCCGAGTTCGTCTTCATGGGTGCGCTGAACGTGGCCCTGGTGCTGGCCTACGGGCGGGCGGTTGGCCGCATGGACGTGGACTTCCATATGGGCAGCGCCCTTTTCCTCATGGGACTTCTCACCCTCATCGTGACTCTGCACGATCGGTACCTCTCCCTCCGGACCCTCCGGGTCCCGGAAGCGCTCGATCAGGATGACGAGCCACCCCGTGGGTCCCCTCCCGGTCCGTCAGCCCCGACGTGGAGCCACCCCAGGACCGGGAAGTGATCCGAGCCGTAGCGGGAATCCACCCGCCCCACGCTTCCCGCCCGGTACGGATCGGGAAGCCGGTAGAGGAGATGATCCAGATGCAGTCGAATGATGCCGGCCACCTGGAACGTGTGGTCTCCCTGGGTCCGGGGCGTGTCCGGGAACCGCTCCAGGAGGTAGGGAAGCGCCTCTTCCAGCGGAGGGAGGAACCACGTGTTCAGATCCCCTCCCAGGACCGTGGGTTCCTTCATGGAGAGGGCCTCCACGAGCCCCCGGGCCTGCCGGAGACGGGCCGGCCCCAGGCTATCGAGAAGTCGGCTCCAGCGAGAACGGGTGTCCAGGTGGACGCTCACCGCCTTGAACCGCCAGGGCGAACCCAGGCTGTCCACCCCCTCCACCCGGGCGACCGTGCTCACCCGGCGCTGGGACTCATAGGGGAGTTCGATGGCCATGGGATCGGTCAGCGGAAGAGTGGAGAGGATCGCGTTACCCCGATCCTCGGGCGGGCCTCCGTTATTGAACCCGTTCCTCATGGAGGGCGCGTAGACGAGGTTGAGGCCGAGCCGGCGGGTCGCCTCGACGATGTCGATCCGCTCCCCGCTTGGCGGGACCGAGCCGATGCGGGCCGGCACTCCGCCTCCGTCGGCGGTGGCGGGGATGTCCATCCCGGCACGATGAGCCTCCTGGAGGAGGATGAGGAAGTGGTCCACGGGATCACCCGTGATCCGGCCCGACCTCAGGTCGTCGACGAAGCGGAGGACATCCCCGCCACCCACGTGGACGTTCCAGGTGACCACGAGAAGAGAGTCCACCGGGGTACCGCGTGCCTCGGGAGAACGGACCTCAACAGGGACGCCCACCCCCTCCCGCCAGGGAGCCAGACGGGACCCATCCGTCCCATCCGGGCCCACCATCCGAATGGTGGGCGTGTCGGTGGAGGTGGAGCGGTTGGCACGGGACGTATCGGCGGACGGGAGAAGAGTGACGGGCACGAGGTGCTCGACGGAGGGGTGGAGGTCGCCGCCCCCCGGACTCCGGAGCGCACAGGACAAGGGGGCCAGGACGAGGAGCAGGAGGATCACGAGACCGACAGGTACATTCGAGCGACTCATCTCCAACGGGCTGATTCCTCCTTCTTCGGGTTCGTCAAGGGGTGGGGGAGTTCGGGAAGCCTGTGCCCAGGCAGTGTTCCATACACCCTTGCCCGTCGAAAGAAGCGGGCGGTCCTTCATCGCGTTATCCAAGCCAAGGGATTCCGCGACCCGGAGATGGCCGAATCCGGGCACGGCCTCACTCCCATCCGCGTGAGATCGAAGGCCAGGACCGCGGGGAACCCCAGAGGGGGTACGGAGGCCCGCCGGATAATCGGTCGGGGCGCGGTCGAGATCGCGCTCCACGGCGGGCGACTCAGTCGAGGAACTGGAAGTGGGCGATCGTGCTGTCGGCGATCTCGCGCATCAATGGGAAATACTCGGGCCGGGGCATGAGGTGCGCTCGAGGCAGCCAGATGTGTCGAACCGGCGGGCGGGCCGCTGCGGCCAGCCGGAGGGCCGACTGCGTGGGAATGAGTTCGTCGCGCATCCCGTTCACGAGCAGGAGCGGCGTGGGGGAGATGTGGGGTACGTGCCGGGCTGGCTCGAGATCGAGGAAAAGCAGCGCGGCGATCCGCGCGACGATGCGGCGCAGGAGGTCGTTCTCGATCGGCAGGTGCCGCCGGAGCAGGAGGGCCAGGTCCGCCCCCCCGTAGAGGAGTCCCACCCCCCGGAACCTCGGATCGCGCCCGGCGGGCGCCGCGAAGGGGACGCCGAAGCTGACGCCGACCAGGGCGAGCCGATCGGCGTCCACCTCGGGGCGTTCGGCAAGCAAATCGGCGGCCCCTAGAAGGGTCCCCGGCAAACGCAGGGCCGCCCGGCGGATATCCAGCGCGCGGAAGACGTCGGCGGTGACGACCCGCTCCGGGATCTCTCGGGGATATTCCAGAGCCAGGACGAGCCCGTCGAGGGGAGGGGGAACCATCGCGGCCGCGAGCTCGCCGGTGTCGCGGCCGGCCACCATCACGATCCCCCAGAGCTCGCCCTCGGCCCACCGTTCCGGCCTCGGGCCCCTCAGATAGGCCCGCAGCTCGTTCCCATCGGGGTCCTCTAGCCGCATCTCGTAGATCGTGGTCGAGGCGTCCGAGTGCACGAGCCGCGACTCGGCGACCTGGAGCGGCACCGTTTCCGGCGCTGTCGCCTGGCATCCGCTCGTTCCCAGGGCTAAGGCGACGACGGCCGCCGTCCACCCTTGTTCGATTCGGGTCCGGAACCGAGCGGTCCTCGCCCTCACGGGTCCCGAGCCGCCGCGGCCACCCACGAGAGATACAGCTCGCGCACCTCCTCGACGTGCCGGTCGAGGTCCTCGAGCCTCCAGTCCGAGGTATCGACCGCCGGATGAAAGTGTGCGACGGAGCGACCGCCCCTCACCCAGAGACTCCTGCCCCGGGCGAGATCTCGGTTTCCCTCGAAATAGACCGGCACGATCGGATAGTCGAGATCCATCGCCGTGCGGAAGGGCCCCTTCTTGAACGGCCCGACGACCTCGTCGTGCGCCCGCGTTCCCTCCGGGGCCATGAGGAGCGAGAGACCTTTACGCCGGATCCGCTCGTAGGCGCGGTGCAGCGCGGCGACGGCCTGCTCCGGGTCGTCCCGTCGCACGAAGATCTGCCCGGTCAGGCGCCCGAGCACCAGGAAGAGGGGGTTGTACTGGAGCTCCCACTTCATCACGAAGCGCACCCGGGGCAGCCCGAGAGCAAGCAGGGAGAGGATGTCGACCACGGAGGCGTGGTTGAACACGAAGACAGCGGGCCCCGGTGTCGGATCCGCATGGTGCCGCACCTCGAAGCGGATCCCGGCCATCCGGAAGGCGATGGCCGCGAGCAGGGGGCCGACCCGCTCGATCACGAGATTCGTAGCCCGTCCCAGGGTGACGGCGAGGAGCAGGAGGAGCAGGGGCGCCAGCAGGAGCAGCGTGCCGAAGAACGCGGCCAGGGCCGCGATGCTCCTCAGCCGCTCCCGAGCCCCTACCTTGGGCGGGGTCGCCGTGTCCATCGCCATCTCTCCCCTCCGCATCGTCGCCCCCCCACAACCTTCCTCGAGACACTCGAACGAGGGTGCTCTTCCCTACCGGGCCCCCCGTTGCTCACCGTTTTTCCCGCTAAAAGGCTGTTGAAGAACCCGGCTTCATGACGGGGTCGGGGTCGCCACCGGCTGGAGTATCGTGAATTCAGGATACCGGAACCCGCGGATCCGGAAAGCGAAGTGGGCAACCGTTGTCCGAATATGGCCGAGGAATAGACGCAAATGAGCCATCGGAGGCCAAAATCCGGTCAGAGAAAGCGCCCCGGAGCTTGCTGTGGCGGCCCCTCCGTCGGTGCGTCCCCGGAAGGCTTCGCGGGATCGAACCGCACGTTCTGCTGCTTGCGGATGAGGCCCCAGAAGACGTGCCGAAGTGGAAGCGCCGGACCTTCAATCTGGAGCGCCAGCGAGCCCGCGTTCGGAGGGTGAAGGAGGCCCAAGCGAGGAAACTTTGTATCAATCAGATCGTGTACCAGATAGCTGAGGCGGGCCCCGCGTTGATTCCCCTTCCGGTACAGCCGTGCGTCGGGATCGGTGGGCGAGAAATGCGTCTCGTTCGCATAGCGCTGGCCATGCCCCTTCCACCCGCCCGCGGGCTTGGGCTCGCCGGTTCCCTGCTTCGAGCCCTGCGGCGGATCCTGGTCGTCTGGCCCGCGTGGTCCGCGCCGCATCAGGCTTTTCACGTTGGCGTCCGCCCGCACCTCGGTTCCGTCCACCGAAAGGTGCCGGCCCGACACGAATCCGGCCTCCGAGCACTGCCGGATCACCTCGTCCATCAGGCGCTCGAACGGCCCGCTCTCCGACCAGCGCTCACCTCGCAGCCGCGACAGCGTCGAATGATCGGGAACCGGATCATGGAACTTGAGGCCGCAGAACCAGCGCATGCCCGCATCCATCTGGATCTCGTCGCACAACTCCCGGTCGCTCAGGTCGTACAGCACCCCGAGCACCATCATCCGGACGGCCAACTCCGGATCGATGCTCGGTCGTCCCCGGTTCGCCGAATAGCACTCGGCAACCACCTCGGGGACGAAGCTCAAGTCGAGCACCGCATCGATCTTCCGGAGCTGGTGGTTCGCGGGAACCAGGCTCTCCACATCCACCATCTGGAAGAGCGCCGGCTCCGAAGGGTTGCGACCCAGCATCCGAAGAAACCTGCCTTGCTAAAGGTGGCGTGATTGCTCGATGAAATATACTTCTCTCAGGGCTGGGTCGCGAGCCGAACTCAGCCTTTTTTCAACAGCCTTCTAGCGGTCGCCTTCCGGTGGCTTGTGGCGGGGCTCGTCATCCTCGCCGCGAGAGGGCCAGGGAGCCCGACGGCCGCCCTCCTCAGGGAGGCGTCTCGGCGCCCAGTCGGCTCACCGTCCGGATCGCGGTGTCGACCCCCTCCACCACCTCTGGCACACCCTCCGCCATGATGGCAATCACGGTCCGGAGTCGCAGGACGACGGTCCGCCGGAGCCGGTCGCCCCAGGAAGGCTCTCGGGCCGCCATGTAGACATAATACCGAATCCATGCCTCAATGAGGTGATCCGGGGCGCGGGTGAGGTCGTTCACCACCGCTTCCTCGGCCTGCCCGATGGGCACCGGTGTGCTCACGAGATAGGGCCCTGAGCGCTCGGCAGGCTCGAAGGCGTTGAGCGCCGCCCGGGCCCGCAGGTAGTCGTAGTTGGAGAAGAACCAGTCGGGATCCGAGCCGGGGACCTCCGGCAAATCCACATCCGTGAGCGGAAGGTAGAAGGCCAGCTCGCCTCCCCCGGGCTGCGGACGGGCCCGGTCGACGTTCCCCCGGACCCGCAGGAACACCTGGAGGGCCGTCTCGAAGCGGTTCCGAGCGGCGGCCGAAGGTGGCTGCGGGAACACGAGATACGTGTAGAGTCGGAACCCCTCCTCTTCCTCCTCGTCGGGGCCGAGCAGGATCCCGCGGTCCGGCAGCGGACCGAGGACGGCGGTGGGGAGGAAGGGCCGCACGGTGACCTCCAGGGAACAGGTCCCGACGAAGCCCTCGTCGTCGCTTACGGAGACCACCGCGCGCTCGGTTCCGGGAGGGGCTCCCTCCATTCTCCATACCACCTCCGGACCGTCCCCGTCGAGGCTCCCGGCGGAGACCGACCAGGAGTAGGAGGGCTGACCGGGGCCCCGTGGCAGGTACCAGGCCTGGAGCCCGACCTGTCCAGCGGGGACCGCGACCAGGTCCTCGCTGGTGCACGCCACCGCGTCCGACTCGAGCTCCCGCTCGAGCTGCTCGAAGATGTGGACGCAGCCGGCAACGCCCACAACCAGGAGGACCGTGCCGCCGAGACGGGCCCACGTCATCGCCGGAACCTCGCCGAGAGTGCCGTCAGGAGAGGGAGCCGGGAGCACACGGCACAGAGGAGGCGGCCGATTCGGGCGCAAGCGGCGCGGACGAATCGACTCACCGCCTCGTAGGCGGTTCGGGTGGCCGGCGGGATCCGACGGAGCTGCCTCCACAGCCAGCCCCGTCCGAGGACCAGGGTCAGAGCCAACAGGGCGAGGAAGCTCGTCTCCGCCGGCGTGAGCGGATCATCAGGCATGGTGACCCGGAAGAAGATCCAGCCGGACAAGGTGAGAAACGCCGTCGATGTAGCCGCACCCCTGATCGTACCCATGAGTGACACGAGAATTGGGAGGGAAGAGGCCCTGCGCCGCCGGCCCAATCATCCTTTCGGGCCGCAGCATCTCCTGGAGTTTGCGACGGATTCCATGCGGCACGCAAGGCGCGCAGAGCCCACTCTCAGTCCCATGCCCGAGCCTCGAGGGGTTTCGCTTGGCCTACCGGGGTCCCGAGATCCGCTCGAACTCAATTGCAGGCGTCGGACCGTCGTTCACCTCTTGCAGATGCCGCTCGAAACTCCGAATCGCGATCGAAGGCCGGGGAAGGCCGCGCATCCGTCCTCAAGCTGGAGCCGCGCCTTCAGACCCGGACCATCGGACAGCCTCAGACTCTGGACATGATCTGTCGGCGCGTCGGAACCTCCAGCGCCAGCCTCGAGGACCCCTCCCGCCCCACTGGCATCTTCCTTCTGGTGGGGTTCTCCGGCGTGGAAATGACGTAGGCTGCCGTGGCCCTGGCCGAATGCATCTTCGGAGGCGAGGAGACGGCCAACATCCGAAACCGCCTCGCTTCTGGCACACTTCCGATCGGTCGGGGTCGAAGAGCGTCCCATCCACCACCTGCTAATGGACGGGACGCCTCAATACTACCCTAGCCGGAGCACCCACGAGCATGTCGAACTACCAGGTCCCGGTCCATCTCTACATGACCGCTCCGGTGATCGCCGTCACCCCCTCCGACTCCCTGGACGCAGCCTATGCCACCATGTCTGAACACGGCATTTCGTCCCTCGGTGTGACGGAAGGAGACACGCTGGTCGGGGTGATCTCGCGCTCCGACCTCCTCAGGGTCGGCCAGCGCCAGGCCGGCTCGTCCGTGCGCTCCCCGGTGCTCACCTTTCCCTCCACGACCGTCGCCGACGAGATGACATCCGAGGTGGAGACCGTCGCTCCCGACTCGATGCTCGAGGACGCCGCCGCCCGGATGCGAAAGGCCTTCGTGCATCGTGTCTTCGTCGTCGATAACGGGAACCCCGTCGGCGTTCTCAGCACCCGGGACCTCCTCCGGGCGCTGGAGGAGAAGCAGGACAACCACCGCATCGGAGACTTCATGTCCTCTCCCGTCTTCACGATTCGAGACGAGGAAACGCTGGGAGAGGCGGTCACGAGGCTGGAGAGGGGGCATGCGAGCGGCCTGATCGTGGTGGAGGACGGTTGGCCCGTCGGCACCTTCGGGAAGGCGGAGGCGCTCGATGCCCGCGACCTGCCGCGTTCCGTCGCGGTCGGTGACGTCATGAGCCCGAGGATCCTCACTCTGCCCTCCACCACTTCCCTGCACCGGGCGGCGGCTCAGGCGCGCGCTCTCGGCGTCCGCCGGGTGGTCATCCACGACGGCAACGGCGTCGTCGGAATCGTGTCGGGACTGGACTTCACCCGCGCGGTGGCATAGGCCGGAAACGGTATCCCCTCCGGTCTTGATCCACACGTCTTGACCATGTTCGCCCAGGGGTCTGGCGGCAGAACCGGGGCTTCACCGCCTCGGAGGAGCGCCCGAGGCTCGTGCCTTCCGAGCCTCCGCCCCGTGCGTGTCCGGCGTCGTCGGGAGTTCCAGTGGCAGCATGGGATGAAGACTCCGCCGCTGGAACGCGACGAAGGTGGCAAGCGCGACCGGTCCCGCCCCGATGGCCGTGGGGGCCGCCGGAGGAGCCGCCTCGATGGGGCGGGTCCGGTAGGCTTCCCATCCCTAACTCAGTGAGCATCGGCGCCTCGGCATGGACGGTCCAGGATGAGCCGGCGCGCGGGGTCCCCTGCCCGACGAGCCGACCCGCCGCCGCATGGAGCAGTTCATCGACTCGGTCTGAGGAGCCGAGCGCCTGCGCCCCCCGTCGGCCGCTCTCCCTTCACCGGGGTCGGGCGATCACGCCGGGCGGACCGCGAGCGCCTGCGCGAGCCGCACCAGAGCCGCTTCCGGCTCCTTGACGATCTGGCGCCAGGTCATCCGCAGGACCTGGATCCCACGCGCCGCGAGATCGACGTCGCGCCGGCGGTCGCGTTCGAACGTCCGCTTCGAAGAATGGAAGGCGTACCCGTCGATCTCTGCGGCGAGTCGCTGGCGGCACCACAGGAAGTCGAGCTCGTAGCCGGCGACCACGACGTTGGTCTCGGGCTCAGGAAGGCGCGCCTTCCTGACGAGGGTCAGGAAGCGTTCCTCCGCCTCGGAACGCGTGAAAGCCGGTCCCGTCTCCGCCCGCAGGAGCGCCCGGATCCGCTGAGAACCCGCCCGCTTCGGGTAGCGGTCCAGGAGCGACTCGAGCTCCTCTCGGGTCAGCAGATCCCTCCTCTCCGCCCGCGCGAGCGCCTGCTCCATCTCTCGGAAGCTGACCACCCCGGCAAGGTCGAGAACCGTTCGCGCCGGGGTGGTCACGGGAACGCCGTCCACGATCGCGACCTCGTCCGGTTCGAGGCGGTGCACCCGGTGAGGGCGGATGCCGGGCCGGCGGCCGCGGTCCGCCCCGGGAACCGTGATGTCGACGCGAGTGGCGTTGGACCTGCCCGGGAGGATCTCCCAGAGGGAGGCCGCACTCCGATGGCTCACCACGCCGCCCCGGCCCCCGACGAGAGCGGCGGCCATCTCCTTCTGGCGGGGCGGAGTCAGAGGGCCCACCTGGTAGACCCCTCGATGGACCGGGAGGAGCCGTCTCGCAGCTACCCGCGCCTGAATCAGCCCCGGCGAAAGGCCGGCGGCGAGCAGCTGCCGGCGTGCGACTACCCCGTGCTGCCGGGCCGCCAGCTCGGCGATCACTTCGTCGGCGCGGCGCCCGCTTGTGCTATCCAAATCCCCAAACCTCCGCGCTGGAGAGGTGCCGTTCGGAATTCGGTGACTCTGCACTACCCAAATCCCCACGCTGCCGAGGCTGCGCGCCCTCCGTGCGGACTTGGGTGGCCAGGAGCACTCGAAATCCGCACAGTTCGCTCCGGCCTGCTCGGTTTGGGGATTTGAATGGGTATGAGTTGAAAATGAGCCGCCCGTCGGGCGGCACCATGCCTTCGCGGGCCAGAGGGAGGGGAGCGCGGCACGGAGCGGCCTGCACGAACCGGCCCCGTGCGCTGCGGCTCCACGGCCAGCCCGTCACCCACGGTCGTGCGGACCACCAGCTCGCCGCCATCACCATCTTCTACGCGGTAGCGACCGGTGAAGGGGAGGACACGTTCGGGGTCCGCCGTCCACGGTCGCGGCCGGGGTTTGAGCGGTTCTCCGAACAGCCGGGTGGGTTGCAGAATCCGTCTAGGATGTGTGCCATGCTGTGTGCCATTTTCGACTTCGAAAAGCCGCAGGCCACCGCGCCTCTCCGACGACGCAAACGAGCGCCTGTTGCCGGCCGCTTCCGACCTGATGGCGCAAGCAGGGGTACCAAGATATCGTTGAGGCGACCCCGTCATCTCGGAGCACGCACACGTCTACGGAACAGATTGAACGGGAACTCCTGAAGCTTCCAGCATCCGAGCGGGCCCGGCTGGCCGAGCGACTCATCGTCAGCCTGGATAAGGAAGCGGAAGTGGACCGTGCTTGGATGGAGGAGGCCCGTCGGCGGGATGAGGAGCTCGATTCGGGAGCGGTCGAGGCCCTTCCGCTCGAGGACTCCCTCAGAGACCTGAGGAATCGGTTCGGGTGGTAGCTCGGATCCACCCCGAGGGCACTGGCGGAGATGGCTGAGGCGGCCCGATTCTACGAGGAGCGTGCGCCAGGCCTCGGCCGTGACTTCTTCGAAGAGGTCGAAGCCGTCATCCGGGCTGTGGTCGAGAATCGTGAAGCCGGTACGGTCCACGAAGCCCCCTACCGCCGAATGTTCTGCCGGCGTTTCCCCCTTCGCTGTCATCTACCGACAGGTGGACGACGACCTGCGCATACTCGCCGTTTCTCACCAGCGTCGCCGCCCGGGGTACTGGATGAAGAGGGATTGATCAGGGAATCACTCGCTGCAGGAGGTGCTGGAACGGCGGGCGGAGCGGTTGGGGCTGCTCCTGCAGGAGCTTCTGGGCCAGATCCGCCTCGAGGGCACGCTGGGTGACGTCGGACGGCGGTTCGAATTCTTGGCAACAGTGAAGGCGGCGGGAGTGATCTCCGGGCGGGCCTTCGGCCCGTCCTCGATCGTCTCGCGGGAAGGCGTCGGCAAGCTTCGCCACGATCTCAGCCCGCTCAGCTCGAACCCGCATGCGTTGGGGCGCCCACGCCCATAACCCATTAATTTACAGAGAGTTGCGGGACCCCACGAGGATGTGTGCCACGCTGTGTGCCCTTCGTTCGTCACCCTGTCTCGGGGCACCTACCGGAAAATGGTGCAGAACCTCTGGTGGGCGGCGGGCTACAACATCTTCGCCATCCCCCTTGCCGCAGGGGTCCTTGCCGCGTGGAGGATCCTCCTCACCCCGGCGCTGGGGGCCGTCTTCATGTCCGCGAGCACGGTGATCGTGGCCATCAACGCTCAGTTCCTGAAGCGGCTCGAGCTATGACTGGGGCCTCACTTCGCGGTTCGCATGACCCATTCGGGGAGGAGGTTTCATGATCCAGTTCGCACGCGCAACGCTCCTGCAATGGAGCCCGTGGCACGCCCCGGGCGATCATATGGGGTGGGGAGGATGGACCCTAATGTTCCTTTTCTGGCTGATCGTGATTGGCCTGATCGTATGGCTCGTCGCAACGCTGCTTCGGCGCGAGCGCGGCGGTGGGTACCGATCGGGTGAAGACCGAGCCGAAGCCATCCTGCGCGAGCGCTACGCCAGGGGCGAGATCGACGAGGAGACCTACCGGCGGGGGCTGGACGAGCTCCGGCGCCCGTAGCGGTCCGATGCGTCCGGAACAACGGTCCGCACCGCGCTCGAGGAGCTCGGGCTCGTGTTCGTGAAGCTGAGGCAGGTGCTTGCCCGACCATGGGCCTTTCTGTCTCGTCTGCACCGGCTTTCCTCCTCGCTGCGCTCGTTGCGGGCCGGACTGTGGAGTGGGGACGATCCCCGCGGATGCGGTGTTCGGGCGCGGGGCGAAGTTCTTCCATCGTCGCCCCGTTCTCGGATCGGCATGGGAGTTGCTGGCCAGGGTACGTGAGCAGTACGGATGAGCTACGATCCTTGAAGGGAGGAGGGAACCATGACCAAGACAAGAGCAGCGGTATCCGTCGTGATGCTGCTCGTGTTGGGCGCTTTGGCCGGCGCTCCCGAGGTGCATGCTCAAGACCGCCCGCACCAGGAGCACATGCGGCAGATGCAGGACCGCATGGAGCACATGGGCCAAATGATGGGCCACATGGAGCGCATGCGGGAGCACGCCCACCGGCTCGAGGGGGACATGGGCGAGCGGATGGAGCGGATGCGCGAGCGGCCGGAGGGGCACGATCCGGGGATGATGCTTCAGCACCAGCAAATGCGTGGTATGGCGCGGGACATGGGCGCCGCCGCCGAAGGGATGCGCCGGGCGATGGAGGGGATGCGGGAGATGATGAGGGATCCCGAGATGATGGAGGACCCCGAGATGCAGCGGGAGATGGAGCGGATGCGCGAGCACATGGAGGAGATGGGCCGCCACATGGAGGAAGGGCTGGGCGGCATGGAGCGGATGCGGGAGCGAATCCACCAGCCGTGACCTGAGGTCCTCTCCGGGAGCGGTCCTCCATCGGGCCGCAGGAGGCCTGACACCGCCTCACCCCCCAAACCGGATCCACAGGCCTCCGTTCACGACGAACCCCTCGATCGGGGCCCATGCGTCCACCGTCCAGCGTCCCTCCGGCGCGCGATCCGTTCGAATCAGGGGGTCGTACCGAGTCTGACGGACGTTCAGAAGGTTCTCCGCGTTCAGGAAAAGGCTCACGTCTGCTCGGCGTATCTCGCCTAATACCCCCAGGTGGACGTGGCGTCGTCCTTCGCTCTGGTACGGGTTGTCGTCCAGGGGCTGCCGCCCCGTGTAGTAGGCTTCCACGCCCAGGAGGCCGCGGTCGTGATCCTCCCACATGCCCACGAGGCCCGCGGTGTGGCGAGGGGTGAGGGGGACGTCCCGGCGGGCCGGGCCGGCGGGATCGGGCTCCGTGGCCCGCACGTACATGTAGCTGCCGGTGACCGAGACATCGCCCCAGCGGTACCGTCCGAGGAGCTCCGTGCCCACGGTGCGGGTCTCCCCCTCTACGTTCACCACCCGGACACCGCCGGCGCCGTCGGACTCGGGACTGTCCACGGGGACGAGCTGCACCGCGTCCTCCACCCTGGATCCGAACAGGACAGCGTTCAGCTCGAACGCACCGAGGAGGCGTCCCACGTCCAGGGAGGCGCTCCGCGCCCGCTCCGAGCGAAGTCCTTCCAGCGGCTCCAGGAACGCCAGGCCGGCGGCCTCGATTTCCTCCGTGAACGGGGTGGGCGCGAAGAAGCCCCCTCCCACCGAGGCCCGCACGGTCCACGGGCCCGGGCGGTACAGGCGGAGAGCCGGGGACTCAGATGCGTTCCGTACTCGCTGTGCTCGTCCCAACGGAGGCTGGCCGATGCGCTCACGTTCGACGAGAGCCGGACCTCGTCCTGGACGAACAGCGCGGGGACGGTAAACACGTGGTTGAAGTCGGGGAAGGTCTCCGACCGGTAGGAGTCGCGCTGGACTGCACCCCCCACGACCCAGGTGTGGCGTCCGGAGGTCCCGGAGAGAGCGACCTCACCGAATGCGGTTCCGTGTCGGTCCCGCTCCCGGGCCGTCCCGAACCGGTGGTCGTGGTCCTGCGCCATCCCCGAGGCTCGAAGCTGGAGAAGCCCGATGTCCCTCACGGGCCACCGTGCCGTGAGGCCGGCATCCACCCGGTCCGTGTCCAGGGACTCCCGGAACTCTCCGCCCTGGGGCAAGGTCCGCTCCGGGAGCGTGCCTCCCTCCCGGTGCTCCGTCATCCCTCCGACCGTGACGAAGACGCTTCGCCGGTCTTCCCCGTCCCAGAAGAGGCGGGGGCACACGCTCCACCGCCGGTGCGGCCCAGCCGCTGCCGTCCAGGTCCTGTCGGCTCTGGCGGTGCGTCCCGCCCAGGACCAAGTAGCCCCAGCCGTCCCCGAGGGGGCCGGATAGGTACGCGGTCACGTCCTGGCCGTCATGGCTCGTCGCGTTCAAGAGGAGCTCGGTCGACGTCGACGGCGGCAGTTTGTGCCGCCACGATCCCATGCCCGGCTGGCCCGCTCTCAACGGCACCCAGGTACTCACGCCGAGCCCTCCAGGGACGAGCGACGGTGTGTGACCCATGTGTGACCTTTTCGGCCTGTGATGGCCGCACACGCGAGAACGGACAGCGGAGTGAGGTTTTTCGCCTCACTCCGCCGCTTTTGGTGGGTTTTGATTCTTCAGGATCATGGAGGCGGCGGGAGTGGTCTGCGGTCGGCCTTCGGCCGATCCTCGATCGTCTCGCGGAAAGGCGGGGCCACTCTTCGACACGATCCCAGCCCGCTCGGCTCGAACCCTACGGGTTCACCCATCGGCTCTCGCCGATGCCTCGGTCCGGTCGCTCCGCTCCCGTCCCGCGACTCCCGCCGTCGGCCGACATCGAGGGCCCCAAAAAGAAACCAGGCCCAGTCACCTGAAGGTGGCTGGTGTGAGATCTCCAAACTTTGTCCGGGTTTCTCTCTAAACTCTGTGCGCCTCTGGGGGTGAGTCAGGCGGCTTCGGGTTCGAGGTCGTCGGCCTCCGGGTCGAGGTGTCGGATTCGGTAGGAGCGGCCGCGGAGCACGAAGTGGGAGCCGCGCTCGAGGAGCGGGTCCAGGATGGCCTCGCCGAGGTCTCCATCATGGAGAAGCCCGCCGAGGGCGGCCAGGGGCTCGTTGGTCGTGACGATCATGGGACGCCCCTTCAGGTAGCGGTCGTTGACGACGCGGTAGAGGACGTTGGCCGCGTCGGAGGCGTAGCTCTGGTAGCCGCGCTCATCGATGACGAGCACATGCGGATGCACGTAGGGCTCGAGGGCGTCCTCGAGGCGGGCGTCGGCGGCGGCCCGAGAGAGGTCACCGATGAGCTCATCGGCGGTGGTGAAGCGCGCCCCGAAGCCGTTTTGGATGGCCCGGTGGGCGATGGCCACCGCGAGGTGCGTCTTTCCTCTGCCGGGCGGTCCGCTGAAGACGGCGGACCGGGCTTCGGTGACGAGCTCGGGACCGAGGAAGCTGCCCAGCATCTTGAGGCGCACGGCAGTCTGGAAGGTGAAGTCGAACTCCTCGATGGTACGCAGGAACGGGAACTTCGCCTTCCTCACCGAGCGGGTAATGCGGGTCTGGGCCCGGTGGGCGATCTCCTCGGTGAAGAGGACCTCGAGCAGGGTGCGGTAGCTCATCTGCTCCTCCTCGGCTCGGAGGATGAGCTCGGGGTGGAGCCGCCGCACGGTAGGCAGATGTAGCCGGCGGAGCATGCCGTCCAGGTCGTCCGGCAGGGGCTGGCGGTTCATGACGCCGCCTCTCGGGCCGCGAGGGCCACCACGTATTCGGCGCCGTAAAGGCGCTGGAAGAGCGCCCGCTGGAGGAGACGAAGGAAGGGGGCCTCCCCGAGTTCCTCGAGGAGTGCGACGAGGCGTTCCACGTCGCCCTTCCAGGTGCGAGGCCGGGCATGGATGAGTTCCGTGAGATAGCTCTCCCCCACCGGCCCGAGCTCCAGGATCCGCTCCCGCATGAAGTAGAGGCGCTTGCGGGCGCCGGCCACGGCGGCGAACTGCTCGGCCCGCTGGCCCGGGAGGCAGGATGTCTTTCCGACCCGGGGGAAGCGGGGATGGGCGGCCTCGAAGCGCCCTCCGGCCGTCTCGATCCGCACCCGATCGGGATAGAGGTGCAGGGTGGCCGGGATCCCGCACGCCCCGGCGGGCATGGCGTAACGGACGCCCTCGAAGTCGACCATCGCCGTGGGGCCCACCTGCACCGAGTAGGGCAGCCCGTACTCGGCCGGGGGGACTGCCCCGGGCCTCATGCGCTCCTGCTCCGCGGCGAGGCGGACCCGGGGGATCTCTTTCGTGGCCCGGCAGGGCCGCTCGCCCGCGCCTACAGGGACCGTCGGATCCAGGAGGGAAAGACAAAAGCCGAGGTCATCCGATGCCTGAAGCGCTACTTCGTCCGAGAGCTCCTCCGAACGCTCCGTGCGGACTTGGGCACCCTCACCGCTCGTGCTTGACGCCTATAGGAATGTCAGCGCTCTGGACAGCACGACGAAGAGTCGCTCCGCGTACGCCTCCTCGGACCACCCTCGGTCCTCGATCAGGTCCTCGAGGAGATCGACCGACATGAACGCCCAGAGGAGATCGGCCGCGGTCTCCACCGTCCAGGGCTCGGCCAGCCGTTCCTCCCGCGCGAGACGGTCGGCGAGATCTCGACAGCCCCGGTGCCAGGCCCCCATGGCGTGCGTCCAGAGCTCAGCGGCCGCCTCGTCCGTGCGCCGGGCCCGATCCACGGCCTGCACGGCTTTCTGGATCCGGCGATGGTATCCGGCCAGGTGGCTCGTCCACGCTCGAAGCGCCGCCTCCGCATCCGGAGCTTCCAGAACCGGCCGAAGCGACCCTTCCAGGTCCATCCGCTCGTCCACGTGGGCCACCATCGCCACGAGCAGCTCCGCGCGCGAAGAAAAGTGCAGATAGATCGCACGCCGCGACACATCCGCGACCTCCGCGACCTCCTCCATCGACAGTCCCTCTGCGCCACGGTCTTCCACGAGCGACCAGGTCGCATCGAGGATCGCCGCACGAGTCCTCCTGCTGCGGGCCGTCCTCGGCTCATCGATGCGATCCATCCCTCTTGCCCCCCTTGGGATAACTTCACAATATGTGAAGATACTCCGTTCGGTGTGATCCCCAAACCCCGGGAGCTGCCCCATGACAGTACCGAACACCGCAGGCCGTAGGCGTTTCACGCCAGCAGCGGCTTGGAGAGCGGGAAGGTGGCCCCTTACCGCCCTGGCCACCTATCTCGTGATCGGAAACGCGCTCCACCACTGGGTGTTCCCTCCCCCGCCACCGGACCCGGCCACGTTCCCGCGCGCCGGGGACGAGTTCGGCAGTCGGTTCGAAGGCTTCCACCAGCGGATCGTGGACATCGTGGACGGCTGGGCAGTCACGGAGCTCACCCTCGACCCGGGAGCGCCCGGCCCGCCCCTCCACTTCCACCGCACCTTTGCGGAGCACTTCCACGTGCAGGAGGGAACGCTCCACCTCCAGCTCCCCGACGGTGTGCTTGCGCTCGGTTCCGGTGAGTCGTACCGGGTGGAGCCCATGACCCCCCACCGTCCCTTCAACCCCACGGACGAACGGGTGGTGGTGTTCTCCGAGGAGCCTCTCCTTCCCCAGTCCTTCGCCGCCTGCCTGGTCCAGCTCTACCCCAGGCTCGACGAAGCCGAGGGGGTCAACCTTTCCCTGCTCCTCCAGATGTCGGTGATCGACCCGATCTGCGACACGCACCTGGCCGAGGCACCCCGCCCGGTGCTGGCGGGAATGAACCTCCTCCTCGCGCCGGCCGCCCGCCTCCTCGGGTATCGGAACTACGACCCGGCGCTGGCCCTCCATCCCCCCGGCGAGACCGGGAGGTCGGAGTAGGGCTGGAAGGCCGTCCCGGCACGAGGGGAAGTCCTCGCGCGGAAGCGACGACGTTCGGCCGGCCGGACAGCCGAGCCTCGGTGCTCGACTGCGACCGCTGAAAACGCGACGCCGTTGGGCTCGGAGCGAAGGTGGACGGCTCCCTGGACATCCTGGATCTCGATCGGACCTTCCGGAACGGCCTGCGAGCTCCCGGAACCCTGACCGGTGTTTTCCCTAAGTGCTCCATTCCGGAAGTACGGTGAGGCACTGGGGGCACCCACCATGGTAGCGTCGCCTCCATCGCCTTCGATCGTGGGAGGCAACGGGCAGGGTCGTGGCAGCCGCGTATCCACGGGCGCGGCTCCAGGTTCGGGCTGGCTGGAGCCAGGTGCTGCGATGACCTGCGGGCTCACCCGGTCCAGCCAGTTCGAGAGCATCGCACCCGAAGGGCGAACCCGGGGTGGTTCAGAAAGCAGGTGTGACCCCAGTGTGACCTTGTTGGGGTGAACAGATCACACGAAGCAAGACGGCGAAGCGAGGTTTTTGGCCTCACTCCGCCGTTTTGGTGTTGTGTGCCACGGCGTGTGCCATTTTCGACTCCGAGAGGTCGAAACCCTCCTGGAAGTGTCCCGTATCCCGTCCCGCGGCTCCCAGCACGTCGTGGATGGGGCAGGAACGTTCGGATCGAAAAGAGCGAAGATCCCGTCCGGGATGGCCTCGTATCGAATAGAAGGGTCGGCTCATAGCGGAGGCTCGCGAGAGCCAGACCGAGCGACCTCACCATATGGATACGGGGGGTAAGACCTGATCCACCTTCCACCGTGTGCTCCGATTCGAGAAGAATCGGACAGGAGATCCGTCAGACGCCCACTCTCGCGGATGCGGTTAGTTCAAGTGCTTCCGCTGCGCTTCGGTGATGGGGTCGGCGACTTCATCGGCCAGGAGCGCCACATGCCCGAGGATCACGCCCCATCCGGTCCGACTCTCGGCCTCAGTCCGACCTGCGGTCTCGACGGACCGTCGCCTTCCGTCCTTTGATCGTGCTGCCCCTCAGCGCGGCGATCACCTCTCCGGCCGCCTCTTCCTCGACTTCCACGATGGAAAACCGATTGGCAATCTCGATGGCGCCGATCTCCCTTCCCGAAAGTCCGGTCTCGCCGGTGATGGCTCCCACCAGGTCCTGGGGGCGAATGCCCGCCTCCCGCCCCGCGCCGATGAAGAGCCGGGTGGGATTACCGGAGCGTTCCCGGGTGCGTCTTTCGGAACGTTCCTGACGTCGGCCGCCCGCTCGGACGCCGGGTTTTCCTCGCACCCGCTCACCCTTGCGCCCCCGGGGCCGCCCTTCGCGTTTCGACCCTACCCGGCGCGGCGGTTCGGCAATCTCCTTCGTCCCGTCTCCCTCCACGCCGCTGGCGTCGTGGGCCATCTTCACCGCCGCCAGAGCGACCTCCATGGGGTCGAACTCGTCGGCCAGCGCCTCGACCACCACGCGAAACTCGTCCAGGTCGTCTCCGAGGAGCGTCTCGCGGAGCGTGGCTCGGACGAGCTCGAGGCGGCGGGTCCGGAGGTCGGCCACGGTGGGCACCTCGGCGATCTCGATCTTCCGCCGGGTGAGCTGTTCGAAGTTCCGCAGGAGGCGATGCTCCCTCGGGTGGGCCAGGGTGATTGCCACGCCCCGGCGGCCGGCCCTGCCCACGCGTCCGATCCGGTGTATGTAGGACTCCGGCGCGTTGGGCACATCGTAGTTGACGACGTGGGAGAGCCGCGGGATGTCGAGTCCCCGGGCCGCCACGTCGGTGGCGATCACCAGGTCCGTGCTTCCACCGCGCAGCTTCTTCATGATCCGATCGCGCTCTTCCTGCGACATTCCGCCGTGGAGGGCCTCGGCACGGTACCCGTGCGCGTTCACCGTCTCGGCGAGCTCGTCCACCTCATTTCGGGTACGGCAAAACACGATTGCCGCTTCCGGATTCTCCATGTCGAGCACTCGACCGAGCACCGCCAGCTTCTGCCCCCGGGCCACGATATAGGCCGTCTGGCGCACCTGGGGCACGGCGCCCTCGGGAAGACGCTCCCGAGCGATCTGGATTCGCACTGGATCCACGACGTGACGCTTGGCGATGGGAACGATCCGGGGCGGCATGGTCGCGGCGAAGAGGACGGTCTGGCGCTCCGTCGGCGCCGCGTCCAGAATCGCCTCCAGATCCTCGGTGAAGCCCATGTCGAGCATCTCGTCGGCCTCGTCCAGAACCACGGTCTGGACGCCGTCCAGGGCGAGGGTGCCCCGGTCGATGTGATCAAGGGCGCGGCCGGGCGTCGCCACCACCACGTCCACCCCTCGCTTCAGCACCCGAAGCTGCTGCCGGAACGACTGCCCCCCGTACACGGGAAGCACTCTCACATCCAGGGCCCGTCCGTAGCGGTAGACGGCCTCGGCCAACTGCACGGCGAGCTCCCGCGTCGGAACCAGAATCAATGCCGACGGGCCCGGGGCCCCGGCCCGACCTCGCTCGAGACGCTGGAGCAATGGAAGTGCGAAAGCCGCCGATTTCCCCGTGCCCGTGGCGGCTTGCCCGATCAGGTTCCGCCCCTCGAGAAGCGGTGGGATCGCTTCTCGCTGGATCGGCGTGGGCTCTTCGTACCCTAGTCGGGTCAGCGTTTCGACCAGGCTGGGATCGAGACCCAGCGCCTCGAAGGTGGCGGGTCCGTCCTGAGAACCGTTCGTGGCCATGCGGTCGTCTCCTCGCGTCGGATGCACGAACATTGCAAGTCGCATTCCACGGAGGGCGGCCCAGCCAGGCGGACAGCGTCGAGCTCGATCCGGTGACGCTCCGCAGCCAGCTGCCTCACCTCGAGGTGATCGTCGCAGACCTGGTAGCCCAGGCCCCTCGAGATCATGCATTCGCCCGCCGACCCATGACCGCGCGCCTTGCCGGTAGCGCGACGGCCGTCACTCCCCGGCACGGATTCTGCGTCAGGAGGATGGAACCCGCCCGCTTCCGGGCGAGCGCTCGTACTCTGCGACACCCCGCGACGGCGAGGGGAGGTCCACCGATGCTCGAGGGCGACCGCGCGGTCCTGGCGGTTTCGGATCTGAGGGTCACGCTCGAGGGACGGGTGGTCATCGAGGATCTCTCGCTCACGGTGGAGCAAGGAGAAATCCTGACGGTCCTCGGTCCGAACGGGGCGGGCAAGACCGTGCTCCTCCGGGCTCTGCTGGGGACCGTGCCCTACGAGGGGGCGATCGAGTGGAGAGAGGGCACCCGCCTCGGGTACGTCCCGCAGCGTCTCCCCTACATCCGGAACCTCCCCCTCAGTGTCCGAGACTTCTTCGGGCTGAAACGAAGAGCGGTGCAGGACGTGGAGGAGATGCTGGATGCCGTGGGGCTCGACCGGCTGCTGGCCGCCAAGGGGATCGGGACGCTCTCCTCGGGGCAGTTCCAGCGGACCCTGATCGCCTGGGCCCTCGCCGGCGATCCCGACGTCCTCCTCTTCGACGAGCCGGTGAGCGGCGTGGACGCGAGCGGGGAGGAGACGGTCTACGGCCTTTTGGGGCGCCTCCACCGCGAGCGTAACCTGACCATGCTGATCGTCACGCACGATCTGGCGGTGGTCCACCGAATGTCCTCGACGGTGCTGTGCCTGAACCGGAGGCCCGTCTGCCAGGGCCCGCCGCTGGCGACCCTGACCCCGGAGAACCTACGGCGGCTATACGGGACCGAGGTCGCCTTCTACGAGCACGATCACGGGTAGCTCGGCATGCCCGACCTCCTCCATCCGAGCCTGATCCTGGGGATCTTCGTGGGGGGCGCCGCCGGCTACCTTGGCTCCCTCATGCTCAGCCGGCGGATGGCGCTGGTGGCCGGCCCCCTCGGACACCTGGCCCTTCCGGGGATCGCGCTCGCGCTCCTCTGCGAGCTCGACGTCTCCCTGGGAGCGTTTCCCTTCGTGATCGTGGGCGTCGTTTTGATCTGGGTCTTCGAGCGGAGCACGAAGCTGCCCATGGAGGCGCTCACCGCGATCGTCTTCGCGGGGGGGCTTGCAGTGGCGTTCCTCTTCCTTCCGATGGAGCAGGCGGAGGCGGCACTAGTGGGAGACATCCTCCAGGTGGAAGGCGGCGACGCGGCGATCTCCGTCGTGGCCGCGTTGGGCGTCTGGCTCGCGGCCCGCCGCGCCTACCCCCGGCTGGTCCTGGGGGACATCTCGGAGGACCTGGCGGTGGCCGAGGGGATCGACGTGGGGCGGAACACCCTTCTCTACCTTCTCCTGATCGGGGTGATCGTGGCGCTGGGAGTGAAGATGGTCGGGGGCCTCCTGACGGCGGCGCTGGTGGCGATCCCCCCCGCCGCGGCCCGGAACGTCACCGGCGACTTGGCCCGGTACACGGGGGGCGCGGTGACGATCGGCGTCGCCTCCGCCATCGTGGGGGTCGTCCTGGGCGGGTGGACGGGCCTTCCCGCCGGCCCGCTGATCATCCTGGCGAGCACGGCGGCGTTCCTGGGCACGCTCCCCTTCGCCGGGAGGATGAGCGAGGGTTGAGGCGGCCTAAGGGGCTTGCGGGCGCTGACCTGATCGGGATCGGCCCCGTCCAGACGCCCCCGTGCCTCGGTGCGGTCCAGATCGTCGTCCGTCCCGTAGCCGTTCCGGACGTTCCAGTGGGCTCCGTCCCGGAGGATCTCCCGCACCTCCCCCTCGGTGAGCTCCAGCCTGCGGTAGCGCGATCCCATCCCGGCGGGGACGTCTCGCATGACCTGGTTCATCAAGGGCGCCAGGTGAGGGAGGACGTCTTCGCGGGTGAGTACCGAGCGCAGGAGCCGGACTCCGCAGTTGATGTCGTAGCCCACGCCTCCCGGGGATACGACGCCGGACTCGGCCGGGTCGAAGGCGGCCACGCCGCCCCCCGGGGTCAGGATCTCGCGCATGAGGGCTTCGTCCGCGTACACGAGCCCGTCCACCCGCATACGGCCCTGGCGCGGGATTACGCACTGGTATGGATCGAGCCTTCGAAGCTCCAGGTCCCCTGCCGTGATGGAAGAGCGCATCGTGCCACTCCCCGGGCGCGGCCTCGCGCGCCCGGCGAAAGTCGGGCTACCGGTGCAACGGGATGACGCCGGTCGCGCGAACCTGGCCGTCGACTTCCTCCTCCACGTAACGCACCTCCGACCCCTCCTCGAGCTGATCGAAACGGTCGTGGGGAACGCCCGTGCGGTGGAAGTATATCTCCTCTCCCTCCGGGGTCCGAAGAAAGCCGTAGCCGTCGGCCGGCGATAGGGAGAGGACGCGCCCCCGGAGAGGCGCCTCAGTCACGGCGGGCCGTCCGGACTCCCGTTCACGGTGCTTCCGGAGGCGGCCGCGCGCGAGATCGAACGCATCCCGGATCGCGATGCGGGCTTCCTCCCTCGCATGGCGCGCGGGCGGGTCCCGGCGGCTCACGACGATCTCGTGACCGGGCACGGTGAGGTCGAGACGGACCCGGTACAGGTTCCCCTTGTGATGCCTGGGGTGGGGCACCTCCACCATGATGCGGCACGCGATGATCTCCGGGTGCGATCGCTCGAGGCGCTCGAGTCCCCGAAGGATATAACCTTCCAGGACCGGCGTGGGATCGACGTTACGGTAGGCGATCTCGGGTTCGACCTGCATCGCTCCTCCTTCGGGTCAGCGGCCGCGGTGCGGGTCGCCGCGACCGGATTATCGCGGTGCGGGCCTCAGGAGCCGCCCAGACGCGGCTGCTCCTTGCGAAGTACCTTCCCGATGCTCTCGACCTCCTCCGCGAGGAGGTCGAGAACGTCGTCGATGGCGACGAGCCCGGCGAGCTTCCCTTCCGGACCGGTCACGATGAGACGGCGCGTTCCAGCCCCCGCCATGGTCTTCAGGGCCTGTTCGATCGGAACGGCTTCGTCGACCGTCCGGACCTCGCGGGTCATGATCACGGACACGGGCGTCGTCTCGGGGTCGTGGCCGGCCGCCACGGCGCGAAGGGTGATGTCGCGGTCCGTGACGATCGCGATCGGGGTTCGAGCGTCGTCCACCACGGCGACCGTCCCAACGTTGTACTCGGCCATCCTGCGGGCCACCTCGGCCACAGTCTCGTTCGCGGTAGCTGAGGCGACCGTTCGGGTGCAGATTCTTCCTACCGACATGGCTGGCTCTCCGGGGCGGGGGACACGTGTCGCCGGTACGGATAGCTCAAGCAATCCTCGTGCCCGGCTGCCCGGAGTCCGTGAGGGGCCCCGGGAAGACGGCCGGATGGCACTGAACCTGCAACGCGTCTTGGGGCAGCCGAAGTAGAAGGGGGGGGGCACGAGCACGACGTGGGCACGTGAGAACGTGCCCCCCTGGAAAGACGAACGAGCGGAGGAGATCCGATGGATCGGAGCGAGGAGCGACCGGCAAGCAGGGAGCTTTCCGAAGAGGACGCCTACCTCCTACTCGAGGAGGCTCGAGAGTTCGTCGACAGAGTGGAGCCGGGAATTGCGTCGAGGGACGCCGAGGCCACGGACCAGGCGGAGCGCCTCGTCTCCAGTCTCACCTCCCTTCCCGTTCCCCCGGCGCTCGGAGACGAGCCGAGGGAGACCTTCGAGTCGTGGCTCCGGCTGCTCGTGTCCGAGGGCGGCCATGAGAAACAGGGCGGACCGGACCAGGTCCGCGCGGTCCTCCACGAGCAACTGGCCCAGCTCGAAGATCTCGTCTCCCGCCAATTCGAGGGATAGGCAGGCACACCGGCGTAGCCGAGCCCGGCGACCCGGGTACCAGTTGGCCGATTCCCTACGCAGGAGCTACGAATGGAACGATCGTCCTTCACCGTGGCGGACATCATGCGCCGCCGGCCCGTCTGCGTGGCGCCCGAGGCCACGCTCCGCGACCTGGTGGGGCTGTTGGTCCGCCGTGGAATCAGCGGGTGTCCTGTCGTGGATGCGGACGGCACCGCCGTGGGAACCGTGAGCACCACGGATCTTCTCTGGCTCAGCGACTCCCTCGTTCCCCTCTCCCCCAAATCCCCCCAGTGGCAGGACCGGGCCCGGACCATTCTCGACGGTCAGACGGTCCGCGACATCATGACCCCCGACGTGTTCGGCGTGCGCCCCGAGGAAGGGCTCGAGGCCCTGAGTCTCTTCTTCTCCAAGACGGGACTCCACCGGGCTCTCGTCCTGGACGACGGCGATCTGGTCGGAGTCGTCTCCATATCGGACCTTCTCGAATGGATCGCCTGGCATGGGTAGCGCAGCTCCGCTTCCAGCCTCTTGTCTGCACGCCCCCTGCGACCCCGGGGTGCTTCCGTTCGAGACCAGCGCCGACCTCGAGGCGCTGGACGCCTGGATCGGCCAGGGCCGCGCCATCGAGGCGGTCCGGCTCGGTACGGAGATGCGTCTCGAGGGCTACAACCTCTTCGTGCTCGGCCCCCCCGGGACGGGCCGCCACGGTTTCGTGCGCCAGCTGCTGCATCGGCAGGCCGAGCGACGGCCCGCGCCCTCGGACTGGTGCTACGTGAACAACTTCGCCGACCCGCGGCGTCCCCGGGCGCTGGAGCTTCCGGCCGGGGCCGGCCGGCACTTCCGTGACCGGATGAAACAACTCGTCGACGAGGCGTGCGCGGCGATTCCGGCCGCGTTCGAGAGCGACGAGTACGCGAGCCGCCGACGTGCGATCGAGAAGGAAGCGGAGGAAGAGCAGGAGGAGGCGTTCGAGGAGCTCCGTAGGAAGGCCCTCGAGCTCGGGCTGGGCATCGTCGGGACGGATAAGGGCTTCAGCTTCCTCGCCCTACGCGACGGGAAGCCGATCACGTCCGAGGAGTTCGAGGCGCTGCCCGAGGAGGAGCGGCGACGTATCGAGGAACACACGGAGACGATGACCCGGGAGCTGGGCAAGACGCTCCGGACGATGCCGCCCCGGGTCCGACGGGTCCGATTGAAGCTCCAGGAGCTCGACCGCGACGTGGCGTTCCTCGCCGTGGGCGGCCTCCTCGACGAGCTCCTCGAGGAGTACCGGGGACACGCGGGCATTCGCGACCACCCCGGCGCGATGAAGCACGACATCGCCGACAATGTGGAGCTGTTCAGCCGCCGCGAGGACGGACGCAGCCTTCTCCTACAGGACCTCCTCGTCGAGGGAGACGTCGGGGAGGGCCGGAAGAAATCGCCGGTGGAGCGGCGCTACGACGTGAACCTGCTCGTGAGCCGGGAGGAGGCGCAGGGAGCTCCGATCGTTTTCGAGGACCACCCCGCCCACGCCTACCTGGTCGGACAGATCGAGCACGTTTCCCGGCTCGGAGTGCTGAGCACGGACTTCCACCACATTCGCCCAGGATCCCTCCACCGGGCGAACGGGGGCTACCTGGTGCTCGACGCCGAAAAGGTCCTCATGGAGCCATTTGCGTGGAGCGGCCTGAAGCGGGTGCTCAAGGCGGGCAAGATCGAGATCCGGTCCCTGGCTCAGGCCTACGGCATCGTGGGTACCGCGACGCTCGAGCCCGAAGCGATCCCGCTCGACGTGAAGGTCGTCCTCGTCGGGGACCGGTTCCTCTACCACCTGCTCGAGATCTTCGATCCGGAGTTCCTCGAGCTGTTCAAGGTCGCGGCCGACTTCGAGGACCGGATGGACAGGACGGGGGAGAGCGAGCTCGAGCTCGCGCGTCTCCTCGGAGCCATAGGGAGGCGCGAGGACCTCCTCCCCTTCGACCGGAACGCCGCTGCCCGTCTCATCGAGGAGAGCGCACGCCATGCCGGCGACGCCCAGATGCTCTCCACCCGCTTCGGACGGGCGATCGACCTCATGCAGGAAGCGCACTACTGGGCCATGCGGGACGGCCGGGAGGTAATCGGCCGGGAGGACGTCCAGCACGCGATCGAAGGGCAGCACCGGAGGATGGCCCGCATCCAGGACGAGCGGCACCGCCAGATCCTCCGCGGCGTGATCCGCATCGACACGGAGGGAGCTCGGGTGGGACAGGCGAACGGCCTGTCAGCCGTCGAGCTGGCCGGGCAGTGCTACGGGCAGCCGACCCGGATCACCGCGCGCATCTCGGTCGGCTCCGGCGAAGTCATCGACATCGAACGGGAGGTGGAGCTGGGAGGGCCGATCCACTCGAAGGGCGTGCTCATCCTCTCGGGCTTTCTGGCCTCGCGTTACGCGCCGGATCGCCCGCTGTCGCTCTCGGCAAGCGTCGTCTTCGAGCAGTCCTACCTGCCCGTGGAAGGGGACAGTGCCTCTGCGGCGGAGCTCTGCTCCCTCCTGTCGGCGGTGGGCGAGGTCCCACTCCGGCAGTCCATGGCCGTCACGGGCTCGGTGGACCAGCACGGGGACATCCAGGCCGTCGGGGCCGTGAACCAGAAGATCGAAGGCTTCTTCGACGTCTGCCGGGCCCGAGGCCTCAGCGGCGACCAGGGCGTGATCATCCCCGCGACGAACGTGGGGCACCTCATGCTCCGCCAGGACGTGATCGACGCCGTGGAAGAGGGGCGGTTCCAGGTCTATCCGGCCGCGACCGTCGACGACTGCATGGAGATCTTCACCGGCATGGAGGCCGGCCGCTGGGACCCAGACGGCGGCTTTCCCACGGGGACCCTGAACCATCGCATCCGCGAGAGCCTCCTGGAGCTGGCGGAGAAGCGGAGGGCCTTCGGGCTGGAGGAGCCGAGGTAGGGAAACACGGCGTACCGGTCCGTCGGCCCATCGCGGTCTCCACGGACGGCTCGGCTAGGTATCGTCGCCGGTGCCCCGCTCGAGCACCTGCTCCCCAAGGCTTCCGTAGCGGGAGACCGTCACGCCCTCGAGATTCAGCTCCCACGCCCGGCGGTAGATCGTGCGCACGTTCTCGACCTCGGCGTGCTCGGGCAGGTTCAACGTCTTCGAGACCGCGTTGTCGAAGTGCCGCTGGAACGCGGCCTGGACGGCCAGATGGCGCTCCGCACGGATCTCGCCCGCGGTCAGGAAGAGCTGCCGAAGCTCCGCGGGCACATCTGCCCCGCGCTCGAAGATCCCGTGCCGGCGGACCTCCACCATCAGGCGCTGCAGGTCGAGACCGTAGCGCTCGGCCCACGCCTCGGCCAGCGGATTGACCCTGCGGAGCGTCTGTCCCGAAAGGACGTTCTTCTGACGGAACGCCAGGGAGAAGAACGGCTCGATGCTGGGGCTCGTGCCCGCGATGATCCCGATCGTCCCCGTGGGAGCCACGGCGGTCGTGGTCGCGTTGCGGATGCGCACCCCTTCGCGCTCGTGGCGGCTCCCCTCCCAGCTCGGAAACGTCCCCCGCTCCTCGGCGAGCTCGATGGAGGCCTCCCGCGCTGCTCCGGCCACCAGGCTCGCGATCGAATCGGCGACCTCGAGGGCGCGGTCGGAATCATAGGGGACGCCCAGCCTGACCAGCGCTTCCGCAAAGCCCATCACACCGAGGCCGATCTTCCGGTTCCGGCGGGTTGCCCGCTCGGTTTCCGGGAGCGGAAAGCGGTTCACCTCGATCACGTCGTCGAGGAAGCGGAGGCCGGTGCGCACGGTATCGGCCAGCCCGTCCCGGTCCAGCTCCGGCGTGCCGTTCGACCGCTCCCGCACGAACCGGGATAGGTTGACCGATCCCAGGTTGCAGGATTCGTAGGGGAAGAGCGGGATCTCCCCGCAGGGATTCGTCCCCTCCAACTCGCCCAGGTGCGACAGCGGATGCGCCCGGTTCGCCGCGTCGATGAAGAAGAGGCCGGGATCGCCCGTCTTCCACGCGGCTTCAGCGATCTTGTCGAACATGGCCGCCGCATCCCGGCGGCCCTCCCGCTCACCGGTGCGCGGATCGAGCAGGGCGTACGGCTCTCCCGCCGCGACCGCCTCCATGAAGGCATCGGTCGCGGCCACCGAGACGTTAAAGTTTCGAAGTGCTCCCCGTTCCCGCTTCGCATCGATGAACTCTTCGATGTCCGGGTGATCGACCTGGAGGATGCCCATGTTCGCGCCCCGGCGCTTCCCACCTTGCTCGATCTGCTCGGTGGCGCAGTCGAAGACCTTCATGAATGAGACCGGTTCCGAGCTCCGCCCTCCGGTCGAGCGAAGGACCGCGTTCCGCGGCCAGAGCCTCGAAAACGAGAAGCCGGTGCCGCCCCCCCCGACTGCTGGATCACGGCCATCTCCTTGAGAGCCTGGAAGATGCCGTCGATCTGGTCGGGAACGGGAAGGACGAAGCACCCGCTGAGCTGACCCAGCGGTGCTCCCGCGTTCATGAGCGTGGGGCTGTTCGGCAGGAACTCGAGCGCCGTGAGACGCTCGAGGCAGCTCGCTTCCCAGCGACGGGCCGCGTCGGATCCGTCAAAGGCGAGCTCCGCCCGGGCGACGCTGCGCGGAACGCGCGCGAAGAGGTCACCGGGCGCCTCGCATAACTCTCCTTCGTGGTCCCGGAGCAGATAGCGGGCCTCGAGGACTCGGCGCGCGTTGTCCGTCAGCCGAAGCTCGGGCATCGGGGTCGGCTACAGGCTGGTAGCGGGACTCAGTGGACATGGAAGAACCCGCGGGTTCGGCGGGACGTCGTGACCGGCCAGATGGCTGACGAACCAATCTCGGGCCAGACGGGCCACCTCCTCAAGTTTGCCCGGCTCCTCGAAGAGGTGGGTGGCTCCGGGCACGATCTCGAGCTTCGAGGGGCCGCCAAGAACCTGCTGCGCGCGCCGGTTCAGATCGATCACCACCTCATCCCTTCCCCCCACAATGAAAAGGGTGGGTGCACGGGCTCGAGCCAGGTGCTCGCCGGCCAGGTCCGGCCGCCCTCCCCTCGACACCACGGCGGAGACGGCGTCCGAGCGCTCCGCCGCCGCGATCAGGGCCGCTGCGGCGCCGGTGCTCGATCCGAAGAGGCCCACCCGGAGCTCGCGGGTCGTCTCACCGCTCCGGAGCTGGTCCACCAGGGCCACCAGTCGCTCCCCGAGACGCGGGATGTCGAAGCGGAACTCGCGCGTGCGGACGTCCACCTCCTCCTCGGCGGAAGTGAGCAGGTCGATCAGAAGCGTTCCGAGGCCGCCGGCCTTGAGCTCTTCGGCGACGAATCGGTTCCGGGACGAGAATCGGCTGCTGCCGCTCCCATGGGCGAAGAGGACGATACCCCGTGCGCCCCGCGGGACGGCGAGGTTTCCCTCCAGTGTGACGGGGCCGGTGGGAAACCGAACCTCCCGCCCGAACCCTTCTTCCCACGACGAATTCATCGCCCTCCCCTCAGGTGCCGGCTCGAAACCGGTTATCCGCGACCGCCCAGACGAGATCCGTTGCCGATGCGATCCCCACGAGCGCGTCACCCGCGGAATGGCCGGTCTCTCGGAGCGGCCACCGGCGGGGTCGAAACGAGCACGCAATGTACCGGCGCGGCGGCGCCCGGCTCCCGCACCCGCCCATCGGTCGGGCACGATTTTCGCAGGTGAGGAGGTGGCCCGCTCCGGGGCGAAATGCCCCGGACTCGATGGATCGTCTTCCTTCACGGAGGCAGTCATGCGGATGCTACCAACCCTCCGGCGCCGTGGCGCCGGCCTCCCCTCCTGGCGCGACATCGACCTGCTGGAGGACCCGATGCAGCGGATGTTCGGAACCCCTCCCAGGTGGGAGCCGTTCTCCGAGACCTTCGGCTGGGCCCCCCGGGTCGACCTCGCGGACGAGAACGGACAGCTCGTTCTCACCGCGGAGATTCCCGGGATCGAGCCTGAGGATGTGGACATCGAGGTCGAAGGGAACATGCTGACCATCAGAGGCGAGAAGAAGATCGAGCGAGAGGAGAAGGGTGAGCACATCCGACTCGCCGAGCGACGGTACGGCGCGTTCGAGCGGACCTTCACCTTGCCGTCCAGCGCAGACCCCGAGAAAGTCGACGCCGAGTTCCATCAGGGGGTGCTGAAGCTCAAGGTCGCGAAGCGCCCCGAGGCACGCGGGAGAAAAATCCAGGTCAAGGCGAAGTAGCCGGAGTCGACGGCGGAGGGGGGGGCAGAACCCTCCCGGAGGTCGCCGCACCCGACCTGCGGGCATGCCATGTGTGCCAAAACCGGGGTCAGATGGCGACACACAACAAAACGGCCCAGTGAGGAAAATTGCCTCACTGAGCCATTTTGTTGGGGTGGGCCTACTGCGCCGAAGTGGAGGCGGCGGGAGTGATCTCCGGGCGGGCCTTCGGCCCGTCCTCGATCGTCTCGCGGGATAGCGGAGTTACTCTTCGACACGATCTCAGCCCGCTCGGCTCGAACCCTACGGGTTTACGCATCGGCTGGCGCCGATGCTCACGGCCCGCCTGGCGGCGGGAGTCGAAGCCGGGACCTACTCATCTGCATGATCCCATAATCGCTTACCAGTCAATTAAATACAGAACTCCACCCCCTCTGTGTGCCACCGCGTGTGCCAAATCATGTCTCCGGCGGGGGCTTCGACACCCCGCGCCAGAGACCGGTCCGACGACGGCGTGAGGGGTTGTACGCCAGCGAGCGGGGCCACTTCCCTTCCCCGACCGATGTGCTCGGCCACTCTTGCGATCGAGTCCCCGTACCCAGGTCCGACCCCGACGGCGAACGGGTATCCTCGCCCTCCGCCCGGGACACGATTGGCCTCCTGGGCCCACGTGGCCGGTGTCGAAGGCGTGGTCGCGACGATCGCGCCCCAGAGAATGCCGATCTCGACGAGGGCCGCCCCGGCTCGGCCGAACCCCTCGGCCTTCCACCCGGCCGGCCCGACCGCCCTGCCGTCCGGGGCAGGCGGTTTCGAGTACCCGACAAGGCCCGTTCCACTGCTCACGGGTCACTACCGGTTCTGAGATCCGGGGTGAGAGTTCCCCAACCGGTCGGTGGACTCAGTCGAGGTCCAAGTCCGTCGCCGCCTCGAGTTGTCGCCACCCGCTCAGACGCTTCCGTCGGCTCCTCGTCTCCGACCCCCGTCGTCCAAGTCCCGGATCCACGTCCACATCGCCAGGGGCTGGCACGGGCCCAAGACCACGTACGTGCGCACCACCAAGCGCCGCTGGCACATCCACTGGGAGCTCGACGAGGCGGCCATCGCCTACGACGTCAAGAGCGACGGGATGTACCCCCTTCTCACCAACGATCCCTCCCTCACCCCCAGGCAGGTCCTCGAAGCCCACAAGCGTCAGCCCACCATCGAAACCTGCTTACGACAGGCCGAGACGGTTCACGAGGTCGCCCTCCTCGTCCAGGCGCTCATCGTATACCGGGTCCGGAAGTCCGGACACGAGGCCGGGACGACCGAAGAGAACCGATGACCCCCGTCACTCCTCCATCGACTTCGAGATCTTCCCTGGAACGGCGCCGGCGATGCGCTCGAAGTCCTGATAGGCCATCACCAACGTCTCGGTATGGGTCCCGGCATGGAACCCGACCCGCTCGTCCTCCCGGAGCGTGACGTCGACGAACGTGTTCTGACCGTAGAGACGCCCGAAGGGGGGGATGGCACCGAGGTCGCAGTCCGGATACAGGGCGGCCAGCTCCTCCTCGGCCACGAGCTCGGCCTCCTCCACCCCGGCCACCTGTTCGAACCGTCTCAGGTCGACACGCCGCGTGGCGGGAAGCAGGGCCAGAGCGGGGCTCCCATCGAGGCGAACCGCCACGCTCTTCGCCCATTCCCTGGGAGCGACGCCGCTTGCCCGCGCCTCGGACAGAGCCGTGAACTCCTCGCGGTGCTTGATGATGTCATACGTCGCGCCCTCCTCTTCCAGGAGGGCACGAACACGGTCCAGAGCCGACATGATCCACCTCCGTTGGATGGGTTCCTGGAGCTCGGCCGAGCCTGGAGGGGTCGGGTGCCTCCCCCCGGAAGCTCCGATGTGAGAAGAGGGGCTCTTGCTCCTCCTGTGCCATACGCACGAAGGCACAGGTTGTGCCAAGGACGACCGGGGTTGGGCGCCGGTCTGAGGGGTACCCTCACCGTTGGTCCGGGCGGCACGCGGTCCGTCCTTCATGGACAAGCAGAGGAGCGAAGGCGTCGTCACGGGAGATGTGCTGGTCGGACCCGTGAACGGGAGGGTCACCCTTCTCGTGGACGACCTCATCGGCACCGGGACCACGATCCGTAAAGCCGCCCGAGCCTGCGTCGAGGGCGAAGCCAGCGAGGTTCACGTCGCGGCGACGCACGGTCGCGGACCGGGAGACGATCCTGCGGTCCAGCATGTCCGTCACGCTCAGCCGACGCATCCGAACGAGCCAGTCCACGGGCGTGCCGGGCCCGTCCAGGGCCAGCTCGCGTCCGGGGGTCGAGACGAGCGGAACCACACCGAGGTAGACGTGCGGAGCAAGCCGCCGGTTCAGCCGAACCTCCTGCCAGCAAGCGCGCCGCCGCGCCCCGAGCGTGCTGTAGTCCAGGAGGTGGTAGCGAACCGGTTTCTTGAGCTTGAAGGCCAGCTCTCCCGCGAGGAAGACCCAGGCCATGTGGGTCTCGATCGCCGTGATCCGCGCCGGACGAGGTGTGTAGGTGGCCGGGCGGCGGAGGAAGCGCACCTTATCCGCGAGTTCCACCGATTCCACGGGCGCCGTTCACTCCTCTCTTCGGTTCCGAGATGATGAGGCTGGCCGCACTACGCCGACCCGGCGACCCTCGAGCGAATGGTGGAGTACCTTGGAGGAGCGGACCTGAGGACGGCGACCGCCGTCTTCGTGATCATGGTCGGGCCGCCCTTCGGAGGGAGAGGGCTCGCCTATGCTTCGGGCGGCGGGGATCGATTGCTGCTCGCTCGCCAACGGTCCACCACGGCCACCTCATTCTCCACGGTTGTGGCGAGTTCCTGAACGACTACGAGGGGGTCAGCGGCTACGCGGAGTACCGGGGAGACCTGGTGTTGATGTATTTTCCGACGCTGGACGTGGAATCCGGAACGCTCGTTGAGCTCGAGCTGGTCCCGCTTCAGATTCGCGGCTTTCGCTTGAACCGCGCATCGGCCGCCGACCGGTCGTGGCTGCGAGAACGGCCGAGCCGCGAAGCCGAGCGGTTCGGCCACCGGATCGGGGAGCGCGACGAACGGTTCGGGCTCGAGTAGTGAGTCGTCCAGCTCGAACGCCACGTGCAAGACCGCTCCAGCCCGCTTACCTTCCCTCCAACGGGTCGCACCCTTCGTCATCTTAGCTCCTCCATCTCATACGGATGAGTGTTGGAGCTTGATGCATGCGGCCCGTCGCCTGTTCAGGCAAATCCGCCTTCATAGCATCTCAGACGTGGTCCACGATCCCTCCGGCCCCCTCCTGGCGGGCGCAGTGGGCACAGCAGTAGATGGAGCGTCCGACCTCGACACCGTGCCCCACCACCCTGACTCCACAGTGCTCGCAGGCGGGTGCCAGCTTCTGGATCGCGCACTCGAAGGAGTCGAAGACGTGGGTCCCGTTTGCCGTCCGAACCTCGAAGGCGAGGTGGTAGTCGTTTCCGCAGACTTCGCACATGGCCATGGTTGGCTCCTTGGTTGTCGGTCGAGGCCCGCGCAGTGGTCGAGGGAAGCGGGGCCGGGTCCCACGCCCGGGCGCCGGGGCAGGAGGCACCGACGTTCCCGGGCGTGGGACCTCGGTCGACCTCAAGCGAAGGCCGGGTCCGCGACCACGAGGAGGTTTTCGACATCCGTGACGCCAGGAGCCGCCCACGCGGCCTCTTCCGCCTCTTCCAGCTCCGACCAGGAGTGGACTCTGCCCTGAAGCGTGACCTTTCCGCCGTCGGTCTTCACGGTGATGCGGTCGGCATCGAGCTGTGCGCTGCGCTTGAACGCACTCTCGATCTTCGACCTTATATCCTTGGCGCTCACCTTGGGCTTCACCGCGATATTGTTGGAGATCCCGTTCACGTCGCGGAGATCACGGACGGCCTGCTCGGCCGCGGTCCTTTGGTGATTCCAGTCCACCTCGCCGTCCAGCCTGACCCATCCGTCCGAGACGCTGACGCTCACCGCTTCCCGGGGCACGGAAGATGCCCAGTTCAGCGCGCGGAGAGCCGCTTCCGCAATGCTCGTGTCGGCGTGCTCCGGCCGGCCAGCCAACTTCACCTCGATGTCGTTGGCGATCGCCTTCACGCCGGCCACCCTCTTCGCCGCCCTCTCGGCGGCACGCCTCTGCGTGTACTCCCGTACCCTTCCGTCCAGGGTCACCACCCCTTCTGCCGTGGCGGTCACCCCGATCTCGGAGGAATCGACCATCGGGTCGAATCCCAGCTCGTCCAGAACGTCGTTCTGGAGTCTCTCTGCGGTCCTCATTACCCACCTCCTCGGTTCGGCGGATCCAGCGGGTGTGCATTGCTTTCAGTACGCAAGCAGGGTGCCACATGCGAAGATCCGGTCGCAGTCTCTGCACGGCACCGGGCACGGGGTCCCGAGGGCCAAGTCGTGATGAGGAAACGGGTACGGGATCCCCGATTCGGCAGATGGCTCGGCTCCGTCGTGAGATACTTCGTCAACCACCGCCCGCCCTTCCTGGGACCTTTGGTCAGCCACCGCTGGCGTGCCCTGATCCACTCCAGGTGGCCGCTTCGGATCCCGAGCGGTTCCGACCCGCCGACGAACGGGCACGAGGGTTGCTTCACCGAGCGATGGTGGTGCTCGGCTTTCGGACGCCACCGGCTCGTGCTCGTTCAGAGCTACGAAGTCCCCTTCACCATCCTTCGGGTCGGGTTGACGCGAATGCGAATCCTCCTTGGAACCGACGGTTCCCGATACTCGCTGGCCGCGGCTCGATTCCTGGCCGAATGGATTCCAGGGAAGGGGAAGCACGTCGACCTGGTGGCCGTGGCACCGAAGAGTCCCCCGAGCATCCACAGGAGCTTTCGGAAGCCGCAGCCCGCAGACGACCTGTGGAAGGGCGAACTCGGCCGCTGGATCGGGGACACGGCCAGGCCTCTGGAGAGCACCGGCTACGATGTGCAGCGGGTCCCCGCCGCAGGCGCATCGGCAGCGTCCTACATCGTCGACCGGATCCGGAGGGAGGACTATGATCTCGTCGCCGTGGGAGGCAAGGGTCGAAGCGATGCGCCTTTCTTCGATATGGGAAGCGTGGCCCGTTCCGTGCTCGAGTTCGCCCCGACCTCGGTTCTGATGGTCCGGGAACGGGAGCCCAAGGACCGGGAGAAGAGGAGCCCCGACCACCTCCATCCGTTTCGTATCCTTCTTCCCACCGACGGAGAGGAACATAGCCTGGAGGCGATCCGGGAGCTTCTGGCGCTCCTCGAAATTCCGGACGTGAGCGTCCGGGTGGTCACCACGTTCGCGAGCGGTGAGCGCGACGCGCTGGCGATCTTGCCCCCCTCGGCCCGCGAGGATTTTCGACGCGAGGCCGATAAGCGCGCGCGGCTCCGGCTGAACCGGGCGAAAAACCTGTTCGAACCCCACGAATTCCTTCTCGAAACCGGGTTCCTCGAGGGAGCCGTGGAGGAGGCCGTGGTCGAGGAGGCCCGAGCCTGGGAGGCGGACCTCCTCGTGCTGGGCTCGAGCGGATCGGTGGACGAGGAGGGAAGTCGGCGGCAGCGGAGCGTCGCATTGGCCGTCGCCCGCAGGGCGCCCACCTCCGTGCTCCTGGTTCGCCGACGGTGACCGCACGGATCCGGTACGGCCTCTGGAAAAAGGGGGGAGCGTTCCCAGGAGGAGAGCGAGCCGGGTGAGCAGCAGTAGGGAAAGGGTCGCCCTGCTCTCCATGGAAACTCCACCGTCAGGATGAAATGTGCCATTCCAGAGCCTCCTTGCAGGCCCCAGAGTCCCGTCGCCGCAGTGCGGATCCGACCGGTGCCCCGGGTCTCCCGCCCGTGCCTCCGTACCCCGGGAGGGCATGACGCATCGGCACGGATCGCGCCCCTCCGACTTCTGGCCCCCGGTCCCAGAACCGGGCTCTGCCCCGCCCCCGCCCCGAACGAGAAGATCATGAACCTCGCCGACCTGATGAGCTCCGAGCCCCTCACCCTCGAGCCCGAGCTCAGTCTCCGGGGTGCCTTGAACGAGCTGACGGCCGCGGGAGTGAGCGGCGCTCCGGTGGTCGTCGGCCCACGCCTGGTCGGTGTGATCTCCGCCTCCGACATCCTCGACTTCCAGGCGTCAAACCCCGCGGTCCCATCGTACCGGGCCCATCAGCAGGAGTGGGGGGAGTGGGGACCTGGGGACCAAGTGGGGGAGGACGTCACCGAGCCCGCATCCACCTACTTCCGGGTCATGTGGGATGACGCGAGCGCTGAGCTGGTGGAGCGGATGGCCGAGCCGGACAGCCCGGAGTGGGACCTTCTGGCGGAGCACGCCGTGGGAGAGGTGATGACCCGGAGGATCGTAGCCCTTCCCCCCACCGCCGATGTGGCGGAGGTGGCGCGTCTCATGGCCCGGATGGGCGTCCATCGCTTGATCGTCGCGGACGGTGACACGCTCGTGGGGATCGTCTCGGCTCTGGATGTCGTTCGGGCCGTGGCGGGCGACAGGCTCCGACCTGTTACCTGAGGGGAGAGCCATGACCTTGTCACGGGCGGGACCGGGAGGGCTGGGGCGAGTGCTTCGGTTTCCCGCCGGCCCCGTCACGTTGGAGGGAAACCTCGCCGTCCCACCGGACGCACCGGGGATCGTCCTCTTCGCCCATGGGAGCGGCAGCAGTCGGTTCTCGTCCCGGAACCGCTTCGTCGCCCAAGAGCTTCAGGACGCCGGCCTTGGAACGCTCCTGATCGACCTGCTGACTCCCGCCGAGGAGGAGGTGGACCTCCGCACGCGCGAGTTCCGATTCGACATCCCGCGTCTCCCGGAGCGACTCTCATCGCGGCGGCGGATCGCCCGGACGCGGTCCGCGCCGTGGTGTCGAGGGGCGGGCGGCCGGACGTGGCCGGAGACTTGTTCGTGCATCACATAGGAGGGACCCATGCAGGTCGAACCTGAGATTGCTTACCGCAACGTGGATCCCACTCCGGCATTGGAGAGCCAGATCCTTCGGGGACTCGAGCGGCTCGAGCGGAGCCAGCCGCGGATCATCGCCTGCCGCATCATGGTGGAGGTTCCCCATCCAAGACACGTGAGAGGAAACCTCTTCCGGGTCCGGCTCGACATCACCGGGCCCGGGCACGAGGTCGTGGTGAGCCGGGACCCTCCGGCCCGAGGGGTGTGAGCACGGGACGGAGTGGCACGACGTCCCCTTCGATCACCCTGGGGGGTCTGGAGCTCCAGAGGCTGGATCCCTACCGGTGGCTCATTCCCCGCCAGGGCCGAATGAGGGTGGAGGGCCTCATCTTCGCCGACGAGTCCCTCATGGGAGATATCCTGGCACCGGGACACGGAGGAGAGGAGGCCGTTCGCCAAGTCGCCAACGTGGCCTGCCTGCCCGGGATTGTAGGACGCTCCATCGGGATGCCGGACCTCCATTGGGGCTACGGCTTCGCCATCGGGGGAGTGGCCGCCTTCGACCCAAATGAAGGTGGCGTCGTCTCGCCGGGAGGGGTGGGGTACGACATCAACTGCGGGGTTCGCCTCCTACGCTCGGACCTTTCCCGGCAAGAGGGTCTCCCATATCTGCCTCCACTGATGAACCAGATCATGCGGGACGTGCCCGCAGGGGTGGGCTCGCAGGAGGGTGTCGATGAGCTCCGGCGGGAACTCCCTCGTCATCCACCTGCGCCTCTCCCAGGGTCACGGAAATCTGGACCCTGCCCACGTCGGGGCGAGCGAGCTCGAGGACCACCTCCCTCCCGGGGCGGGTGAAGGCCACTCGGCGAGTGAGGTCCCTCGGGCTCCGGATATCCTCGTGGTCCAGGTAGGTCACCACGTCACCGGCCAGCATCCCGGCGCGGTCTGCGGGACTCCCGGGAAAGACGCCCACCACCAGGGCACCTCTTCGGGCGGGGAGGTAGGCCCTCCGGGCCGCGTCGGGACTCACGGGGGCGATAGTCACTCCCAGGTAGCCCCGCACCACCCTCCCCTCCTGCCGGAGTCGCTCCAGAACTTCCTGGGCGAGGTCTGCGGGAATGGCGAACCCGATGCCAGCCCACGTACCGGTGGGAGCCACGATGGCTGTGTTGATTCCGACCACGGTGCCCGCTCCGTCAAGAAGAGGACCTCCGGAGTTGCCGGGATTGATGGAGGCGTCCGTCTGAACGAAATCGTCGTAGGGTCCGGCGCCGATGAACCGACCTGTAGCGCTCACGATTCCTGCGGTGACCGTCTGCTCCAGTCCGAATGGGCTTCCGACGGCCAGAACCGGTTCACCCACCCGGAGCTGGGACGAGCTTCCGAACGCGAGCGTAGCGAGCGCCTCCTCCGCCCGGATCCTCAGGAGAGCCATGTCGGACAAGGGATCCGCTCCGACCACCGTGGCCGGGTACTCGGAACCATCGGCCAGACCCACTACGATGTCCACGGCACCCCGCACCACATGGGCGTTTGTGGCAATCTCCCCCTCAGGTGGGACGATGAAACCCGATCCCAGGCTGGGCCTCGGGCTGGGGGCCGAGGGCAGCCCCTCGACGAAGCGCCTGAGGAACTCCTCCACGGTGTCCGGCCCGCGCCGAGCGCTCACGTTCACGACGGCGGGTTGGACCGCCTCCGCGACCTCCACCCACGACGGGCTGACGGCCCCCCGCGGTGCGCCGTCAGGAAGGGAAGGTGGCTGGGATCCGAGTCACGCACCGCCATCGCTTCCCCCTTCCGGCTCCAGGGTCCCGGTCGCCACGGTGTAGCCGAGGATGAAAGCGATGAGCATCGCCGCCGTGAACCACCTGTGAAGGCGTCTTGGTTTCATCGTCTAAAGCCTCGCTCACCCGCGGCCCGTCGGACCGGTGAACGGTCGGTGCACAGTCCACTCCAGGACGCCGCTACCGCGCGAGGGATGCAACGCCACCCCTTGCGAGCGGGGAGTAGCATCGAGCGTGCCACACCCCTCGGGGCTCCGCGAGGGGGCGAAGTCCCTCCGATCCTGCCACTGATGGCGACGGAACCGCTCGGAAGGTCCCCCCGGCTGCGGTTCGACTCTGGGTTGTTCCGTCCCGGAGCGACTCCCAGGGAGGGGTAAGTTGCCCCAGACGGACGGACGTCGCGGCGCACCCGCGTGCGGGTCTCTGGCATCTTCGTTGCATGAACGATGTCGAGAGAGCTGCACCCCATCGACGAGAGGAAGACCATGTCGAACACTGGACTCGATGTCTTCGACCGGACACTGCAGAAGACCAACTCCCTCCTCAAGGAGCTGGGAGAGGAGCTTCACTGGGAGGACCGGCACGACGTGTATATGGCGCTCCGTGCCTCCCTTCACGC
>SKKN01000037.1 GCA_007121455.1 Gemmatimonadota bacterium | reverse complement strand
TCAAAAGTTGTGGATCGGGATGATCAAGCGGCGACCCTCTCCACGTCCTTCTGGTCCCCTCTCTCCGGCTGCTCTCCGTCGATGAACGAGGCCCCGGCACGGACGAGCGAGAGCAGCTCCGCTGCGTTTAGCCGTCTCCAGCGCTGGCCCGCCATTCGCAGGAGCTTGTAGGCCATGACGAGCCCCCTCTTCCTCGAGCCGGGCCCCTTCGTGATCCGTTGCCGCAGCCGCACCGTGGCGAAGCTGGACTCGATCGGGTTCGACGTCTGGATGTGTTTCCAGTGCTCGGCCGGGAAGTCGTAGAACGTGAGCAGCTTGTCCTGGTCCCGGCGAAGCGAGGCGACGGTCTTCGGATACTTGGCACCGTACGCCTCCTCGAACCGGTCGATCTCCCGCTCGGATGCTTCGCGGGTCGGAGCACTCCGGATCTCCCGGAGCGCCTCCTTCGCCTTCGTCTGGAGCCGCTTCGGCAGCTTGTCGAGGACGTTGGCCATCCGGTGCACCCAGTCGCGCTGTTCGCGCGTCTCGGGCCACACGTCCCGGACCGCGGCCCAGAAGCCGAGTGCACCGTCTCCGACCGCGAGCGCGGGAGCTTGCATCCCCCGGCGCTTCAAGTCGCGAAGCACGTCCGCCCAGCTCTCCGTCGACTCCAGGTATCCGTCCTCCACGGCGATCAGCTCCTTCGTACCGTCCGGCCTCGCTCCGATGAGCACCAGCAGGCACAGCCGGTCCTGCTCGCCCAGGCGGAGGTTCACGTGCACCCCGTCCGCCCACACGTAGACGTAATCGACCCCGGAGAGATCCCGCTTGCCGAACGTCTCATATTCCTCCTCCCAAGTGCCGATCAGGCGGCTCACGTTCGCCGGAGACAGCCCGGAGGCGTCCTCGCCCAGGAGCACCGGCAGGGCCCCGCGGAAGTCCCCCGTCGATAGCCCCTGCAAGTACAGGATCGGGAGCACCTCGGCCACCTTCGGCGAGCGCCTCATGTACGGCAGAAGGATCCGACTCGTGAACTTGCGGCCCTCGCGGCGGTCGTTCACCCGCGGAGCCCGCACCTCCACGGTGCCGGCGCCCATCGTCACCTTGCGGGCCCGAGCTCGGCCGTTGCGAACCACTTGGGCCCGGCCCTGCTCGTCCCTCACTTCCCGGTGCCGGCTCACGTACTCGGCCACCTCTGCCTCGAGTGCCGCAGCCAGCATCCGGCGCGCTCCCTCGCGGGCAAGCACGTCCAGGTCACTCGAAAACTCGCCCTCCCCCTGGCTCCCGAAGGAGCCCTCCAGTACCTTGACCATCGCGGCGTATCCTCCCCCCGGGCGCCAACCCGGGCTTCGCGTGAACTTGATCTCTCACGCGGGAGGGTACGCCGTCTTTTTTCATCCCTTCAACTCAGCCCCTCCCTCCAGGGCCGATCCACAACTTTCGAGGATGGAGAAGGTGGACAGAAGAGCGAGGAGGGGTCGGGCTCGAAGGGGTCGATCCTATCGCACGAGGCGGAGTCGTCGGATGACCCAGGCGTCCAGGGCGTCCTGGGTCGAGCCCACGATGTAGTCCTCCCCGATCTCGGAGATCTTGAGGGGCTCCGGGAGCAAGACCTCCCCCATGAACCGGCCGTCCGGGTCGAAGACCCTGTAGCGCATGGGAAATCGCTGCTCCGGCAGGACCCGGTATTCCCCTACCCAGAGGTATCCCAGGGCGTCTGTGTGGAGCGAGCTGAACCCCGGCACCCACTCCGGCGTGGAGAACGCGTCCAGGATCTCCAGAGCCGACTGGGCCAAGGACGCCACCTCCCCTTCTTCGTAGGCTTCGAGGGAGTCCCGCTCCGCTCGCAGGCGGGCCCGGCTCAACGGCTCCAGGGAGCGCAGTAGCGGGCGAGGCGCTCGATACCCGGGCGGTCTTGGCCCTCGATGTGGACGGAGGCGTCGATGCTGAACCCGCCGGTGGCCTGCCACGTCAGCATGTCCTCGGTGACCTCCCCGTCCAGGAGCCCGTGACGGCGGAAATAGCGTAGGACGCGGCGCTGGACCGTGGCCTGCAGAACCGCGACCGGATCGAGCCCCTCAGGAGCGCGAGTCCCGTGGAAGTCGGGATGTGCTTCGACGAGCCCACCCGGCCGCAGATCCTCACCGCCATCCCCGGAGTTCGCCAGGTGGATGGCTACACGGTGGAGTTCACCGCGGAGACCATGGAGGCGGCCTACCCGCTGATCCGGCTCATGTACCGGTTCGTGGCGCTGTAAGCGCCTACCTCTCCGAGTCGGCCCTCCAACCCGACAGGAACTCGATCAGCGCCGGGTTGAGCAGCTCCGGAGCCTCCCAGTGCGGGTTGTGGCCGATCCCCGGGAAGAGGACGACCTGCCCGTTGGGGAAGGCCTCCTGGGCGTTGCGGGCGAGCTCCCCGAAGTCGGGCCAGAGCCGGTCCTCCTCTCCCCCGATCACCAACGCGGGGGACTCGATCTGGGGCCAATCGTAAACGATGGGAGTCCTGCCCATGATCTCGCTGTTCAGGGCGCGGACCATGGCGAGTCGCGGCCACTCGGCGCTGAGGCCCCAACCGTAGTGGATGCGCACGTACTCGAGGTAGGCGTCGTCCCACTCGTGTACATGGCCCCGGATGGTGCCAAGCGCCGCCTCGTAGCTCCGTCCGGCGGCGGGCCGGGGCTCGCTCCACCCCCTTCCCGCACGGTTGTCGGCCATGCCGATCGAGTTGACGAGGGCGATGTGGGAGGTTCGCTCCGGATACGAGAACGCGAAGCGGGTGGCGACCATACCTCCAAAGGAGTGTCCCACGACCGCCGCCCGCTCGATCCCCAGGTGGTCCAGGACGCGTAGCGTGTTGTGGGCGTGCATGTCGAGGGTGTAGTGGATGATGGGCTTCGAGGAGCGCCCATATCCGATCTGGTCGATGGCGAGCACCCGGAAGCCGGCCTCGCTGAGGGCGGGGATCGTCTCCTCCCACGCCGAAGCGAAGTAGTTGCCTCCGTGGAGGAGAGCCACCACCTGGCCATTCGCCTCTCCAGCGGGCGCCACGTCCATGAAGGCCATCCGGACGTCCTTGCCGAAGAGGGTGAACTCCACGTAGGAGACCGGATAAGGATAGGGCACGTCCTCCATGCTGATCGAGACGGGACCCCAGTCAGCTGGTGGCGAGTCGGGCGGAGATTGCCCCATGAGCGCCGGTGTCAGTGTGAGCATGAGAGCGCAGCTCGTCGTGACCACCCAGCTCAGTGGCTTCCAACCCCTCACGATCGGTCTCGTTTCCATGGCGCGCTCTCCTTTTTTCGCCGGATCTTCCGGCTTCGCACGTCTTCAGGGGCTGGCGCCGGCCCGCTCCGATTACGGCGGCGTGCCCCCACTGCCCGTTTAACCAGGATGCGCGCCCAGCGCTCGCGGGGCCAGGGGGTGGGCGGTGGAGGCGCCCCCCAGGAAGAGTCGATAGGCCGGATTGTCCGGCTCCAGGGTGTGCGGGTAGCCCTGGGTCGCCAGGAACTCCTCAAACTCAGCGCGTTCTTCGGGAGGGACCTCGAACCCGGCCAAGACGCGCCCAAAGTCGGCCCCGTGGTTCCGGTAGTGAAAGAGGGAGATGTTCCAGCGTCCCCTCAGGGTGTCCAGGAAGCGCATGAGCGCCCCGGGACGCTCCGGGAACTCGAAGCGGCAGGCCACCTCGTCCTCCACCGTCGGCGGCACCGAGCCTCCCACCATGTGGCGGATGTGGAGCTTGGCCATCTCGTCGTGCGAGAGGTCCAGGTTCCTGTAGCCCTCGGCGCCCAGCCGCTCCGCCAGCTCCCGGGCATCCGCCTGCGAGTGGACGGCGATCCCCACGAAGATGTGGGCTTCCTCCCTTCCGCTCAGATGGTAGTTGAACTCGGTGACCACGCTCCGGCCGATGGCGGAGCAGAAGGCTCGGAAGGCCCCGGGCCGTTCCGGGATCGTGACCGCGAACAGCGCCTCCCGGGCCTCCCCCAGCTCGGCCCGCTCGGCCACGAAGCGGAGGCGGTCGCAGTTCATGTTCGCTCCGCTCAAGATGGCCACCAGGCGACGATCCCGCGCCCCACGCTCCGCCACCCATCGCTTCATGCCCGCCACGCCGAGAGCCCCGGCCGGCACAACATCTGCTGCAGGCCATGGAGACGCCTCGCCGGAGGAACCCTAGCACGACCGCGATGGAGAGGGCCGCGCGTGCTTCAGGGAGCGAGCTCTGGCAGAGTGGATCGCCCGAACCAGAGGAGCGGACATGCACGAACGTGTCGACTCGGTGCAGCAGAAGGAGCCCTACAACCCCAACAATTCTGGAATCGCAAGGCGCGGGAGAGCGCCGATCCTCTGACCGCGGTGTGCCACTCCGACGCGGACGAAAGCCGCAACATAGACGCCGTCCAGCGGTGGCTAGTCCGCAGAGCAGTTCGGCGTCTGCCCAAGCTGGCGATGGGAAGTCGAGGTGCCGTCCTCGACTACGGTTGTGGGAGCGGTCGATGGGCCCCGTACTTCTCGGAGTTGGGCTACGACTACCGCTGCGTAGACCTGGCCGAGGAGATGGTTCGGCTGGCAAGGGGGACAAGCCAAGCGTACAAGTTCGACGTCCTTCCCGCGTCGGGACGCCTCCCCTGGGGGAGCGGGGCCTTCTCCCTCGTCTGCTCCCTCGCCGTGCTGCACCACAACCCTCTCGACGACCAAATGGGGATCCTGGAAGAGCTGGTCAGGGTCCTCGCCCCCGCGGGGCACCTGATCCTCCTAGAGAGCGTCGCGGATCCGGACCCGGCGAACCCGGTGGAGTTCGGCCGCCCCCGGGACGAGTGGATTGCGATCCTGCAGGGCCTCGGGCTGGAATTCGTCTGGTGGGAAGGAGGGCGCTACTTCCTCCCCCACACGCTCCTGAATCGGTTCGAAGACCGGTTTGGTTGGAAGCAGCGTGTCACCCCCCGCACGCGGCCGCGGCGGTGGGCGCTGCGCGCCGGTCGCTGGACGGATCCCATGCTGGGGGCCTTTCTCCCGGAGCACTTCCACCGGCGCGTCGTCATGCTCTTCCGCAAAGGGTAGACGCTCGTGCCGAGCCAGATTCCGGCAGCGAGAGGAGAAAGCGGGACCATTCAGCTGCTCGAGGTCGTGGAGCGAGTCGAGCAGCAGTACATCCGGCCACTCTAAAGGATGTGCGTCCCCTTCTGATCGACAAGAGTCGGGTAGAACGATCGGTCGCCTTGCTGCTCAGGGGGCTTTTTTCATGGGCGTCAACCAAGCTGTCAACCTCGGATTTGGTGGGCCCGAGCGTAACGAAGTTCGATGGCGGACGACGACCCTTCGATGCCCTGAACGTAACGTTGAGACCTGGGCGATGTGCCATCAGGCAGGACCCTGCTCGTGGGTTATCTCGATCCGCCCGCTAGCAGCGGGTTCCCAGCGATAGAAAAGTGCCGAGAGTCGGAGTTCGGGGAAGGTGGCGATGGACCGGCTCAGGCTTTCAAGAGCATCCCTGATTTCAGCCCGTGCCTTTTTCGAATCCGCCACGACGGCGGTGGCCTCCAGAGGCGGCACGTACTTCGGGTAGCCGAGGAGCTTCGGGTACCACTCGCCCCGGGTCATGAGGGTGCGCAGTGCCGCCGCGTACGCCACGGCCTGATCGAGAGAAGCCGACACATCCCCCGCTCTCGGGCCCTTGAGCTCCAGGACCCTGAGCCGGCTCGAGCGGCCAAGGCCCTTGCGAGTCAGGAGGTCGGTGTGGCCGGCGCCATCCCCCAGGAGCCTGCCCGCGCCGCCCCTCGCCCTGATCGGCACGGGCAGCTGGTAGGGCACTCCCAGGTTCGTTCGGGCTGGGTAGCGGACCAGCGCCTGGTAGCGCCACTGTCTGCGGTCCCTGCGGATGGAGCGGATGGTGGCGGCTTCCACGGCTGCCTCGCGGGTTGCAACTGCACTCGTTCGGGCCACCTCCTCAGCCCGTTCCAGGTACTTGCGGACCGAAGGGTGCTTCCAGGGAAGACTTGTCGCGCCGCTGGCCTCCCAGCACCCCGGAAAGACCGACTCGTGGTGGAGAGGTGTGAACGGACGATCCTTCGATCCGGTCAGTTCCACCCGTCCGCACTGGACTCCGTGAGCCCGCACCGATAACTGGAGGCTCGGCTTTCGTTCTGCGATGCTCGACGCGTTGACGTAGAACATCATGTGCCGGCGCTTCCGGATGGTCCGGAGGAAGTTCGTCACCTCCGCTTCGGCTTCGACCATGCGCCTGGCGATGTTGTCCAAACGAGCGAGTTGCCGGTCTTTGATGCCCTGCTGCACCTGCTCGACGACGTCGTCCACCGTTGCTTGAGTACTCATACCTTCCAGAGCTCCTGGTCCTGCCGCCGCTCCACCCGGGGAAGGAACTCATCGAACCGGTCGGCGGCGGTTGAGTGGAGGGGCACGATCCGGTCTGGCGAAACGGCCTCGGCCAGGCGCACCCAGTCGGGAATGTATGCGTGGCCGCTGCTGTGATGGACCACCATGGGGATTCCGCGGTCATGGAGCCAGCGCTGAAGCCTCTCGCCGGAGGGCTCCTGCAGGTAGCCCGGCCAGAGCGACCAGACGGCCTTCGCCCCGTCCAGGCATCCGGCTGCTTCGATCTCGCGGCACATGGAGGCGCGGAAGAGCATGACGAGCTCGCTTCGGCGCGCTACGAGTTCTTCGGGGAAGATCCGTTGCGGCCGGACCGCGCTCGTGCGCTCGAAGGCCCTCTCCCGGATCACCCTGGCCCGCTGAGCTCTCGGCAGGTATACCCTGACGCGGTCCCACTCGGCTTGAGGGATCGTGTCCCGCCCCGTGGCCCGAGCCATGGTCGCGGCGTAGAGATCGATGACCATGTCGCGCCCGGACTGGATCACCGCCCGGTAGACACTGACCAGGCGGTCGATGTTTTGGGCGCTGAAGATCACGAGGGCCATGCCCTCCGTGTCCCGGAAGGTGTCGATCAGGTCGGCTTCCACGTCCATTTCGGACGGGCCCTGCTCGGTACCGTCCGCTTCGTCGCGGATGTGGGTGCCCTCCAGGAGCAGGACGTGGACGCCCTCGGGGGGCTTCCGGAGAAGCTGATGGAAAATCGCTTTCTTGCGACCGTGGCCCCGGAAGTCGCCTGAGTAGTAGAGCCGCCGCCCGCCGGCTTCCACCAGGAAGCCGTAGGCGTCGAAGCCGCTGTGATCGTTCAGGTAGGGCGTGATGGTGAACGGACCGAGTCGGAAGGGCTTCCGGTGCTCAAAGTGACCCGCCCACTCGATGTCGAGGCCCATGGGCGAGAAGAAGGCAGCCTCCCGCAGAATCCGTCCCGCCGTCGCTCCAATGTAGACCGGAACGTGGTCCGCCACCTGGGGAAGGAGGCCAAAGTGATCGGGATGGGGATGGCTCACGAGGACACCCAGCAGGGTCGGGTCCGGTTTTCTTGCCAGGATCCCCTCCACGCGGGGGAGGGGCACTCCCGGGCCTGCGGCCATCGAGAGCGGAAGTCCGAGGTCGAGAACGATGTGGCTTCCATCCGCCTCCAGTTCGATGCACGTGGCACCGATCTCGTTCGTGCCTCGATGGATACGGCAGTTCACGGGGTCCACGGTCGGAGGGAGTGGAGGTCGGCGCCGGGTCTGCTGCCGAACCCCGGCGTCGGCGCGTGGGTTCATGATCCATGCAGACCCCTTCCGAAGTGGAGTTACCACAGGCCAACGTAGAACCATAGGTGAAGGGAGTGACAGGGGCGAGGTCTGGTTGGAACCTGCTGGCCCGATCTGCGGTCCCGTCGGCCGACTGCCGCCGGAATCTCCGCCCGCTGATCGGGGTCGGAGTGGTGGGCCTCGTTAGCTGGTTGATATCGCAGCGAGGCCCGGTACCGTTGTAAGGGCCGTATGGGCGGGGCTGTGCTCCCCGCGCAGGCGGGGGTAGGCCGTCGGAAATCGTTCGGGGCTGCCTGCTCTACAATGTCTTCCGGGACGCAAAGATCCCCCACGATCGGGCAGCTTCGCGGGACGACCAGCGTGTGCCCAGGACTCACGGATAACCATCCGGGAAGACGACGGCTTCATACCACGAGACGAGGGATGGACCTCCTCGGGCCCGCTCGCAAGGAGTGGGGTTCGCCGTCATGTCGACGTGGGTGAGGGAGATCGACAGAAAAGCCTACAACGAGCTGGGAAGGTCGATTCGGTGGGGGGTGAGAGGCAAGCCGTCAGTCCAAAGCGACGCCCCCGGGAACCGAAGCCGGTCTCGGGCCTTATCAGGCGGGGGCGAGACCCCACACTCGGAGCGTCAGATGGGGGAGACCCGGGGTGACCCGAACCCGACGGAGGGAACTGTGGAGAGCCTAAAGGGCCGGCTGCTGATCTCAGGCGGCGGGCTGTACGATCCGCGCTTCCGGCACACAGTCGTGCTCGTGGGCGAGCACGATGCGCGGGGTGCCGTGGGCGTGATCCCGAACCGGGTGCTGAGCATGACGGTGGCGGAGGCGGTCCCCTCGCTCGCGAGCCTCGTGGAGCCGGATGCGCCGCTCTTCGAGGGCGGCCCGGTCCGGCCGGAGGAGCCGGTCCTCCTGGTCGAGACCACCCGCCCCGATCTCCTGGACGTGCCGGTGCTGGGGTCGGTGGGTTTCCTGACAGGCGAGGTTCCGGAAGCGGTGCTCCCGGCGATCCTGCGCGCGCAGATCTTCGCGGGTCACGCCGGTTGGGGCGCCGGCCAGCTCGATAGCGAGCTCGAGGCCGACGCCCGATCGCGGGCCCGACGGCCACGCAATCCTCCGGAGACGCCCAATGAGGTTCGCCGCCCTATTCCCGCTGCCCGCATGGGCGTTCGTCCTCGTGCTCACGTTCGTCACCGCTACCGGCTGCGCCGATGACGTGGCGCAGGCCGCCTCGGCCCTCTCGCCCGAGGTGCTCGAGTACGTCTCCGTGCCCGAAGCGGTCGTCGCCCTCACCAAGGTGACGGTCGTCGACGGGACCGGCGCCGAACCGGTAGCCGACCGCACGATCCTGATTCGGGACGGCCATATCGCCCAGGTGGGAGCCGCCGGCGAGGTCGCGATCCCTCGGGATGCGCGGGTGCTGGAGCTCGAGGGGCACACCGTGATCCCGGGAATCTACGGGTTGCACAATCACACCTTCTACTCGGTGGGGGGACGGCGTGTCCAGCTCCAGTACACCTCGCCCCGCCTCTATCTCGGCACGGGGGTGACCTCGATTCGCACGACGGGCGCCGCCTCGCCGTACGAGGAGATCGAGCTCAAGCGCCAGATCGAGGCGGGCGAGGAGCCGGGTCCCCGGATGCACGTGACGGGCCCCTACCTTTCGGGCTCCGGTGCGCCGGACCATCACCTGGACCTGGACTCCGCCGAGGAGGCACGCCGCGTGATCGGGTACTGGGCCGACGAGGGAGCGACCTGGTTCAAGGCTTACACCCACATCTCGCGCGAGGCGCTCGGTGCCGCCATCGACGAGACGCACCGTCACGGCCTCAAGTTCACGGGGCACATCTGCTCGGTCTCCTTCACCGAAGCGGTCGAGCTGGGAATCGACAACATCGAGCACGGGTTCTTCACGAACACCGGCTATCACCCCGACAAGGAACCGGACCAGTGCCCCGGCGGGCTGAGGGACCACCTCCTCCAGACCGAGATCGACTCGCCCGAGGTCCGCGAGACCTTCCGCGTCATGATCGACAACGGCGTC
>SKKN01000028.1 GCA_007121455.1 Gemmatimonadota bacterium | reverse complement strand
GGGTGGGCTCGGACTCGGGCTTGGGGCTCGGGGCGCAGGCGGCCTTCCCCCTCCGGGTGGACTTCGGATTCATAGATGGCTCCCTGGACGGTACGTACTTCCTGGGTGGGGACTCGGCCGTGGACAGTTGATTGGATACCAACCTCAACGTCCGTGCGGTGATCCCGCTGGCCGCCGACTTCTCCACGCGCGTCGGGGCCGGGGTGAACGCGAGCTTCATCTCCCTGGACACCCCAGGAACGCCCACCACTGATACGGAGGCGGAATTCGGCCTCAACCTCCTCTTCGGGCGACGGACCGTGGAGGACGACCGATAACGGGCGACAGCTACCACAACGCTCTCGCCGAAACGATCAGAACGACATGCGGAGCTGAACGCCCGCACCTCCACCCCCTGGGGGCACGAACATGGAGAGCGAGACATCCGCTCGGTCACGAAACCGTGCGTTATGGTCCCGAACCGAGTGCGCCGAGGTCACGAAGATGTCGTACCCGGATCGGACGGCGAGCACGGCTCCACCCGCGACCATCGCCGCTCCGGCACGACCGATGCTGTCGAACCCCTCCCCCCCTCTGGCGGCGATCGCGGCTCCGACCACCGTGCCCGCCATGATCCCCAGGCGCCACCCGGCACCCCGCGTGGCACGCGTCCAGTCGTCGGCGTAGACGTTGCCCATGGAAGGTCCCGCGATCGCTCCGGCGATGATGGGAAACGGTGAGCCGAGCGCGGCACCGACTAGAATCGGGGCACCGGTGGCACCGGCCGCGATCGCGCGGGCCGTGGACGAGCTCTTCGGGGTGACATCCCGATCCGGCTCCTGTCCTTGAACGCCCGTGGGCGCAGTTGCACACGCGAGCGCCGCGAAAGCCGCAAGCCATCCGAGACTTGGTGACATCCCTTCCCATCTCATCGTACGCATCCACGTCTGCGGGTTGGTGTGGAGGCATCCGAGACGGAGCGGGCGAGCGCGATCACCGCGAGCGTTCTCACCGCGTCGGAACGGTGAAAACGAGGCGAACACCATCGCGATCGCCTTCGACGGTGAGCTCGAGCCCACGACGTGCCGAGGTCGAGACCCCAGGGCTGGGCTGAGGACTGCGCGGGTAGGAGGAAGGCGAGAGGGAGGAGAATCGTAAGCGAGCCAATGATGTGGTGCTGGCGCATGGTTCCTCCTGCTCACGGAGCAAAGGTATGGAGGCAACCTTTGGGCGGGCAAGCTGGGGAGCGGCCACCTCAGCCAGGCGGCGGGTGGCGAGGAGCGGGCTTGGGTCGTTCTCAGCGACGACCAGAAGTCCTGCAGCACGTCGGGAGCGACACTCCTGGTCTTGCTCGGCGGACACGCCCCTAAAAGGCTGTTGGAAAAGGCTGATTTCGGCTCGCGTCCCAGCCCTGAGAGAAGTAGGTTTCATCGAGCAAGCGCGCCACCTATGCGGGCATTCGCATGAAGCCGGGTTCTTCAACAGCCTTTCAGACCCCCGACCTGGACCCGAAGGAGGACCGCGGTGCCGATCGTTTCGAGACCGAAGCATGCAGCTTCCGGGCTGCTCCGGTTCCTGAGTGCGATTCTGTTCGTGGGGAGCGCCGGATGCGGCGCCGCGGAGGGAGAGAGCGAGCCCGATGAGTTGCTGGAGCGCGCGCGAGGCAGCTTCGACGTACTCGAGCCGGTGCCGGAGGAGGCCCTCGACGCACCGGACATCGTCCTCGGACAGCACCTCTTCTGGGATGAACGGATCTCCAGTGACGGAACCACTTCCTGCGCGAGCTGCCATACCGTCGAAAGCTGGGGCGCCGACCGTCGTCGCCTCTCCGTCGACGCACGTGGGGAACTCACCGCGCGCCACTCCCAGACCGTCTTCAACGCAATGGCTCAGCCTTCAATCCGGTGGCTCGGGGACCGCACGGACGGCGCCCACCAGGCAGAGCGCTCGATCACCGGCTCGATGGGCCTCGACGGCGAGGAAGCGTTGACACCCCTCCTCCTCGAGCACGGCTATGAGGAACTCTTTTGGAGGGCCTTTCCCGATGACCCCGACCCGGTCTCTGCGACGAACTACGGCCAGGCTATCCAGGCCTACCAGAGCACGCTCGTCACCCCGGCGCCCTTCGACGACTTTCTCGGCGGGGACACCGAGGCGCTCACTTCCGACCAGAGGGCGGGCCTGGAGCTCTTCATCCAGAACGGGTGCGTCGCCTGCCACAGCGGAGCGCTCCTCGGGGGCGGCTCCATGCAGCGCTTCGGGATCGCGGAGGACTACTGGATCCACACAGGGTCCGAGGAGATCGACGAAGGACTCTACGCCGTCACGCAGGAGGAGAGCGACCGATACCTCTTCCGCACCCCGATGCTCCGCAACGTGGCCAAGACCGGACCGTACTTCCACGATGGCTCGGTCGACACGCTCGAGGACGCCGTGCGGATCATGTCGCGCGTCCAGTTCGGGCGGGAGCTATCCGACGAGGACGTGGTGAGGATCACCTCCTTTCTCGAGTCGCTGACCGGAGAGATCCC
>SKKN01000057.1 GCA_007121455.1 Gemmatimonadota bacterium | reverse complement strand
CCGACACCCCCCTCGGCTACGGCTGGGGTCAGGCCACCTGGGTCACGGACGGCGAGTGCGCCTCCCCGATCTCGGGCTCCCGGGTCGGGGGCACGTTCACCTGCACGGTGAACGACCTCGATGAAGGCACCTCCTATGACTTCCGCCTCGTCTCCTACCGCCAGGAGGACGACGGCCGCGTCTTCGGGCCCCTCTCCAACGTCACCACCGCCGTCACCGAGGATCAGCAGTCGAGCGAGTCCGTGTCGGCCGGAGACCCGGGCGAGGTCACCGACCTCTCCGTCGTCGAGACCGGCCCCTCCTCCGTCACCCTCTCCTGGACCGAAGTGGATGACGGAGCCGGCAGCCCGGCCGACTACACCGTCCGCTACGCCGACACCCCCTTCGGGCACGGCTGGGGTCAGGCCACCTGGGTTACGGACGGCGAGTGCGCCTCCCCGATCTCGGGCTCGCAGGTCGGGGGCACGTTCACCTGCACCGTCAACGGACTCGACGAAGACACCTCCTACGACTTCCGTCTCGTCTCCTACCGCGAGGAGGACGACGGCCGCGTCTTCGGACCCCTCTCCAACACCACCACCGCCGTCACGAGCGCCTCGAACCCACCCTCCTCCGAGACGGAAACCGGAGGGAGCACGGATTCATCGAATCTCTATCCAAACGAGCCGTCGAGCTTCCGGACCTATTCGGAACGGCACTTCAACCAGCTCGAGGAAGCCGGATGGAGGTCGGACACGAGCAACTCCAACCTGTCCATCGTCTCCGATCCCACAGCTCCGGTATCGGGCACGAACGTAGGAAGGGTGCGATACCCCGCCGGGTCCACAGGAGGCCGGACCCCAGCCTGGTCCGAAAACTGGCAGATCCAGAGCGAGGGACTGACGAGCCTGTACGTCTCCTTCTGGATGAAGGTGTCGGACAACTGGCAGGGCCACTCCTCCGGCGTGAACAAGATCGGCTTCATATGGACCCACGGCGACCCGTCGGTCTTCCCGGTAATGAGGGGAGCGAACGATGCGGCCCTCCGGGGCGTGATCTACCTCCAGAACGTGCCGGACGGAGGGCAGCGGTTGGATGCGAACATGGCTGAAGGCAGGATCGATCGCGGTCAGTGGCATCAGTGGGAAGTGGTCCTCGTTTCCAATACGGGGAGCAACTCCGACGGAGAGGTCCACTGGTGGATCGACGGACGGAAGGTCGGGGAGTATACGAACATCCGCTTCGGAACGTCGAGCCAGAGCAAGCACTGGGAACGCGTGGCGTGGCGACCGATCTGGGGGGGGATTGGGGGAGAAGTTCGTGAAACCATGTACATGTGGATGGACCGGGCCTACATCAGCGGGTCCCGGTAGCGGGTCCCAATAGAGTACCTGGACCATAGAGGACGTTGGCGGGGGGTTCCGGAGGAGGAGCCCCCCGCTCGTTTTTCGCGGCGTCCGGAACCGCCCTCGGGGGGCACGGTTCTTGTAAAACCGGAAGGCATGTCCACATTCCGGCCGCTTCTCATCCTCTCGCTCCTCTCGTTCCTTCCACCCCCACATGCACGCGAAGCACCCACCCCCGCGCCGCCCGCCGAACGGTGCGAGGCGGTGCGTTCCGATTCATCGCTGGATCCGCCCGCCCGGAGTGGAGCGGCGGATCCACCGCCTCCCACGGGCGAGGCCCCGGACCGATCTCTTCGACCCAACGAGCCCCGCGACTTCCGGCCCCTTTCGGAGCGGCGCTTCGACCGCCTGGAAGAGGATGGGTGGAGGGCGGACCTGGAGAACCCGAATCTCTCGCTCACCACGGACCGCTCGGCGCCGGTTTCGGGTCCGAGGGTGGGGGAGATTCGATTTCCAGCCGGCTCCGAGGGCGGCCGGACCCCCGCCTGGTCCGAGAACTGGAGCATCCGGGAAGCGTGCGTGACGGAGCTCTACGTTTCGTTCTGGGTCAAGCTCTCGGAGAACTGGCAGGGGCACCCATCCGGCGTGAACAAGATCACCTTCTTCTGGATCCACGACGACCCTGCGGTCTTCGCCGCATATCATGGAAGCGGGCGCGGGCCGCTTTCCGGCGTCGTCTACCTGCAGAACGTCCCGGACGGCGGCAGCCGCCTGAGAGCCAATGTCGGGCGGTGGCCCACAGACCGCGGCGACTGGCACCACTGGGAGGTCCTGCTCATCTCCAACACCGGGTCGGACCGAAACGGAGAAGTGCATTGGTGGATCGACGGGACCAAGCTCGGGGAGCACACGAATCTTCGCTTCGGCACGGCGGAACAGGGGTCCACCTGGGAACGGGTGGCATGGCGTCCGATCTGGGGCGGGTTGGACGGCCGCGTTGCGGAGGATATGTACATGCGGATGGACCGGATCTACATCAGCGGTAGACCGTGAAGTTCAACGAGGCTCGGAGCTGACCCGGCGATAGATTTCGATGTACCGGGAGACCCATGCTTCCGCGCCAAACGATTGATCGAGCTTTCGCGCAGCGGTGCTCACCCGCTCCGATGTCGCCTTCCCCCGGACCAAGGCCTCTCGAACACCCCGCCCCAGCGCCACCGGCTCCTCGGGCGGGACGAGAACCGCTTCGGCCTCCGTGACCACATCCCCTACCCCTCCAACCCTGGCCGCCACGATCGGCACCTCGGCCGCCATCGCCTCGAAGAGCACCATGGGCGTGCCCTCGGAACGAGAGCTCAACACCCACACGTCGAACGCGCGAAAAAGTCGTGCTGCGTCCTCCATGCTCCCGTGGAAGTGGACCCGATCCTCGATCCCCAATGTCCGGGCGAGCGCCTCCAGCGACCGTCGGCGCGGTCCATCTCCGATGATCGACGCATGGAGCGGAACGTCCCGGATACTTGCGACCGCGTGCAGGAAGACATCCGCTCCCTTTACCGGAATCAGCCGCCCGACCCAGCCGGCCACCCACGCATCTTCCGGGAGCCCGAGAATCCTCCGCGCCTCGTCTCGCGGCACCGATTCCACACGTCCATCCCAGGCGTTCGGAACGACTTCGAGTCGATTCGCCGGTACGCCGGACGACCGAAGGGCGCGCGCAAGTGGACGAGAGACGGGCACCACCACGTCGAACCGCCGGAGCATACGGAACTGCATCCATTCGTACAGGGCGGTCTGCCAACTCTGATAGCTCGAACCGTGGATCGTCGTCACGGTCGGGATGCCCCTTCGCCGGGCCAGTCCGGAATCGAGTACATCGGGCCGGTGCCCGTGGGTGTGGACCACGTCCGGAAGGAGAGCTTCGATGATGCGGCTCAGCGCGCGACGCTCCCTCACGTAGGCACGAGGCGGGATGACGACCGGGTGCACCCGCACTCCACCTTCCCGGAGGGCCCTCACGACGGAGTGGTCGTCCGGGTCGGAGTGGACCACGGCTGCTACCTCCACCTGCAGGTCCGTCTGCCTCAGCCCCAGGGCGAGCGCGAGAAGGACACTTTCGAGCCCCCCGATCGTTCCGGGCGCCGCGATGTGGAGTACCTTGAGCGGGTGAGTCCCTCGATCGCCCTCTCCGGCTCCGGTCACTCTCGGCCCCACTTCCACCTCTCCAAACTCCATCCCTACCGTGGCTCCCATTGGAGCTCCGGTACCCCGACGAAGCCGTGGTGTCGAAGCCAACTCGTGCTCAGTCGGATGCCCTCGGAGGACGAGAATCGAGCTCGATACCCCAGGCGGGCGCGGGCTTTGTCCGTCGAAAAGCCGACGCTCCGCCGGAAGAGCTGATACTCCCCGGTGGAGGGCGTTCCACGGATCATCGCCTCCGCCCATCGCATGAAACGCTTCGCCGTGGGGCTTGTCCGATAGACCTCCATGATCGGGCGCTCGAACCGGTCAAGCGTCCGGCGCGCCGCCATCCGCACCGGAGCCATCGCGGCCGAGCGTGTCCGGCGAGCGAGGCGACCTCCTGCTTCCAGCGGAGGCAATCCCAGACCTTCATTCAGAGCGTCGAGATAGCTCCACCAGGTGATCCGCTCCTCCCCATTCACGTTGAATGCCTCCCCCACCCCCTCCTCCCTGTGGAGCGCGCGGTGGATGACGCCGACGAGATCGTCCACGTACACGAGATTACACGTCCCCTGGGCGTCGTCGCGGGCCGGAAAGCTTCCACCCGCGGCAAGACGGCGTGCGAACTCCACCGTCCAGTTCCGGCTGAACGGGCCGTAGACGATCGTCGGCCTGAGGACGGTCACCGGAAGGCCCCCATCCGCGTACCTCCAGCAGAGATGCTCCGCGTCGATCTTCGAGTCCCGGTACTCCCATCCACTCCTTCGAACCGGCGCTTCCTCCGACACCTCACCCTCCACGTCACCGTAGACCTCCATCGTACTGAGGTGGACCACCCGGTCGACCCCCTCCGCCTGGGCGGCGGCGAGGATGTTTCGGGTGCCCTCGACCGTGACGTGCTCGTTTCCATACGCGCAGTGGACGATGGAGCGAACTCCCGCGACCGCCTCGCGAACCTGGGCCGGATCGGTGACATCGCAGAGGACGATATCCACCGGGAGTCGCCCCACGCGCACCGCGCTGCTCCAGCGGCGCAGGGAGGCCCGCACCGGGAGACCGCCGAACGCGTGCAGGATCTCCACGACCCGCCCTCCGATGAATCCGCCGGACCCCGTGACGAGCACCGGGCCATCAACCGACTTCATCGCAAACCTCCTTCCCGGCCTCGTGCCAGGGCATCGGGAAGCGTCCACGCCGCCGGTAACACTCTTCGATCATGTCGAGCGAAGGGAGCACCTCCTCGGCGGGAACCTCGAGGGTGCCATGCCCTCGGATCGCGTCGAGAAAGTTCTCGATCATCCGGCCCTTCACTCGAGGGTAGGAACTCACCGCCGGCTCGAGGCCGAGCTTCCGTGCACGTCCGCCGCGCTTCGTCACCCAAAGCGAGTCCCACGCGCGGATCTCCCCTTCGAGCCTCTCATCCTCGCCTTCGATCCGGAAGGTGTTCGACAGCCGACTCAACCAACTCATCTGGACGACCCCCTCGACCCCTTCCCCTTCGAACTCGACCCGAGCTACCGACTCGCTTCCACCCATCGAATCATCCATATAGCGGGTGATCGCGGGGCGGCTCCCGAGCCACCAGCAGACCATGTCGAGCGCGTGCGCTCCGAGGTCCTGGAGAACCCCGCGTCCGCATCCGTCACGGCCAAACGTCCCTCCGCTGGTGAGGGGCCAGTCGAACGGAGCGCCTTCATGGATCTCGATCCTGCGCACGGTCCCGGAGGATCCGGAACCGATCCACTCCGCCGCTCTACGCACCGCCGGAAAGAGGCGTCGAACCTGATTGACTCCGAGGAGTGCCCCGGAGCGCCTGCCGACCTCCACGAGCGCTGCGCCATCGGCGATGCTCGTCGCCAGAGGCTTCTCGCAGAGAACCGGGATTCCCGCGGCCAGGAAATCGCCGGCCACGCTCGCATGATGTTCCGGAGGTACGGCGACGATCGCCCCATCCACATCGTCGATCACCTCACGGTGGTCGGAACACACGGCACCGCTCCCGAACTCCTGCCGAAGCGCGTTGGCCCGGGACAGGTTCGAGTCCACGAGGACGACTCGCTCCCCGACGCCCGGGATCGCGGCGAGAGCGGGGACGTGAAACGCATGCCCGATCGCTCCACAACCAACCACCGCGATCCGAAGGGCCCCCACCTCCCCGGCAGCAAGCTTCCCACGCCGGCTACTTCCACGACCTCCACGCTCGAGCACTCGCATCTTCGATTCGATCCGGATCTAAAGGATAGGGGGCTGTCGAGTTCGAACTGCCGTCACACGCGTTCCGTCTTCACCCATCGACCTTGACGGAACGTCTCCACGGTCGCGACCGCCGTGAACACCCTCCACAGGGCGTAGCCGGGAAGAAGGAGCAGGGACCCCGCGAGCCGCCACCGGCGTGGGTGGGTCCGAAGGACCGCGAGACTCTTCACCGTGATCGGGAGAAGGGTGGACAGGGAGGCGACAGCGATTGCGACACCGAGATGGCCCGGCAGAGCAAGCGCTGCCACGGCCGCCACTCCCGCGGCAGCGGCCAGGTGGAGGATCGGACTCAACGCAGTCAGCTCCGAGAAGGCGTCTACCTTCTGATGCACACCGATCTTTCGACTCCCCAGCAGGGAACGGGCGAAATGGCGAACCACCCACATCCGTCCCGCAAGCCACCGCTTTCGTTGCGTCGACGCCTGCGAGAGGGCGGAAGCCTCGTAGGAGTAGAGGCGCGCACGCCTCTCGTATTCGATTGGCACGCCATCGGCAGTGTAGCGGGCATAGAGCTCCCAGTTCTCCGTGAGAGAGAACGCCGGCCAACCCTCCTCGACGAGGAGACCCGTCCCGATACACATACCATTCCCGGTCAGCGGACAGTTGAGCCCCGCCGCCTGCTTCAGAGGGTAGTGGCGCTCGTACCGGACGCGCGCCAGGAGCGACCCCAGCCGCGTGAGCCAGCTTTCATCCTCATTGGAGACGTCGAAGTACGCCTGCACGCACTTCGAATCGAGGGGCTGCCGACTCGCGAGAGCACGCGCGAAGTCGGGATCGACCGTGGTGTCCGCGTCCACGACGACGCAGGCATCCCAGTTCTCGACGGGAAGCTGACGCAGCGCCCATGCGAGAGCGTGTGGCTTTCCCGGATGCTCCTCGTCCTTCCGCCTGAGACAGAGCGCTCCTGCGGCGTCGGCCAGATCCGCCGTGCAGTCCGAGCAGTTGTCCGCCACGACGACAACCGCCCGGTTCTCGACCGGGTAGTCCATCTCCAGGAGCGAGCGGACGCAAGCGGCGATCATTTGCTCTTCATCATGTGCCGGAACGAGGAAGAGGAGCCGTGCGGAGTCGTCCAGAGGCGGCTCGCTCAGCCGTCGATCCTTCCGAAGTGCTGCCAGGAATTCCGAAACCGGAGAGAGAGAGAGGGGAACGAGGAGGAGGACGCAGAAGGCGGCAACGGCCAAGGTCGACATGAGGTCCCGACTCCGGGGAAACGAACGTGCGCCCCGGCCACTCCCACCCTTAGGAAGCATCAGGGCCATCGTCCGCGAGGGTGCGCAAGTTGCAAGCCAGAACCCGGCGGAAGCCGGAGAGGCGAGACGACCGGTGCCGCTTGGCTGCTGCGACGCCCGTAACGAAACGTGGGACGGACGTGACAGCTTCCTGCTGCGCGACGGGTGGAGGCGCACAGCAGCCGAAGGACGAACCATAGGTATCGTCCTTGCTCTTCCATCGCTTCCACGGCCCCCGGATCCCGGCGGCTGACGAATGCACCACCTTCGGATCGGAGGCTCAAAGCTGTGACCCGGGCCACCGTAAGGTGCCGATAGGGAGGGCTCCGGTGGGGAGAAAAAGTGAGGAGGCACGGATGGTGGAGATCCAGAGCACAGGGAGCTCGTGCGGTGACAGTCGAAGCATGATCTCCAACGCGAAGCCTGGGGGGGGGTGAGCAGGGAGGTCGTTCGTTCGCTGGCGTCCCGGTTCGGGGAAGAAGCGGTGGCGACACAACTCGTGGCGCTCGAGCGCCACGGTGATGTGGTGGACGAGCCGCAGCTCTGGCTCCGCCTTGCCCTCGAGGGTGAATTCAAGTTCCGCCCCCTCGAGGAACCACGCCTATGCCCCTGTGGGTCCGACCGAAGCACCCTCCTCGGACGGTTCGTATACTGGAACCTCCTGGGGCTTCGACGCTGTGAGGCATGCGGCCTCATCCGAGTCTCGCCTCGGCTCACGCCGCGCGCGATGGAGGACGTCTTCAACGAGGAATACGTCCGCCGCGATCCGCCCGCCTTCTGGGGCGCTCGCCGTATCCCGATCTTCGGGAGCATCGTGCGCACACTCCGGCGAGCCGGCGCCCGAAAGGTGTTCGACGTGGGAGCTGCCTATGGGCACTTCGCTCGATTCGCGTCGCAGCGGGGGTTCGTCGTGGAAGGCTGCGACATCGCCTCGGAGATGGTCGAATGGGGGAGAGAGCGATGGGGTGTCTCGCTGAGTGTAGGACGGCTCGGCGAGCTGGAGATCCCCGATCGCTCCTACGATGCGGTGGTGGGGCTCGACACCCTCTACTACGTACCGGATCCGCGGAGCGAGCTGCGCGAGATGGCCCGCATCCTCAGGCCGGGAGGCACACTCCTGCTCCGGCTGCGCACGAACCGTCGACTCGAACGCCGCATCCACCCCGACCCGGATGGCCTCCTACGGCCAAACCCCCTTCCCCAGCCACACATCTGGGCATTCACCCCCCGCACGGCGAGTCGCCTGGCCGAAGGCGCGGGCCTCGAGGTGATCCGGAGCGAGCCGGCCCCTCAATCCCGCGGCGCTCTCTTTCCCTTTCTGGAGGTGATCAGGCGGACGAACCAGCTCCTCCGACGGCTGGTTCCATCCAGTCCCATCGTCACGCCGAGCTTTCACCTCATCGCGAAGCGGCCGATGGAGCCCCGGTATCGAGCGGGAGAGGGTCGCTCTCGTTCGGAGTAGGGTCCCGACCGTCGGCGCGGAGCAGCGCCGGCCTCTCGAATGCGAATGCTTCGCTCGCGAAGGCTCGCCGCAGATCGGGCGCGCCGGCCCGGAGGGCCCGAAGCGCTCCATTCACGAGAAGCGCCAGTGGCATAAAGAAGATGCGCGGTAGCCGCAGCACTCGCAGGTCCGGGTTCGCGACTCGCATCCGGTCGACGAGCTCCCCCCGGGTCCGGAGTGGCTGATCCACCAGGTTTACGGCCTCCGGCACCTCCGCGAACCGCTCCACCGTCGTGACGATGATCGTGGCGAGCTCCGTCACCGCTACCGTGACGATCGACTCACTGCGCGAGCCGACCAGGACAAAGAGGCGGTCGCCGACCCGGCGGCCCAGGCGACCGGGCGGATCGAGGCGGTCGAGGTCGAGTATCGGTCCGGGACGCAGGATCCGGAGATCGATTCCAAGGTCCGCTGAGAGGCGCCTCGCCCGGGACTCCGACTCCGCCTTTCCCCATACGTAGGGCCCAGCGTCCCGAGGATCGGCAACGAGGGATGACCGGTCGCTCACTCCACCCGTGTCCGGGTCGCGCCCGAGGACGGCCACGCTGCTCACGTGGACGAGCCGCCGCACACCGGCCCCGTCCATCGCGCGCAGGAGATTTTCGGTGGCGCCGACCGAATCGCGCTCGTGGACCTCGAACCCGCCGGATGTGGCGGCAGCGCAGTGCACGACCGCCACGGCACCATCGAACAACCCCGGGCGGACCCGCTCGCCCAGATCTGCTTCGCGGTACTGCACCCCGTCCACCTTCTCCCACGGTGGCGGCTCCCTTCGCGCGACGGCTACGGGGGTGATCCCCCGGTTCAGGAGCTCGCGCGCGACCGCGCGCCCGAGAAAGCCCGTACCGCCCGTCACCACGACCCTGGTCGTCGATGACGGGCTCGGCGGAGAGACGAGGTCGTTCGCGGCGCGAATCTCCTCGGTGACCCGCTCGCAAAGCTCCACCGTCCCCATCATCTCGTCCTCCGAGACCGGTGGATCCGTGCGCCCCTGAATCGCACGGTGGAAGTCCGTAATCAGCTCCCTCAATCCTGGATAGCTCAACTCACGGTGGAGGATGCGCCGGGTCAGCGCGGCGGTGGTCCCCGTCGCGATTTGAGCTGCCATTCGATATGGATTGCTCGCCTTCGAGATTCCGGACGTGCCGGGTCCCAGGAGCGTCTGAACCGTTCCCCGCACGAGATCGGCGTTCACCGTCCCCCGATCTCCGACGACCTTCAGGTAGCTCTCTACGGGGCGCCCACGCAGAGTGGCCACGAGCGTCGCAGACACCTTTCCGGCACGGAGAAGGACGTGGACCGTCCCGCCCCCCCCCAACCGCAGAGATTCCACCTCGATCTCGGTGCCGGGCGCAGAGAGGCTGAGCGCCCGGAGGAGCAAGTAGACGGGATGCGGCAGGATGTCGAGGAGTTGCAGGTCGTCACGGAGCGGGGGACTTCCGTCCCGGCCTTGTCGCACTGGGTTGAAGGAGAAGTAGCTCTCCACATGGACGGGGGTCCCGACCGCGGGCAGGACCTCCAGGAGCCGCACGACCGCTGGGCTCCTGAGAAGCTGATGGCCAGGGCAGACGAGCAGGCCCCTCTCTCGGGCCGTCGCAAGGAGCTCGACCGCCTCCAGGCGGCTCGGTGCGAGGGGTTTCTCGACGTACACGTGCTTTCCCGCCTCGAGCGCGCTTTGCGCGACCGGGACATGTGCGGCAGGCGGGCAGCAGATGTGGACTAAATCGACCCGCTCATCTGCGAGCAGGTCACCGAGCACCATGTAAGCCGAGGCATCGTCCGCCGTGGCTGCGAAATCGGAGTGCCGGGCCTCCTCGGGATCGACGAAGCCGACGACCCGTCCGAGGGACCCTGCCCCCGTGATCGCCTTCGCGTGCGCGACGCCCATCTTCCCCGCCCCGACGATCCCGACGCCCACCGGTCGTGCGCCGGCCGTCGCTTTGCTCCGGGCCCGAGATCGGTCCCCGTGAGTCACCGTTCCTGATTCCACGTCGTCCGCCTGGTCGTGATGAGCTTTGAAGAGGGCTCGAAGCGGCCCTCACCGGCGGCCCGCAGCGAGCAAGGGGCATGCCGAAGCATTCGATCATGGGAAATGCGCTACCCAGGCCAACCTGATCCCAATGAATCGGCCGCGGCATACCCCTTGCTTTTCCGGCCCTGTGAGACCTCCTCTCGCATGTAATCCTCGGCACGGACGGACGATGAACCGAATGATCCCGATCGGCCTCCTCCTCGCATGCTCGACGCTCTTCCTGGCCGCCTGCGACTCCCGCATCGCCGATGTGGAGAGGGCTTCCGGGATCCACCTCCAACGACCCCCGATCTTCCTCCCCGTCGCCTCCAGGACGTTCGCTGCGCCGTGGGAGGAGGGCTGGTTCTCTGATCTTACGAATCCCAGCTTCGGTCTCGTCGTCGACTCGACGGCGCCCTCGGGCCCTCGTGTGGGTGAGATCCGCTATCCCGAAGGATTCCCCGCCGGGCGCACTCCGGGCTGGTCGGAGACGTGGGGCCTGGAAGAGCGAGAGCTCACCAGGATCTACATCTCCTTCTGGACGAAGCTATCCGAGAACTGGCAGGGCCATCCGGCGGTGAGCAAGATCGGGTTCGTCTGGATCCACGACAATCCAGTAGTCTTCCCCGTGTACCGTGGCGCAGGCCTCGATCCGCTTCGCGCCGAGATCTGGCTACAGGACGTCCCGGACGGCGGGCGGAGGCTTGAAGCGAACGTGGGGGAGCGCGAGATCAAGCGGGGGCGATGGCACCGGTGGGAGATCTACCTCGTGGCGAACGGGGGAGATGAGGCCGACGGCGAGGCCCACTTCTGGATCGACGGAGAGAAGATCGGCGAATACCGGGATATACGGTTCGGAACCCGCGAACAGAGCGATGTCTGGGAGAGGGTTTCGTGGAGGCCGATCTGGGGTGGGGTGGCCGGGGTCGTTCCCGAGGAGATGTACATGCGCATGGGCCGAATCACCGTGAGCGGCCCTACTCCTCAATTCAACGACGGCGAGCGGTGGGCGGGGGAACCGCTCGACGACTCGATCCCGTGAGCCCGAAGGCCTCCCGAACCCAGTCCACGACTCGCGCGCTGCCCAAGCGATGAACGGTTTCGCGGGCCAATCCTCGCGCCTGCCGAACGCGTGAGTTCGCAGAGCGCACGAGGGGAATATCCACCACGACGACGCCAGGCGTGCGGACCATCTCCGCGAAGACCTCCTCCGGGCGCCGGGTCCCATCCATCCGAAGGAATCGACACCCGAGAGATCGAGCGAGTCCACGCATGTCAGGGACCTGGAGCTTCGTCGCTGTAGCGCGTCCATAGTCCCGGCGCTGCTGATCTGCGATGAGCCCAAACTCGCCGTCGTTGAAGACGATGACTCCCACATCCAGACCCTCACGGCGCGCCACGAGGAGTTCCGTGGCGGACATGTGGAATCCTCCGTCCCCTACCACGGCGACGACCGGCCGAGAGCGGTCGGCAGCGCGGACGCCCAGGGCGGCAGGAACCCCGAATCCCATCGACTGGAAGTTCGCCGGTACGACGAGCCCGCCGGGTCGAAGGACGGTGAAGTAGCGACGAGTGAGCATCTGGTGCCGACCGGAATCCGTGACGACCATGGCATCCGGTGGGAGAGCGGCGCGCAGACCGAGGAAGAGGGTTTCCATGGAGCCCTTCCCGAGCCCCGGGACCTGCGGCTCCATCCCGGAGGCCCGGCTCGAGCGAGCGAGGTCTTTTCTCCAGAACTCGAGCTCGGGAGCCGTCCACTCCGAGCCATTCGCCGTGCCGGCCCCAGCGCTCACTTCCTGGAAAAAGGTGCGCAGATCGCAGTGGAGCGATACCCGCGCAGGATAGGGCCGACCGAGAGCAGCCGACGACGAATTCACATGGATCAGCCGGTCCGACGGCAGGGCGACCCGAAATCCGTGAGCTCCGTTGTGGGAGAATCCGCAGCCCAGAGCGAGGATCAGGTCGGCGCGCTCGAGCATGCGGTTGATCCCGTCGGGTGATTCACCCGGCCGATCTGCGGCGATCGCCAGCGGATGATCCTCGGGGATCACTCCTCGTGCCGAAGTCGTAGTCAGCACGGGCGCCCCGAGAGCTTCCGCCAGCGACCGAAGGGATGAGGGAGCGTCGAGGACGCCTTGTCCCGCGAAGAGCACCGGCCGGCGCGCCTTTCGAAGCTCGCGCCCCACGGACCGGATCGATTCTCGTCCGGGGTGAGCGGCCCGCCGCGAGAGGGCCGGGACGAACCCTGGCTCGGCATTGCCCCCACCCTCGTGGGGGTCGACGGATGACCTGAGGGCACCGGGATGGAGATGGAGGAGCACCGGGCCAGGATCGCCCTGTGAGGCCGCGACGAAGGCGCGGCTTAGCGAACGGTCGATTTCTTTCGCTTCCCGCACCTCGAACACACGCTTGACGATCGGCGCGGCGAGCACCGCCTGCGGAATCTGCTGGAGCGTGCGGCGGCCATCCGACGCCTCTTCCGGCGCAATCGACATCCAGACGAGGGGCACGGAGTCGAGGAGTGCCTCCGCGACACCTGGAAGGGCATAGGCAAATCCCGGTCCCGGAATCGTCGTGAGCACCGCCGGCTCGCGAGTCACCCGCGCATGTCCGTTCGCGATGAAGGAGGAAGTGAGCTCGCTGGTTCCACTGATCATGTGGATGCGTTCTCGTCGAAGCTCCTCGAGCAAGGCGACGTTCTGACTCCCTGCGACGCCGAAGACGGTGGTCGCTCCGAGTCGCCGAAGGGACCTGGAGAGAATCGTCGCACCTGTGCGGGGTGTCATGGCACGTGGATCCGGTGCATCCGGGCGCCCGCCCACTTCCCGAGGGACCAGACGGCGGGAATGGGATCGTCCAAACGCCAGATGGGCTGCCGAGCCCCCAACCACGGCTTGAACCATGCACCCGTGGAAGGTGCGGGAGAACTGCTGCCGCTCCTCTGCCGCTGACGCTCGAATCGGAGGGCGGCGAGGTCCTGACTGGGGTAGACGAGGCGGATTCCCGCGGGCGGAGACGGAGCCGGCGCCACGTCGAGCGACTGAGCGTCGAGGTACGCCGCTTCGCAGACGTTGACCCCGCAATCGTCGGCGAATCCGACGTACCACCACGCCCGAGCATTCACCTCCAGGAACCGGTACGTGCCGTCTCGGGCGTCCCGCTTCATTTCGGCACTGAAGATCCCGCGATAGGCGATCGCGGCCAGGGCCCTCCGCAGGTCGTCCACGGCGGACTGGACGCTCTCCGGGCGCACCGTTTCGCAGACCGTGCTGTTCCCGAAATCCTCCGGATACATCCGGATGCGCCGGCGGGTGAGCAGATGTGTAATCCGGCCGCTTCGGTCGACGAATCCGTCGAGGAACAGATGCGACGAGGCCGGGCCAGGAATGTATTCCTGGAGCACGACGCTCAAACCCGCCTCCAGGAATCGCCGGAGGAGGAATCGGGCATTCTCCCGGTTCCCCATGCGAAAGGCCTTCGCACCGTAACGAGCGAAGAACCGCTGTGAATCCCTCGGCTTGAAGAACGCCGTCTCGAAGATGTCATCGTCCAACCCGTCGAGACAGCTTTCGCGCTCCACCTCCACGGTCCGTGGGTGAGGCAGGTTTTCCGCGCGAAGGAACGCGGCGAATCGGCGCTTGTCGACAAAGGTGTCGATCGTACCATCGGACGGAAGGCACGAGCGAAAGCGTTCGGCCATCTCCCCGTGGAGACGGGCAACCCGCCGGAGGGCAGAGTCGGAGCAAGGGATGAGTACGGCCTCGTGGACCGGCGACTCGAGGAGCACGTCCCGGAGCGACCGCTCTGCTGAGAGAATTGGGGAGCCCGCATGGACGGGCCTGGCCCAACGCGAACGGCATGCCAGCCCCCGCTGCTCCGGCAGGTAGAAGGTCGGAATCCCAGCGCCCCCGAGACACCGGAGCACACCCAGCGCGGTGACCCCACAGCCGACCACGATGGCCGGAGGGTGGGACCGACCACCGAACGCGCTGAGGGACCTGCAGCGGAACTCAACGGTACGCTCCTTCGTCAGCGGCCTCTGCGGATCCGCTTCTGCGGGCGCGTGCGGGTTCAGCCGAGCATCCGGTCCCTCCGCCGAATCATCTAACATTTCCACCCACCCGGAGCGGCGCCAGAAGCACTCTTGCCCATCGCCGCCCCCTACGGTTCAGTGCTGCAGGGACCTGTCGCACCCGAAACCGGGCGCTCGTCCAGACGACCTCCATCGACACCTCCAAATCCCCACCGAGTTGGGTCTTGAATCGGGTGACGGGTCCCGGTGCGGCACCGGTCAGGTCATTGAAGGCGTATCCTTCCCTCCCGAGCTCCTCGCATACCTTCCAGCGCAGAAACGGAGATGCGCCGGTCCTGCTGTGATCGTCGTCGGATGCAGCGCTGACCGTATGGGTCACCGGATGCCCGTCAGCGAGGACCATCTGAGCCGAGACAGAGCGTCCATCCGGAAGCCGCGCGTGGTACAACCGAACCATGCTGGAGGCTCGAAGAGCCTCGAAGTACGCGCGAAAGGGCCTTTCCGTGAGGTAGAGCGGGGCTCCCTTCCGTTTGTGGATCTGTCGATGCATCCGGAAGAAGGACTCGAAGTCGTCATCTTCCGAGAACGTGAGGCCCTCTCGCTCAGCTCGTCTCACCAGGCGGCGTGCATTCCGATCGAGCCGCTTCCAGAGCGCATCGCGATCCTGGAGGGGCACGACGAGCGTATAAACCGGTGCGGCGCTCCAGCCCTGCTCCAGAAATGGCCGCACGTCGGCGACGGGACTCCGCGACTTGAGGCTGACTCGCCCAAATCCTCCTTCACGCAAATCCTCCTCGAGAGCAGCAAGCGTCGCGACCTCCCTCTTGAGCACCTCGCCGGGGGACCGGCTGGGAAACCGCTGAAGGACGGGCCCGTTGTAATACAGGAGGAGTCGAGGGCTTACGACCGTGCGTCCCTCCGCCGGCTCGTGATACAGCCCGACGCCACCGACGATTTGGTCGTCCTGGAGCACGGCGCGGATCTCGAATCCTCCGCCGGTGGACCGACAGAGCGCGGCAAGGTATTCAGGGGTTGCATACACGCTGCCCGAGGGAGACTCCGCAACCAACCGATTCCATTCCTCATACTCCTCGGAACGAAGGGTCCGGACCTCGGTCGGTCGACTCATCCAATCACCCTGCTTGAGCGATGCCGTCGGACGAACGACTCCGAGACGGGATGCGATCGCCCCATGATGGGTGCAAACCCTACGCCATGAGCAAAGCAGCCGCTCACGGCGCAAGGGCATGCATCTGCTGCGCCCCCGCGGCAGCATCGACTGATGCACGGCCAGCACACTCGACATCGGGGTCGTCTCAGGCGTGCCACACCCTGCTGTGGCGAGCGCAGAGGTAAAATCCGACCGCACCGGACGCCACCATGGTCGGGGGTCCGCGGCATCCGACTTGCTCCCCACTCCGGTTCGGGCGCGGATCCAACTCCGCGTCCGACCGTTCGGCCGGAGCTGACCGATTCCACGTCGACGCAACCCGGCCACCGATTGAACTGCTGAAGCGGAACCACGGAGCATGTTGAATGGGAAATGACCAGAACGGCGGAAAACCCGAGTTGGTACCCACCGCCCACGGGAATGGCCGAGCCACACGAGCAAAAACGAAAATCGAGCGACGAAGGGAGCATCGGTGGACCGGCGCCCGGGCCGTCGAGCGCCGCCGGCCTCCTCCACTCGGAGACATAGAGCTCGGGGCTCGCCACGTCGACGTATGGCGGATCGACCTCGACGCACCTCAGATGGGGTTCACGGCCCTCCACCACCTGCTTTCCCTGGACGAACGGGAGCGGGCGCTGCGGTTCCATCGAGCACTCGACCGGGACCGCTTCATCGCCGCGCGGGGCAGCCTACGCCTCCTCCTCTCGAGGTATCAGGGAATCCCCCCTGCCGAAATCGTCTTCGAATACGGGGAGAACGGGAAGCCCCACCTTCCGAGACGCTCCAGCCCACTGCCCCTCCACTTCAACCTGGCCCACTCGGGAAGGCTGGGGCTCATCGCCGCGACGCGGCTTGGCTCGGTGGGGGTAGACCTCGAACGCGTTCGGCCGATCTCCGACCTCGGCCGTCTCACCCGTCACCTGCTCACGCACCGGGAACGATGCTGGTTTTCGGGGCTTCCACGGATCCAACGCCAGAGGGGCTTCTCCAACATCTGGGTGCGGAAGGAAGCGTACTTGAAGGCAACGGGAGAGGGCCTTTCACGTTCCCCTGCCACGGTCGAGGTGAGCGTTCCCCCTGAGCGCCCGGTTCGCGTTCTCGAAGTGCGGGGGGCCCCCGATGAAGCCCGCCGTTGGTCGCTGTCCCCGCTCGATCCCGCGCCCGGTTACGTCGGTGCGGTTGCGGTCAAGCGAACAGCGGAAGCCCTCGTTCCCAGCGTCCGTTTTCACGTTTGAGACGGCCCGCGACTTGCACTGCGATCGGTCGAGCGGAGCTCGTCGCGGGATAGGAACGTGGAATGGACCTGAGACCGATACAACCGAACCAGATCGAGCTCGTGGCCGAGTGGATGGGAGAGGAGAGAAACTTCAAATGGCTGGATTTCGGGGCTGGGCGGCAGACTCTCGACCGGTTCGACCTCGACCGGATGATCCGCCAGGACATCCACGACATCCACGTCTACCACGCTGCCGATGGCGTGCCGGTGGGTGTAGCCGCCTTGTCGAACATCAACCGGAGGTTCGGCACCGCCACGACCTGGTTCGTCCTCGGCCGGAAGGAATACGGCCTGCAGGATCTGACGGTTCGCGCCGTGGCGCGCCTCCTGGAGCACGGATTCCAGGAGATGAACCTCCGCGCGATCAACGCATGGACCGTCGAAGTCAACCGAGGGGCGATCCGGATCCTGGAGCGACTTCACTTTCGCATCTTCGGCCGACAACGCCTGTGTCATTACGTAAACGGAATCGTCTATGATCGCCTCTGGTACGACCTCCTGGATGAGGAATACCAGGGCTTTGAGGAGCTCGGAAGATGACCTGGAGAGGGTACAACGGCGGAAGGTCGGAACCGCGTGTCTGAACGCTCCAGGGAGCAGGGATGCCTCCCGGACCTGCTCCTCTGCGCCACACTCCTTCTCATCTTCGCGGTCACGCTCCACGCGCGGCCGGGTGTGGAACCGGAAAGCGGAATTCTCTGCTTTCCCTGCAGCCGAAGAGCGGTCCTCGTCGTCCCTCTCAACGTCCTCCTCTTCATGCCGCTCGGCGTGGCTCTCGCGCTCCGGGGCTGGCCCATGGGGAGGGCCGTGCTCACCGGGATCCTGCTCTCCGTCACGATCGAAACTTTTCAGCTCTGGATTCCGGGACGTCACAGTGCGCTCCTCGACGTCTTTGCGAACGGGACGGGAGCGCTTCTTGGCGCTCTCGGAGTCCACCTCCCGCGAAGGAGTTCGCTCCGATGGGGTCGAGGTTCTCCACTGCGGGAGCGAACCCGGTCTGGAACGCGCTCCTGAGCAAGACGCCACATCGCCCACATTGCCCACATTGCCCACATTGCCCACCGGGAGGCGGCGACAAGCAACCGGGATGCGGTGCGCCTCCACACGGCCAGACGCGAGGGCCAGGAGGAGGCAGTCATGACGACTCCGTCCATGAGGGGCGAAGGAGAGCTCTGCCTCCACGAGTTGATCGCCAAGCAATCCACCGAACGTCCGGACGCACCCGCAGTCGTGCTCGACGGCGCGGCTGAAGCAACCGCAACCGTGACGTACGCGGACCTTCGTCAACGGGCAACCCGCCTCGCCCACCACCTTCGGGCGCGGGGCGTGCAGCCCGACACGCTGGTCGGAATCTGCGCCGAGCGGTCCCCCGCTCTGGTGATCGGGATCCTCGCGATCCTGGAGGCGGGTGGAGCCTATCTCGCACTCGATCCGGAGGACCCTCCAGCCCGTACCCGAACGCTCCTCGAAGACGCCGAACCGCGGCTTCTCCTCGTGGGTCCGCACATCCAGGATCTCGGGGAACGGAGCCACAAATCGAGCACCGAGACATGGGTCATGGACTCGCTCGGCGCCGTAGCACCGATTCAGGATCCGGTGCCCCCTCCCGTCCATGGGCCGACCTCGAAGCGAGAATCCGCAGCGACGAACCTGGCGTACGTCCTCTTCACGTCGGGGTCCACAGGAAGACCGAAAGGCGTGATGGTGGAACATCGATCGATCGTGAACCGCCTCCTCTGGGCCCGGGATACGTTCGAGCTGGGGCCCGGCGACGCGGTCCTGCAGAAAACGCCTCTCGGCTTCGACGTCTCCGTGACCGAGATCTTCTGGCCGCTCGTTTCGGGGGCGCGACTGATCCTCGCTCGGCCCGGGGGCCAGCGGGATCCAGGGTACCTCGCCGACCTCGTGGAGCGGGAGCGTGTGACCGTGCTCCACTTCGTGCCCTCCATGCTTGCTGCATTCCTCGACGTCCCCGACGTCGCGCGCAGATGCAGGAGCGTTCGGCACGTCCTGGCGGGAGGTGAAGTCCTGCCTCCGGCGGTGGTGAAGCGATTCTACGAGGAGGTACCGCCGCCCACGATGCTCCACAACCTGTATGGGCCCACGGAGGCGACGGTCGCCGTGACACACCAGGCCATCCCGAGAGACTTCGACGAGAAGAACGCCCCGATTGGAAAACCGGTGCCCAACACCTCGGTCTACGTTCTCGACAGGGACGGGAGGCGGGTCCTGGAGGGAGAGACCGGGGAGATCTACATCGGCGGGATCCAGGTGGCCCGCGGATACCTGAATCGACCGGAGCTCATACGGGAGTTCATATCCGACCCCTACGCAGGCGAAGCTGGTGGCTCGATAGCCTCCGCTCAGGCCCGGATGTACCGCACAGGCGACCGAGGGCGCAGGCGGGCCGATGGAGCGTTCGAGTTCCTGGGCCGACTCGACCGCCAGGTGAAGCTGCGCGGCGCCCGAATCGAGCCGGGAGAAGTGGAGGCAGCCCTTCTCCGGCAACCCGGAATCAGGGAAGCCGCTGTCGCGGTGCACGAGGGTGCGACCGGAGAGCCTCGGCTGATCGCGTACGTCGTGGGGGACGATGGGAAGGCTCCCGGCCCTTCCAAGCTGCACAGGTCTCTCTCGGGGGAGCTGCCGGATGCGATGGTGCCGAGCGCATTCATCGAGATGGGTGCGCTGCCGCGCGGATCGGGGGAGAAGGTGGATTGGGACCGGCTCCCCGACCCGAGTAACGAGCGTCCGGTGCTCGAGGAGCCCTACGCTCCGCCGCGCAACGACCTGGAACGATTTCTGGTCGAGCTATGGACCACGACGCTGGGGCTCGACCGCGTCGGGATCCGTGACCGTTTCTTCGAGTTGGGCGGAAGCTCCCTCCAGGCTGCGCGGATCGTGAACGGGGCGGCGGAACGGCTCGGAGAGCCCGTCTATGTCGTGACGCTCTTCGAGGCTCCGACCGTCGAAGGCTACGCCCGCCTCCTCGAGAGGGACTACCCCGTCGCGGTACAGCGAACGTTCGGGTCGGCGGGGGAGGGAGCGGGGCACGAGCGCCGGCCCCCTCGCCGGCCGCTCGGTGCCGACGAGGAAGAACGATTCCGAGCTGCGGTCCCACGCTACGTAGAACCTCGGACCCGGCGCGCACCGCGCGACCGAAACCCTCCCGCGCTCTTCATTCTCGCACCTCCACGCTCCGGGACGACCCTTCTCCGCGTCATGCTCGCCGGCCACCCGGGGATCTTCGCGTCCCCCGAGTTGCAGCTCCTTGGCTTCGAGAACCTTCGCCAGCGCCGCGACGCGCTATCCGGAAAGCATTCGCTCTGGCTCGAAGGCACTGTCCGTGCCGTGATGGAGCTGAAGGGGTGCGGACCGGAGAAAGCCTGGCGGGTGATGGCCGAGCACGAGGATTCCGGCCTGTCGACCCAGGACTTTTTTCGAGTGCTCCAGGATTGGGTTGCTCCGAAGCTGCTTGCCGACAAGAGCCCGGCCTACGCCCTCGACCCGGCAGTTCTCCAAAAGGCCGAGACCGATTTCCGGGAGGCGCTCTATGTCCATCTGGTGCGGCATCCGTGGTCCACGATTCGCTCCTTTCAGCGCCAGCACCTGGAACAGGTCCTGTTCCTGCAGAGGCATGATTTCGAGGCTGCTGAAGTCGCGGAGCTCGTCTGGCGAGTCAGCCACTCGAACGTGCGCGCGTTCCTGGAGAGCGTCCCATCGGCGCGGTGGTTCCGGGTCTCCTTCGAGGAGCTGGTGCGCCGTCCGGAGCCGACGATGAAGGGGCTCTGTCAGCACCTCGGCTTCCCGTTTGAACCCGGAGTGGCCGATCCCTATGCCTCGCTGGACGGAAAGATGGTCGATGGCCTCTATCCGGAGTCGACACCAATGGGAGACCGTAGCCTTCTCGGCAGGGATCGCATCGACCCCGCAGTCGCGGACCGGCACCTGGACGAGGTCGACCCGGCAAAGCTCCACGCCCGCACCTGGGAGCTCGCCCGGGAGCTCGGCTACCCGGACGCCGAGGTGGACGGGGCGCATCCGGAGCTCGACCCGCCGATCGAGCGGGCACTGGGAGGTGGGCGAGACAGAGCTGGTCTCCGAAGGGGACTCCTCACCGCTTTCGCCCGCTCACCGGCCCGGCGAAGCCGTGGGAAGGCCTCCGACCCACACGAGGACTGAACCTCAACCCAGGCTCGGATTGACCCGAACGCGCAGGACCACCTCATGGCAGGAACACGAGAGAGGGACGGATGAACGCAGCAACACCGAGGGGCTCGACGGCAGAGCGAGATCCTCCCGCTCACGCGGTAGCGATCGTCGGGATGGCCGGACGGTTTCCGGGAGCCGAGAGCGTAAAGGATCTGTGGCACAATCTCCTAGCGGGCGCGGAGGCCGTGGTGGAGTTGGGAGAGGAGGAGCTTCGGACTGCCGGCGTGCCGGAGGAAACGCTTCAGGATCCTGCGTACGTCCGTGCAGCTGCTCCCCTGAGGGGTGTGGACCGCTTCGATGCGGCTTTCTTCGGGGTGCACCCCCGCGAAGCCGCACTCACCGATCCTCAGCACCGGATCTTCCTCGAATGCGCATGGGAGGCGCTGGAGCACGCGGGATACGACCCGGCGGATGCCCCCGGAAAGGTGGCCGTCATCGGCGGAGTCGCCCGGAACACCTACCACCTCTGGCTCCTCTCCCAGGACCCGAGCCTGCTGCTGGACGCGGGGGAATACCCTCTCATGATTGCCGGAGAGAAGGATTCGGCCGTGACCAGGACCGCGTACAAGCTCGGCCTCCGAGGCCCGTCCCTCAACGTCCAGACCGCCTGCTCGACCTCGGCGGTGGCCGTGCACGTGGCCTGCCGAAGCCTCCTCACCGGCGAATGTGACATGGCGCTGGCGGGGGGAGGACGTGTGCTCGTGCCCCACGGTGTGGGCTATCCGTACGAGGAAGGAGGCATCCTCTCCCGCGACGGTCACTGCCGCGCATTCGATGCGGATGCGTCGGGAACCGTGCGAGGGAGCGGCATGTGCTTTCTCGTCCTCAAGCGACTCGAGGACGCGCTCGAAGACGGAGACACGATCCACTCCGTGATCCTGGGCTCCGCAGTGAACAACGACGGGCCGGAGAAGGTGGGGTTCACCGCACCATCCGTCCGTGGGCAGGCCGAGGTCATCGAAGAGGCGCTCGCGGTCAGCGGCGCGAATGCAGAGACCATCGGCTACGTGGAGGCCCATGGAACCGGGACCGCAGTGGGAGACCCGATCGAGATTGCCGCGCTCACGAGGGCATTCCGAAAGTGGACCGGCCGGAAGGGCTTTTGCAGGCTCGGATCGATCAAGACGAACATCGGGCACCTCGACGCGGGCGCGGGCGTCGCCGGAATCATCAAAGCGTCTCTCGCGCTTGACACGGGAATCCTCCCCCCGAGCCTCCATTTCCGCAGCCCCAGCCCCGAGATCGACTTCGAAAGCAGCCCGTTCAGGGTCGTCCACGAGCTCACGAAGTGGGAGAGGGACGGAGCGCCGCGCCGAGCGGGGGTGAGCTCTTTCGGCCTCGGAGGGACGAACGCGCACATCGTCCTCGAGGAGCCCCCTCCTCCCCAGTCGACGGACGAGGGGCGGCCATGGCAGCTCGTTCTGCTCTCTGCCCGCACCGAAGCCGCATTGGAGCGGGCGACCGAGCGGCTCGCCGACCACCTCTCCGCTGCCCGGGCCCCGGAGCTCGCGGACGCTGCCTACACCCTGCAGACCGGGCGCCGGCGATTTGCCTTTCGGCGCACCTTCGTTGCGAAGGACGTCGACCAGGCGGTGCGCCTGCTCCGCTCTCCGAAACGCGAGGCCGGCGTCGTCACGGAGGAGTCCCGTAGCGACGACACCCCCGTGGCATTCCTCTTCCCCGGAATCGGATCCCAATACGTCGGGATGGGGCGCGACCTCTATGCGCGAGAGCCCACCTACCGCAACTCGCTCGACGCGTGCCTGGATCTGCTCGAGCCCGAGGTGGCCAAGGAGCTGCGGGGCCTGGTTTCGAATGTCCATGGAGCATCCGAGGGCGGCACGGGGATGGAGCGACCGAGCTTCGGCTTTCCCGCGCTCTTCGCGACGGAGTATGCGCTCGCCCGTCTCCTCCATTCGTGGGGCATCGAGCCCCGGGCGATGCTCGGCCACTCCGTCGGCGAGTATACGGCCGCATGTCTGGCCGGTGTGCTTCGACTGGAGGACGCGGTTTCGCTCGTCGCTCACCGCGCGGAGATCTTCGAGAAGCTGCCGCCAGGTCGAATGCTGAGCGTGCCGCTCACCCCTGAGGAGCTGCGCGAGGTCGCACCGGAAGGGGTGTCGCTCGCAGTGGAGAATCTCCCGCGGAGCTCCGTCGCGTCCGGTCCGGTCGACGCGATCGAAGAACTGTCGCGTCGGCTCGAAGCGACCGGGGTCGAAGCCCGGCGCCTCCGCGTCGATTCCGCTCCGCATTCCAGCCTGCTCGATCCCCACCTCGACGAGTTTCGGACCTTCGTGGAGACGATCGAGCTCCGAAACCCGAGGACGCCGTACATCTCGAACGTCACGGCGGACTGGATCCAGGACGGGGAGGCGACCGACCCCGGGTATTGGGTGCGTCACCTCCGGGGGACGGTCCGCTTCGGAGCGGGTCTCGCGCGCCTCCTCCAGAATCCGGACCAGATCCTCCTCGAAGTCGGTCCAGGCCGCGTACTCACCGGGCTGACCCGGCTCCATCCGGAGCGGCGCGATGCGCAGGTGGCTCTGCCGACCACTCGGCACCCTCTCGAGGAAGGAGACGACCATGCGGCCCTCCTCCAGGTGTTGGGACGGATGTGGACGGCCGGCGCTCGCGTCGATTGGCCGGGCTTCCACCAGGATCGAAGAAGGAGGCGCGTCCCACTCCCCTCCTATCCCTTCGAGCGTGAGCGCCACTGGCTCGAGCCGAGGAGGGGCGCTCGGACCACCGGCCCCGCGACCGCCGCCGCTTCCGCACCATCCGCGCCCGCTCCAGCCATGGCTGACGTGCGACAGGAATCCAACCCCGTCGAGGACGATGGATCCAGGACAGGGGCGGACGGCGGAGCTTCCATTGAAGAGCGGGCGCTCGCGGCGATCCGGGCCGGCCTCTCAGACCTGAGCGGTCTGCCGCCGGACAGGATCGACGACCACACATCCTTCCTGGAGCTCGGGTTCGAGTCGCTCTCCCTCACCCAGGTGAGCATCGCTCTCAGGAGAGAGCTCGGCGTAGAGGTTTCGTTCCGGGAGACGATCGAATCGTACACCACACCGCTCGCCCTCGCCCGCCACCTCGCCTCCCGGATGCCGCAGGAGGATTCAAGTCCACAATCGGGGGCCGAAGGCGGGCAGATTCCGGCGCCCCCCACCGGAGAAGGTCGACATGGACCGTGGCGCACGCCGGAGACGGGAGCGCAAGAAAGGCTCACCCCGACCCAGCAGGTGCATCTCGACGAGCTCAGCTCCCGCCTGATCGAGCGTACTTCAGGCTCGAGGACCCTCACTCAGGAGCGCCGGCGGCGCCTCGCCGATCCGCGGACGGTCGAAGGGTTCCGACGGACCTGGAAGGACCTCGTATACCCGATCGTGAGCGTGGGCTCTGAAGGCTCCCGAATCCGCGACGTCGACGGAAGGGAATGGATCGACGTCGCGATGGGGTTCGGAAGCGTGCTCCTCGGACATAACCCTCCCTTCGTGAGGGACGCCGTGGTGAAGCAGATCCACGCCGGCGTCGAGATCGGTCCGCAGACGCCACTCGCCGGCGAGGTCAGCGAGCTCGTCAGCGAGCTCACCGGAGTAGAGCGGGTCGCGTTCTGCAACACTGGATCAGAGGCGGTGCTCGCAGGAATTCGTGCGGCCCGAACCGTACGTGGGAGGGACCGGATCGGTGTCTTCTCGGGCTCCTATCACGGAATTTTCGACCAGGTCCTCGGCCGCGGAATCGATGTGGGAGAGGGAGGCCGGACCGTACCCATCGCACCCGGCATTTCACCGAAGGCGGTAGAGGACACCCTCGTTCTGGAGTACGGGAGGGAGGAGTCCCTGCGCCGAATTCGGGAGCACGCGGACGACCTGAGCGTGATCCTTGTCGAGCCGGTGCAGAGCCGTCATCCGGACTTGCAGCCGCGGGACTTTCTCCGAAGGCTGAGGAGTCTCACACGAGAGTTGGACATCCCACTCCTCCTCGATGAGATGATCACTGGCTTCCGGTGCCACCCGGGCGGCATTCAGGGCCTCTGGGGAATCGAGGGAGACATCGTCACCTACGGGAAGGTCGCGGGGGGTGGCTTTCCGATCGGAATCGTGGCCGGGACCGATCGATTCATGGACACCCTGGACGGTGGGTGGTGGCAGTATGGGGACGACTCCTACCCCCAGACGGGGGTCACCTGGTTCGCGGGAACGTTCGTGCGGCACCCTGCGGCCCTGGCAGCTTCCCGGGCGATCCTCGAGCACCTGAGGGAACGGGGAGCGGGATTGCAGGAGGAGCTGAACCGGAGGACCGGGGCGTTCGTCGAGGAGTTGAACCATCGCTTCGGCGCGCTCGGGACACCCATACATGTCGAAACCTTCAGCTCCCTGTTTCGGCCGAACTTTCGCAGCCATGGAGAGTGGTCCCCTCTCTTTCACTACCACCTGCGGGATTGCGGAGTCCACATCACCGAGGGACGTGGCGGGTTCCTCTCCACAGCGCACTCCGAGGAGGACGTGGACCAGCTCCTGGAAGCCTTCACGGAGAGCGCCAAAGCGATGGCACGGGTTGGTTTCTTCCCCTCCCCCGAGCCGGGCTTCGCGCCGGCGGCGAGATCCATCAGCGACCCGATGGAGGACCCGGAGTCCGAGGTCATCCCCCTCACGGAAGCTCAGGAGGAAATCTGGCTCGCTGCTCGTCTGGGCGGCTCGTTCTCGGCGGCCTACAACCTGCCGCTCGAGCTTCGCCTCCGAGGCCCCCTCCAGCCCGATCGACTCTGGAACGCCCTGCGCCGGCTCGTCGGGCGCCACGATGCGCTTCGAGCCCGATTCGAGCCCGATGGGAGCGGCCAGCGGATCCGACCCGAAGCTCAATTCGACACGGACATGGTCGACGTATCGGACCACACGGAGGAGGAAAGCGGTCGGATCGTGGAGGACCTTCGGCGGATTGAAGCCGAAACCCCCTTCGAGTTGGAAAGAGGACCCCTTCTCCGAGCCCGCCTCATCCGCGTCGGGCAGGAGGACCACCTCCTGCAGATCACCGTTCACCACACCGTGTGTGACGGGTGGTCCCTGGGGATCATCGCCGAAGAGCTGAGCGCCCTCTACTCCGCACTCGATTCCGGAAAGGGCCCCGACCTGCCCCGGGCCCCGAGCTTCAGAGACTACGTCCTCGAGGAGAAGGAGGATGCTTCCGGTCCACGAGCCGAGGAGCTCGAAGCGTTCTGGACGAGAGAGTTCTCCGGCAATCCCATCCCCGTCGACCTCCCGGCGGACCACCCGAGGCGGCCCGACCGCGACTTCCCGGCCGCCCGCGAATCGATGGTGCTCGAGAAGGAATTGTACGACGAGGTTCAGCGTGCCGCACGCCATTCGGGCATCACGCCCTTCTCCTTTCTCCTCGCCGGATACGAGGCTCTGCTCCACCGACTCACGGGCCAGGAGGAGGTCGTCGTGGGGGTAACGCTGGCAGGGCAACCGATCCGGGGCATGAGGTCGCTCGTAGGACACTGCGCGAACCTGCTCCCGCTGCGGGCCCACTTCCCGGGGGACCGAACCTTCGCGAAGCATGCTTCCGACACCGGGCGCCGCTTCATGGATGCGGTCGAACACCAGCCATTCACGCTGGGGGCGCTCGTGAAGCGCCTCCGAATCGCAAGGGATCCCGGTCGGCCCACGCTGGTCACCGCCATCTTCAACATGGATTCGCCGATTCGGGAGCTCGGGTTCGGGGAGTTGAGCGCAGCAAGCCGAGCCGCGGCTCAGCGGTTCATGAATCAGGACCTGTCTATGAACGCCCTCCCGCTTCCCTCGGGTGAACTGAAGTTGGAGTGCAAATATGCATCAGACCTCTTCGACGTGGACACCGTCCGCCGCTGGATGGGGTGTTATCGAGCCCTCCTGTGGGGAGTCGTCACCGATCCCGATCGACCTGTTCCGAGCCTCCCCCTCCTCACCGAGGAGGAGCGCGGCCAGGTGATCCAGGCGTGGAGGGGACCGGATCGGCCCGTGGACGCTCCGGCCACCCTGCACGGTCTCGTTCGAGACGCGGCGGAGAGGTTTCCGGAAGGCGCGGCGCTGGAGTGGGAGGGGAACTCGCTCACCAGATCGGCGCTTCAGGAGCAAACCCGACGGCTCGCCCACCGACTCCGCGGGGAGGACGTCGGAATTGGAACCCGGGTGGGAATCCTCCTCCCCAGGACAGGAGACATGGTCGTGTCGCTCCTCGCCGTCCTCGAGGCGGGTGGAGCCTTCGTTCCCCTGGATCCTTCCTTCCCGCGCTCCCGCCTCGAATTCATGATACGCGATGCCGAGGTGCCCCTGGTCGTGACCACTTCCGAGCTTCGGGACCTCCTTCCCGAGGAGAGTTCGAGCCGTACGATCCTGCTCGACGAGGAGAAGGAAGACCTGAAGCAACTCCCAGTCACCCCTTTCTCCGAGGATGATCCTCGATTGGCCGGCCCGGACGACCCCGCGTACACGATCTATACGTCGGGATCCACCGGACGTCCGAAGGGGGTCGTGGTTCCGCACAGGGCGGTGACGGCCTTCCTGCGAAGCATCGCCATCGAGCCGGGGCTTTCACCCGCAGATCGCCTGCTCGCCGTCACCACCCTCTCATTCGACATCTCCATCCTGGAACTCTTCCTCCCGCTCCTGACCGGGGCGACCTCCGTTATCGCAAACCACGAGACGTCGATGGACGGACGACTCCTGCGAGACGAGCTGGCAGACGGTCGGATCACCGTCCTCCAGGCAACCCCCGGAACCTGGCGGCTCCTTCTGGATGCTGGATGGGACGGAACGTCATCCCTTCGGGCGCTCTCCGGCGGAGAGGCTTTGCCTCCCGACCTGGCGCGTGAGCTACTCGAGCGCAGCGACGAGGTATGGAACCTCTACGGTCCGACCGAGGCGACCGTCTGGTGCACCCGGCACCGACTCCGTAGCCCGGATGACCCGATCCTCATCGGCCGACCGCTGGAGAATACGCGTGCATATGTGCTGGACGGATCCGGTCAGCCACTCCCCCCGGGGGTGGTGGGCGAGCTTTGGATCGGTGGAGCACAGGTGGCCCTCGGGTACCTGAACCGACCTGAGCTCACCGAGGACCGCTTTCGCGCGGACCCCTTCTCCGGTGGACCTGAAGATCGTATGTACAGAACCGGGGACCTCGCCCGGTGGCTGCCCGATGGGACTTTCGAATGCTTCGGGCGCACGGACCACCAGGTGAAGGTGCGAGGTTTCCGGATCGAGCTGGGCGAGGTGGAAGCGGCCCTCTCGGACCTTGAAGAGGTGCAGCGCGCAGTGGCCGGTGTCCGCCCGGACGCCTCCGGCGAAAGTCGGCTCGTCGCGTGGGTTTCGTTCCAACCGGGGAGCGAGCTCCTCGCCAGCGAGATCCGGCGCCGACTTCGCGACACGCTCCCCGATTACATGGTCCCTTCCCTCGTCGTGGAGCTCGAAGAGGTCCCGCTCACTCCGAACGGAAAGGTCGATCGACATCGTCTCCCGGACCCTCTTCCCCACCCTGGGACGCCGATGGATGGCTTCGAGGAGCCTTCCACCGAGATGGAACAGCTGCTCGCCGAGATCTGGAAGGAAGCTCTAGGGCTCGCCCGGGTGGGTGCCCGCGACAACTTCTTCGATCTCGGGGGGCATTCGCTCCTCGCAATGCGGACTCTCATGCGGATGGAGGAACGGACCCGGTGCCGGTTCGAGCCCCGCGACATGATTCTCGGAACCGTCCAACAACTCGCAGCGGGCGCCGAAATGCAGCGAACCGCGGGAAATGGGGAGCGCGTCACGTGAACCCCTTCTTTTTCGGAAGCCGCCGACGCCTCCTCTTCGGGATCTATCATCCTCCGACGGGACGTCCGGTGGAGCCAGCGGGAATCGTGCTTTGCCCCCCGCTGGCCCTGGAGTACATGCGAGGATACCGACAGCTCCGGCAACTCGCCATACAGCTTTCAGGCAGGGGCTTTCATGTCTTCCGCTTCGACTACCATGGGACGGGGGATTCGGGGGGCACGAGCGGGCAAGAAACCCTCGGCGGGTGGCGCCGGGACGTGGAGACCGCGATTCAGGAGTTGCGAGATCTGTCCGGTGTGACCCGCATCACCCTCATCGGGGTTCGCTTCGGAGCGATCCTGGCAGCTCGAGCCGCCGCGAGCACCCGGAATCTGGAGGAGCTCGTCTTCTGGCAACCGACGGTCACCGGGAGAGCGCATCTGGACTGGATGCTCGACCGGGCGAAGGTGAAGGGCCGAAGGCGGACTCGGATCACCGGCCCGACCACCGACCCGGCCGGCGAGCTGGAAACCATCGCAGTCGACGGATTTCCCTTGAGCTTGCGCCTCCTTCGGGAAATCGGCACCACCGATCTGGCGAGCCGGAGCATCGGTGAACTCCGCGCCCAGCGCATGGTCGTGATCGCCCCCTCCGGGGAGGAAGCATCGACCCTTGTCGCCGCGCTGCAGGAAGCCGACATGCCCCATCTCCACCGCGAGGTTCCGGATGAGGGAGGCTGGGAAGACCCCAGCCGGCAAAATACCGTGGTTCTCGCCCCTCAGGCCACTCGAGCGATCGTGGAATCCGTTGCTCGCACCCCCCGCCCATCATGAGAGAGCGTGCGACCACCTTTTCGGAAGCGCCGCGGCTCGCCGGAGTCGTGTGCGACCCGGAAACCGGCGGGCTGGAGGAGCGCCCCGCTTTCGTCTTCCTGAACGCAGGCATCCTCCACAGGGTCGGTCCGTCCCGAATCCATGTGCACCTCGCCCGCGCCCTGGGTCGGGACGGGCACCCATCGCTCCGGTTCGATTTCTCCGGCTTCGGGGACAGTGAAAATCCCCGCGACGGGCTGCCGTTCCGTGATCGGGGCGTTGCCGAGGCCGGTAGGGCAATGGACTACCTGAAGGAGTCTCTGGGGAGTCGGCAGTTCATCCTCGTGGGACTCTGCTCCGGCGCAGAGGTCGGCCACGCTTCCGGCGTCGCAGACCCACGGGTGGTGGGAATCGTCCCGATGGATGGCCACATCTTCCGAACTCCTCGGTTCTACCTCCACCGATATGGACCGCGACTCATCCGGTTGGAGAGCTGGCTCAACCTCCTCAGGGGGAGAACCTACCTGGGGCCCTTTATCCGTCGCCTGGTCGGACCCGATCCGGGGCCGACGCTCGCGGAGGGCTCCGAGGTATTCGAGATGGATCGACCGGCAAAGGCGGAAATCGAGGCAGACCTACAACAACTCGTGGACCGCGGAGTCCGGATGCTCCAGATCTTCACCGGCGGCATGGACGACCTTTGCACCTATCAGGGGCAGTTCGAAGAGGCCTTCGCTTCGATCGACTTCGAGGAGCTCCTTCAGGTGGAGTTCTTCTCCGAGGCCGATCACACCTTTACCTCGCCCCGGGATCAGCAACGCCTCGTCGAAACTGTGGCCGGCTGGGCTCGGGAATGCTGGCCCCGGGTCGACGAGCGTCCCGCACCCGCCCCTGCGGAGCCGAAACACGAAAGAGGACGGCGTCGGTCGCCGTCCGCAGGCATGACGGACCCTGCACCATGACACGAGCATTGAATCGTACCGACACCTCCAGTACGGATGCGCCGACCCGGCGCCGGACCCACCCGAGTACCTCCAAGGGCACAGGCGGCCCGCGGTTGAGGAAGTGGCTGAAGCATTGTCTCGGCCTCCTCGTCTTCAAGTCCGGGTTGCACCGTCTCCTCCTCCGAGGGAAGGCAGTGGTCAGTGTGTTCCACCGCGTCGATGACAGCCTCGAGGGGAATCCAATCTCCTGCACGACCGAAGAGTTCCACGCGTTCTGTCGCTTCTTCCGCCGGCACATGGAAGTGATCTCGCTCGGGGAGCTGCTCGACCGGCTCGATCGAGGTGACCGCATCGGCTCCGCGTTGGTCATCAGCTTCGACGACGGGTATCGCGACAACCGTCATGCAGCCGCACCGATCCTGAAAAAGGAGGGGCTTTCAGCCACCTTTTTCGTCACCACTGGACTCATCGGCTCCGCTGCGATCCCCTGGTGGGATGCCGAGCGCAACATCGACTCCCGGTGGATGTCATGGGAGGATGTACGGGAACTCGTCGCGATGGGATTCGAGGTCGGCGCTCATACGGTGAGCCATGCGGATCTGAGCGAAGTCGGGGGCGCGGAGGCGCGAGCCGAGATTCTCGGGTCCCGCGACCGCCTCGAGAAGGAGCTGGGGGTAGCCGTCCCACTCTTCAGCTACCCGTATGGCCGGGAGGACCAGATCAGCGATGAGAACCGGGCGGTGATCCGAGACGAGGGGTTCCGATGCTGCCTCTCCGCGTTCGGAGGGTTCGTCGAGGAAGACTCGGACCCGTTCGAACTTCGCCGACTCCCCGTCTCTCCATGGTACATGTCGCCGTATCACTTCGGTTGGGAGATGCTCTTCAGGAACAAGTGAGCGGACGCCGACCGCATGGCACTGATCCTGCACCGTCACGAATGCAATGTCGTTCGCCGGAGACTTTGATGGTGCTGACCCCCCATTCCAAAGAGACCCTCCTTCTGATCGGGGGCATCGTCGCGAGCTGTGCCGGATGCTCGAGCCAAGGTACGACCGTTCCACTGGGAGAGCACATGCCCGATACGACTGTAGCCGAGACGACGGACGAGTCGCCTCCGACGAGCGAATGTGACGTGCCGGATCCGGCCTGGATATGGTGTGACGATTTTCGGAAGAACCGACTGGAGCACTACTTCGAGTACGACGACCGGGATGGCTCGTTCGTCCGGGTGGAAGGGGTGGGAAAGAACGGATCCCCGGCGATGGAGGCTACGTTCAGTCGGGGCCAGGTAGCGGCGGGCTCGCTCAAGCTGGCGCTGGGAGCCACGCCGTCCTCCTACTTCGCCTCCGTGGACTCCGGGACCGCGAAACACCAGGAGATCCACTGGAGATTCTATCTCCGCAACGAATCGTCGTGGGAAGGAGGCGGAGGGAACAAGCTGACGCGGGCAACCAGCTTCACCGGAGACGACTGGACGCAGGCGATGATCGCCCACGTCTGGTCCGGATCTCCGCCCCATCAGGACCGGCTCGTGTTGGACCCGGCCTCCGGCGTCCCACCCGGAAGCAGGTACGTCCAGACGAGACGCTACAACGATTTTCCCAACCTTCGGTGGCTCGGAATCGCGCGAGCGAGTAATCCGATCTTTGACTCCACCAGCGTCGGCTCCTGGTACTGTATCGAAATACGCGCCAGGCTGAATACACCGGGCAACGACGACGGGGAGTTCGAGCTCTGGATCGATGGAGTGGAGGAAGCCAGCGCCCGCGGACTCGATTGGATGGGTGACTATTCGGACTTCGGGCTCAACGCGATCTTCCTGGAGAATTACTGGGATGACGGCGCTCCTCGGGAGCAGAGGAGGTACTTCGATCACTTCGTGGTGAGCCAGGAGCGGATCGGATGCCTCGAGTGAGCGAACCACGCCGAACCGGGATGGACGTACCGGCGGGCTCCCCGGCCACGACGCCTGCGGCGCGCCCTCCACATCGTTGGGCCAGGGTTCCACCCTCGCGGTCATACTTCCATCCGCGCTGGCTCATCGAAGCAGGTCGGAGTGCGCTCTGGACCGACTCCGCCGCGGATCGCCTCCTGACCGCGGAGATCAAGGAGCGGCTGAAAGCCCGGTACGACGCGCACGGCGTGATTCTCACGGACTCCGGCACCTCTGCGCTCACCCTCGCCCTGTCGCTCGCACTGACCGCCCAGCGCGCGAACCGAGTGGCTGTGCCCGCATATACCTGCTTCTCCGTGGCCACGGCAGTCGCGGGTTCACGCGGAGATGCATTCCTGTACGATCTGGAGCCCAAGACGTTCTCTCCGTTGGCAGAATCTGTAGAAGAGGTCCTTCGACAGGGAGTCCAGGTCGTCGTCGCATGTCCCCTCTACGGATGCCCTGTGGACGTCCCGGGCCTGATGGAGCAGGCAGCTCGTTACGGCGCTCTCGTCGTGGAGGATGCGGCCCAGGGTGCAGGTGCCACCTTCGCGGGCCGTGCGTCAGGAACGTTCGCACCCCTTTCGGTCGTAAGCTTCGGTCGCGGGAAGGGACTGAGCTGCGGCGGGGGCGGGGCGCTCCTCGTCCGTGACTCCAGCTTTCTTCGAGCCGCCCGAGCGGTTTCGCGCCGCCTACTTCCGCCCAACTCAGGGTGGAAGGAAGTCACCCGGGCAATGGGAGAATGGGGGTTCGGGAGACCGGGGCTGTACCGGATCCCGGCCTCGTTGCCCGCACTGGGACTCGGCGAGACGCGATATGATCCCCCGACGCCTCCTCGTGCGATCGCCCGCGGCGCGGCGGCCCTTCTCCGTCACGCACTCGAGGACGACCTCGGAACCGAGGAGGAGGATCGCCGCGAGCGGGCGGGTCGAATGCGAGAGCGGCTCGCTTCGGTTCCCGGGGTGGAGCTGATTCGACCGGTGTCCGGCAGCGTCCCCGGGGACCTGAGGCTTCCGTTTCTCGCCCCTGGCCGACGAGCCGCTCCGCAGTTGGGCCTCATGCCGGGCTATCCCTCCACGTTGGGAGAAATCGCCGATTTCCGGGCGCACCTCGCCGTCAACCGGCTCCCACTGCCAGGGGCTGCCGAACTCGTACGTTCGCTCCTCACCGCGCCCACCCATCCCTGGGTACCGGAGGATCTCGGCCCTCAGGTCGAACGATGGCTCCGGATGGAAGGGAGCGCGGAGGGCACGAGGGACGAAATGGCATCACCCGACGCACCCGCTCGAACAGGGACGTATCGATGAAAGCCAACGCTGCGCAACCGGGCGCAACCGTACGGCGCCCTTCGGAGGAGGATCGCGACTCCCGGGCGTCGGATGGGTGGGACCTTTTGCTCGGGTGCGTCGCGGCATTCACCGTCCTCGCGGTCGCCCGAGTGCACCTGCTCTTTCCAGCCCTCGATGTGGTGCGACCCGTCCTCGTCTTCGGCGCCCTGTCCGTAGGCCTCTATCTCGTCAGCCGCCACCCCGCACGGAAATTCTCCCTGCTGATCGTCGGCCCGGTCCTCCTCCTCCTCGGCTTTCTCGGGTGGATGGTGATGGGCACGCCCTTCGCCCTCCGTCAGGGTGCGACCTTCTATTTCATCATGGAGAGCTTCACCCGGACGGTCGCCCTCTTCCTCGTGGTGGCCGGGGCCGTGCGTTCGTTTCGGGACGTGGAGCGGTTGACGTGGTTCTACTTCGCGGGCGCGGTCCTCTACGCGGCCGTCCTCCTCGTCCGGTTCGAGGTCGGTGAAGAGGCGACGCGGCTAAGCGACCTCTACACCTACGACGCGAATGACTTCGCGCTCCTGGCTGTGACCGCGATGCCGCTGGGGCTCTACTTCCTGTTCCGAAGTGGCCGATCTCCCCTGGCGCGGACCTTCGATGCGGCTGGCTTGACCGTGCTCCTCATCGCCTTCGTCTGGTCGGGGTCGAGGGGTGGATTCCTCGCGCTCCTCGCGGCCTACCTGCTCTTCCTTCTGCGGTTTCGGGGACTTCCGGCCCGCTGGCGTGTTGTCGGGGCCACGGTGGCCGCAGTCGTGGTCACCGCGGTCGCCGGCCCTCAGTACTGGGATCGGATGGGAACCATGATGAGCCCGCTCGAGGATTACAATGTCACATCGCCGACCGGACGGATGGAGATCTGGGATCGCGGCGTGGGATACATGCTGGACAACCCGGTCTTCGGCGTGGGCGCGGCCAATTTTGCAGCAGCCGAGGGGATCCTCTCCCCTCGCGCTCATCTCCAGGAGTTGGGAATCGGCATCCGGAGATCAGCCCCTCATAATTCCTTCCTTCAAGTCGGAGCCGAAATGGGGTTCCCCGGTTTCTTCCTCTTCATGGCATTCCTCGTGAGCATCTTCTGGACGCTCCTTCGTGTCGAGGGTCCGAGGCGAGGCCGCTCACCACCCACCGCCCTTCCTCGCAGGGCGGTCCTCTCCGAGGCGTTGGTGGTCTCGCTCGCGGGCTTTATGGTCGGAGCGTTCTTCCTGTCCCTCGCCTACAGCAGCATGCTCTACATGCTCGCTGCGCTCGCCGTAGGACTCGGAAAGGTGTCGGGCGCTTACACCTGGAGCTCGGGATCGGCGTCGGCCCACCGACCGCGATGGGGGGGCCGCGCCGCGGGTCAGCTCTGGAGCGGAGCCGACCGTACGGCCACGTGAGGCCGCCGACGGAGCCGCGCCTTTCTCTGGAGGGTGAGGGGAGTCACGACCGGGAGGAAGGACTCCACGGGCTGGAAACGGAACTCCCTGAGCAGCCTTTCAAGCCGACTCGAGGTGCGGGTCAGCCCCCCATACTGACGTACTTGCGCCATCCAGGATACGGGGAAGCGGGGTTGCTTCGGGTCCAGTTCCCAGGGGTGGATGTAGAACGTGGCCGAAACCCCGCGGCGCTGCGCCTGGTTCATCGCGTGCCGGATGAGGGGGAAGGGGAAGACCCGGAAGTATCCGCCTCCGCCGGCAGGGAGCGAGACGCCTGAGAACTTCAGAGTCGCCGGAGGCAGCTCCAGAAGCGTTCCGCCCGGGCGGAAGAGCCAGTGGGGGTCCCTCGCCCCGCCAGCGAAGCCGTAGCCCGGCCGGCGAATTGGATAGAGGCTCGAATCGTACCGGTATCCCTCTTCGATGAGGATGTCGAGCGCCCACTCCATCCCTTGAAGGATGGAAAAGCTCGGCGCCCGGTACCCACGAACGGGGAGCCCGGAGACATCTTCGAGCAACTGTTTCGTCCTCCGCACGGATCCGCGGAAACGATCAGGCGTCAGATCGAATACCTTACGGTGCTCCCACCCATGAGAGGCGATTTCATGCCCCTCCGCGGCGATGGTTCTCACGAGCCCTGGCTTGCGCTGCGCGAGCCAGCCGAGAATGAAGAACGTGCCCTTCGTCCGATGCCGATCCAGTAGCTCGAGGAGCTCACCCATGCTTCGGTCCACGCGGCTCTCCAGACTGCTCCAGTGCTGGCGCGGAATCCATGGCTCCAGGCCCGATACCTGAAAATACTCCTCGACGTCTACCGTGAAGAAATGCTGGACCATGCGGCACCTCTCGGAAAAGGGGATCGACCCTTCCCACAGGTGCAACCGGTGTGCCCCGTCCGTGGAGCCATGTCCAGGCCGAGGAGGAGAGAGCGAACAGCGAAGAAAAGGAGGCGACGAGTGAGGGGAGGCGGAGGAGCGCGAGTCGGTGATCGTGGTCCGTCAGCCACGACCCTGTGGAGAGTGTCGCGCGGCAGCGGCGTCGCGCGCAGGATTTGGCGGCGCGGAACCCGCAGCACGGGAGTGCTCCGACAGCCGCCGGCCCCTCCTCTGCTCGCGCCGAGCTCTCGGCTCCACATCGGCCCATACCTCGACCATCTGCTCCACACATCGGTCCAACCGATCGTAACAGGACTCGAAGATCTCGAGAGGATGGTGCAGCGGGTCGGGGATCGCCCGGAGTTCGATCGGAGCCGGATCGAGATCTCCGAGAATCACGACCTGGCGACGGGGGACCCCACTCAGACGGCGGATCGAGCGGGACTGCCGCGGATCCATGACCAGGACCAGCTCGTCCCGGCCCAGGCGCTCGCCATTCACTGGCACGGACCGATGTTCCCGAAGATCCACACCTCGCGCCCGGGCGGCGGCGACCGCGTGCTTCGGAGAAGGCACCCCGACGCCGAGCAGGGCTGCGGAACGCACGCGCACACCATCGATTCCCCGATCCGCGAGGTGCACGTTCAATCTCCCCTCGGCGAACGGGCTGCGACAGATGTTTCCCACGCAAACCACCAGGACCTCATCGGGCATCCCGCGCTCCCGCATCCGCCCGAGGGCCCGCTTTCTGCGCCAGGGATGGATCGTGCGTTCCCCGATCCTCTTCAACCTGCTCAGGGCTGATCTCAAAGCTCTTCCTCCTGCAGCCCTGCGGCCTGCTCGCGGGGACTGTATTCGTGGGCTGGCATTCGAGGGTGACCCCGCCTCCTGCGAATCACGAAGACACTGGGCAGCAGGGTCCGTGCCACGTCCAGGACGCCCCCCGCCATGACCCGGTGCATCGTTCGCCAAACGTCCACCTGGTCCCACGCCCGTGGCGGGAATGCCGCAGCAGTCGAAGGGGTTCCCGGCACGGGGCTGGCCTACGTCTCGAAGGACGCGCCAAGGGCATGCCGCTTGCTCAATGGGGAACTGGCCCGTGTCTGGGCCCTCGATCACCTGACCAGGAGGAAGGCCGATCAGCGCTACAGCCAACGCGACCCGGGAAGCGTCCGAGCCCGTCGACGTCCGACTCTTTGATGGACCCTCCGAGAGCTGGGACCGTTTCGCCGAGAGCTCGCCCGAGGCGACATTCTGCCATCGGTGGGCGTGGAAGGATATTCTGGAGGATGTCCTGGGTCACCGGACCTGGTACCTCTCCGCGATCAATGCGTCGGGCGACGTCGAAGGGGTGCTTCCCCTGGCTGAAGTCCGGAGCCAGCTCACAGGACACTTTCTCCTCTCCCTCCCATTCTTGAACTACGGAGGACCGATCGGCTCCCCTGCCGCGAATGCCCTTCTCGCGGAGTCGGCCGCACAGAAAGCGGACGAGCTGGACGTCGACCTCCTCGAGCTGCGCACGCGGCACGACGTAGGCGGCCCGCTCATCGTGGTGGACCGCAAGATCACCGTGCTCCTGGAGCTGCCGGACGATGTCGAGACGCTCTGGTCCGAGCAGTTTTCCTCCAAGCTCCGAAATCAGATCCGTCGTCCGCAGAAGGCCGGCATGAAGGTCCGGTTCGGACCACAGGAACTGGATGCCTTCTACCGCGTCTTCTCGAGAAGCATGCGAGACCTCGGCACTCCGGTCCTCCCGAAGACGTTGTTCACCGCGATCCGGGAACGCTTCCCCGAGAGCGCCGTCTTCGCTACGGTCTATTCGGAGGATGACCCGGTCGCCGCCGGGTGCGGGTTCCGGTGGCGCGACGAGTTCGAAATCACCTGGGCCGGCTTCCTTCGGGAGTATGGGCGGAAGGCGCCCAACATGCTCCTGTATTGGGCGCTGATGGAACGGATGATCGGGGAGCGTGCCACCCGCTTCAACTTTGGACGCTGTACGCCCGGGAGTGGAACCCACCGATTCAAGAAGCAGTGGGGAGGTGCCGACACCCCCCTGCCCTGGCTCCAACGTCCACGAGATGGCGGCTCTTCTCCCGACTATGATCGCCCCCTCCTTCGAACCGCCTCCGCGCTCTGGAAGAAACTCCCTCTCGCGGCCGCCACTCGAATCGGGCCCTTCTTCGCCCGCCGCCTGCCATGACGGCTGCCCGAATCCTTCCGCCATCGAACCCGGACTCCGTCTGTGGCCACACGACCGACAGTGGGGTTACTATACAAAGGTCGCATATGATCGTCGGTCGAGGAGGCACGATGAAATCCGGACGCGTGTTGATCGTGGAGGATGATCCCGACAGCCAATATGTGTATGGCCTCTTCCTCGAGCACCGGGGATTCGAGGTCATCAGCGCCGGGACGGGAGAGGAAGGAATTCGGCTCGCGCGAGAAGAGAACCCGGACGTGGTCCTCATGGATATCTCGATCCCCACCATGGACGGATGGACGGCCACCCGGATTCTGAAAGGAGACCCCGCGACGCGCTCCATCCCGATCATCGCAATCACGGCGCACGCCTTCCCGGAGGACCGCGAGAAGGCGCAGGAGGTCGAGTGCGACGGGTTCCTTACGAAACCCTGCGATCCCAAGGATGTACTCGCGGAAATCCTCCGGGTACTGGATCGTTGACTCCCCGGGCAAGGCTCCCTGGCGACCTGATTGCTCGTGTTGCGAGCTCTGCAGCCAGTACATGCGGTTCAGGAGACTACCCGGACAGAGTCGGGCATCCATGGATCCATCCGCACGACCCAGGGCTGTCAGTGAGCTCGTCCCTCCTCCCATTTCTCGAACCATCTTCTCCGGATTGAACCAACCCGGTCGGACCTTGTGCAACGAGGACGCCACGATGGACGAGGAGGACATCCGGAATGCGGCCCCCGATCCGCAGATTCATGGATCCGACGCCGACGAGCCCGGAGCAGACGATCCCCCCGACACGAATCGCTGGGGAAAATACGTGTACTGCATCATCGAGACGACCGAGTCTCTCGCGCTGGGGCCGATCGGGCTCGGCGAGGAGGGGAAGAGCGATGTCTATACGATTCACCACGGCGATCTCGCCGCAGTGGTCAGTGACACGCCGATGCATCTCTACGATCCGACTCGGGAGAACCTGCTGAGTCACGAGCTCGTGAATGAAACGGTGATGAAGCATCACACCGTGATTCCGATGTCGTTCGGTACGATCTTTCGCACCGAGGAGGACGTGGCGGAACTCCTCCACTCCACGAAATCAGCCTTCAGGGACGTGCTCGACCAGATCCGTGGTAAGATCGAACTCGGCCTCAAGGTCATCTGGGACCGGGACCAGGTGGTCGAGCAGATCGAGGAGGAACACGAGGAGATCGCGGCTCTCCGGAAGGAGATCGCGGAAGCCACTCATGGTTCGACGTACTTTGCGCGGATGCAGCTTGGACGTCTGGTGGAGACGGCGCTCGAGGAGCGCGCCGAACAATACGTCAGCGAGATCTACGAGCGGCTGAAACCCCTCGCAGTCGCGACGAGGTCCGGAAAGCTGATTGGGGACACGATGGTTATGAACGCCGCCTTTCTCGTCGACTGCTCTCGCGAGGAGGCCTTCGATTCCGAAGTGCGCGCGCTGAACGAGCAATACCAGGACGTTCTCGATTTCCAGTACACCGGCCCTTGGCCTCCATACAATTTCGTGAACATCACGCTCGAGCTCGAGCGTGCCGATTCGTAGTGGCGACTCCGAGAGTTCGCCGCGCTCTTCCCCGCGCATGAATAGAGGAGAGGCAAATTGGGAGCGAGCACGCGCGGGGAAGAGCCTGGTCGACGTGCTCGACCGCGTCATGGACAAGGGCATCGTGATCGACTCTCGAGGGAAGCCTCTCGAGGGGATCAACCTCGTCGGGGCGAAGGCTCTGGTCGTCCTGCGATCCTCCATGAGCTCCCTCGACGCCCTCGAGCCCCAGGACCGATCCGGGATTCCGGACCGATCGGTGCGAACCGGGGACCCCGAGGAGCCGAGACGCCCTCGGGAGCGGCTCGAGTCGCCGGGGCAGGACCTCGGAGCCCGGGAGGGAGGGAGAGGCTGAGGTGGCGAACGGCTCGCGTCGCGTCGATGAATCGGCCCACGCCATCGCGGAGCTGTTTCGCGGCTCGGCGACGCTTCGTCATGCCTGCCGGTCACTCCTCGACCTGCTTCCGTCTCGGTTCGGGGTGGACCGGGCCGCCGTCATCCTTCGACTCGATGGGCGTACCGAGTGTGTTGCCCGAGGCCTACCCTACCAGATCGTTCACGAACTCCAGCGGAAGGCCCGACGATCGGGGAACGTCGATGAGCACATCACCGAGGATGCTCTCCGCCAGGAGGGGATCCCGGAGCTCGAACCCTTCAGGGTCGTGTCCTTCAGGAGCCGGGAAGGCGGCTTGAGCGGCATGCTGCTCGTGGACCAGGTGCCGGATGACGACCGGCTCTCCCTTCTCCCCGAGGTCATCCGTCGAGCCGCCCCCGCTCTGGTTCAGGTCGCCGACCGGGACCGGATGCACCGCGATTTCAACGCTCTTCGTGAGGAAGTCACGCAGCTCCGGAACGCCTTCGACCACCTGCCGGATCCGGTGATTGCTCCCGGCGGACCGGATCGCGGCTTCCTGACGAACCGCAGGGCGGAGGAGCTTCTCGTCTCCGCTTCGGACGACAGTGCCGGACGCCGACATGCGGTGGAGCGGAACAACCTTTTCTTCAGTGCCTTCCAGGCGAAGGCCCTCCTCGGCGCGAATGAGAATCGGGAGCTGATCCTCATCGATCCGGCCGATGGAAGCGCCCTTCTCTTCGAAGTGAACATCCTCGAGGTCAGTCAGCCCCTGGGCCCGGAGGAAGGTTATGTCTATGTACTTCGGGACATCACCGACCTCAAGCAGACCACCGCCGAGTTGGAAAACCACTACGTGCGCTCCGTCGCGGCGGAGCACCGCGTGCGGCGGGAGTCGGAGCGACTCAACGTCGTCCTTGCGAACGCGGGTGTGCCCATCCTGGTGACGAACGGACGGAGCGATATCGTCCTCATGAACCGCGACGCCGAGCGCCTCGTCGAGGCGTGGGGTGGTGCTTCCCACGGCACCCCTGAGGTTCCAACGAACAACGTCAAGATCACAAGCTTGATCAGTGATTTCCTCCTCCAGTCGGAACAGCGCAAGGAGGAGGAGGTGACGCTCATGGAGCCGGGCGCGGCCGGCGAGTTTCCCGCGCGCATCGTCCTCACGAAAATCACGGGTCCGCGAGGCGAGCCGAACGCGGTCGTATGTGTTCTGCACGACCTCACGGAGGAGAGGGAGATCGCCCGGCTCGCCGACGAGCTGCGAAGCCTGAATGTGGACCTCGAGGCTCGGGTAGCTGAGGCGACGAGGGAGCTTTCGGAGCGAAACCGGGAGCTCGAGGACCAGCGCGAACAGTTGGCCCGGGCATCCCGCCTCAAGACGGAGTTCCTCGCGATGATGAGCCACGAGCTCCGAACTCCGATCAACTCCATTCTCGGATTCAATTCCCTCCTCCAGGAAGGCGTGCTCGGCAGCCTCGCCCCGGAACAGCATCATGCGCTCGAGAAGATGCGGGCGGCGTCGGATCACCTCCTGTCCCTCATCAACGACATCCTGGACCTCTCGAAGGTGGAAGCGGGCAAGCTCTCATTGAGACCCCAGGCGGTTCCGCTCACCGCTTTTCTGGAGAACATCGCTGCCACGCTGGCTCCGATGGCAAAGGCCAAGGATCTCGAATTTCAGCTGGCGGTCGAGGAGGGCATACCGAATGTTCATACGGACCCGACCCGGCTCCGGCAGGTGATCCTGAATCTCGGATCCAACGCGGTGAAGTTCACGTCGCAGGGCGTGGTCGAACTCCGCGTCGGGCGCTCCGACCGGGCCGGCTTTCTCCGGTTCGAGATGGAAGATACGGGCTCGGGGATCGAGGACGACGACCTGGAACGCATCTTCGAGGAATTCAGGCAGGTGGACCACTTCACGACTCGCGAGCAGCGTGGGACCGGCCTCGGCCTGGCAATCAGCCGAAAGCTCCTGGCTCTGATGGGGGGGACGCTGTCAGTCCGAAGCTCCCCCGGCGAAGGGTCCCTCTTCTGGTTCGAACTCCTCGCCTCAGAATCCGCGCTGGAGCATGTGGCCGGACGGACGGCAGGAGAGGGCTCACCCGAGATCGGTTGACGTTCCCGCACCACACTCTCGCCGCACCCCTGTAGGACCCCCGCCAACGCCGCACACCCCCCGAAGCACCTCCGAGGCCATGAAGCTATGGGTCCTCATCTTGCATTCATCTTCGTGTGGAGTCCCCCCGTGCGACTCGGATGTGAAGCACAACGCCCATCGTACGCACCTCGACTCGAACGTCACGACGGATCCCGTACACCCGATTTCGGTGGAGGCCATGCCGATCCACATTCGAAGCACCTTGAAGAGGGCCTGCGAACAGGCACTGGTCCGCAGTGGCGCGGCGTCCCTCTTCACCTCCCTCTCCCGCCGGAGAGGGGCGATTCTCGCCTATCACAACATCGTGCCCGACGGGTACCCCGACATCGGCGACTCCCCTCTCCACCTCCCGATCAGTCGGTTCCGCGATCAGGTCGACCGCCTTCTCGAAGATCACGACCCGGTTTCCCTCCAGACGATCCTGGATCACCCAGAGGACCGCAAGCAACCAAAGCCATGGATCGCCTTCACTTTCGACGACGCGTACCGAGGCGCGGTACGCCTCGGGGTGAGGGAGCTCGTCCAACGTGGTGTTCCAGCTACGATCTTCGTGACCCCCGCCTTCGTCGGAGGGGGTCCGTTCTGGTGGGACTCGGTACGGAACGGCAGTGCGGTCGGGGTTCCCGCGGAAATGAGAGGCTATGCGCTCGCCGAGCTCGGTGGAGACGACGCGAGGATCCGCAGGTGGGCCATCGGGCGGGGGCTCCGGTTGGAGGCGCTCCCGGAGGACGGCCGATGTGCGACGCTCGACTCCCTGTCGGCGGCCGTTCGGCATCCGGAGGTCACGCTCGCGCCGCACGGATGGAGCCACCGGAACCTCACCTGCCTCCCGGACGAGGAGTTGCGGTCGGAGTTGGTCCGCCCGCTGGCATGGCTGAATGAGAGGTTCTCCACCGTCCGCCCATGGCTCGCGTACCCCTACGGTCTGTTCGACGCTCGGGTGCAGGAGGCCTGCGCCCGAGCGGGGTACACCGGGGCCTTCGGAGTCGGTACCGGAGCCCTGCCCGCCCGGACACAGAACCCGTTTGGCCTCCCACGCGTCTCCGTTCCATCGGGGATCTCTCTCGAGGGGCTCCTCCTGCGAGTCCAGGGGGTCGTGCCCGGATGAGCCGGAGAATCCTCGTCACGGACGGAAACGAGAGAGCCGCCCTCGCCCTCGTTCGCTCGCTGGGCCGGGCGGGTCACGAGGTGCGTGTGACGGCGCCGAGGGTGCCGAGCCTTGCGGGCGCATCGCGCTACGCTTTCGCGGACGTCCCGGTGCCGGATCCGCTCGAGGCGCCGGGTGCCTACCGGGACGCCATACGCCGGTTGATCGATGAAGAGAAGACCCATGTCCTCGTTCCCATTTCAGAGGCATCCCTCCTCTCCCTCCTCCCCCTCCAGGGAACGGTGGACGGGCTCACGCTTCCTTTCACCACCATCGACAGATTTCTCCGGATCTGCGACAAGCGCGAGGTTTTGGCTGCCGCCCCTGAGGTGGGAATCGCGACACCTCATCAGACGGTGCTGGAGTCCGCCGGAGATCTCCACAGGCCGGGCGGCGGCGTAGCGCTTCCCGTCGTGGTCAAGCCCGCCCGGTCGATCGTCGGAGATGCCGACCAGCTCCATAAGACCAGGGTCCGCCACGCTCGTACGATGGACGAGTTGCGGGAGATCGTATGCTCCACGCCGACGCGAGGGTTTCCGCTTCTCCTTCAGCGTCCGGTTCGAGGTCCAGGGGTGGGGGTCTTCCTCCTGGTGTGGGAGGGCGACGTACTTGCGGCGTTTTGCCACCGGCGCATCAGGGAAAAGCCACCCAGCGGCGGTGTCAGCGTCTTCCGCGAGAGCATTCCGCTCGGTGCGGGCCTGTTACACCGGTCCCGCCGGTTGCTGGAACGCTTTGACTGGCAGGGCGTGGCGATGGTCGAGTACAAGATCGACGCGGAGACCGGTATCCCGCACCTCATGGAAGTGAACGGGCGCTTCTGGGGCTCCCTCCAGCTTGCCGTCGACTCGGGCGTGGACTTCCCCTCCCTCCTCGTGGCTGCTGCCTGCGGCGAGAGCCTCCGTCCGGAGCTCGGATACCGAACCGGGGTCCGCTCTCGTTGGTGGTGGGGAGAGGTGGATCACCTGGTCGGGGTACTCCGGAATGGTGGAGACGGGGCCCGGGGACAAGCCGGGAACGGAGCGCGTGCAAGCAGTTGGGGAGCCGGGCGCAGCGCTCTTCGGGGATGGCTCACGCCGGGGCGAAATGAAATCCTCCGGTGGCGAGACCCCCGACCGTTCATCCAGGAGACCGCAAGGTGGCTCGAACACGTCCGGGGGCGATGATTGCGATGACCGATCGGACGACGCGTTCCCCGGTAGTAGCCCTCCCCATTGAAACCGATGGACCGGGAGGCGCGGAGATCATGCTCATCCACCTCGCGGAGGGTCTACGGGAGAGGGGATACCGGGTGATCCCGATGGGACCTAAGGACGGATCCGGGTGGCTCTCTGCCTCTCTCCGCGACCGAGGATTTCCGCACGAGACCTTCTCGATCCGTCGCAGCATCGATCCTGGCGCGGTTCGAACGCTGGCCGAATCGTTCCGTGAACACCAGGTGAACCTGGTTCACAGCCATGAGTTCCAACTCGCAATATACGGCTCGGCAGCGGCCCGAATGGCCGGGATCCCGCATATCGCGACGCTCCACGGAAGCCGGTACTACTCGGAGCGACGACATCGCCGGTTCGCCCTCCGCTGGTCCGCCCTGCGCAGTCGCGCCCTCGTGGCTGTCTCTGAAGCATACGCAGAGGCTCTGAGGCGAGACCTCCGGCTCTCCGCAGATCAGGTGCCGGTGATCCCGAACGGGGTGCCGATTCCGGAAGGGGACGAGGCACCGATCCGACAGGAGTTGAAGCTCACCGAGGGGGAGCCGTTGATCCTTGCCGTCGGGAACCTCTACCCGGTCAAGGGACACGCCGTGCTGCTGCGGGCCCTCGGGCACCTCCAGCGGGCCCGTTCGGACCTCACCTGGCGGGCCGCGATCGCCGGTCGGGGTCAGGAGGAATCGTCGCTCCGCCGGCTTGCGGACGAGTTGGGGATCGGCCACCGGGTGCATTTCCTCGGGCTTCGCGACGACGTCCCCGACCTGTTGTCTGCCGCTCGCCTCTGGGTCATGCCTTCCCTCTCCGAGGGGCTACCACTCTCCCTCCTGGAGGCGATGCTCGCCGGCGTCCCCATCGTCGCCTCCCGGGTGGGAGGGATTCCCGAAGCCGTCGGCCACGATCGCAGCGCGCTCCTCGTCCCTCCGGATGAGCCCGAGGCTCTCGCGACGGCGCTCGAGCGGATGCTCCGCAATCCTGCGCTCCGAATCCGACTGGCCTCAGCCGCGCGGCGCGAGGCCCTGGAGCGTTTCACTGTGGATGCCATGATCGAGAGCTACGAACAGCTCTACGATCTCCGGAGCCCCCGCCGAACGCCCCACCCCCAGGGACGCCAGGTCGGGAGCGGTCGAGAGAAGCGTCTCCGGCGAAGGGAACGGAAGCCCGGAAGCCCGAAGCGTCGCTCTTCATTACCTGAACCCCGCAACCCCAGATCGTCCTCATGACCACGCTCGGTACCCTCCTCATCGGGGGCGCGGCAGCGCTCCTGCTCTATCCCTATGTCGTCTACCCCGCCTTTCTGCGCATCCTCGGGCACCTGCGCGCCCGAAGCGCCCCCGCACCCGTGGATGGAGTCGAAGAATGGCCGACCGTGAGCATCACGGTGCCGGTGTACAACGAAGAGGGGCAGGTCCACGAACTGATCGAAAGCCTGTTGGCGCTCGACTATCCGGAGGAGAAGCGCCAGATCCTGATCGTCTCCGACGCCTCCTCCGACGGGACCGATGAGATCGTCGAAGAATATTCTGACCGGGGCATCGAACTGCTACGGGTGGAGGGACGCTCCGGGAAAACCGCCGTGGAAAACGCAGCGCGCCTCCATTTGACGGGAGAATTCGTACTCAACACCGATGCCTCCATCCGGATCCTTCCGGGGGCACTCAAGCCTCTCGTCGCGGCACTTCAGGACCCGGAGGTCGGTGTAGCATCCGGCTGTGACATCAGCATCGCGAAGGGTGGAGAGGGCGCGAACCTCGGGGAATCGGGGTACGTTGGATACGAGATGTGGGTGCGGGAGCTCGAGAACCGGGTCGACGGAATCGTGGGCGCCTCCGGATGTCTCTACGCGATCCGCCGCGACCTCCACCTCGTACCGGTTCCCGAGGCGTTGAGCCGCGACTTCATCTCCGCTCTCAATGCACGCGAACGGGGTTACCGCTCCGTCTCCGTGAAGGATGCCCTCTGCCTGGTGCCACGCACGCCCTCCTTGCTTCGCGAGTACAGGCGAAAGGTTCGCACGCTGACTCGCGGAATGCAGACACTGCTCCACAAGCGCGTACTCCTGAACCCCTTCCGGTTCGGAATCTTTTCCTGGATGCTCTTCAGCCACAAGATGGCCCGATGGCTCTTGCCCTGGGCGGTGCTCCTCGGCGGCGTCGGGCTTCTCCTCCTGGCGTTGGATGCGCCCTGGGCCCGGTGGGTGGCGGCGGCGGTAGGCGCCGGAGCGGTGCTCGCCGCGGTTCCCTGGGGTATTGAGCGCTGGAAGGGAGTGCCTCCTGCCCTCCCGCGCCCCTTCACACTACCCGCATACGTTGCGGCAGGGGTGCTGGCGGTGTTCCATGCTCAGCTCAGGGTCATCGGCCAGCGGCAGGATCCAGTGTGGGAACCGACACGCAGAGAGGGAGGCGATCCTGCCCCGGCCACGGAGGGCCCGGCGACCTCACGCTGAGCCGAGGTGATTCGCTTCAGACCGAGGGCCGCGCCGACTCCGCCCTTGGTCCTACCAGCCGCCGTTACGGAAAAGCATTACAGGCGGTGTCCGGATCATGATCTCGAGATCCTTAAAAGCCGACGACCGCTCGATGTACTCGAGGTCGAACGCTACTTTCCTTCGGACGTCGTCGACCGAACGATCGTAGCTATGATTCACCTGGGCCCAGCCCGTGATTCCGGGGAGAACTCGTTGGCGCATCGGGTACTCCTTGATCTCGTCCCGAAGCTTCGCGCAAATCTCCGGCTGCTCGGGACGGGGACCAACGACGTTCATCTCACCCTTGAGGACGTTGAGAAGTTGGGGGAGCTCGTCCAGTCTCGTGCTCCGGAGTATCCGACCGATCGGCGTCACGCGCGGATCGTCCGGACTCGCCCAAACCTGCCCCTCCGAATCCGCGCCGTCGGACATCGTCCTGAACTTGTAGATGTGGAAGATGCGTCCGCCCCAGTCGCACTCCCGAAGCTCCTTCGTATCCCGCCCCCTCTTCCGGTTCCGGTTCCCGTTGCGTTGATCGATGCCGACGCGCGGCTGGGTGAAGAGAGCCGGACCCCGTGACGTGAGCTTGATGAGGAGGCCGATGAGGATCATGAGAGGAGCCGCGATCGCGAGGACGGCAAATGCGACTGACACGTTCAGAACCCTGCGCCCCCCTTTCATTCCGGCACGCTTCGGGGTCCACTCCCGCCTTCTCTTCAACTCCTGCATGTCGAAGGAGGAGGTGCCATTCGACGAGGCCGGGGATGCGGTTCGTCTCGCCATCCGCGGGCGCCCTCGGGCTTTCCTGTCTGATACTCGGGAATCCACGCGGGAAACCCTCCGCCTGAGAACGGGGTGAGAGGGCCGACCAGGACATCAGGCCGCCGGAACCCTCCTTCAGGTGCAAAGCCCGTTCTTGAATGGCGGAGCTCACGTCATCTTGCGTAACTTATTTCATACAAAAGCGTTATAGTGTTTACGGATTGAGGCCCCCTCGCGTCCCCCCTTTCTCCTTGCGATCGCGCGACGACGGGTGTGGATGTCCACCTACAAAGGCAGGGCGGACTCAGGTTATGCGGTGGGAGGGGGGAAGCGAGAAGGCGAGCTCGACTCCATCCGTAGAAACGTCGACGGTGAGATCGGAGCCCAACGAACGAAGTAGACGCCGGGCCCAGGCGGCCCCGAGGCCCGAGGTGGAGAAGCTCCACCCCCTACCCTCCGGACGAGGGGGAAACGCCTGAACAAGGGCCGCTCGGTCGGCATCGGAAACTTCCCCTCTTCCGCGGACGAGAAAAGCGATCCGACCCGATGTCTCCTCAGATGCTCCGAGGACGACCCTCCCTTCGTGAACCACCTTGATCACCGCGATCGCTCCATTCATCAGCACACGCTTGAGGGCGAGGGGCCGGTCGACCGCCAGTTCGGCAGAGGGTGTCTCGACGGCGAGTCGCAGCTCCTTTTCCTCGACGAGCGGGCGGATGGCATCAGCCACCTCCTCGAGGACTTCCACCACCCTGGCGACCTCGCCGGCCTCCCCGCTTTCCGGCTCTCCCGTTGGCCGAGTGAGCCGCAGGATGTCCCCTGAGGTCGAACCCACCGTCAAGGCTGCACGATGGAGGATCCGCAGCTGTCGACGCTGGAGCTCGTTCACCTCTCCACTCTGACCCTCCGCGAGCACCTCGGTCAGAAACACCATCGCGCCAAAGGAGGAGCCAAGCGTGTGCGCCACCTCCCCGAGGAGCTCTCGAGCCCACGGGTCGAGCGCGGGCCCTCCCAGGAGGTCATCCGCAGGGGGAGCCATGCATTCCCGGACCTGCTGGAAGGCTTGGACCACCTGGAACAACGGGTAGGGTTCCGATCCATCCGCTTCCCCGGACCAGCTTCCGATGACCTCGTCGCGTAGGAGCTCGAGGAGTCGGGCTCCCAGAAGGGTTGGTGCCTCTCGAGGCAGGGCTTCGCCTTCCTCGAGATGCCTCAGGACCCACTCCGAAACGCGGTCCAGCTCGTGGAAGACGGCCTCGGCGTCGGGCAGGTTCGTGGGGGAGCCTTCGAGCCTCGACCGGACCCGCGCATTCGCAGCCGAGAGAAAGCTCGGGAGAGCGGTAAGGTCGGGGGCCGGCGCGGCCTCGCGATTGCCAAGCGTCATGGGCGCAGCGTCTCCTCAAGATTCCAAGACAGGGGGCAGCGGCTCGATCCTTGCGCCTCCATCACGACCAGAGGCATCCACAGAGTGCCGTCCGCTTCCGTGAATCGCCACCACAGGGTCGCTTCGACAAGCCGGTGCCCTCGTGATGATCCGACAACAATCCACGCTTCCGACGGTGAGAGGTCCCGCACATGCGTACCACCGACCAGGAAGGTGATCGTAGCACTGAACCCGCAGGTCCGACGCTGATCGAACCTCACGGGGGAACGCTGCAGAACCTGATCGCCGAGAAAGGTCGGTCGAACGAATTGAGAACGGAGGCGAAGGGCCTTCCCGATTGGACGCTCACGCCACGCCAGCTCTGCGACCTGGAGCTCCTGCTGAACGGAGCCTTCAGCCCTCTCGACGGCTTCCTCGCCCGGACCGACTATGAAAGTGTTCTGGCGAACATGCGCCTGGCCGACGGCACCCTGTGGCCGATCCCCATCAACCTCGATGTGACGCCACAGCGAGCGGACGCGCTCGACGCTGGCCGCACCATCCTGGCGCTCCGGGATCCGGAGGGGGTGATGCTCGCAGCCCTCCACGTAGAGGAGATCTGGGAGCCCGACCTCGAGGTGGAAGCGCGGAGGGTGTACGGCACCACGGACCCGAACCATCCGGGGGTCCGCTACCTTCTCGAACAGCAGAACCGTGTGTACGTCGGCGGAAGAGTGGAAGGCGTTCAGGACCCGCTCCACCACGATTTCAAGGAACTCCGGATCACCCCCGCCGAGCTCCGACGCGAATTCCAGCGATCCGGGTGGCGGAAGGTGGTCGCCTTCCAGACCCGAAACCCGATGCATCGCGCGCATCAGGAGCTGACCCGGCGAGCGGCGGCCGATGCCGGAGCCAACCTCCTCATCCACCCTGTAGTGGGACTCACGCGGCCGGGGGACATAGACCACTTCACGCGCGTACGCTGCTACCAGGCCGTGCTTCACCACTATCCCAAGTTCACAGCCAAGCTCGCGCTCCTTAACCTTGCGATGCGGATGGGCGGTCCGCGCGAGGCCCTCTGGCATGCGATCATTCGCAAAAACCACGGATGCACCCACTTCATCGTGGGACGGGATCACGCGGGCCCGGGAAGTGACGAGAACGGAGAGGCCTTCTACCGTCCGTACGAGGCGCAGGAGGCGCTGCGAGCACATCAGGAGGAGACCGGAGTGACCATGGTTCCCTTTTCCATGGTTGCATATGTCCCCGAGCGGAGCACCTACCTCCCGGTGGGCGAGGTCCCGGCCGGAACGAGGACGGAGACCCTCTCCGGCACGGAACTCCGCAAGCGACTTCAGGACGGGCTCGAGATCCCCGACTGGTTCACCTACCCGGAGGTCGTCGCGGAACTGCGCCGAACCCACCCTCCCAGAAACCGCCAGGGATTCACGGTCTTCTTCACAGGGCTCTCCGGCTCCGGAAAGTCGACCCTCGCGAATGTTCTCCGGGTCAAGCTCCTCGAGCTCGGAGGCCGCCCCGTCACGTTGCTCGACGGGGACCTGGTGCGGAAGACCCTCTCGTCTGAGCTCGGGTTCTCCAAAGCCGATCGGGATACGAACATCCGGAGGATCGGATGGGTCGCGCGGGAGATCACACAGGGCGGTGGAATCGCCATCTGTGCGCCGATCGCTCCCTACGATCGTGTGCGAAAGGAGCTTCGGCGTCAGATCGATCCCGTCGGAGGGTTCCTGCTCGTGCAGGTGAACACCCCTCTCGAGGTGTGCGAGGCGAGAGATCGGAAGGGGCTGTATGCAAAGGCCCGGGCTGGACTCATCGACGAGTTCACCGGGATTTCCGATCCCTACGAGGAGCCGCGGGACGCCGAGCTCGTGATCGACACGACCGAGATCACCCCGTACGAGGGAGCGCAACAAATTTTCCTCTTCCTGGAAAAGGAGGGGTACATCGGAGCCGACCTCGACTGAGACAGGTCGCAGCTCACCCGCCACGGAGCTCAAGCGGGTCCCATCACGAGTTCCTGGAGCGACTCGCCCGAGCGGACGAACCTGGCAGCGAGGCGCAGATCTCCGACGACCGGCTCCCAGTAGTCGGGAGGGCTTCGGCGTGCGTGGAACGACCTCGCCACTTCGAGGAGATGATACACGAGGACTCCGACTATCTGCTTCGAGTCGAGCCCTTCGTCCTCCGCGAGACGCTGAATGAGCTGACGGCTCGCCCGGGCCTCCTCATCGTTCCTTCGCAGGCGATCCAGCCAGAGGTCCTCGGGCCCTGCGTCACGTCGGATCGTGTCCGAGGTCCGGATCATTTGGAATGCATCGTACAACGGAACGGCGATCCGACCGTACTCCTCGAAGTCGACCACGCACCATCCGGCGTCGCCGTAGACCACGTTGCCAGGCCAGAAATCCCCGTGCTGTGGTCGGCGAACGAAGTCGCCCGCAGCTCGGAGGATGCCGGCGAGCGGCTCGGCGCTCTCGGCGAGGAGGCCCACCCGAACCAGGTAGGCGAGGGCCGGGGCCGATTCCTCGGCGAGTGAGGCCTTCGTGCCCCCGGTCGCGCCCGCTCTTCGATCGTGGTTCCCTGCGGGAAGCCAATTTGGAGGGCAGCAGGCGGAGAGGCGGTGCCCGACGTCGAGCACCTCGCGTAGAGTCCTTCTCCACTCCCCCGCATCGAGCTCAGGAAGGACCCCGAGGTACAGAGGGCCCGAAACGTAGTCCGTGAGTTGGACCCGGATCCGCTTCGAAGCGAAGCCACGGGTCCGAGGAACCAACCCGGTGATTTCCGGGTCCCGCGAAAGCGTCTCCAGCACCGCGGTTTCATGCTCGAGCTTCCGGTCCGCAGGAGGTCGGCACTTGCAATAGAAGCGCGGATGGAAGTCGGGACCAAGCAGGAGAAGGTCGAAGCCGCTGTCTTCCGGGACCCGGGTCGGTTGCTCCGGGGGTGCGGGGATGGAGCCCCGGTTTCGCACCAGCACGACCTGATCCCAGCCCCAGCCCCCCGGACCACATCCCAGATCCACCTCCATGAGGAGGCCCCGCAGCTCCTCGTTCATGCTGAGGCGAGAAAGATCCGACGCCGAAAGAGAAGACCGTGGAGTCCTCCCCAGATCAGCCCGCGCCGAACCATGCGGATATGGATCGGTGGCGACTCCGTTCGCCAGGCCTCCGAGCGCAGGATCAGCTGTCGGTTGGCGGGGAGGCACATTTCGAGGTTACCCTGCCTGGATCGATCATAGTAGATCCGCACGCCGTGAAATCCGGCGCGTTGCAGCGTCCGCTTCAGAGCGAAGGACAAGCGGCGGCCTTCCTGCCCGAGGTAGAGGCACCCTCCCGACTTCAGCACACGGCGGCAATCCGTGAGGAGCCGGACGCGACTCGGCACCGGCGTACCGGAAAAACGCGTCGATTCAGGGAAGGACCAGAGCACCACGCAGTCCAGGGAATCGCGAGCGAAGGGGAGGAGCCGATGCTCGGGTCCGGGCCCGGCTTTGCTTTGGGAACGATCTTGGGACAGCACCCCGGCCGCCAACGTGTGCACCGTCGAAAAGTGCGGCTTCAGGCGTGGCGCAAGCAGATCCGGGTCTTCCGCGACGAGAAGGACGGCCCGGGCGTCGAACCTCGGCAATGGGCTGAGCCAGATCCAATTGAATACGCCCCTGGATTCCCTTTTCTTCCGGGAATCCCACCCGTCCTTCCCTTCGGTCGACCGTGCAGGTTCCGCAGCGACCCCACCACCACCCCTCACCTTCATCGGTATCGTCACTCTCCCTCGGAGGCTTCTGGTGAATGATCCCGTAACGAGACGTGCAGGAACCGTACCACGGAGGGTATGCTGCGACGGTGGAGCTGGAGCGGCTGCGAAAAGGGGGCACCAAATCGTCGTGCGGTCAGCCGGAGCGACTTTCGGAGTGCGGCTCCTCCCCGCCTCCCTCCTCCTCCTCCCGCGGGAGGAATCGGAGAGCAAGTCCGAGGAAGAGGACCACGATTGCCACCCATATGAGAAGATCTTCCCTGAAATACATTCCTGCGAAGGCCAGGACGGCTCCCGCTGTGAAGATCCGCACCTTCCAGTGAAGATACGGGTCGTTCCCCGCGCGGGTCCGGTCGAGGAATATCGGGGTCATCGAAAGCACATTTGCCTGCGATCGGGTCGCGGATGGGGCCGGGCTGATTCAGCCGCTCGTGCGGCTCCGCTCCAGGAAGGCACGAACCCCGTCTCGGCACTCTTCGGTCAGGCGAGCGAGCGTATTCATCTCCGCACCTCGTCCGATCCCCTCCTCGAAGGAGGGGCCATCGAGGCCATACAGGAGACGCTTCGTCAGTGAAACCGCTGTGGCCGGACGCTCCGCCAACTCGTGGGCATACGTCTCCACATCTTCATCAAAGGAGGCTCGGGGAAAGAGCCGGGTGACCAGGCCGATCTCCTCGGCGCGCACCGCCGGGATCCGGTCGCCCCGGGTCACGAGCTCGAAGGCTCGGCCCTCCACGACCTTCCGGCGAAGGATTGCCATGACCATCGCGGGCACGAATCCAAGGTGAACCTCCGGGAAGCCCAACTCGGCATCGTCGCGAGCGAGGACCGCATCACACGCCACTGCCAAACCACATCCCCCCGCGAGCGCCCGCCCGTGCACTGCGGCCAGGACCGGCTTCGAATGCCTCCGGATCCCGACGAACAGCGCGCCGAGGAGCCGGGCATCTTCGAGGCTCGCCTCCGCGCCGGCCTCCGCGACAGCCTCCAACTCCGCCAGATCGGCACCGGAGCAGAAATCCTTCCCCGCGCCCCTCAGAAGTAGGACCCGGACATCCACGTCCCGTTCCGCTCGAACGAGCGCCTCCGAGAGCGCCTTCACCAGCGAGCGGTCGAGGGCGTTCCTCTTTTCCGGACGATCGAGCGTCAGGTGGGCGACCCCTGCATTCACGCGGTAGCGAAGGGGCCCCGACCCCGATCCACTCACCCCGTCTCCAGGGCCGAACCGAAGTCCGCCGGCACGCGTCCGCGGCCGACCACCCGCTCCGCCACCGACTCGGATACCTCGATCTCCATTCGAAGGAGGGCCGTGCTGAATACCTTGCCCTGGGCATCGGTCATCAGCGAAACCGTCCCTCCACCATCCAGTGCGCCATGGAGGAGGAAGTTCAAGGCGTGGAGGTTGGGAAGCTCGAAGCGCTCGACCCGGCCCTTCACCATCGAACCGAAATGCTCGCTCACCCGCTCGACCGTGAGGACCTCCTGGAGGAGGGGGTAGTCCTGCGGATCATAGGCGATCACACCGATGTTCGCCGTATCCCCCTTGTCCCCGGAACGGGCGTGGGCGAGGTCGACCAACTGAACCGTTCGCATCTTGCTCATACCTCCAGGATCTCGGTCTTGAGATGGGGCTCGACGGCTTCACGTCGGATCAATGCCGGCCAGAACGCCATGATTTCCTGAACTCTCGGACGTCCCCCCGCAAAGCCGGTGACGGAAGGGGGGCCCGTGAGGACGAGGGGCGCGATCTCGCGGGAGAATCGCTCGACTGCTTCCCGGTCCTTTCCGCGAACGCCGATCCGCAACTCCACCTCCGGATGATCCGGCGGCGGCTCTCCCACGAGCTCCCCGTGGGTCGAGCTCCACCCGACGAGCTCCGTGCGTATTGCGTCGAAGTGAAGACCGAGCCGCTCCAGCCGCGCACGCAGAATCCGGTCCGCCTCCCTCGCCTTGTGTGCGGCGTCAGGCCAGGCGTAGACGAGGCTCCCCACCGCCTTCCACCCATCGGAATAGGCGATGGACACCTTCAGGAATTCCGTGCGCGGACGCCCCGTCACCCCCGCGACCCGGATCCGGTCCTCTCCGTCCTCCTCGAGCCGAATGGTCGTGAAGTCGGCGATCACGTCCGGCGTGATGTATTCGGAGGGATCCCCCATCTCGTAGAGAAGCTGCTCCTTGACGGTGCCGAGGGTCACACGCCCGCCTGTACCCGGATGCTTCGTGACGACGAAGGTGCCGTCCGGTTGGGCTTCGACCACCGGGAAGCCCACCGTCTCCATCCCGGGAATGGTCCACCAGTCGATCAGGGCATTTCCTCCGCTCGCCTGGGCTCCGCACTCGTTGATGTGTCCGGCGATGACTCCGGCGGCGATCCGGTCGACCTCCTCACGGCCCCATCCGAACTCATGGATCATCGGTGCGTAGGTGAGTGCCGTGTCGGTGGACCGTCCGGTGAGCACGACGTTCGCGCCCCGCCCGAGGGCTTCGACGATCGGGTCCGCTCCGATGTAGACGTTCGCACTCTGGACACGGTCCCGCACCGCGGAGAGCGACTCGTCCGTCTCCATGTTCCGAAGCTCGTGTCCCGCGTCCAGGAGCTCGTCCAGTCGGTCCATGAGGTCATCCCCGGTCACGACCCCTACGCGTGCACGACCGTCGACACCTGCCCGGCGCGCCGCCTCGACGACGGCCTCTCCGCACCCCGTTGGATTCACCCCGCCCGCGTTCGTGACGACCCGAACGCCGTCCTCCACGCATCGAGGAAGAATCCGCTCCATCAGTGGGACGAAATCCCTCGCATATCCTGCGGAGGGGTCCCGGACCCGCTGCTTCTGCATGATGGACATCGTTACCTCTGCGAGGTAATCCATCATGAGGTAGTCGAGCTTCCCCCCCTCCACCTGGCGCACGGGGGCATCCAGATCGTCGCCCCAGAAGCCCTGTCCGCTGCCGACCCGGATCATGCCACGTCTCCGGGGAGGTTGAATGGGCCGAGGTGCGGCCCCGAATTCTGCAAGCCTGCCCGGAGAAGAAGAGAGAGCGCGGGACGCACCTCTTCGGGGAGTACGACCTCGTCGACGAAGCCTCGAGCCGCCGCAAAGCGCGCGTCGAGTTGGCGCTCATACTCCTCGCGTACTTCGTCCATCCGGGTGCGGAGATCTTCGTCCGGCACCTTTCCCTCCTCTCTTAGTTTTTCGATCTGGGCCGAGAACAGCGCCATGACCGCGCTCTCCCCTTCCATCACACCCATTCGACCCGTCGGTAGCGACAGGATGAAGTCGGGATCGAAGCCCTGTCCCGCCATCGCATAGTATCCGGCTCCGGACGCATGATTTACGGTCAGAACGAGCTTCGGAACCGTCGCCGTCGCCATCGCCTCGACAAACCGAGCCCCCGCCCTGATGATCCCCGAATGCTCCGCCTCAGGACCCACCATGAAACCGGAGACGTCCTGGACGAAGAGGATCGGACGACGATGTCGATTCATCGTTTCGATGAAGTAGGCGACCTTCTCGGCGCTGTCCGTATAGACGATGCCCCCGAACGCCGGCCGATCCTCTCCAGGGTTCCGAACCAGGCCCCGGGCATTCGCAATGACCCCGACCGGGATCCCGTCGATGAACCCGGTCCCGCAGATCATCTCCCTGGCGTGACCCTCCTGAAACTCGTCGAGGCCATCCTCGTCCAACAGGCATTCGAGAAAGTGGTGCATCTCGTAGGGCTGGCGGTGGTCGTCCGGGAGGATCTCGTACATCTCCTCCGCAGGCCGGCGGGGCGCAGCTCCTTCCTCGGGGATCTCGACGGCGCTGGTTTCTCGCGGAAGCTCGCGCACGAGCCTCCGAAGCTTCTCCAGGCAGGCGTCGTCGTCGGAGACCCGGTAGTGGGCTACTCCACTGATCTCGGTGTGAACACGCGCTCCGCCAAGCTCTTCGGAGCCCACCGTCTGACCCGTCGCTCCCTTCACCAGGTTCGGGCCTCCAAGGCCCATGAAGCTGGTCCCTTCGACCATCACGATGTGGTCCGAGAGTGCGGGCAGATAGGCTCCTCCGGCAATGCATGGGCCCATCACCGCCGCGAACTGCGGAATCCGGAGGTAGCGGCGCATGATCGAATTGTAGTAGAAGATCCGGGCTGCCCCGTACTGGCCCGGAAAGACACCGCCCTGGTACGGGAGGTTTACTCCAGCCGAGTCGACGAGATACACGATGGGGAGCCGGCAACGCATCGCGATCTCCTGGGCCCGAAGGATCTTGGTGATCGTCTCCGGCCACCAGGATCCGGCCTTCACAGTGGCGTCGTTCGCCACGACGACGACCTCCCGGCCCTCGACCCGCCCCACCCCGGTTACCACTCCGGCGGCGGGCGCCTGCCCTTCGTACTGATCGTGGGCGACGAGGAGGCCTACCTCGAGAAAGGGTTGAGCAGGATGGAGAAGGCGCTCGATCCGCTCCCTGGCGGTGAGCTTCCCCTGCGCGTGCTGCCGAGCGATCCTCTTTTCTCCCCCTCCCATCCGCAGTTTCGCCCGAAGCTCCTCGAGCTCGCGGCTGAGCCGCCGGATCGGCGCCTCGAGCTCGGAGGTGACATTTCCGCTCCCTCCCCCCATCAGACCCCCTCCGCCGCTCGGCTTTCCTGAAACCATTCCCTGATGTACTCGATCGCATCCGTCGTGGGAGTACCAGGCCCGAAGAGTCGACCCACCCCTTGCTCCGTCAGCCGCTCTATGTCCTCCTCCGGGATGATCCCCCCACCGGTGAGAAGGATGTGGTCCGCCCCCTCATTCCGAAGCAGATCCTTGACCCGGGGGAAGAGGGTCATGTGCGCCCCGGACAGAACCGACATCGCCACGACGTCGACATCCTCCTGGACCGCCGCGTTCACGATCATCTCCGGGGTCTGGTGCAGCCCGGTGTAGATGACCTCGAAGCCGCCGTCCCGGAACGCGCTCGCGATCACCTTCGCTCCACGATCGTGGCCGTCCAGCCCCGGCTTGGCCACGAGCACACGGATCTTACGCTCACCTTCGCTCATCGACTTCGCTCCATGCTCAATCCGTCCTGCCGCCGCGGCGCATTCACGCACGGGAGGATACCTCGAGAGTTCCAGCCCTTAAACCTATCGACGACAGGCGATCCGGTCACCCGGTAAGCCTTCGGGGTGATGCACCTCGAGCCCCTCGTTGGGGCCTGTGACTTCCCGCTGCCCAGGATTTCTTTCCGGCAGCTGGGATGATTTCCCGCGAGGCCTGAACTGCCCGCGGCCCCGGGATGTCCCGAATCGACGGGGCTGCGATGTCGAACACACCCAAGGCGGCGGAGGTACGCGATTTGCTCTTGTGACCCGGCTAATCCTGATCCTGCGCCTTCCAACCCTGATGCCTTCATGAGACGAGCGAAGATCCTTGTCGTGGAGAACGACCCTGCGCTCGCCGCGGACCTCACGCGAACCCTCGAGGGGATGGGGTACGAGGCGTCGGCGATCACCGCTTCCGAAAGCGACGTCATGGCGGCGGTGAGGAACCACGACCCAGACCTCGCGTTCGTCGACATCCGGATCGGAGGCCCTCCGGACGGAGCCGAGATGGCCCGACGGATCATGGAGGAGTTCAAAGCTCCCGTAGTGTTCCTCACCGACTCCGACGACGAGACGAGCGCGCGGCGCGCGACGGAGGGGGCTCGCCGTGCCGCCGAAGGCGCTCACCGCGGAATGAGAGGGGGGGACCTTGAAGACCCACCCGGGCCCCTCGACTACGTCCTGGTCCCCTTCGACTTTCGCGACATTCGCACGGCGGTCGACATCGCCATGCACCGACAGGCCCTGGAGGGAGCGCTCAGGAGATCAGAGGAGCGGTATGCGAAGATCTTCCAGGCCAGTCCGGTCTCGATCCTCGTCACGTCCCTCACCACGGATCGGATCCTGGAGGTGAACGAGGCCTTCCTCCACCTCTCCGGATGGGAAGCGAGCGAGACCGAGGGGCGCACGCTCGAGGAGATCGGGTGGTGGGCCTTTCCGGAGGAGCGGGAACGCCTCCTCTCCGCCGTTCGGGAACACGGTTCGGCGCACGATCTGGAGATGAGCTACAAGACCAGGTTCGGTGACGTACGACAGGCACTGGTATCCGCCGAGCTCCTCGAGATCGAAGGCGAGGAGCGCCTCCTGACCCTGGTCCACGACATTAGCGGCCGAAAGGCCCTCGAGCGGAAGCTGGAGCGCCTCGCCCTCCACGACTCCCTTACCGGGCTTCCGAACCAGACTCTTTTCCGGGATCGACTCGCGCACGCCTTCGAGCGGGTGGGACGCGAACGCACACGGATCGGCGTGATCCTGATGGATCTCGATCGCTTCAAGCTGGTGAACGATGCGCTCGGGCATGCCGCAGGCGACCAACTTCTCGAACAGGTCGTCAGCCGCGTCCAGGGCTGTTTCCGCGATGACGACACGTTCGCCCGATTCGGCGGCGACGAGTTCGCGGTCGTAATGGAACGGGTCGAGGGAAAGGAGGACGTGCTCGCGGTCGCCGAGCGGATTACCCTCGCGCTTGAAGCGCCCTTCGAGGTCGAGGGTACGGAGGTGCGACTTTCGGCGAGCATTGGGGCTGCGATCGGCTGTCCGGAAACCACGACCCAGGAGGACCTTCTCCGGTTCGCAGATGTCGCAATGTACCGTGCAAAGAACACACGGGGAATGAGTTACAGGGTATTCGATCCACTCCACGACACCCGTGCGACCGAGAGGCTTCACCGGGAGAACGAACTCTGGAGCGCCCTCGATCGCGACGAGTTGATCGTACTCTATCAGCCGATCGTGTCTCTCTCCACGGAACAGATCATCGGATGCGAGGCGCTCGTTCGCTGGGAGCACCCGGAGCGAGGACTCATCTCTCCCTCGGAGTTCATCGGGATGGCGGAGGACTCCGGCCTCATCGTACCGATTGGAGAGCAGGTCGTCCGACGCGCCTGCGACGACGTCCACGACTGGCTGGGGAGTACCGACGGGAGGTTTCTCCTCAGCGTGAACCTCTCCTCCCGACAGTTCGACGAGCTCGAGCTGCTGGAGTCGATCGATCGGGCGCTGCTCGGGACAGGAATCCGTCCCTCCGACCTGCAGCTGGAGATCACCGAAAGCGTGGTGGTGCGGAGCCCGTCGCGGGTCGTGCAGTTACGCGACTACGGGGTCCGGATCGCGATCGACGACTTCGGAACGGGCTACTCCTCGCTCCGATACCTGATGGACCTGGAGGTGGACACCCTCAAGATCGACCCGTCCTTCACGCGGGGGGTCGGTCGAAGCAGGAAGGTGGAGCACATCCTCCGCACCCTGGTCCATTTCTCTCATGGGCTCGGAATCAATGTCGTGGCGGAGGGGATCGAAACCGCTGAGCAGCACCGCTTCTTCCGCGGCATCGGCTGTGATCTTGGGCAGGGTTACCTCTACTCGACACCCCTTCCCTCACCACTCTTCAAGCTCCTCCTGTCGGGTTCGCCACCGAAGGGAAACCCCTCGACCTTGAACGGACCCGATGCGCGTGGGGCGAAGGACTCCGTCAGAAGAACACGGGTTCCTTGAACGCGCCGAAAACCTCCTCCATCGCATGGCGGATCTCGTACAGGGTGCAGTAGGCTCGGGCACAGTCCAGAATCCGCGGCACCACATTTTCACCCGCCCGTGCGGCGTCCGTGAGGGCGGACAGCGTGCGCTCGACTTCGGCCGCATCCCTGCGCTTCCGCATCGCGGCCATGGCAGCCTTCTGTCTTTCCTCGACATCCTCGTCGATGCGGAGCGTATCGATCTCGATTCCGTCGGAGCCCTCGGTGAAGCGATTCACCCCGACGACGACGCGTTCCTGCGCCTCCATCTCCTCCTGCTGTCGCATCGCCGAGCGCGCGATCTGGCTCTGGAACCAGCCCGATTCGATTCCGGGTACGACGCCTCCGAGATCATCGATCTCGCGGAAGATCGCCTCCGCCTCCGCCTCGAGTTGATCCGTCAACGTCTCGACGTAGTAGGATCCCGCCAGCGGATCGGTGGTGTTCGGAACCCCCGTCTCATACGCCAGGACCTGCTGGGTCCGGAGCGCGATCCTGACCGCTTTCTCGGTCGGGAGCGCCAGGGTCTCATCCATCGAATTCGTATGGAGGGACTGGGTGCCGCCGAGCACCGCAGCCATGGCTTGATACGCCACCCGCACGATGTTGTTTTCCGGCTGCTGGGCCGTGAGGGTCACGCCGGCGGTCTGCGCGTGGGTCCGCAGGCGCCATGACTCCGGGTTCTTGGCGCCGTACCGTTCCTTCAGGTGCCGTGCCCAGATTCGGCGCGCGGCACGGAACTTGGCGATCTCCTCGAAGAAGTCGTTGTGGACGTCGAAGAAGAAGGATAGACGGGGCGCGAATGCGTCCACATCCAATCCTCTGGCGACACCCCGCTCCACATACTCCAGACCATTTCTCAGGGTGAAAGCCAGCTCCTGCCCCGCCGTGGCGCCGGCCTCCCGGATGTGATAGCCGGAGATGGAGATCGGGTTGTACCTGGGCGTATTCTCAGAGCACCACTCGAACATATCCACGATCAGGCGGAGGGCAGGTTCGGGCGGATAGACCCATGCGTGCTGGGCCTGGTACTCCTTCAGGATGTCGTTTTGAACGGTGCCGCGAAGCTTCTCCGGGGAGACCCCCTGCCGCTCCGCCGCCGCGACGTAGAAACAGAAGAGGATGATCGCGGGTCCGTTGATCGTCATGGAGACGGAGACCTGATCGAGTGGGATTCCGTCGAAGAGGGTCTCCATGTCCTCGAGCGAGGAGATCGCCACGCCGCAGACGCCGACCTCGCCGAGGGAGCGCGGATGATCGGAATCGTACCCCATGAGGGTGGGGAAATCGAAGGCGACGGAGAGCCCGGTCTGGCCGTTCTCCAGCAGGTACTTGTATCGCCGGTTCGTATCGTGCGCCGTGGCGAATCCGGCAAACTGTCGCATCGTCCAGAGCCGGGTCCGGTACATCGTGGTGTACGGACCCCGAGTGAACGGGTATTCTCCCGGAAGTCCGAGTCCCTCGACGTCCGAAGCGGCTTCGAGCCGGTCGAGCGCGGTATAGAGCGGCTCGATTTCCCGTCCGGAGATCGAGGTAAAGAGGGTGTCGTCCCGTTGGGGAAGGGCCTCGTACTTCTCGGTCCAGGTGGCGAGGCGCTCCCGGAGCTCCTCGAGCTCCTTCTCCTTCCGACGGATCGTCTCGGCCAACTCCGACGGTGCGAGCAGTTCCTGATCGATCGGGGGCATGAACTCTTCTCCTCGGGAAAGACGGTCGAACACTCTCCAAAGATGTCCGTTGCGGGAACGGAGTGTCAACGCATCGTGGAACCGGGTGGCGACACCCGGACCTCCCGGAAGCCTTGCCTCAGCAGACTCCCCGGAGCTTTACAGGACGGTCCGAATTGCTCCTCTTAGTCAGGTTGGCATCCCCGGGTGCATCGTAGCATCGTAGGCACACCGGCCGCTCCGATCCGGGGCGGCGAGATTGGATCAGGAGAAGGGATCAGTGGAACCCGGCAGCACGTCTCGAGCCCAGCAGTTCGACAAGGGGCTCGCCGAGCGGGTGAGGACCCGCCGGCTACGAAGCACGGACCGGACCGTGACCGCTTCGGACCCGCCCTACCGGACGCAGGAGGGTCGGACCTTCCTGGATTTCTGCTCCAACGACTACCTGGGCCTTTCCCGAGACCGAGGGGTCGTCGACGGGGCGATCCGGTACGCCGAAACACACGGCGCGGGTGCCACCGGCTCCCGCCTGATCGCCGGAGGCCTGGAGATCCATGACAGCCTCGAGAGGGGCCTGGCGCGCTTTGCGAATCGTGAGGCCGCGCTGCTGTTCAGCTCGGGGTTTCAGGCCAACGTATCGATTCTCCCCGCGATCGCGAATCGGAAGGGGCTGATCTTCACCGACCGCCACGCGCATCACAGCATCCTTCAAGGGGCACTCGCGAGCCGCGCCAAGCTCCTTCGGTTTCGGCACAACGACCCCGACCACCTCGGATGGCTCATCGAACGGCATGGGAAGGGGAGCCGGGGACCCGCGCTCATCGTCACCGAGTCGATCTTCAGCATGGACGGCGATCGGGCCCCACTGGAGGCGATTTGCGACCTCGCCGATCGGAACGACGCGCTGTTGATGGTGGACGATGCACACGCCGTGGGGGTCTGGGGGTCGGACGGGGAGGGCCTCGCACCCGCCCACCCCAGGATCGACCTGGTCCTGGGCACCTTTGGAAAGGCATTTGGAAGTTCCGGTGCCTTCGTGGCGTGTGGAACGTCACTCCGGTCCCATCTCGTGAACTTCTGTGGCGGCTTCATCTACAGCACGGCCCCACCTCCTCCGGTGCTCGGAGCCGTACGTGCCGCGCTGGAGAAAATCACGTCGGGGGAGCTGCGGCAGGACCGATTCCAGGAGCGGATCCGGAACGCCCACGACGCGCTCAGGAACGCCGGATTCGACACTGCGCCCTCCGATTCCCAAATCGTCCCGATCCCGATGGAGGGCGAAGATGACGCTCTCTCGTGCGCGAGATTTCTCCACTCGGAAGGCATCCTCGCGGTTGCCATCCGGCCTCCTACCGTGCCCACCGGCTCGTCCCGCCTCCGGCTGACGATCAACCGCCTGCACACCCCGGAGCAGATCTCGCAACTCGTAGCGGCTCTTCGCCGGTACCGGGACCAGGCCCGCAGGAAATGAGCACGCACCTCGAGATCGCGGCGGTGCACGGATGGGGCTTCGATCGCTCCTGCTGGGACGGTTGGAGGCAGGAATGGAAGGGTCGGGCTCGGTTCAGCGCTGCAGACCGCGGATATTTCGGGACTCCAGGGGAAGCGGGCTGGGGAGCCGAGCCATCGGGGACCCGCATCCTGCTCGTGCATTCCATGGGGCTTCTCTTCTGCCCACCCCACCTGCTCGAGCGGGCGGACGTCGTCGTCCTCTTCTCCTGCTTCCTGCGATTCCACCCCGAGGACGGGTCCGCCGCCCGCTCCCGACGGGTGGTGGAGCGAATGAGGCGCCGGCTTCGCCTCCGTCCGGATTCCGTCCTTACCGACTTCTGGGAGCGCTGCGGGACCGTGCGGGCCCCGGCACCTTCTCAGCCCTCGGTGGGCCGGCTTCACGACGACCTCGAGCTTCTCGACCGGGGACGCGCCCATCCGGACCGGATGAGGCACGCTCGATCCATCCTCGTGCTCCACGGGCGCCGCGACCGGATCGTTCCCGAGGCATCGGGCAAGAGACTTCACGCGGCGCTTCCCGAGCGTGCACGGTTCTCAGCGGTCGAAGGAGCCGGACATGCGCTTCCCTTCACCCACATGGGCGCGTGCCGGAGACTCCTCGACCACGTTCTGGCGGAGTCGACATCGTGAAGAAGGGCAGAGCCGCGGCCCCTCCCCATCCCCAAGCGCCTCCGGAGTCCGAAGTGGCCGGAGCGTTCGGGCGCGGTGCGGAATACTACCAGGACAACGCAGGAGTCCAGAAGGAGGCGGCGCAGCGGCTCGTCGCCTTCCTGAACCTCCGGGCCGGCGCACTTCCTCCGGGCCCCATCCTCGAGGTCGGGTGCGGGACAGGATTCGTGAGCGAAGGGCTCTGTTCGATCTTTCCCGACAGGACGGTCCATCTCACGGACCTCTCCGAGGGAATGGTACGCTACTGCGCCGAGTCCGTCGCGTCTCGGCGGAGCACGCACGTTTCCGCGTTCACGGCCGACGCCGAATTCTGGCGCGGGGGAGACGAGTACGCGCTGATCGTGGCTGCCTTCGTGGCTCAGTGGTTCAAGGACCCGGCGGCCGGCCTCCGACGCCTCGCCCGGTCGCTCCGGCCCGGCGGAATCCTCCTCGCCTCCGTGCCCACGGCCGCCAGCTTTCCGGAGTGGCGCCGAGCATGCGATGAAGCCCGAGAGCCGTTCACAGGTGCGCCTCTCCCGGAAGCATCCGAACTTGCTGCCGGCCTTACATCCGCGCACCTCGACGTGGAGTGGACCGAGGCATCCTTCACGGAGACGTTCCGAAGTCCCCTCGACTTCCTCATTCACCTGAAGCGTATGGGGGCGGCAGCCGGGTCATCGCGGGAGCCGCTTTCCACAGGCTCGATGCGGCGACTCCTCCGCGCCTGGGAGAGGAGGACCGATGGCCCGGCTCGAATCACCTATCAGGTGCTTTTCCTGCTGGCCGCACGGCCGCTCTCCGGTCCGGGAGAGGACGCACTCCCCTGGACGGATCCTCGACCTTGATCCCCTCCCGCATCTTCGTTTCCGGCACGGATACGGACGTCGGAAAGACGGTCGTGAGCGCAGCCCTCGTCGTCGGGCTCGAAGCGTGCTACTGGAAGCCGGTGCAAGCAGGTACGGAACCGGCCACGGATACCGAGCAGGTGAGGAGCTGGACGGAGATTCCAGAATCACGGCTCATCCCGGAGGTCTACCGTCTGAGGACACCCGCCTCACCCCACGCTGCGGCCGAACTGGACGGGACGGCGATCGACCTGGATCGAATCGTTCGCACTTCCCTCCCCCGCGACCGAGCGGTGGTGATCGAAGGGGCAGGAGGCCTCCTCGTGCCGCTGAACGAGAGCGCCCTCGTCGCTGACCTCATCGAGCGCCTGAGCTTTCCGGTGGTTCTCACGGCACGCACGGGGCTCGGGACGTTGAACCACACCCTCCTTTCCATCGCGGAGATCCGACGCCGTTCGATCCCCCTCCTCGGGGTCGTTCTCAACGGCGCACCACATGAAAGCAATGAGAGAGCCATCGAACGGTACGCTCAGGTTCCGATCCTCGGACGAATCCCTCGTCTCGAGTCGGTGAATCGAGCCGCGCTCCTCGATGCGTTCCGCCGCCTCGAGCTCAACGTGTAATCTCAGGAGCGTCCTTCTTGAACAAGAACCGAGCCCATCCGAACCTCTGGTACCCTTTCTCCATCACGGAAGGCCAGGCCCCACCCCCGAAAGTCGTCCGGGGCCGAGGGACGACCCTCGAGCTGGAAGACGGCCGCATCATCCTGGATTGCATCTCGAGCTGGTGGGTGAACCTCCACGGGCACGGGAACCTACGGATCGCCGATGCAATCCATGAGCAGGCCGAGCGCCTCGAGCACGTGCTGTTCGCGGGATTCACGCACGAACCTGCCGAGCGCCTCGCGCGGGCGCTCACCGATCAACTTCCCGGACCGCTCTCGCGGGTCTTCTATTCGGACGATGGGTCGACCTCCGTCGAAGTGGCGCTCAAGATGGCGCTCCAGTTCTGGAGGAATCAGGGGGAGCGGCGGACCTCGTTCATCGCGTTCGACGGTGCGTATCACGGCGACACATTCGGGGCGATGTCGGCGGGCGCCCGCTCTCTCTTCACCGATGCGTTCGGGGAACTCCTCTTCGATGTGGACCATGTACCGTATCCGGCGACCTGGATGGGAGATGCGAGCGTGGAGCAGCGCGAAGACGAGACGATCAGCCGAATCGAAGCGCTCCTCACCGAGGCGCCCGGGCGACATGCCGCGATCATCGTCGAGCCGCTGGTCCAGGGCGCAGGCGGTATGAGGGTCTGTCGCGAGGCGTTCCTCCAGAAGCTCGCCGCCGTCCAGAGCCGATTCGGGACGCTTCTCATCTTCGACGAGGTGATGACGGGCTTCGGGAGAACCGGCGACTGGTTCGCCTGCCGCAGGGCGGGCGTAGAGCCCGATCTGATTTGCCTCGCGAAAGGAATCACGGGGGGGTTCGTCCCCCTCGCAGCCACGGTCGCCACCTCCCGCATTTACGAGGCGTTCACAGGCGCCGGCCCCGAGAGGACCTTCTGGCACGGTCACAGCTACACCGCGAACCCGATCGGATGTGCCGCGGCCCTCGCCTCCCTCGAACTCATGGCTGAGAACGAGCCGGTCTTCTCCGGAATGGAAGAGCACCATCGGGGCTTCCTGGCGCGCCTCGACCCGGAGGACACGACGCGCCACCGGGTGATGGGCACGATCGCGGCTTTCGACGTGAGGACGGAAGAAGAGGGCGGCTACCTGAACCGTGTCGGGGATCAGATCAAACGATTGACCCTCGATCGGGGCCTGCTCCTACGACCGCTGGGCAACACCCTGTACGTGATGCCCCCGTACTCCCTCACTGAGGAGGAACGGGAGTCCATGTACGTCGGGATCGAAGCGCTCGTTCAGGAGGTCACGTAGCCTCCGCTGCGAGTACCCCCTCCGGGAGATGCTCGGGGCGAGCATCCTTGAATGCCCTCCTGGCCTTGAGCCCGAGGATCTCGAACATCCGCTGATCCTCGTCCATCGGATTGTTCGCCGTGGTGAGGAGCTTCTCGCCCGTGAAGATCGAGTTCGCTCCTGCCATGAAGCACAGCGCCTGCGCCTCCAGACTCATGTCCACCCGGCCCGCGGAAAGCCGGACCATCGCGGCCGGCATCAGGATCCGAGCGGCGGCGACCATCCGCGCCATTTCCCACGAGGGGACCTTGGGCTGCCCCTCGAGCGGTGTGCCCTTCACCGCGATCAAAGCGTTGATCGGCACCGATTCCGGATGCTGCGGCTGTGTCGCGAGGGTATGGAGCAGGTCGATCCGATCCTCGTCGGTTTCGCCCATCCCCACGATCCCACCGCAGCAGACCGAGATGTCATGGCTCCGGACGGTCTCCAGAGTGTCGAGCCGATCCTGGTAGGTACGCGTCGAAATGATCCGGTTGTAGAAGCGCTCGCTCGTGTCGAGGTTGTGGTTGTACGCGTAGAGGCCCGCGTCTTTCAGCTTTCCGGCCTGCTCGTCGGTGAGCATGCCGAGCGTGCAGCAGACCTCCAGGCCGAGGTCGGTCACTCCCCGGATCATGTCGAGCACATGATCGAACTCGCTGTTCGTACGGGCGCAACGCCAGGCAGCCCCCATGCAGAACCGAGTGCTGCCCGAAGCCTTCGCCGCGCCGGCGGCCGTGAGGATCTCATCGGCGTCCAGCATTCGACTCGGCTCGAGGTCGGTGTTGTGGTGCGCGGACTGCGGACAGTACCCGCAGTCTTCGGGACAGGCTCCGGTCTTGATCGACAGCAGGGTGCACACCTGCACCTCGCCGGTCTCGTGAAACTCCCGGTGGACCGTCGCCGCCTGATGGATGAGTTCCAGGAGCGGGATATGGTAGATCCGCTCCACTTCTTCTCGCTTCCAATCCGTCCGAATCTGGGGCATCGCTCAGGCGCTTCCTGGGTCAGGTTCGAGGGAGGTACGGGATCACCGGCCCGGCGAATCATGAGCCTGCCGGGACCTTCGACTCGGTGGCGGCTGCCGGGCAGCTTGGCAGGACGTATACCGAAAGGGGCACGGGTCCGTCAAGCGAATGCTCCTTCATGACGAAACCACGTCATGCTCGGGGCTCATCCGCCGGGAGTCGAGCCGCGCCTTCCTCGGGAGTCAGCTGTTCGAGGACCCGGCGGGCGACGGTGTAGGGAGTCGCGTCTCCCTCGACGATTCGGTCCAGATCCTTCTCGAGCGCATCGTCGTCCCGGATCTGGGCCCTCGCCAGCCGGCGGAGTTCCCGCTCCACCACGTCGCGAACTCTTCGGCGGGCGCGCTCACGACGCCTCCGCTTCAGCTCCCCCGACCGCTCGAGGTAGCCCCGGTGCTCGTCGAGCGCCTCGAGGAGCTCGGGAACGCCTTCGCCCGTCTGCGCGATGGTGGGAAGAATCGGGATCTTCCAGGTCTCGGACTCAGTCGCTTCGGCGGGCGCCGACTCCGCTCGAGGGGTCTTCTTCCCGCCGATGCGTGAGCGATCGACGCCGTGGTGCGCCGGCACCTGCTTCATCGCCTGGCCCTGCCGGAGCTGAAGCGCCAGCGCGATCTCCTTCTGAAGGCGATCCGCCCCGGGTCGGTCCGCCTTGTTCACCACGAAGATGTCCGCGATCTCCATGAGGCCGGCCTTCATGGCCTGGATCCCGTCCCCGGACTCCGGGACGAGAACCACGACCACAGTGTCCGCAGCTGCCGCGATCTCGAGCTCCGCCTGACCCACCCCCACCGTTTCGATGAAGAGGCGAGGGAACCCGAACGCGTCCATCACGTCCACTACTTCCTTCGTAGTCGTCGCCAATCCCCCGAGAGACCCGCGGCTCGCCATCGACCGGATGAAGATCCCCGGATCCATCGCGATGTCGTTCATCCGGATCCGGTCTCCCAGGAGTGCGCCTCCGGAAAAGGGCGACGTGGGGTCGACCGCCACGACCCCCACATCTTCGTCCGCTTCGCGGCACACTTTCGAGAGAGCGGCCAGAAGACTCGACTTTCCGGCACCCGGTGGGCCAGTCACGCCGACTCGCGCTCCCCCTCGTCCATCCACCCGGAGGAGAGCGTCGAGCAGATCCTGGAACCCGGTGCGCTCGTCCTCGACGATGGAGATGGCACGGGCGAGGGCCGGCCGCCTTCGTTCCTCAAAAGCGTCGAGCAAGGTGCGGAGCTGGGGCGAGAGGTCGCCCCGCGAGGCACCCTCCTTCCGCGTACGATCCATACGGCACATCCGTGTGTGGCGGGTCGATTTCGGGCGGCCCCATCCATGGTGGAAGAGCCGCTCCTCGGAGCAGATCGCCGTCACCGCGCCGACCGAATCGCCGGCGAGCGCGCGGTTGAAGTTGTCACGACCGCGATCCGGGGCCAAGGGCGGCCGCGGAGCTTTCCTCCCGGAAGCGACCCCGAGATGATATCATGGGTGTGTGATGGACACCCACCTTTGAACAGGAACGATACGGTGACGATTGGCGCCCACGGAGAACGTGTCGAACCGCGAGGAGCCTTCCTGCTCCTCCTGCCCGTCATCCTTCTGCTCGCCGGCTGCGTGCTCTTCGCCCAGGAAACGGACCCCTTCGACGGTGCCACCACTCCGGACATGGTGTCGGTCGAGGTGCGGAACGACTACGAAGGCGACGCCACGATCTACGCCATGTGGAACGGAGATCGCCACAGGGTCGGCTTCGTCGCCGCTGGGGAAACGACGCAGTTCCAGGTTCGCTGGAGGTCCTCCGAGTTGGGCTTCCAGGTGGAGCTCCAGGGCGGCCGCACCTTCGCCACCAGCCCCACGCTCATCTCGCCCCGGGGAAGCATTCACGTCCGAATCCCGGATCAGCTCCCGTAGCGACCGCCCCACCATCTCCAGCAGGGAAGGCTCAAGACGAGGCGCAGCCGATCCCACGACCGAGGTGGCCCGCCGAGGTTCACCGCATCCGAATCCCACGCGCGTGGCGGAGGGGGTTCTCCAGGAGATGGGTCGGAATCAAGAACACGAACACGAAGAGAAAGAGGGAGACCGCGAAGCCGGCGATGAGCAGGAAAGGGCTCCTGACTGCGATGAAGAGGATCGCCGTAATTACCGCGGTCGCAGTCGCGAAGATCGAAAGGAGGAGCCTCCTCGCCTGAAGGTGGAGGAATCGCTCCTGCCCCTGAGCGTCCCGCGGGTGAAGCCTCACGCGAAACTCCTCGCGCTCGGCTCGAATCAAGAGCTCGCGGAAGGACCGGAGTGCCTGGGACACCTCTCCGAGGAGATCCTTCGCCATCGTGACCGGCTCCCGTGACGTCTCGCGGAGAATCTCACGCCGCAGGCTCCGGATGACACGGCGGATCAGCCCCAGTCCATCGAAGTTCGGGTCATACCGGAAGCCGATCCCTTCCAGAAGCACCGCGGCACGAAAGAAGTAGACGAGCTCCTGCGGAAGCACGAGAGGCCAGGTGTAGAAGGTATCCAGAATCTCCCGGATCACCTCCTGGACCCTTTGCGGTCCGGCCGTCCTCGCGCGGCCCATGATCGCGAGGATCTCGGCAGCCGCCTCCCGCACGTCCCCCCGAGCCACCTCCGGACTGATCATTCCGAGCTGGTACATCCCGTTGATGATGCCGTCGAGGTCGTCCCGCTCCACGGCGAGCGCGACCCGGAGGATCGCCTCGCGGGTCCAACGAGGAACCTGAAGCACCATCCCCCAATCCAGCACCACGACCCGTCCCTCACGATCCACCAGGAGGTTTCCCGGATGGGGGTCGGCGTGGAGGAACCCATCCACCATCATCATCCTCAGGTAGAGGCTGGTCAGACGTTCCATCACCTCCTCGAACTTCAAGTCCCCCGACTCGAATCGTTCCTGAAGCCGATCGACCTTCGTGCCCTCGAGGTACTCCATCACGAGGACCCGGCGACGGGTGTGCTCCCGAACGACCTCGGGCGCGTCCACGGCCGGATCGTCGCGGAAATACCGCTGGAACCGCTCCATGTTTTCCGCTTCAACGCGAAGATCCATCTCCTCGCCGATGCGCACGGAGAATTCGCGCACCACGTTCGTCAAAGCGCGGATATGGTGGTTGGGAAAGAGGATGTTCAACCAGAAGAGGATGCGGAAGGAGATATCGAGATCGAGCGCGATGGCTTCCTCCACCCCAGGGCGAAGGACCTTGACCACCACCTCCCGGTCCCCGATGCGGGCCCGGTGGACCTGCCCGAGACTTGCGGCGGCGATGGGTGGCTCGTGGAAGGTCTCGAAGACGTCACCCACCGGTCGGCCGAGCTCATCCTCGATGAGCGCACGGATCTGATTCGAGGGGTGAGGCGGCACCTGATCCTGCAGCCTGCTGACTGCGGAAAGATAGGGCTCCGGAAAAATGTCCGCCCGAGCGCTCAGCATCTGAGCCAACTTGATGAAGGTTGGACCCAGCGCTGCCAGGGTCGACGTGAGGCGCTCCGCTCTCACCGCGTGGGCTTCCGGCCGCCGCCGCGCTCCACGCCCGAGTACGACCCAGCGCTTTCGATCACGCAGAAATGCGAGCAGGAAAGGGAAAAGGCGGGCGAAGACACGTGTCGTCCGGGTCAGCCGCGTCATCCAGTGATCCGACGCACCACGGATTCCTGTTTCTGGAAGAGCTTGCTTTCCGCGCGGCCCTCCCCTTCGGGATGGTCGTATCCGGTGAGGTGGAGCGCCGAGTGCACCGCGAGACGAACCAGCTCTTCCGAAAGGGAAACTCCGAGCTCAGCAGCCTGTCGGTCCGCCACCTCGATCCCGATGTAGATGTCGCCGAGAAGCGGCGTTCCAGGGTCGTTCAGCGGGAAGGAAAGGACATCCGTCGCCCAGGCGTGGCCGAGGTATCGCCGGTTCATCTCCTCGATCGTCTTCGAATCCACGAAGGTGATCGAGACCTCCCCCTCACGCACTTCCTCCTCTCGGAGGACCAACTCCACCCCCCTCCGGATCTCCTCTGCGGGAACCTGGTCCTCCCAACCCCTCGCCGGCGTATTGAGGTGGATCGCAATGCCGGCCGGATCGACCGTCCCGGTCATCCGCGTCCTCCCGGCAGATTTCTTCGCCCGATCGTCCCCTCGGGCACCGCCTGATCGCGAGATTGCTCGTCGGCTCGCTCGATCTCGGGATCGGCACCCTCCTGCTCGGTCTCACCCGACCCGCTCCCTTCCCGCTCCACCGCGGCGACAGAGCCCTCCTCCGAAACGTCCTCGCCTCCGGGTGCGTCCGTCAGATGCTTCGTCTCCGGATAGTCGATCCGGTGGTGGTACATCCCCGCCAAGACCTTGTCGAACTGATCCTTGATCACGGTAATCTCGCCAAGGGTCAGCGGGGCGTCGTCGAGCTGGCCATCCCGAATCTTCCGGTCCACGAGCTCATCGATCAGGTGTCGGATCCGTTCACGTGTCGGATCCTGCAGGGAACGGGTCGCGGATTCCACGGAGTCGGCGAGCATCGCAATCGCGGTTTCCCGTGACCGAGGCTTGGGACCCGGATAGCGGAACAGCTCGGGGTTCGCCGGCTCCTCCCCGCCCTCGGCCCGTGCTCGGCCGAGGAAGTACGAAATCTCCTGCGTCCCATGGTGCTCCACGATGAAGGCGGCAAGCACATCGGGCAGCTTCGCTTCCTGAGCGAGCCGGAGGCCTTCCGTGACATGCTCCCTCACGATCGCCGCCGATGTCGCAGGCTTCAGCTTGTCGTGCGGATTCCGCCCACCCGGCTGGTTCTCGATGAAGTATTGAGGCTTGAGCATCTTCCCAACGTCGTGATAGTAGATCCCGACTCTCGAGAGAAGCTCGTTCGCACCGATGGCCGTGGCGGCCGCTTCACAGAGGTTCGCCACGTTGATCGTATGCGCGTAGGTCCCCGGCGCCTCGAGCGCCAACCGCTTGAGTAATCTGCGATTGGGATCGGCCCACTCGAGGAGCGTCTGATCCGTCGTGATCCGCGTGAACCATTCGAAGACGGGCAGGAAGCCCATTGCGAGAATCGCGCTCACCACGGTGTTCATGCCGGCCCAGCTCATCGAGAACGCAATCGTCCTGGCGTCCGCATTCTCGATGAGACCGAGAGCGAGCAGGGCACCGGCGTACGCGATCATGATCAATGCGATGAACACCCACGTCTGCGCCCGCCGCCGCACGACGCGGACGCTCAACGCTGCGGCCGACCCTCCGACCAGCACGGGAACCCATGCCTCGACGCCCTGGAAGGGTGGCTGAACTCCGGTGAGGGCCGCGAGCACCAGTGTGAGGAAGAGCGCGATCCGTCCGTCCCACAGCACCGCGAGGGCGAGGGCGACAAACGCGACGGGAAGCAGCTCGACCGGAAGATCGTTCCGGAAGATGATGGCCGCCGCTCCAGCGTAGGCCAACACGAGGATCGCCTGCAGCAGCACCCACCGGAAATCACGATAGACCTCCGGCCTGAAGAAAAAGAGGAGAAGCCCGAAGATCCCCAGGATGAGGAGATTGAGGAGGAAGTTCCCCACGAATGGGACGAAGTCCCTCGCTTGCGGCTCGAGAAGCCCCTGAGCGATGAGCTCCTCCTCATAGGCGACGAGGCGCTCGAGATCGGATTGACTCACCTGCTGGTTCGCGCGCACGATCGCCTCACCGGCCAGCACGTTCGTGCGCACCGTCGACACGGACTCCATCGCCGCGGAACGATCCCGCTCCGTCACCTCACGATTGTGGCGGAGGGACGGCTCGAGGTGCCGGATCAGAACGAGCCTCAAGAGGTCGTGGAGGTCTCCGGAAGCCGTGGCCGGAAGAAAGGAGGCGGATCGGTCGTAGAACTCACGGGAGGAGAGCACCGAATCTCGCGGGACGTATCGCTGTTCATCCTCGGCGCGGACCTGGAGCCGCGTCGTCGTCTGGGGGTCGGCCGGCTCCCCGTCGTCCATGACCCCCATGGGGAGGACCTCATCGACCGCCCGCAACGCGACTGCTCGCAGGAGGTCTCGCGAGTCGCTCGCCCGCAGGAGCTCCCTCTGCTCCGGAGTGACAGCAAGTCCCACATCCGCAAGAACCCCCGCCAACTCGCGGTCCGTATCGGGATCCTCGACCGCATCGTCGACGGCGGAGAAGAAACGGCCGAGCGACTCCCGCATGACCTGGGCTGCGTCCGGCACCTCCTCGTAGGTGGGGGGAACGGCAGCCGCGGCGGCCGCCCGCTCCCGCTCCAGGTCTTCCTCTGTTTTTGGCACCCCGAACGGCACCTCGGCGATTACCCCGTCGTCGACCACCATCCCCACCTCGTACCGCCCGAGCTCCATCCCCGCGACGGGAGGAAAGAGGAGCGTGACGATCACGGCCAGGAGGACGAAGACGAGAAATCGCGCCCCGTGGTGAAGGAGGCCTTCCGGCCAGCCCTTCTCCGGAGGGGTCGAGAGGGTCTGGAAAACGGACGGTGCGTCCGGATCCGAGCGAAGTGGGGTACTCACACCGAATCCCCATCCTCGTCCGCCAACCGGTACGCCCGGATGATGTCCTTCACGAGACGGTGCCGAATGACGTCCATCGCGTCCAGGTAGACGAAGGTGATCCCATCGATTTCCTGGAGGATCCGCTCGACCTGGAGAAGCCCGGAATCCGTGGAGCTCGGGAGATCGATCTGGGTCTTGTCCCCCGTGATCACGACCTTCGAGTTCAGCCCCAACCGCGTCAGAAACATCTTCATCTGGGATGCCGTGGCATTCTGCGCCTCATCCAGGATGACGAAGGCGTCGGAAAGCGTCCGGCCGCGCATGTACGCGAGGGGAGCAATCTCGATCGTCCGGTCCTCGAGGCTCCGTTGAACCCGATCCGAAGGCATCATGTCCTCGAGGGAATCGTACAGCGGGCGAAGGTACGGATCCACCTTTTCCTGAAGATCTCCGGGAAGAAAGCCGAGATTTTCTCCTGCCTCGACAGCCGGGCGCGCGAGGATGATCCTTCGGACCCGCTTCTTGTAGAGAGCGTCCACGGCGGTTGCGACCGCCAGGTAGGTCTTTCCGGTCCCCGCAGGCCCGATCGAGATGACGATGTCGTCCCGTTGGATCGCGTCCATGTACCGGGCTTGGCCCTCCGACTTCGGAGCAATCACCTTGCGGGTACCCGGAAGCGCGATGCGCGTCTCCTCGTGCTCGGCGGCCGGTGCAACACCTCCTCGACTTTCGAATTCGTCGGCGAAGCGTGCCACGTCCTTCGCATCGAACGGCGCTCGAAGCCGTGACAACTCGATGATGTGCTGGATCACCGGAACGGCTCGCTCCAGCGGTTCGAGCTCGCCGGAAAGCACGAGATGGTCGCCTCGCAGCACCACGCGAATGCCGAAAAGGCGGGCCAGCTCCTGGATGTTCGAGTCGTTGACTCCGGCAAGGAGCAGCTGGTCCGCCCCTTCCGCGTCCAGATGGTGCTCTACGATCGGCCGTTCGGTTTTTTCCATATACTCCCAGTCCTCGTTACGCGGAGCCGGCGGAAGCTGGATCGTCCCCGCCGGCCGCCCGATGTCCGCGGGATTCCAGCTGCAGCGCCTCCAGCTCTCCCGAGGTCACGGGAGCGGGTGCGCCTTCGAAGAGTGCCCGGGCTGCAGTCGTCTTCGGAAAGGCGATCACGTCCCGAAGGCTCGAGGCACCTACAAAATCCTTGGCGATCCGGTCCACCCCGAGAGCGATCCCGCCATGAGGAGGTGCACCCGACCCCAGCGCCTCCAGCAGGAAGCCGAACTTCCGGTCGATCTCCTCTCCCTGAAGACCGAGGGCGTTCAGGATCGTACGCTGAAGCTCGGGGTCATGGATTCTGATGCTTCCGGAACCGAGTTCTGCGCCGTTGTACACCAGATCGTACGCAAGACTCCGGACCGCCAGAGGGTCTTCTTCCAGCCGATCCAGGTCCTCGGGGTGGGGGAGGACGAACGGGTGGTGCCCGGGCACCAGCGCGCCGGTTCCCTCATCCTCGTGGAAGAGGGGGAAGTCGGTCACCCAGAGCCAGGCGTGTTGCCTCACCTGGGGCCTCCTCGTCAGCCGGCCGGCCGGTGCGAGGACCGCGCCGAGCGCAGGGCCGGTCACGCGGTCCTCGCCAGCAGCAACGAGCGCGAGGTCCCCGTCCTCGACACCTATTCTCCCGAGACCGCTCTCGGGGAGGAATCGTGCAAGGGGCCCCGTCGCCTCCCCCGAGCTCCGCTTGAGCCAGAGGAGCCCTGGAGCACCTTCCGCCTTCGCGAGCCCCTCGAGTTCCTCGATCTGACGTCGCGACAGTTCAGCACCCGCCGGTACACGAACCCCACGGATGCGACCTCCGCCCTCCACGGCCCCTCGAAGGATCCGGGACTCCGAGTCGCCGAGCGCGGACGTCCAATCCTCGATCGTCAGGTCGAAACGGAGGTCGGGCCGATCGGTGCCGAATCGCTCCAACGCCTCGGCGTACGTCACCCGAGAAAAAGAGTCCGGACCCTCGAGTCCTCCGGCCTCGCAGAGCACTTCCACCAAACCCTCGATCCAGGCGAAGATGTCGTCCGGCTCCACGAAGGAAGCCTCCACATCGATCTGGGTGAACTCGGGCTGACGGTCCGCCCTCAAGTCCTCGTCCCGGAAGCAGCGGGCGATCTGGAAATAGCGATCGTAGCCGGCGGCCATGAGGATCTGCTTGTAGATTTGAGGGCTCTGCGGGAGAGCATAGAACTCGCCGGGGTGCACCCGGCTGGGCACAATGTAGTCCCTCGCCCCCTCTGGAGTGGGCCTTGTTAGGATCGGTGTCTCGATCTCCAGAAAGCCTTCCCGATCGAGGTAGTTCCGAACGGCCAGCACGAGCCGGTGGCGAAGCTCCAGATTGTCACGGAGCTTGGTCCGCCTCAGATCCAGATGTCGGTTGCGAAGGCGAAGCTCCTCCGACGGCAGCTCCTCGCCCTGTCCGAGATGCACCGGGATCGCCGGGGTTCGAGCCCCGTTCAGGACAGTGAGGCGACGCACCCGGACTTCGACATCGCCCGTTGCGAGCTCGGAGTTCCGAGCTTCCGGGGGCCGGAGCACGACCTCCCCTTCGACCTGAATGACGTCCTCGCTGCCGAGCCGGTGAGCGGCCGCGAGCGACTGCTCATCCGTGTCCTCGGGCCCGAACGAGAGCTGAAGCAGACCCGTACGGTCCCGGAGATCCACGAAGACGAGCCCTCCCAGATCCCTCCGACGATGGACCCATCCGGAGAGCATGACCTCCTCCCCTTTGTTCCCCTTTCGGAGGCTTCCCACCATCCGATTCCGGAAGGACGTCCGCCCGTCCTCCAGACTCCTCTCGCCGACCCGAGGACCTTCCGGCCCGCTCCGTGTCTTCGTAGCTTCAGTCAATCTCCACTCCGTATGGGTTTTCTTTTCATTCCATCGCCGCGTCCCGCGGATCGCGGGAACGGTCGAACCGAGTAATCCAAAGGGCGAACAGGTACCGGACGAACCCCGGAATGGGGAGAGCGGACGGGAGGGTTCTCCTCGACACGAAACCACCCGGCCCCAAGCCGGCTCGAAAGCCCCGACTCCCGTCGGCGCGTCGCACCGGCGCCCGAGCAGGCCCCCCTCGCGTTCCGGTCGAAGGCGAACCTGGCTAAGTTAACCCTGACAATTACCCCATTCAAGAAAGATGCGGTCCTTCGACAAGCCGCAACCAAGGAGGTCATGTGGGAGAGGATCCGCGCCCCGACGTACTGGGCATGGAGCCGGAGGAGCTGAAGCGTCGGCTCGCAGCACATTTCGAAGAGCGGGACGAGCCGAGGTATCGAGCGGACCAAGTGGCTCGCTGGATCTATCGATCCGACGTGCGCCATTTCTCCGAGATGACCAACATTCCCGTCCCTGCACGCGAGGCGCTGGAAGAGGCTTTCCTCCTCCAGGAGCCGGAAGCGGACCGCACCTCACGGTCGAATGACGGGACCGTCAAGCATCTCTGGAAGCTCCAGGACGGCGAGTTGGTGGAGTCCGTCCTGATCCCCTCCGGGTCCCGCCTCACGCTCTGCCTCTCCTCGCAAGCCGGATGCGCGATGGGGTGCACCTTCTGCGCGACAGGATGGGCAGGCTTCGACCGGCAGCTCACCGCCGGAGAGATCACCGCCCAGTACCGGGCCTCCCTTCGGTGGGCGCGAGAGCACGAATACGGCCCCATCACGAATGTCGTATACATGGGAATGGGCGAGCCGCTCGCGAACCGGGCCTCCGTCCATCCTTCGCTCACCATCCTGAACCGGGGCTTTGGGCTCGGCGCCCGGAGGATCACGGTCTCGACGGTCGGTGTCGTCCCCGGAATCCTGGAACTGGCGAAGCGGTCCGAGCAGTTTGGGCTGGCTCTCTCGCTCCACGCCCCGGAGTCAGAGCTTCGGCGGGAGCTCATCCCGCTGGAAAAGCGCTACCCGCTTCCCGAGCTCATGGACGCACTCCGTGCATTCGATGCCGCGGGAGGCCGGCGGATCACATTCGAGTATACGATGATTCGAGACGTCAACGACGGGCCCGAGCTCGCCCCCGCTCTCGCCGAGCTCGCGGGTGAGCTCCGCGCATTCGTGAACTTGATCCCATACAATCCGATCCCGTACAGGGACTGGAAGCCGAGCCTTCCGGAGCGCATCGAGAGCTTTCGGGCCACACTGGAGGAGCGTGGGGTGGAGGTGGCGGTTCGGGAGCCGCGGGGACGTGACATCGACGCCGCGTGCGGTCAGCTCCGGGGCAACGCCCTCGCGCAGATCGGCGAATGACCGCCGCTCAGCGGATCCACTGGCCGATCCTGCCCCAACGCGCCTCCTGGATGAAGGCGAGCGGGGTCGGCGCCTCCCGGTCATAGGAGTAATAGAAGAAGAGGGCTCGGCCCTCCAGGCGCCACCGCTCGATCAACCCCCAGTAGCGGGAGTCGAGTGAGAAATCCCGATTGTCGCCGAGCATGAAGTAGTTCCCTTCCGGCACCACGATCGGCCCCCAGTTGTCGCGCGTCGGGGAATAGGCCTCGGCATCCTCAGCGGGGAGAAGATGCTCTCGCTGCCACTCCATCCACGGGTGCCGGTCGTCCCCCTCGGGGTCGAGCCACTTCGCATACGCCTCTTCCTGCACTTGGCCGTTCACGGAGAGAACCTTGTCCTCCATTGCGAGCGTGTCGCCCGGCATGCCCACGAGACGCTTGACGAGCTTCATCCGGTCCTCATGCGCCGGATCGAAGATCAACACCTCACCACGTCGGGGCTCGGAATACCCAGGCACCCGCAGGTTCGTCCCCGGCACCGGAGAGCCGAGGGCTGCGCGGTTCACCATCAGGAAGTCGCCGACGAGAAGCGTGTCCTCCATAGAGCCGGAGGTGATGACGAAGGTCTGGAGGAGGAAGCTCCGAATCACGACGAGGAGGACGAGGGCGACGGCAGCGGACTTCACCCATTCCAACCACTCGGGGGTGCGCTTCCCTTCGGGCCCCTCGACTCCTCCGCCTTCCTTCTTGGTACGCCGGGCCCGTCTCCGTCGCGGCCCTGCTCGCTTCCTCTCCAAGAGCTCTCTCCCTATCGAGTGATCCGTAGTCGAAGCCACGGCCCCCTTCCATCCGTCCTCCCGGTTACCGGGACCCATCACGGAAGATCCTTCGGAAATGCCACCAGGGCCGCTCCGTTGCCCAGGAACGCACCTCTTCGACCTCCTCCTCGTTCTCCACCCCGTGCCAATCCTGTCCCAGGATGACGCTCACATCCAGAAGCAGGCTCGAGTCGGGCTCCGTCTCTACCTCAGCGATCCCGAGCGCACGGGCGACCCCCTCGGCGAGTCCCGGGGATCCGACCCGATCCAAAACCACCGACCCTTCCCGGTCGAAGGAGGGCGCGTTCCCGAAGAAGACGACGTCGAAGCCCTGATCACGGAGGTGATCCCTCGCGAGAGCGGCGACACCCGGCACTCCCGATCCGTTCAGCACTTCCACCCGCACCCGCTCCTCGGCGACAGGCACCGAATCCTCCCCCTCCTCCTCGTCCGACATGGAAGGTGGGGCGGACTCCAGCACGCGTGACGGTTCCTCCCCGGTCGACTCCGGGGACAGGTCCCACAACGAGAGTCCGCCGAAAAGCGCTGCAACCGCGAGGAGCCCCGAGAGGAACAGGGCAGGAACGGGATCCCGACGTTTTCGCCTACGCATGGTCCCCGGGGCCTGCCGAGGAGACCGAGCAGGATGACACGAGCCGTGACCAGAACCTCGCGGTCTCGGGGCGGAGGACTCGTTTTCGGTTCAGAGTGTCCATGATCCGGGCCCGGGTCACCTGCAGAACGACCTCCGCCATCTCATGAGGCATCCGTTCGCGAAGCTCTGCTCGCCAGGACGCGCGGGAGCGCCGGCCCGGCTCCAGGAAGTCGGCGGCATATAGCGCTTGTCCCAGCACGTCCAGCTCGGGATGGCCCAGCGTATGAAAAGCAATCGCCCTCAACAGGTCTTCGTCGGCCACTCCCTCACTCCTCAGCCGCTCCGCCGCGGCCGGGCCGTGGAGAAGTCCGTCCGGGAGGGGAAGGAGATCGCGGGGAACGTGAGGCCTTAGCTCCGATGGATCCGCGTCCTTGAGCGTATCGTGGAGGCGTCCGGCGGCGACCCAGCGGATGCGGTCCGCCTCCGATAGCCCCAGTTCCCCCGACCACTCGGCCATCAGGGCGGCGACACGGTCCGCATGAGCCCTTCGTTCGTCCCCTGCGGCGGTCCACTCGGGAAGGGTCCCTTCGGCGGCGGCCACCACTCGCGGATGGATGAACCGCGTCATGGTGCTCCGAGGACGATGTTGTCGATGAGGCGTGTGTCCCCCGCGAAGGCCGCCGCTGCGATCACGGAGTCGGACCGGGCTCGCACGACCGGATCGAGGGTTTCGGGGTCCACGAGCTCCGCATACTGAAGGCGGAGCCGATCGTAGCGAGCCACCTCGTCCTCCACGGCCCGAACCAGCACGGTCGGATCGGACTCTCCAGCTTCGAAGCGTATGGCAGCAGACGAGAGAGCCCCATGGAGGCCCCCCGCCTGCTTCCGCTCCTCGGGGGAGAGAAGCGCGTTCCGGGAACTCCTGGCTAGACCATCCGGTTCGCGGGAGATCGGCCCCAGTTCCACGCGGACCTTCATCTCCAGGTCCTCGACCATGCGCCGGATGAGCACTCCTTGCTGGTAGTCCTTCTGGCCGAAGATCGCGGCGTCGGGGCGAACGAGGCCGAAGAGTCGTGCCACCACGGTGAGGACGCCCCGAAAATGACCGGGTCGATGGCGACCACAGAGGCGCTCGCCCATCGCTCCCGGTTCGACGAAGATGCGTGGATTCCCGCTCGGGTACATCTCCTCCACGGTCGGTGTGAAGCAGATCGTGACGCCTCGCTCCTCCAGGAGGCGCCGGTCCCGATCGATGTCCCGCGGATATCGATCCAGATCCTCCGATGGGGCGAACTGCAGAGGATTCACGAACACCGATGCCACCACGCAGCCGGAGATCTCGTGTGCTCGGTCGATCAACGAAAGGTGCCCTTCGTGGAGGAACCCCATCGTCGGGACCAGGACGACCGTCCCCTCGGATCGCGCCTCGTCCACCCGGTCCCGCAGCTCCTCGCGGGTCCGGATCGTGATCACCGCTCGCCCTCCTCGAAGGAGTGCTCGGGTCCGGGATAGGTACGTTCCCGTACCTCTTCGATATAGCGGCGCACCGCCGCTCGAACCTCCTCCTCCAGATCTGCGAAGCGCTTGAGGAACCGAGGCGTAAACCCGCCGTTGAGTCCGAGCGCATCGGGAAGGACGAGAACCTGTCCGTCACACCGGGGACCCGCACCGATGCCGATGGTCGGGATCTCCAGCGCCTCACTGACCGCACCCGCGAGCGAAGCCGGAACCAGCTCGAGCACGAGCGAAAAGCACCCCGCCGCCTGGAGCGCCTCGGCTTCCTCCCGCATGCGCTCAGCCTCCCCCTTCCCTCTCCCCTGCACCCGATATCCGCCGAGGGCGTGCACCGATTGGGGACGCAGTCCGAGGTGACCCATCACCGGGATGCCGGCCTGGACGAGAGCGCGAACCGTCTCGCACGTCTTTTCGTCCCCACCCTCCAGCTTGACCGCCTGGACTCCCGCCTCCTTCATTACGCGGCCGGCATTCCGGAGTGCGTCCTCAGGGGAGACCTGGTAGGTCAGAAACGGAAGATCGACCACGATGAAGGCGTCCGGCGCCCCTCTTCGCACGGCACGAGCATGGTGGAGCATCTCGTCGAGGGTGACCGGGAGGGTGGTTTCGTAGCCGAGGGCGACCTGCGCGAGGGAGTCGCCCACCAGGAGGATATCGACGCCTTCCTCCCCCAAGATGCGGCTGAAAAGGAAGTCGTACGCCGTGAGGACCGTGATCGGCTCACCCCGGCGTTTCATCTCGACGAACTTGCGGACGGTGGCCTTTCCAGGCCGCTCGGAGCGATCGGAGGCCAAGGTGTGCCCTGGTGTCGATGGATGGCGCGTGTGAACCGGGAGCGAGGCCGGAAGCTAGAAATCGCAGGGAATCCTGTCAATCAGGCGTGCCCACCCCTCGGAGGATCGTTATCTTCGAGCATGTCGATTCGGTGGGACCCGATTCTGGTCCGGGAGGTGGCTCGCGAGCTCTCGCGTCGCGTCGGGGGAAGCCGCGTCCGAGGCTTTCTCCTGGACCCCGGACCCCGAAACCTTCTGGTGTACGGACGCGAATGGACCCTCGCGCTCGAGCTCCATCCGACCGCAGGATACCTCCAGCTCCTTCCTCCTCGAGACCCACCCCAGTCCGCCCACACCTTCGCTTCGCGCCTCCGATCGATCGAGGCCACGCCCGATGATCGGATCCTCACCCTCGGCCTTCAGAAGATTCGGGGGAGGGGTTCCTCCCTGGACCTGGTCGTGGAACTTGTCGGAAATCGCTGGAATGCCCTCGCGGTGGAACGGGAAACCGGAACCATCCGGCATGTGCTCGTTCCTCGGCAACGAGGACCTGAGCCTCGTCTCTCCGGGGTCGCGTACGCTCCTCCTCGGGCACGGCACCGAGGCGGAGTGCGGGAGCCACTGAGCCTCGACGAGTGGACGGAGCTCCTCCTGCCGCTTCCGGCGGAGGAGCGGAGGTCCTCCCTGTTGCGAAACGTCGCGTACACCTCGTCGATCAACGTCCCGGCACTGCTCGGGCGGGCCGCCGAGGAGGACGCCGGCCGAGTCGTGGAGGAGCACCTCAGGCAGGGTTGGGAGCTGTGGTGCGAGCTACGCGTGCTCGATTCTCCACGCCCCGCGCTCCTGCCGGATCCTCGCGGCCCCCAGCCGTATCCCTACCCGATTCCGCTCCCGGCGGAGGTGGAGGGGAGGATCGTGATAACGGAGTCGCTTCTCGATGCGTTCGGGCGAGCACGGGTGGAGGCAGCGCCGGATCGGCCCTCGGTCTTCGTCCCGTCGACCTTGGTAAGAGAACTGGAAGGAGCGATCGAACGGGTAGAACGCCGCATGCGCGGGTTGCAGAGAGAGTTGGAGGAGGCACCGGATCCCGTCCCCCTTCGTCGCACCGGTGACCTTCTCCTCGCGCGGTTCGAAGAGATTCGCCGTGGTGCGGAGGAGGTCGCCGTGGTCGACTTCGAGGGGGAGGAGGTACGGATCCCCCTGGATCCAGCGCTCGCGCCGCACGAGAACGCCGAGCGGTACTACGATCGAGCGGCCCGTGCGGAGCGGGCGAAAGCGCGCCTCCCGGGCATGATCCGAAAGGAGGAGAGAAGGCTGCAGGAGTACCGAGAAATGCGAGGTGCGCTCAAGGAGGAGAGGGTGACCCCTGAGGAAGTTCGTCGGAAAGCAGACCTCACGGGGAGGCCCGACCGCGGGCGCGCCGGCTCCGGCGGCGATGTCCAAACGCTCCCGTACCGGCGCTACCGGAGCTCCGGCGGTCTGGAGATCCGTGTGGGGCGGGGCGCCCGCAGGAACGACGACCTGACGTTCCGTCACTCCGACCCGAATGACGTCTGGCTGCACGCCCGACACGCCGCCGGAGCTCACGTGATCCTTCGGTGGACGGGCGAGGGGTCTCCTCCGAGCCGAGACCTGGCCGAGGCGGCCGTTCTCGCCGCGGTGCACTCGGAGGCCCGGACATCCGGGAGTGTTCCCGTCGATTGGACTCGCAGGAAGTACGTTCGAAAACCCCGAAAGGCTCCCCCCGGGTCGGTGATTCCGGACCGGGTCCAGACCCTTTTCGCCGAGCCGAGCGCTGCGATGGAGAAACGACTCCGGGTGGGGTGAGGGGCGGACCGCCGCCGATCAGCCGGGCGCGTGCCTTCGATCCATCGCTCCGCGCAGGGCCCCGAGGAACTTCGCGGCATCCGCCACCCCCCCCCGGTCCAGCTCCTCGACGAGGGCGCTACCCACGACGACCCCGTCCGCCCACTGCGCGACGAGCTCCGCCTGTTCGGGAGACGAGATCCCGAATCCAACCGCGACCGGAAGCGTGCTACGTCGCCGAACCTCCTCCACCTCCTTTGCGAGGCTTTCCCGAAGCGCGGAGCGGCTCCCCGTCACGCCCGTGCGGGAGATGTAATAGAGGAATCCCCGTCCTCCTCTCGAGACCTCCTCCACTCGTCCAGGGGCCGTCGTGGGGGCTACGAGCAGGATCGGATCCAGCGCCTCGCTCCGGATCTTTCCCTCGAGCTCCGGATCCGCTCCCGCCGGCAGGTCGGTCACGAGGAGCCCCTGTGCACCGGCCTCGCGCGCCGCCTGAAGGAACTCGTCCGCTCCGAAGCGCAGGATCGGGTTGAGGTAGGTGAAGATCACGACCGGGGTCTCCCGCTCCTCCCGGAAGGCCCGGAGCAGGTCGAGCACACCCCGGACGGTCATGCCGGCTCGGAGCGCCTCGTACGATGCGCGCTGAATGGTGGGACCATCTGCGAGGGGATCGCTGAAGGGAACGCCGAGCTCCAGAACGTCGGCCCCGGCGTCCGCGGCCGCGACGAGGAGCTCGAGAGTCTCCTCCCGGCTGCGATAGCCCGCGCAGATGTATGGGACCAAGGCCGCCCTTCCCTCCTCGGCGCACCGGCGGAACGCGACGGCGATCTTCCCCGTGTCGGCAGAGAGAGGCGCGGTGGGCGTAGAGCTTGGGCGGGGATCGGGCACTGAACTTTTCTCCTGAAGCCCGAAGAGCATCTCATTCGGGCCGGTCATGAGGACGACGGGTGCGGTCAGACCACGTATTCGCTGACCTGGACTCCGTACTTTTCCGGGTTCACGGTCTTGATCACGGCCCGGTGCGGCTCTCCGGTATTCGGGTCGAGCTCCGCGAGGTCGCGGGTGAGGGGCTCGGAGAGCGGCGCACCCATCTCATCGGCGATGACCCGGACCGTGGGTTGATGCATTCGGAGCGGATCCGGGTTCGCCTCGACGACGACCGCAAGCTCCAGCGTATCCAGGATGACCAGCGTACCGACCGGGTAGACCCCGGTGACGTTGATCAGCGTCTTCACCAGTGCCCGGTCGAAGCCCCGAACCGGGTTGTCCCGCATCTCCTTCAGCACCTCGTCCGGCGCCCACGGCGTATACTGGTAGCTTCGTACCGAAGTGCCGGCATCGAAGCCGTCCGCCACAGCGACGATCCGTGAGAAAAGCCCTGGCTCACGATCTCGGCGGTTCTGCGGGTAGCCGGTGAGGTCGATCTTCATGTGGTGCTCATAAGCCATGAGCATCTGGCGATAGGGCACATCGGCGAAGCCGTGGAGCTGGAAGAGCGCGAGAAGTCCTTCGGTCGGATGCTCCTTCACCTGTGTCCATTCCTCCTCCGTCAGACCTCCGGGCTTGTTCACGACCTCGGAGGGGAGGCGCATCTTTCCAATGTCGTGGAAGAGCGCGCCCAGGCCGAGCTCGTAGAGTTGCTGCTTCGTGAGGCCCAACCTCTGTCCGATCACGATGCTGAAGATCGTCACATTCACGGAGTGGGTGAACGTGTACTCGTCGAACTCCCGAAGCGTCGTCATCGCGAGGATCGACGGCTCGTTCGCCAGGACCTGGTCCACGATGGACTGCACCGCGCGCTTCACTTTGCGAACGTTGACGGCCCGCCCGATCCGGAGGTCGGTCAGGACTTCTCGAGCCGTCTGTACGGACTGGGCATAGGTGCGCTTCGCGACCTCCTTCGCCTCCTCCGTCTCCATGTCCAGCACCTGGACGTCCTTGTCCGGCCTGAGATCGATGTGCTCGACGGAGGAGCCCTCGAGCCTCTCCAGAGCGCGCTCGAACGGAGCTGTCGGATCCGGATCCCGGAGGAGGAGCGAGAGGAAGGGGGTCCACTCGGGACGTCGGATCCCGTTCAGGATCTCCACCTCCCCGATCCGATGATCTGCTAGCACTCGAGCGAAGGCACCGAATGTGGAGAAGTTGCTCAGATCGAGACGCAGCCGGGTCTCGTTCAGGAAGAAAAAGTCCCCGACGATGCGAAGCTCGACCACACCTTCCCGGGAGAGGAGGTCCTTCGTGCGGGCATGAAGCTCGTCCAGCGCGTGCTGCACCGTCTCGTTCTCGATCGGGTAGAGCTTGAGCGACCGCAACGTGGAGTAGAAGGAGGAGAGGAGCTTCCGTCCCTCCTCCTGAAGTCCGGAACTCGGCTCGGTCCCGGAGGAAGACGCCGTCGCTCCGCCATCGCCTCTCACGTCAGTCCTCCCTCCGGAGCGCACGCCTCACGGCGCTTCGTACCACCGGTTCGTCCGCACTCGACGCCCTCTCGAGTGAGCTCGTCGCCTCCGGCACCGTCGCCTTGCCGAGAGCCAGCGCAGCGGCGGCCCTCAGCTCGTCCGGCTCTCTCCTTCCGAGGAAGCTCCGGCCATTCAAGATCTTGTCCAGGATCTGTACGGCCGAAGATCCGCCGAGCTGCCCGAAGGTCTCGAAGAAGGCGATCTTCTCCGTAATGTCTGCTTCCCGGATCGACTTACCACCGATGATCTCCCGGAAGCGGGATGCGGCAGGGGAGTATTCGATGGCACCGAGGGAACGTGCGGCCTCGATCCTGATCTCCCGACTCGGATCATCCAGGGCGGCCTGGATTGCGTTCGCGAGGACCGAGGAGGGGATCGAGCGACCTGCGACGATCACGGCCTTCCGAACCGCATCGGAGTCACTTCCCAGGAGCTGCGCGAGCGGTGTGGCCGCCGCCTGAAGACCAATCGCACCCGCCACCCGGGCTGCCCCGGCGGCGACCAGCGGGTTGGATGATCCCAGGGCGCGGAGAAGCCCTTCCGGGTGTCTCTCCGCGATCGCCGCCACCGTCTCTCGGAGCACCTCCGCAACTTCCTCGTCCTCGGCGGTTGCAGCGGACCGCAGGAGCGGGGGGAGCGCGCTCATCCTCAGGAACCGGAAAAGGTCGGTGAGCTCCTCTGCCCGCGGAGGAATCGCGCCGTCCTCGAGCGAGCGGACGAGCTCGCCCACGACCTCCTCCGAAGAAAGATCTTCTATGAGCTGCTCCACCTTCTCGCCGCCGCTGGGATCCAGAACACCCGGTTCACTGCGGATCGCGAGCAGCTCCTCCACGATGCGGGCCGCCGGCCTCAGCGCACCATGGCTGAGGAGGTTCGGCAGCAGGGTCCTCAGGATCTCGAGGATCTCCAGTTGCCTCTCGACCTCCCCCGCATCCTCCACCCGATCGAAGAGGGCCGACAGAACATCGTCCCGGAGGTCTCGCTCCAACTCGTTCCTCAACGCCTCCTGAAGGTAGGCCTGCTCCTTCGGGTCGAGCGAGTAGAGCGTCGGATTGAAATCCTCCCGGCGAACGGTTCCGGCGGCGGGAGCAGGTGCACCGTCCTCCCCCCCTTCCTGAGCCTCGTCCTCCTCGGGGATCGCGGTGAGCTCGCTTTTCAGGAGCGCGTCGAATCCGTCCCGTTCGCCCGGATCCCCGCCGCTGGGGAAATCCGGGGAATCCGCCAGGTAGTCGAGGTAGGTGTAGCGGAAGCGTTGGAGGTCCTGGTCCCAGAGGATCGTGACGAGGTCCTCCCCGTCCTGGCGGACGTTCCTGGCACGATGCAGCACCCCCAGGAGAATCTCGAGCTCCGTCTCCTCCAGGCCGGGCAGGAGCGTCAGGTCCCGGATTCCATCCTTGTAGAAGAGAAAGGCCAGGGAGTCGGTCCGGCTCTCGTTCCGGTAGACCTCCTCCCCGAGCCAGACGAGCCGGTTCTCCTCTACGAGTACGTGCAGCTTCTCCACCGAGTGCCAGACCCGCTGGAGCACGTCCTTGGAGTTGGTCACGAACTTCTTGTAGACCGGATTGTTCGGGTCGTAGAGCTGAAAGGCCCGAAGCGCCTTCTGGAGGGTGGTGAAAACTTCCGCCACGTCCTCGACCGGGAGCTCGGCGGGATCGGTGAAGCCCGGAAGCGCCGTTCCACCATCCCTCGAGTGCCCCCCGGGGCGTCCAGTCATTCCCTCGCCCCTGCCCGCTCGATCCCGGCCACGTGCGCCACGTCCTTGTCGCCGCGGCCACTCAAGCTGACGACGACGGGGCCGTGCTCCGCCAGCTCCTTGCCCTCGGCCAGGACGAAGGCGAGGGCATGCGCCGTCTCCAGCGCGGGGATGATCCCTTCGAGCCGTGACAGACGGTGGAACGCACCGAGCGCCTCATGGTCCGTGACCGAGACGTATCGGGCCCGCCCGGCCTCCATCAGGAACGCATGCTCCGGCCCCACGCCGGGATAGTCGAGGCCAGCGGAGACGGAGTGCGCCGGTGCGACCTGACCATCCTCGTCCTGCAACAGGTAGCTCAGAGCACCGTGGAGCACGCCCGGGCGTCCCTCCGAGAGCGAGGCCGAGTGCCGGCCGCTCGCGACCCCCTCTCCTGCTGCCTCCACCCCCACCAGGTCGACGCCGGGGTCCTCGACAAAGGCATGGAATATGCCCATCGCGTTGGAGCCTCCGCCCACGCATGCGACGACGACTCCGGGCAGGCGCCCCTCGAGCGTCTGGATCTGCTCCCTCGTCTCGCGGCCGATCACCGCCTGGAAGTCCCTGACGATCCGAGGGAAGGGGTCCGGACCGACCACGGATCCGATGATGTAGTGCGTGTCGGTGACGTTCGTCACCCAGTCCCGGATCGCTTCGTTCGTCGCGTCCTTGAGCGTACGGGTCCCCGCGCTCACGGCCCGCACCTCCGCGCCGAGCAACTCCATGCGGTAGACGTTCAAGCCCTGCCGCTCGACGTCCTCGTCGCCCATGTAGATCACGCATTCGAGATCGAAGAGCGCACATGCCGTGGCCGTCGCGACGCCGTGCTGGCCCGCTCCGGTCTCGGCGATCACCCGCCGCTTGCCCATCCGCCGCGCGAGGAGAGCCTGGCCCATGGTGTTGTTGATCTTGTGGGCGCCCGTGTGGTTCAGGTCCTCCCTCTTGAGGTAGATCGGGCCACCGCCGGCTGCCTCCTCGAGCCGCCGAGCTCGATAGAGCGGTGTGGGCCGTCCGACGAAGTCGCGCAACAGGGCCTGCAGCTCCTCGTGGAAGGCAGGATCCCGGCCGGCCGCCGAGTACGCGCTATCGAGCTCGTCGAGCGCCGCCACGAGGGTTTCGGGAACGTAGCGTCCCCCGAAGCTTCCGAAGCGTCCCATGTCCGGAGTGACAGCCTTGCTGTTCACGATGATGCGCCTTCCTCCTTCCTGCGGTGATCGGGACCACGAGCTGCACGAACGAACTCCCGCACGCGAGCCGGGTCCTTCCGTCCCGGGATCGATTCAACGCCGGAGCTCACATCCACGATGTCCGGAGACAGCGTCTCCACGGCTTCGCCCACATTTTCGGGACGAAGACCGCCTGCGACGATCAACTCCATTCCGTGGGGCATCCGGGAACGGATGTCGGTGAAATTTCCCCAGAGAAACGGGTTTCCCGTGCCACCGAGCCGTTCCGGATCCCACCCGTCGAGCAACAACCCGTCTGCGAGGCCGCCGAGGAGCGTGATACGAGACTCCACGCTCCGCAGGTCCCGCACCCTGGCCGCGACCCAGACCTTCCATGGTCCCCCGGATCGGACCTGATCGACCACCTCGGGGACTTCGTCTCCGTGGAGCTGAACCACTGCAGCGGCCGACTCGCGGGCCGCGCGGACCGTCTCCTCCGGGTCCTCCCCGGCGACCACGAGAACGAGTGGCAAACCCGCCGCCCGCCCTATGGCACGCGCTTCCCGCGCGGAGATCGTACGCGGCGACCCCGGGACGAGCACCGCACCGACATAGTCCGCGCCGGCGTCCGCGACCGCCCGGGCATCGTCCGGCCGCGTGAGGCCGCAGACCTTGATCCGTAGCCGGGCCTCCCCCCCGGGCTCAGCCATGGCGCCGTGCTGCCCGCGGGTGCCCGGCCAGTTCAGCGACTGCAACGGACGGTGCGTCCGCCCGAAGCAGAGACTCTCCGACCAGTACCGCGTCCACTCCCGAGGCTCCGAGCCGTCGAACGTCGTCTCCATCCCGAATCCCGCTCTCGGACACGAGCAGTCGGTCGCCCGGCACTCGCGAGAGCAGACCGAGAGTGACGTCGAGGGTCGTCCGGAAGGTACGGAGATCGCGGTTGTTGATCCCCACGATCTGCGCCCCCGACTCGAGCGCCCGGTCCAACTCTTCGTCGTGGTGCACCTCCACGAGGGCCGCCATCCCCAGCTCCTCGGCAAGTACCCTCAGACCGACGAGCTGTTCGTCCTCCAGGATCCGTACGATGAGGAGCACTGCGTCCGCATCCGCAGATCGCGCCTCCCACACCTGTGCCTCGTCGAGGATGAAGTCCTTCCGCAGTGCCGGAAGGCTCGTCGTCTCCCTGGCTCGTTTCAGGTCCGAAAGAGCTCCCCCGAAGTAGTCACGGTCCGTGAGCACGGAGATGGCGCTGGCTCCGCCTCGCTCATACTGCGCGGCGAGTACTCCTGGATCAAGGTCCGATCGGATCGCACCAGCACCCGGCGAGCGCCGCTTCACCTCGGCGATCAGGGCGACGTTTCCCCCTGAAGCGAGCGCACCCCGGAAGTCACGCGCCGGGGGTCTGTCCCGGGCTCGGGCGGTGAGCTCTGCGATCCGTCCCTTCAGCGCGACGACCTCCGTCTGCTTCGTCTCGACGATTCTCGCGAGGATCGGCTTGATATTGGCGTTCTCTTGCGTTTCGGTCAATCTTCGGGTATCCTTTTTCGGTAGTTCTTCGGGCCCTCACTCATGGAGGAGGAGATGCCTCTCACCAAGCGGCAGAAAGAGATCCTCGACCTCATCGATGCCTACATTCAGGAACACGGCTACGCGCCCAGCTTCGAGGAGATCGCGGATGCCTGCGGGTACTCCTCCCTCGCTACCGTGCACGAACATCTAAGCAATCTGGAGCGGAAGGGCTACATCCGGAAGTCCTTCAACGAGAGTCGCTCCATCCAGATCACGTACCGGGAGTCCGACACGGGAGCCGCCGAGCTTCCGCTCCTCGGGCGGGTGGCCGCCGGCCAACCGATCGAAGCGGTTCAGGACACGGAGACCGTTCAGGTGCCGCCGGACATGCTCCGGAAACGGGGCAGAAACTACGTGCTTCGCGTCCAGGGCGACTCCATGATCGACGAACAGGTCCGCGATGGTGATTACATCGTGGTGAACCACCGCCCGGTCGCCGAAGAAGGGGAGATGGTCGTGGCGCTCGTCGGCGGCGAGTCCGCAACGATGAAAAAGCTATACCGCGAGAAGGGAAACCGCATCCGCCTACAGCCGGCGAACGATGCGGTAGCACCGATCGTGGTCGACGCAAACGACGTGGTGATTCAGGGGGTCGTCGTCGGGGTCATCCGAAGGTACTGAACGCCGGACGAGAGGAGAGCGCATGAGAATCCCATTTGCAGTCGGAAAGGTAACGGCCAGAGTCACGGAGGTGGTCCTGGTGGCCCAGCGAGGTGAATGCCCACTTCCGGGCCCCTGGGTGCTGTGCGGACTGGTCGATGTCCGCAGAATCGACAAGCAACCCGCCTGACGGTATGGGTCAACTTCTACCCTCGGGAGCGCCCCGGCCTTCGCCCTCGGCCGCCCGTAGGCTCGCAGCCCGAAGGGCCTCGAGCGCGTCGTAAGCGCGGCCCGAATCCAGGGCTTCCGCAGCCGCCCGGACTCCCTCCTTCAGGTCCCGGACCTCCCCGGCCACGTAGATCGCGGCCGCAGCATTCAGTACCACGGCACTCCGAGGGCCTCCCCGCTCCGTCCCCTCCAGAATCCTCTTGATGGTTTCCGCGTTCTCCTCCGGCTCTCCCCCGGCAAGCGACTCCAGGCTCGCCCGCGACAACCCCAGGTCCTCCGGACGAATGGTCCAGCTCCGGACCTCGCCCTCGTGCAGCTCCGTCACGTGTGTCGCCCCGAGCGGGCTCAGCTCGTCCATTCCGGGCTCTCCGTGAACCACCAGGGCGCGCAGGTGCCCCAACTCACGGAGGCCCTCGGCCACGAGCTCCAACGAGGCCGGATCCGAAACGCCCACAACCTGCCGCCGGGCACCGGCTGGATTCGTGAGGGGCCCAAGGAGGTTCATGATCGTGGGGATCGCCAACTCCCGCCGGACCGGGCCCACGTGGCGCATCGCGGGGTGGAGGGTGGGGGCGAACATGAAGACTACACCTGCCTCCTCCAGCACCCGGCTCATCCCACTCGCATCCAGGTCGATGGGAACGCCCAGCGCCTCGAGCACATCCGCGCTCCCGCTGCGGGAAGTGAAGGAGCGGTTTCCATGCTTCGCGATCCTGCTCCCGGCCCCAGCGGCGACGAGCGCCGCCGCCGTCGATATGTTGAAGGTGCTCACCCCACCGCCCGTCCCGCAGGTATCGACGAGCTCGTCTACGGACTCGGCCCGGACGGGAACCATCGCGGAGCGAAGGGCCCTTACCCCCCCTGCGATCTCACTGGGCCTCACCCCTCTTGCCCGGAGAGCGACGAGGAGCGCAGCCACCTGAACCGGGCTCGCCTCTCCCGCCATGAATCGGGCGAACGCGGCCTCCGCCTCGTCGACCGTGAGTGCCTTTCCGGCCGAGGCCTTGTCGATCAGTGCCACCAGGTCCATCCGAAGCTCCTCGAAAGGTGCGCGATCTGCATGCGGAACGGAGGATCGTAGGCATTCCGAGCGGCCCTGGTCAATCGCCTGCCCGTGCGCTTGACATCGCCGAGCCCCCCTCTACCTTTCCCGCGTGACGTCCCGGGAGGAGATCCGCCTTCAACTCACACTCCACTACGACGGCTCGCGCTACTTCGGCTGGCAGGTGCAGCGAACGGAGCGAACGGTCCAGGGAGAGCTGGAGGCTGCCATTCATCGTCTCACTGGAGAGAAGCGGACGGTGGTCGGAGCGGGGCGGACCGATCGGGGGGTCCACGCCACGGGCCAGGTGGCCGCCGTCACCCTACCCGCCTCCTGGCACGCCCAACGCTTCCGCAAAGCGATGAACGCGGTACTTCCGCGCGACGTCTGGCTCGCCGAGGCCGAGCGCGTATCCCCGAGGTTCCACCCCCGGTACGACGCATCCGCCCGCTCCTATGAGTACCGGGTCGGGATCGCCGACGAGAGCGCCTCTCCTTTCCACCGGTTCCATTGCTGGGTCCTGCAACGGGAGCTCCGGACCTCGCATCTGGAGACGGCCGCCGGGTACCTCGTGGGAGAGCACTCGTTCCGGGCCTTTGCGAAGTCAGGTCAGCCGCAGCGAGGTGATCGATGCCGGATCACACACGCCGAATGGAGTCCGTGGGACGGCCTGGGGCTTCGCTTCAAAGTCACCGCGAACCGATTTCTCCACCACATGGTGCGTTACCTCGTGGGTACGATGGTGGACGTAGGTCGGGGGCGCCGCCCGGTGGACGACATTTCGTCGATGCTGGACGATCGATCCCCGAATCCCGAAACCTCTCCGCCTGCACCCGCGGAAGGGCTCTTTCTCACGCGGGTGGAGTATCCCGGGGCCTCCAGCGAGGCTCCCGATGCCCCCGCTCGCACCGAACCCAGGAGATATAGCGAGCCATGAAGATCTTCCTCGACACCGCGGACCTGGACGAGATCCGAAGGGCCGCGTCGGCGAACCTGATCGACGGGATTACCACGAACCCGAGCCTGCTCGCTTCCTCCGCCGGCGAGAGAGACCCACAGGAGATCTTCCTGGAGATCTGCGAGACGGTCGAAGGGCCCATCAGCGCCGAGGTCGTGGCGGTCGACGCTGACGGGATGGTAGCAGAGGGTCGCCGCCTCGCGAAGATCCACCCGAACATCGTGGTGAAGGTGCCGCTCACCGAGGATGGACTCCGTGCGTGCCGGGAGCTCCGGGACGAAGGCACCCGAGTGAACGTCACGCTCTGCTTCTCCACGACGCAGGCCCTTCTCGCCGCGAAAGCCGGAGCTACCTACATCTCTCCATTCGTGGGTCGACTCGACGATGTGGGTCATGAGGGAATGGAGATCGTCGCGGAGATCCGGCAGGTGTACGACCGATACGGACTGGAGACGGAAATCCTCGCCGCATCCCTCCGGCATCCCCGGCATGTGCTGGAGGCCCTGCTCATCGGAGCCGACTGCGCGACCTTGCCGCCCAAGGTACTCTACCAGCTCATGAAGCACCCGCACACCGATTCCGGGCTCGAGCGCTTCCTCGCGGACTGGAAGACTCTGAACAGGGAACTGTGACCAGAAGAAGGGCTCCCGGGACTCGCCGGTCCCATGTTCTCGCCGTCCTGATCGCACTTGCGGTCTCCGCGTGCGGCGACGTACAGGGAGGGGAGGTGCGGCCTTCGGGCTCCGACTCCACCGCCGGGAATGACCAGGGACCCGGACTGGGCACCCCCCTCTCGCACGAAGGTGGTGCGCTCCAGGTCTCCGGCACGAGCGCCGACCTCGAAGCGTCGCGTCGGACTGCGATCACGGAAGCCGCCGCTCGCGTCAGCCCGGCCGTGGTGTCGATCCATGTACTACGTACCGAGCTCGCTCAGGCGCGAACCCCATGGGAGTCCTTCTTCCTGCCCTGGGGTGCCGAGAGGCGCACGACCGGCCTCGGATCCGGACTCATCGTCGATCCGTCGGGAATCATTCTCACGAACCACCATGTGGTCGAGCGGGCGCAGAGGATCCTCGTCACTCTCCCGGACGGGCGGGATCTCGAGGCACGCCTGGTCGGCGACGACGCGGTGACTGACCTCGCGGTGCTCCGGGTGGATGCGGAGGGTCTCCCGACCGCTCCGATCGGCACCGCTCGAGATCTCGGAATCGGGGAATGGGCGATCGCCATCGGAAATCCCTTCGGCAATTTCATCTCGAACCCCGAGCCCACCGTGACCGCCGGCGTGGTTTCTGCAATCGGCCGTCATATCGTTCCCAGTGGCCGGGAGCGGAGCTTCTTTCTCGGAATGATCCAGACGGATGCCTCCGTGAACCCCGGGAACTCGGGCGGCCCGCTGGTCAACGCCGATGGTGAAGTGATCGGAATCAATACCTTCATCTTCAGCCGGGGAGGAGGAGCCGAGGGCCTCTCCTTCGCGATCCCGGTCGACCGGGCGCTGCGCATCGCAGAGGACCTCCTCGAGCACGGAGAGGTTCGCCGCCCTTGGATCGGGGTCGATGTCGCTCCGTTCGATGCCGACGATTTCGGGCGCACGCGTGGTGTGCGCGCAGCGCGGGTCGCCCCCGAGTCGCCCGCCTCCCGCGCCGGCATCCGGGAGGGTGAGCGATTCCTCGAGGCGAATGGCCGCCGTCTCGCCACGCCGCTCGATTTCGAAGCGATTCTCCTCGACCTGTCCGTCGGAGATCCCCTGGAGCTCGAAGTGGAGGGTCGGAACGAGCCGGTCCGCCTGATTGCGGAAGCACTCCCCTCCCTCGTAGCCGAACGGGTGCGAGTCGGAGAGGAGTTGGAGTTGATCACCGTCACACCACAGATCCGGGCGGAGCGAAGCATCCGGAGCGAGGCCGGGGCGCTGGTCATCCGGATCTCCTCCCGACTTCAGCGCGAGCTCGGCCTTCAGGAAGGGGACGTGCTCCTTCAGTTGAACAACCAGCCCCTGACGAGTGCCTCGGACGCCGCGGGGGCGCTCGCCAGCCTTCCCCCGGGACCCGTAAGGATCTATTTCGAGCGGGACCGGGGAATCGCGGTGCGAGACCGGGTCCTCCGCCCATGATCATGCAGATCGATCCGCATACCGCGTCCCCGGCAAGCCTTCACGCGTCCCTTCGTCGCCGGGGGAACCACTCGAACCCGAGGACCTCGTGACCGACTCTTCCGATCACCGCTACGTCCACCCCCTCACGGAACGCTATGCGTCTCGTCCGATGCAGGCCCTCTTCTCACCGGCCCGCCGGTTCGGGGTCTGGCGCAAGCTCTGGCTCGCCCTGGCGGAGTCCCAACACGAGCTTGGGCTCGACATTCCGGCAGGCGCCCTCCAGGAAATGCGGGAAGCGCTCGACGAGATCGACCTGGAGCGAGCGCGTGAGCTCGAGCGACGGTTTCGGCACGACGTGATGGCGCACGTTCATCTATTTGGCGAGGCGGCGCCCTCCGCGAGCGGCGTCATCCATCTCGGTGCCACCTCCGCATTCGTCACCGACAATACCGACCTGATCCTGCACCGGGAGGCGCTCGATCTCGTCCGAGCCCGGATCGTCCGGGTCGTGGAAGCACTCAGCGGGTTCGCACGAGCGCACCGCGACCTCCCAACCCTCGGGTTCACCCATTTCCAACCGGCCCAGCCCACGACGGCCGGCAAGCGCGCAACCCTCTGGATCCAGGACTTTCTCCTCGATCTCGAAGAGGTGGAGTTCCGGTTGGAGACCCTCCGGTTCCGCGGCGTCCGGGGCACGACCGGCACGCAGGCTTCCTTCCTGCAGCTCTTCGATGGAGATGGGGAGAAGGTCGATCGACTCGATCGGCTCGTCGCCTCGAAGATGGGGTTCCCCCGGCTGTTCGGCGTGAGCGGCCAGACGTATCCCCGGAAGGTCGACGCGGCGCTGGCATCGACCCTGTCCGGCACGGCGATCTCCGCTTCCAAGTTCGCGCACGACCTCCGACTCCTCGCTCACCTCCGGGAGGTCGAGGAACCGTTCGAGGAGGAGCAGATCGGCTCCTCGGCAATGCCCTACAAGCGGAACCCGATGCGGGCCGAGCGGATCTGCGCGCTCGCTCGTCACGTCGTGACCCTCTACCAGGATCCGGCCGTGACCGCGGCGACCCAGTGGCTCGAGCGGACGCTGGACGACTCGGCCAACCGACGCCTTTCGATCCCGGATGCGTACCTGACCCTGGACTCCACGCTCGTGCTGACGGAGAATGTGGCCCGGGGGCTCGTCGTCAACCCGGATGTGATCCGCGCGAATCTGGCCCGCCAACTGCCCTTCATGGCAACGGAAGCGGTGCTCATGGACGCGGTCGCGCGGGGCGGGGACCGGCAAGAGCTTCATGAACGGATTCGACGCCACTCCATGGAGGCCGCCGCAAGGATGAAGAAGGGAGACGCGAACGACCTCCTCGAGCGAATCGCGGGAGACTCCGCTTTCGGGCTGGACGCCGCCGGGCTCGACCGACTCGTCGACCCCGCCCGCTTCATCGGAAGGGCGCCCGGACAGGTCGACCGTTTCCTCAAGGAGTGGGTGGATCCCGTGCTCTCCCGGTATGCAGGTCGGAAGTCGGAGGAAATAGGGGAGCCGGATGTCCGCGTCTAACCCGACAGACCTGCCCTTTCCGCTCCTCCGGCGCGGCAAGATCCGGGAGTTGTATGAGGTCGGTCCGGACCTCCTCCTTCTGGTGGCTTCAGATCGCGTGAGCGCGTTCGATGTCGTTCTCGCCCAGCCGATCCCCCGGAAGGGCGAGATCCTCACTCTCCTGAGTGCATGGTGGCTCCACCGGCTCGCCCCCCGAGTGGCCCATCATCTCGTTGCGGTGCACCCCGAGGAGATCGAGGCCGAGGTGCCGGAGCTCGCGCCCTACCGCGCTCGGTGGGAGCGTAGGGGAATGCTCGTGCGCCGCACCGACCCGCTTCCGGTCGAATGCGTCGTCCGGGGATACCTCGCCGGATCCGCATGGCGGGAATACGGACACGGAGGCACGCTCGCCGGCGAGCCGCTCGAGCGGGGACTGGTGGAGAGCGGCCCGCTCCGCGAACCCATTTTCTCCCCCGCCACGAAAGCGGTCGACGGACACGACGAGAACATCACGTTCGAGGGGGTCGTGGAGCGGGTGGGCAACGAGCTCGCGCACCGCCTCCGCCGCCTCTCGCTCGACCTCTACGACGAGGGCGCGCGGGTGGCCACCGACCGTGGAATCCTGCTCGCCGATACCAAGTTCGAGTTCGGGGTGGATCGAGAGGGTAACCTCCTCCTGATCGACGAGGTGCTCACTCCGGATTCCTCCCGGTTCTGGCCGGCCGACGCGTACCGGCCCGGCGAGCCTCAACCCTCCCTCGACAAACAGCCGATCCGCGACTACCTCGACGCCCTTCCCGACTGGTCGAAGGAGCCTCCGGCTCCGGATCTCCCGATGGAGGTCGTACGTGCCTCGGCGGCCCGGTACCGGGAGATCTTTCGGCGACTCACGGGCAACGACCTGGACAACTACACGCCGCCTCGTCTCCGCGGAACGACATTCGAGTGAACGATCGGACCGAGGGTCCCAAGGCTGCGGGAATGCCGCTCGAGGAACGACGCCGGAAGAGGCGCCAGGGCCTCCAGAGGGGCGTGGTCATCCTCCCCTCCGCCTTCACGCTGGCGAACCTCTTCTTCGGGGTCTACGCGATCGTGGCCGCGTCGCGCGGCGACTTTATCTGGGCCGGTTGGTTCATCGTCTTCGCTGCGATCCTCGACATGCTCGATGGGCGGATCGCGCGATTCACCAGGACCGGATCCAACTTCGGCGCCGAGCTGGACTCCCTCGTCGACGCGATCAGCTTCGGCGTCGCGCCGGGGTACATCATCTATCAGCTCCACTTCCACGACTCCGCATGGGGATGGGTGATTTCCTTCCTCTACATCACCGCGGTGGTCACCCGACTCGCGCGCTTCAATGTCGAACAGGGAGGAGAGGCGAAACGGCACTTTCACGGGCTCCCCTCCCCGACTGCCGGAATGATCCTCGCCACGCTCCATCCGTTCACGGAGACGGCGTTGTTCCAGACGCACCTGACCGGGTTCGAGGGCCCTCAGGCGATCGGTGTCCTGGTCGTGCTGCTCGCAGCGCTGATGCTCAGCCATGTTCCCTACCCCCTCGTACCGAAGATTGGACTGGGGACCGTCCGCGGGATCTTCGTCCTGGTGCTGCTCGCCGGGTGCGCAGTCGGTGCGCTCGCCTGGCCCCGACACTTCATCTTCCCATTCCTGCTCCTGTACACCGGGGTGGGACTGATCCGCTCCGTCGGCCTGGGCCTGCTCGAGCGCCTTCCCGACCGCGACCCCCTCCTCGATGAAGGGGAAGACGAGGGTGGGGCGGAGGTCCGGTCCCTCGACTACCGCGAGCTCTTCGAGCGTCCGGCGTCCGGGAACCCGAGCGAGTCGATGGGGGACGAGGACCCGGAAAAGGAATCTCGGGCCCGCAAGGGCCCCACCCACAAGGATCCCACCATGGAATCGGAGAAAGAGAAGTGAGTCGTCATCGAGTGGAGGTGCTCATTCAACCCCGTCCGGGTCTCCTCGATCCGGAAGGGAAAGTCGTCCATCACGCCCTCGACTCCCTCGGGTTCCCGGGGATCGAGGAGGTGCGCGTGGGAAGGGCAATCCACCTGGAAGTCGACGCAGCGGACGCCGAGGAGGCCCGCCGGCAGGTGGACCGAATGTGCCGACGGCTTCTCGCGAATCCGGTCACCGAAGACTACGAGATCCGGATCCGGGCTGAAACGGAGGAGGAGCGACGATGACGATTGCCGTCGTGACGTTTCCGGGATCGAACTGCGATTACGACTGCTACAAGGCACTCAAGGACGTCGTAGGCGCGGAGGCGGAGTTCCGGTGGCACCGGACCGAGAGCCTCGGAGACGTGGACGCAGTGGTCCTTCCGGGTGGCTTCTCGTATGGAGACTATCTTCGCGCTGGAGCCATCGCCCGGTTCAGTCCCATCATGGAAGCGGTGGTCGCGTTCGCTGGGAAGGGAGGGCCGGTTCTGGGGATCTGCAACGGATTTCAGATCCTGTGCGAGAGCGGCCTCCTCCCCGGCGCGCTCCTGAGAAATGAAAAGCTGTTGTTCTCCAGCCATGACGTCCATCTCCGGGTGGAGAACGCCGACACGATCTTCACCAGAGCGTACCGCCGGCACGACGTTCTCCGAATGCCGATCGCTCACGGCGAGGGTCAATACTATGCCGATGCGGAAACCCTGTCTCTCCTCGAAGGCGATGAACGCATCGTCTTCCGCTACGTCGACTCCGAAGGAGAGCTCAGCCACGAGACCAATCCGAATGGATCGGCCCATGCCATCGCCGGAATCATCAACGAGGCCGGAAACGTGATGGGCATGATGCCTCACCCGGAGCGTGCCGTGGAGGAGATCCTGGGTTCGACGGACGGGCTCGGCATCTTCAGTTCGCTGGTGGAGCACCTCCGAAGCGGCCCGGCTGCGGTCACCGTATGAGACCGCCCTCCTGCTTCGAAATCCGAACCCTGCAGAACCTGGGAACACAGACGCGAGGATCACGTGGATAGAGTGGGAAGAGAAGCCGATGGAATTGCCGGTGGCGGGGGGACGGGCTCGACCGGAGCTCCGGAGCCGCGAGCCGGTGATCCGGAAATCACACCGGAGCTCGTTCGGGAGCACGGGCTGTCCGAATCGGAATACGAACAGATCGAGGAGATTCTCGGGAGAACTCCGACCTTCACCGAGCTTGGGGTGTTCTCCGCCATGTGGTCGGAGCACTGCGGGTACAAGAACTCGAAGCGACTCCTCCGGCTCCTGCCCACGGAGGCTCCCTGGGTGATCCAGGGTCCCGGGGAAAATGCCGGTGTCATCGACATCGGTGAGGGCCTGGCGTTGGCATTCAAGATCGAGTCCCACAACCACCCCTCCGCCGTCGAGCCGTATCAGGGGGCGGCAACGGGAGTGGGTGGCATCCTTCGGGATGTCTTCACGATGGGAGCCCGGCCTGTAGCCATCCTGAACTCCCTCCGGTTCGGTGACCTCACGAGCGGCCGGGTCCGCTACCTCTTCTCGGGAGTGGTGAAAGGGATCGGCGATTACGGCAACTGTGTCGGGATTCCGAACATCGGGGGCGAGGTCTACTTCGACCGGGGCTACGAAGGCAACCCGATCGTCAACGCCATGTGTCTCGGGCTGATGAAGGCGGAGGACCTGATCAGAGGTGAAGCCGAGGGAGTCGGAAACACTCTGATGGCGGTCGGAGCCCGCACGGGAAGAGATGGGATCCACGGAGCCACCTTCGCATCGGAGGAGCTTTCCGAGGACTCCGAGGCGAAGCGCCCTCAGGTCCAGGTGGGGGACCCCTTCACCGAGAAGCTGCTCCTCGAGGCATCCCTCGAGCTGATCCGCTCCGACCACATCGTCGGAATCCAGGACATGGGGGCCGCGGGTCTCACCTCTTCGGCCTCGGAGATGGCGGGCCGGTCCGGAAGCGGCGTCGAGCTGGACACGAGCGAAGTGCCCGTCCGGGAAGCGGGGATGACGCCCTACGAGATCCTCCTGTCGGAGTCCCAGGAGCGCATGCTGGTCGTGGCGAAAAAGGGACGGGAGGAGGAGGTTCGGAAGATCCTGGCGAAGTGGGAGCTCGAAGCGGAGCCGATCGGCAGGGTCACGGACGACGGTTCCTTCCGGATCCTGGAGGCCGGGAAGGTCGTGGCGGACGTTCCGGCCCTTCCCCTCACCGAAGGATGTCCGACGTACGAGCGAGAGGGGGTGGAGAGCGAGACGACGAAAGGGCTTCGAGAGACGGATCTCGCGCCGTATGTGAAGCGCGACCGGGACGTGGAATCAGCTTTTCTCGAGCTGCTCGGCTCTCCGAACATCGCTTCCAGGCGGTGGGTGTACGACCAGTACGATACCACCGTGCGGACGCAGACCGCGATCCGTCCGGGAGGCAGCGCGGGGGTGATCCGGATACGTGGAACGAACAAAGGCGTCGCAGCGACGACGGACGGAAACGGCCGCTACACCTTTCTCCATCCACGCCGGGGAGGGATGATCGCCGTCGCGGAGGCAGCCCGTAACCTCACCTGCGTCGGCGCGCTCCCCACAGCGGTGACGAACAACCTCAATTTCGGAAACCCGCTCAAGCCGGAGATCTACTTTCAGCTCCGGGAAGCCGTCCTGGGAATGGCCGATGCGTGCCGCCTCTTCGAGACGCCGGTCACCGGGGGGAACGTATCCCTGTACAACGAGACGGAGGGAGATGCGATCTATCCCACCCCCGTGATCGGCATGGTCGGCATTCTCGAGGACATCTCTACGCTGACCCGCCATCACTTCAGGAACGAGGGCGACGCCATCGTCCTCCTCGGCGAGAACACCGAGGAGCTGGGAGCGTCCGAATGGCTCTACGTCCGCCACGGGTTGGTGGCGGGTGAGCCCCCTGCCGTGGACCTGCTCGAGGAGCGAAGGCTTCAACACGCCCTCCTTGCGCTGATCGAGGCGGGCCTTCTCCGGTCCGCTCAGGACTGTTCGGAGGGAGGGCTCGCCTGCGCACTCGCCACGGCCGCCATCGGCGACGGCGACTCGGCTCTCGGGTTGCACGTCGAGTTGCACGACCGGATCGACCCAGTCGCTCTTCTTTTCGGCGAGGGGCAGGGACGCATCATCGTCTCCTGCGCACCGGAAGAGGAAACCGAGCTCCACCGCATGGCGCGAAACCACGGTGTTCCATCCCGAAAGCTGGGCACGGTCGGGGCTCCGGGGGGTATCTTTACGATTCGGGCCGGGAACGTCGCGATTCGACAGCCGATCGAACAACTCGCCGACGCATACTTCGGATCGATCCCCTCCTTGATGGAGACGGTCGAGCCCGCCACCCCTCCTCGACTCTCGCAGTGAGGTTCACGGTGTCAACGGACATACAGGTCACCCACCTCGACGATCACCCACAGCACGAGTGTGGAGTGTTCGCCGTTTCCGGGGTCGACAATGCAGCCGAACTCACCTTTCTCGGGCTCTACGCCCTCCAGCATCGAGGGCAGGAGTCGGCCGGGATTTGCGCGATCGACAGCGGCAAGGCGAAGGTCCACAAGTCCACGGGACTGGTGGCGGAGGTCTTCGACGCCCAGGTCCTGTCCCACCTGCCGGGTCGAACGTCTATCGGGCACGTGCGCTACTCTACGGCGGGGGGCAGCCGGCCCGAGAACGCCCAGCCCATCGTCGTCGATTACTCGAGGGGAGCCCTTGCAATCGCCCACAACGGAAACATCACGAACGCTCTCGAACTCCGCTCCCGACTCGTGGAGGATGGGGCGATCTTCCAGACGACCAGCGATTCCGAGGTGATCGTCCACCTGGTGGCCCGCTCCCGCCACGAAAGCGTCGATTCGCAGGTGGACGACGCGCTAACCCACCTCGAGGGTGCGTATTCCGTCGTCGCGACCGTGGGAGAGACGCTCTACGCCGTCGTGGATCCTCGCGGATTCCGACCGCTCGTGCTGGGCCGCAAGGACGGCGGACACATCGTGGCGAGCGAGACGTGCGCGCTCGACATCATCGAGGCGGAGTTCGTTCGGGACCTCGAGCCGGGAGAGGTCTTGAAGATCGAGGGGTCCCAGGTCGAGTCGCTCCGGAGCCTACCTCCGGCGCCCAGGGCGCCCTGCATCTTCGAGCTGGTCTACTTCGCTCGCCCCGACTCCCGGCTGTGGGGCACCAGCGTCGACCGAGCCCGCCGCGCATTCGGTCGGCAGCTCGCGAGGGAGCACCCCGTGGAGGCGGACGCGATCATCTCCGTCCCGGACTCGGCAAACTCCGCCGCTCTCGGATACAGCGAGGAAAGCGGCTCCCCCTTCGAGCTTGGCCTCCTCCGGAACCACTACGTGGGCCGAACCTTCATCCGACCGTCGCAGGCAGATCGGGACTTCGGTGCCCGGATCAAATACAATCCGGTACGGGAAGCGATCGAGGGGCGTAGAGTCGTGGTCGTGGACGACTCTCTCGTCCGAGGCACGACGAGCCGAAGCCTCGTTCGGTTCATCCGGGAGGCGGGAGCGACGGAGGTTCACCTGCGGATCGCGAGCCCGCCTGTTCAGCACCCTTGTTACTATGGGATCGACATGCCGAGCAAGAAGGAGCTCATCGGCGCAAACCACACGGTAGAGGAAATCAGGGATCTCCTCGGGGTGGACTCCCTCGGATATCTGTCCCTGGAAGGAATGACGGCTGCGGTCGAGGAGCATGGGCCCTTCTGTGATGCCTGCTTCTCGGGGAACTACAGTGCCCCCCTCGTCGATGTGGAGCGAGCCCTCGCCGTCCCGGTTCCGGGCGACTGATCGGCGGGAGGATCCGTGGACGTCACGTACGACCTGATCCATGCCCTTCCCAAGGCAGAGCTCCATGTCCATCTCGATGGGAGCTTGCGCCCCAGCACCATGATCGAGCTCGCAGACACCCTCTCCCTCCCGCTGCCGGCGGAAGACCCGGACGAGCTCGCCGCAGCGATGAAGGCGGAGGACGCGGAGAACCTCGAGGAGTATCTCGCCCGGTTCGACATCACGCTGTCCCTGCTCCAACACGCGGACGCCCTCGAACGGGTCGCGTACGAGCTCGCGGAGGACAATGCCCGCGAGAACGTGTGGTATGTCGAGGTGCGCTACTCGCCGATCCTCCACACGCGCAAAGGGTTGCCGCTCACCGAGACCGTGGAAGCCCCCCTGCGCGGGCTTCGGAGAGCGGAGGCGGACCTCGGAATTCGAACGGGGCTGATCATCTGCGGCATTCGGAACATGGACCCGGGCACGTCTCGGGATCTGGCGGACCTCACCGTGGCGTACAAGCATCGTGGAGTCGTCGCCTTCGATCTCGCGGGAGCCGAGTACAACTATCCGGCGAAGAAGCACAGGGACGCCTTCTTCACGGTGATCAACAAGAACATCGCCACGACGATCCACGCCGGAGAGGCGTATGGAGCCGAATCCATTCACCAGGCTCTCCACTACTGTCGCGCGAATCGGATCGGACACGGGACTCGTCTCTACGAGGACCCGGACCTGATGACCTATGTCGACGACTTTCGCATTCCACTCGAGATCTGCCTGACCTCGAACGTGCAGACCCGGGCCGTGGAAAGCTACGAACGACACCCACTTCGGCAGTACTTCGATCGAGGGCTGGTCGTCACGCTGAACACGGACAACCGGCTCATCTCCGGGACTTCGCTCACGGAAGAGTACGGCAAGGCCCATCGCCACCAGGCGTTCACATGGGCGGAGCTCAAGGACCTGGCGAGGATGGGATTCGAGAGCGCCTTTCTCCGGCGACCGGAAAAGCTCGAGTTTCTCACAAGACTGGAAGACGAGATCGAGGTCCTCGAGCGAAGCCAGGGATGACGGCGAGGCGATGGACCCGCTCCTACCCGTCGTTGTCGATCCGAACCTCCTCGACCAGGACGACCGGTAAGCCGGACATCGTGCTTCCATCCGTGAGCGTGGCCCTTCGGACGCGGAGCTGATCCACGCTCCCCACCGGGGTCTTGTACCCGTAGAGAGCCCCGCCGGGAGCGTCCGAGAACACGACCGAGAACGGGGTATCCTCGCTCGCGTCTTTTTCGGCCAAGCTGCCGCCGCCCACGCGTCGCAACTCGACGGACACGCCCTCCACTTCCCTCCCCTCGTGATAGATCACGGGGACCAGGCTCACGGTCACCGAACCTCCTACCCAGTCCTCCCCGTCTTCTCCGGTGAATGGTCCCTGAGTAGCAGTCATCGAACCATGGAAGGTGTCGGAGTTCCAGAGTCCCACCGGAACGCTGGAGACCCAGGCCGAGGAGCCTCCCTCCAGGGTAGCAAGTCGAGCGCTGAGGAGACGTTCGCCATTCATGAAATCCGGACTCCCCGTCCCCAGATCGAAGCTCGCGGTGTTTACGGTGAAGGAGATCTCTGCCGGGCTCGCCGAGGCGGGCTCCACGGCCTCCGCATCAGAAGGTGTCGGCTCCAGGTTGAAGCTCTGGGTCGCCACGATTTCCTCCCCCAAAAGGATCTCCACCCGCTCTGCCGTGTCCTCCCCGCGATCCACGACGACCGTGACCTCGATCATTCCGAAGAGGTTCTTGGGATCCGCAGGAGCGGTGGTTCCATCCTCGCGGATCGCCCGGATCGATTGGATGAGCACCGACGCCGTGAGGTCACGCTCTCCCTGGAAGGTGGTGAGATGGCTGTCTCCGGTGCCCAGTTCGACGTCGGTCGCCACCGAGGTGAAGGTGACTCCTTCCGGAAGATCCGATATCTCGACCCGGTAGCTTCCCGCGCGGAGTCCGTTGAAAGCGAACTGTCCTTCCGCATTCGTCCGCATGGTGTCGCTCTCCACTCCGGAGAGGACGGCCCGGACCCCGGCGGTCCCCTGTCCTCGAACGGTCACCAGGCCAGCAATCGATGAGGTTCGGATGTAGCTTCCTACGAAATCCACCCGTTCGGTCCGCCCGTCTGCTACGACTGCGGCTTTCGCGGTCGACGGAAAGGATGCGTCGGCAGGTGTGTCGAGAACGGTGAGCACGTACGCTCCCGCCGGCACCTCCCCGAAGACGTACCTCCCTTCCTCGTCCGTAACGATGGACTGTTGTGTCAGGCCTGCGAGTTGGACGGTCATCCCGGGCATCGGGATTCCGTCGATCAGAACGCTTCCTTCCACCGACCCCGTGCCGGATGTTCCTGTCGCATCATCGCCGCATCCTGTGAGCACGATCGTCAAGGCCGCGCAGACCGAGAAAATCTTCGAAATGCGAATTCGCATAGGGGTCCCAGGATTCCTGAGGGAGCGCTTCGGGCCTCAGCCGTCTTCGCTCAGGTATTCCTCGGCGAGGGATACGAGTTCCGTAGAGCCTATGTAGAAGGGCGTACGCTGGTGCAGCTCCTCCGGTACGAGGTCGAGGATGTCACGCCGACCGTCTGAAGCGCGGCCTCCCGCCTCCTCGGCGATCCACGCGAGAGGAGAAGCCTCATAGAGAAGTCGGAGCTTCCCCGACGGGTTCCGCTCGTCAGAGGGATACATGAAGATCCCTCCCTTCAACAAGGTCCTGTGGAAATCGGAGACGAGCGAGCCGATGTACCGCGAGCTGAATCCGGGACCGGAGGCGCCATTGGTGCCTCGCAGGCGATCGACGAACCGCTTCTGGCCGGGACTCCAGCGGGAGTAGTACGCCTCGTTCACCGAGTAGTATCGAGCCGGGGGGTCCGGGATCCTGATGTTCGGGTGGCTCAGGATGAACTCACCGATCGATGGGTCCAGGGTGAACCCGTGGACCCCTGAGCCCGTCGTGTAGACGAGCATCGTGGACGATCCATAGACGACATATCCCGCCCCGAGTTGCTTTCGTCCGGCCTGCAGGCAATCGGCTTCGGTGCCCCGCTCTTCGTTCGACACCTTCCGATAGATGGCGAAGATCGTGCCGATCGAGACGTTGACGTCGATATTCGAGGAACCGTCCAACGGGTCGAAGACGAGCACGTACGGTCCCGCGGGAAACTTCTCCGGAATCGGGATCGGCTCCGGATGCTCTTCCGACACCATGCAGCAAAGGTGACCGGTGTGGTCCATCGCCCGGTAGATGACCTCCTGGGCAAACACGTCGAGCTTCTCTACCCTTTCGCCCTGAACGTTCGTGTCTCCCGTCCTCCCGAGGACGTCCATCAGCCCTGCCATATTCACCTTGTGGGAGATGATCTTTCCCGCCAAAGCAATGTCGGTGAGGATGCTGGAGAAGGCACCGGTGGCCTCCGGCTGAAGACGTTCCTGGTCGATGATGTGACGATCGATCGTAACGACGTGTGTGTCGTCCTTCATCCTCATACCCCCCGGTCGTCCGGATCACGGACTTGAATTCGGATCCCCCATTTCGAAGATAATAGAAGGAGGACCCCGGATTCCGGAAGGGTTCCGCCGGTGCCGGCGCGTGCTCCGTTTCGACATTGTACGTCCCGTCCCTGCGCGCCCGGATCGTGACCGTACCATGGACGTCCGTTCTGAGCACTTCGATACGATGGTCGTGGAGACGATTCACCACCTCGGGATGGGGGTGCCCGAAGCGGTTTCCCGCTCCAAGGGAAAGGATGGCCAGGTTGGGCCGGGCCTCCGACAACAACGGGGAACCGGTAGATGTCCGGCTCCCGTGATGCCCCGTCCTCAGTACCTGGACCGATCCGAGACCGGGGGCGATCCGGTCTTCGACGTCCGTCGGCGCATCGCCCATGATGAGGGTCGTGAAGGATCCGTAGCGGACCGCCAAGACGACAGAAACGTCGTTCGGGTCATCCGTGGCGCCGGGCCTCAGGTCCTCAGCGCGCGGGTGGAGCACCTCGAAGGACACTCCATCGAGCTCGAACTCGATCCCGTCCGAGGCTGGCCACCAGGATGCTCCCCGGGCCCGAGCCGATTCGACCACATCCAGATACGGCCTGCTCGCCGTCGGCCAGGCCGGGTCCAGAAATCCGCGGACCTGCAAGGACTCCAGGACCGCGCCGCTTCCGCCGAAATGATCGAGGTGCGGATGCGTGAGCACGACCGCATCGAGCTCGCGAATCCCGCGCCGCAGGAGAAAAGGAACCACTCGCCGCTGTCCGGCGTCGAAGTTCGGCGTCACGGGTCCGACGTCGACAGCGATCCACCGTCCACTGGGAGTGCGAATAGCGGTGGCGTCACCCTGCCCCACATCCAGGAAGTGGATCTCCACGGTGCCCCGATCCCCCTGGCTGACGAGGGGCCAGAGGAGGAGGACCAGTATCCCGCCCGTGGCGCATACGCCGAGGCGCACCGCCCGGCGCAGTCCACGGTGGACCTCCGGGAACCACTCGAAAGCCACGGCGGGAGCGAGCGCACCGAGAGCCGCTCCCGGAATCCACCAACGTGGAACCCAGGGAGCTGTCCAGGGAACCTCCGCGACGCGCCTCACCATCCTCTCCGCGCTTCCGAGAATGACCTCGACCCCTCCCGCGAAGAACCTCCCTGCCGGTGGGAGAGGAATCGAGACGAGGAGCGAAACGAAGATTCCCGGGATGGCCACGGAAATGAGCGGCGTGACGAGCATGGTCACCGGAATGCCGACGATCGGGATTCGATCGAAGTGCCATGCGACCAGCGGGAGCGTGGGGAGCGTAGCCGCGGTTCCGGAGGCCACGCCATCCGACACAATACGGGGAAGCCGACCCCTGCCCCATGCCCTCAAGCCGGCCAGGAGGGGGCGTTGAAGGAAGACGAGCCCAGCCGCGCCGGCAAACGAGAGTTGAAACCCGGCAGAGGTCACGGCTCCCGGGTCGAGGAGAAGGACACAGATCAGAGCCGTTGCCAGGGCTCCCGGAGAGTGAACGGGTCGTCCCCGCAGCCGAGCGAAGGCGAGGAAGAGAAGGATGGCTCCCGCCCGGGTCGCTGCGTGTGGCATGCCGATTCCGGCCACGTAGAGTGCCGTGATCATCGCGGCCATGAGAACGGCCCGTTTTCTCTCCCGGCCGAGAGCCCGAAGCAACCCCAGGACGAGAGCAGCGACCACTCCCACGTGGAAGCCGGAGATCGCGAGCAGATGGGCGGTACCGGACTGCGCGAACGCCTCTCGCAACTCCGGATCCAACCCCTCGCGGCGTGCGAGCACCAGCGCGTCCACCATCCCCGCTCGACCGGGGAAGAGGTCCGCGACCCGGTCCTGGACGGTCCCACGCAGCCGAACGATGGCAGGAACCTCCCCACCGGCCGCGGACACGACCTCGAGGCCACGGGCGGCCAGATAGCCTGCGAACTCGGGTCGACTCGGGCTCCCATACCGACTCGTCCGCCACGTCCCGTCGATGACCACCACATCCCCCGCTCGAAGGTTCGGCCTGCTCTGCGGCGGAAACATCCGAACCATACCTTCGCATCCACCCGGCATCCCGCTGAGCACCTGCACCGGGAGCGCCCCCTGCGAGCCGTGATCACGCGCGAGGAGAATCCCCCTGACCTCCACGTCGGCGTCATGCGGCAGATGATTCCGACAGTCGCGGGCTCGACCATCGAGCCAGAGTCCCGTGAGGAGCGCCCCTGCCGCTCCGGCGACCAGAAGGGCGGGACCGAGCGCTGGGCGATGGAATAGGCGGAGGAGAACGAGAGAGAGCGCGGCAAGGGTGAAGGCGAAGGGGAGAGCAACGCCCGTGTGGGGAAGGCTCGAACCGGTGAGGAAGGCAATGGCGAGCCAAGCAACGGGAGGGAGGCGAGGAGTCACCCCGGCACATCCCTCCAGGGGGGACGGTTCTCTATCAGATCATCCACCTCCAGGATTCGACCGCGAAGTTCCGCTTAACGACAAGCCCGCACCTTCGAATCAAGCGTCCGGCTCCGGCTGGAAGAGATCTCGCTGATCCCGATCGATCCGCTTCTGCTCCTCGCGACCTTCCTCCTCCAAGCGATGGCGCAGGAAGCGCCGCACCCGTAAATCCGAATGGATTCCGGCCACGAACATCACGAGCATGCCGACGAAGAGGCCGGCGAAGGCGACGTAGGTGAGGGGCACGCGGTAGAAGACAGTGATGCCCAGATCGATCGTAACGTGTTCACCACCATTCAGGCGGGCGAAAACGAGGACCAGGAGGAGGACGGAAATCACGCCCACCGCCCCGGCGAAACGACTCACACGCGGCCCACAGTCGCCGGGATCGCCACCTTCTCGCCGCGAAAGGTTGCACCCGTGGTTGCCGTGAGCTCGACCGGGACGTAGCTGCCGACGATCTCCGGCGACCCGGGGAATGCGACGACCTTGTTCCTCCGGGTACGGCCCAGCATCTGGCCGGGGTCCCGCGCCTCTCGCTCGACGAGCACCTCATCGACCCGTCCAATTTCCGATTCGTTGATCTCCGCCTGAATTCCCCGACTTACCTCGATGAGCTCTTCGAGCCGAGCCTGCGCGACGTTCAATTCGACGAAATCCGACTCGGGGAGCCGCGTGGCGGGGGTTCCGTCCCGGAGAGAGTATTTGTAGGTGAACGCATCATCGAAGCGTACCGTGCGCATGAGATCCAGCGTGTCGCGGAATTCCGAATCCGTCTCACCCGGGAAGCCCACGATGATGTCCGTGGAAAGCGAGATGTCCGGAATCGCCGAGCGAACCATGGCCACCTTCTCGAGGAAGGTGGCGACGGTATAACGACGAACCATGCGCTTCAGCGTGCGGTCGTTGCCCGACTGCGCCGGAAGGTGGAGCTGCTCACATACGGCCGGCTCCTCCGCCATGACCTCCACCAGCTCCGGCGTCACGTCGTTCGGATGGGGGGAGGTGAACCGAACCCTCCGAATTCCCGGGACGCGGGCAACCGCACGAAGCAGCCGAGGAAAGGCCCAGTCATCGTGCACATAGGAGTTGACCGTCTGCCCGAGGAGCGTCACCTCCGAGATCCCTGACCGAACGACTTCCTCGACCTCCCGAAGGACCTCGTCCGGCTTTCGGTTCTTCTCCGGCCCACGAACGTAAGGGACGATACAGTAGGTGCAGCGGTGGTCACACCCACGCTGAATGGGAATCCATGCGGCCACGCCCGACCTCCGCCGCTGCTCGAGCCCCTCGTAGTTCTCTCTGGGGTCGAGGTCGAGCACGGAGAGCTGGATTCTGCGCTTCCCGGTTTTTGAGACAGGTCCTGATTGGAGCGGGACCTTCCCGACTGGGCGCACCCCCTCCTCCTCTCCCTGCAGACCTCCTCCCGCTCGGAGCCGCTGGAGGTGGGAGGGGAGTTCCCGGTACCCGTCCGGGCCCATCACCAGGTCGATGTACGGTGCTCGCTCGAGGAGGTCGTCGCCCATCCTCTGCGCCATGCACCCGGTCACACCAATCACCAACTCGGGCCGCTCGAGTTTGAGCCCATTGAGCTGGGAAACCCGCCCGAGCACTCTCTGCTCCGCGTGCTCTCGAATCGCGCAGGTGTTCACGATCACGACGTCTGCATCCTCGGGCCGGTCCACGATCCGGTACCCGTGGGACTCGAGCACACCCTCCATCAGCTCACCATCACTGATGTTCATCTGGCACCCGTACGTCTCCACGTAGGCGCGCAGGCTTTTCGTCGACATCTCCATCATGTCCTCAATTGAACGGACTTCGGCAGGACAGATCAATAGCTCGATCTCCACGCCTCTCCGGGGCAGTCCGCCGGGGCTGGAGGGCAGAGACCGCAACCACTCCGAACCTCGGCAATCTAACCGAGGAGCCGCATCCTGTATAGGAAAACGGCTGCTCCACCGCTGGTTTCCGGCGGGAGCTCCCCCTGAGTCCCCCGATCGATCCGGGTTCAGGCTCGGGTCGACGTGCATCCCCCGGGGTCTCCCCGGGCACAACCCTTGCTCCGGTAGTACGAAGTCAACTTTCCCCACGACCATCACCCGGAGAAAACCATGCGAGCTGGTGGAATCGGACTCGGCACCGTGCTTCTGATCGTCATCATCGTCATCCTTCTCACCTGAGCGCTCCTTTCCTCTCGAAGGGAACGTGCGAGGACGTTCGAACAGATCGACAAATGTTCGCGTAACCTCAACGTCGGTAGGGAGACAGGAAGGCCGCAAAAGGGGAGGCGCGCCCCGGACGGGGAAAAAACGGCAGTGACTCCGTGGCAACCGGCAAGGTGAGACCCGAGCCGCTCCGCCCCGTAACGTCGCGCGGGTGTTCGCCGCCCCTTCAACGCCAGAGTCCACTTCGGGACGCTCGTTTTCACCTCGTCGCATTCGATGCACCCGGCGGAACGGGGGTGGAGAAACAGGAAGGGGTCCCGCAAGAGCTGCTCGACCGAAACGGAAATCACGTCTCGCGAGCGGAGAAGCCGGGAGTGCGCATGCCCCACCCGTCCTTCCGCTTGAAGGCCCTTCGACCGCAGCCAGGGATCCACCATCCTGAACCTCTCGCAGCAGTGGTCGTTCTCCCCATAGTCGATTCGAACGGAACGCCCCTCCTCGAGGACCGTGCAGTGCGTTGGCACCCGGTAGGGAACACCGGCGATCAGCTCGGCAAGGTGAAGGGTGGTGTTGGCATCGTGGCCGACCCCGAGGAGGAGCACCTGACCATCAAGTTCATGGACCCGCCCAACCGGGCTCTCCGGACGGTGTGGAGGCAGCGGGAGGGGGTCTCCGGTGATCCATTCGGCCCACGGACCGGCTGCGGCGAAGGCGAACGGGTGCCGACTGCGGACGACCCCGGGGAGGCGCCAGAAGGTGTCCGCTATCACGCCCAGGTCCGATGCAGCAGGTGTGTACAACGGCTTGAACGCTGTGTCCCCATCCGCCGTCCACGACGGCATCACCAAGGTGCCCTCGGGTCCGAGCGCCCGGCGAAGTGCGCGAATCAGGCCCAAAGGCCCACCCTCGACGGGGCGTACCTCCCGGAAGGATGCGTGAACGAGGAGCACGCCTCCCTCCTCGACTCCGAGTTCGCGAAGTTGTGGCACCACCTCGATGGTGGGAACCTCGCGAGCGTCGGTCCGGCCCATGGCTCCACCCCAATGAGAATCCGAGTCTCAGCGGGACCCCGGCGTCCCGTCCCGAGGCAGGCGCCCGCCCCCGCCGACCAATAGACGGATGTAGAAGCCCCCGGGCGCGAGCGCTGGACCGTCGGGCAAGCTCTGCTGGTCCGTCACCCAGCGCGAACTGAACGGCGCGAAGGCATACCCGGCTCGCAGACCGAGAGCCAGTCCTCGTTCCCCCTGCTCCGTCGATCCGAACGCGAGCAGGTGATCGACCCCGAGCGCGAGCTGGGCGATCGCCGAGACTCGCCTCAGGTCGCTGATTCGCCCCGGGTCTTCCATGAGCTCGGAGAAGGTCGGCGCGGCGCGCTCGGTCAGCCGGACGTTCACGCCTCCCGCGCCCAAACCCATGAGTGGGTAGGCCGTGAACCCTCCCCGGCGAACGGCGGTCCATCCGACGTTCAGGAGGGCGTACCCACCCGTGAGTCGGCTTTCGAAGCTGGCACCGGCCTCGCTCCGGCTCATCCCGATGATCCCGTGCCCCTCGGCCCCGAAAACGAGCGGACCGTGAAGCGTGTGGACGCCCCCGCCGATCGAAAAGGCGCCTTCTCGGAACTGAGGATGACCGGCTGCCCCCAACTCGGAGTTGATCCGGTCGACGTCGAGCAGACTGCCGCCCAGAAGTAGGTAGCCGCGCCCTTCACGGGAGGCATCGCCCACCGTTCCCTGGGCCGATGCCGTGAGCGGGATCGCCAGAGCGACCACCAGCAGCGCAGCACAACCCTTCCAACCCCTCCTGACACCACGCTCCTTCAAGAGCCCACAGGGAAAGCGACCCCCCACCGTGTTGCGGCGTCTCCCATATCAACCACCCTCCCGTTCGAAACGGATGTCGCGCGCTCGGATATTGCTCGCCTGGAAACCTGTGATCCCTCCCTCGTCGTCTCGCTCGAACACCACCTGGTGGAGCGGGATCGTATCCAGCCGTCGATGGGTCAGAACGAGCTCCCCGTTCCGGATCGTCGCCGTCTAGAATGTCTCCAATTCCTCGCTGTGGTACCTTCCCTCGATCTCACTGGCGTGGGCGCACTCGTGCCCCATCTCCCAGGTCCGCGGGCGGATGCACGACCACCCGCTCGTTCTCCTCCAGGCCGGAAACGACCTGGGCCGCCAGGCCGGCGCGTTGTCCGAGCGTCACGAACCGCTGGACGGCGCGCCCTCCCTCGACGACGAAGACGGCCCATTCCTCCCCGATGCGAAAGAGCGCGCCGGTCGGCACCCGGAGGACGTCGTCGCCTTCCCACACCACGAACCGGGTGAGGACGCGGTAGCCGGCGCCGAGGTCCTCCCATAGGCTGCGTGGAGAGACGATCTCCGACCGCACCCGTACGCGTTGTTCCTCCACGCCCAGTGCGGAGACCTCCGTGAACCCACGCGGCGACACGCGGGTCACCACCGCCTCGATCGGTGGGCCGTCGCCCCCCCATTGTTCGAGGCGCGCAGGTGTGCCGGGGCGAACCCGGAGGGCGTCACGCGAGAGCACATCGGTCCACACCTCGAGCTCGCTGATGTCGCCGATCTCCAGGATCGGTTCTCCTGGAGAGACATGGCCCGCACTCCTCCGGTGCACCACGAGCACCTGCCCGTCGATCGGCGCCACGAGCGTGCGCTCAGGCGGAGCGTCCCCGGGGAGTCCGTTCGGCTGGGGGCGAAGGACGGCCTCCGCGGCTTCGAGTTGCGCCTCCGCGGCATCGACTCCCGCCTCCGCCCCCTCGAGGTTCGCCTCGGCTTGCTCGGCTTCGGTTCGAGCACGTTCCAGTGTCTGGCGCGTGGCCGAGCCCCGCTCGAACAGCCGCTCCTGGCGGTCCCTTTCTTCCCTCGCCCGCTCAGCCGCGGCGCGTGCCGCACGAGCCTGCTCTCTGGCCTGGGCCAGACCCGCATATGCCGATGCGACCCGCGCCTGAGCCTCCTCGCGCGTTCGGGGGTCCAGATCCTGGGCTCGAGGAGGCTCGAGCTCGACCAGAGGTTGACCCGCCTCGACGAGGTCGCCCGGCTCCAGACCGACCCGACGCATGAACCCCGCCGTAGGCGCGGAGATCACGTGCTCCTCGACGGCCTGTGTCTGACCCTCCTCTTCCACGATCACCTCGAGTCGGCCACTCTCCACCGTCGCCACCTGCACCTCCGTCGCCCTCGGCCAGAACCCGAAGGCGATCAGCGCGAGGACGAACACTCCCATGCCGATCCAGAGCGCGCGCTTGCGGGTTTCCGGCTTCATGTCCGTCCCTCGTCGTTCTCATGGTGAGGATGCGTGGTCATTTCCCTCTCCTTCCAGTTCCGTAACTCTCCGCGGGCATCATTCCCTCGTCTTCAGGACGGCTATGAGATCGAGCCGGACGAGCCTGCGATGGATCATGATGGCGGAGGCCAGACCGGAGAGGAGCACGACGCTCGCCGCCTGAGCGAACGTCCTGGGCTCCAGCACGACCGGAAAGCGAAGCATCTCGGTCTGGATCGCCGTCACCGTCAGGTAGCTGCCGGCCCACCCGAGAGCGAGCCCGAGCGGGATGGCGGCGAGCACGAGAAGCGTGATCTCACCCAGCATGATGTACGAGATTTCCCCGCGCGTGAACCCGAGCACCCGGAGGCTCGCGAGCTCCCGGTCGCGCTCGGACAGGGAAATCCGCGCGCTGTTGTAGATGACCCCGAAGGCGATCACCGCCGCGAAGAGGCTCAGGATGAGAGTGAAAACGATCAAAGCGCCCACCATCTCCTCGTAGAACGCCTCGATCATCCGGTCCGTTGATGCGATGCCGGCCACTCGAGGTCGGTCGCGCAGAGCGCTCATGAGCTCGGTTTCCATACCGCGGTCAATCAGAAGATACCCGCCCGAGATCGCTTGCCCGCCCCCAGACAGACGATTCGCCGCGTCCATGTCCATGTATGCGCCGACTCCGATGAACTGCTCGGCGATCCCGGTGACCGGCACTTCCCGCGCACGCTGGCGTCCTTCCTGCACCTCCACGGTGATCATGTCGCCTGTGCGAACGCCCAGCACCTCGGCGAGTCCCTCCGCGATCACGATCCCTTCGGCCGGAATCGTGATCGGCTGCTGGTCGGCATCGAGGACACGGCGAAGATAGGCTCCCGCCGGCACTCCATCGATCGCGGTTCGATAGCTTCGGTGGCCGTGGCGAAGGTGAACGGGGACCGAACGGTAGGGTTCGGCGTGGAGCACTCCGGGCAGCCCACGCAAATCATTCAGGGCCGACATGGAGGTGGGATCGGTGAACGACACGGTGAGGTGCTCGCGCTGGGCGAGACCGAACTGCACGGCCACGATGTGGTCCATCGAGTCCTGGGAGAACGTCCCCATGATCATGAGGGCGCACGCAGAGGAGATTCCGACGATCGTCAGGGCCGACTTGACGGGTTGCCGCTCAACGTTCCGGATGATGATCCGGGTTGGGGGATCGAAGAGCCGCTGGAGACCGAGACGCTCGAGGAGGGTGGCCCGGTATACCGGGGGTTGCGCCGGCCGCATCGCTTCCGCCGGTCGGAGCCGGACCGCCCGCCGCACCGACATGAGAACGCCCAGAACCGCTGCCCCGAGTGTAAGCCCCACAGCCGTGAGTGCCACTCGAAGGCTCAGCACGTACTCCATCTCCGGAAACCGATAGAAATCCAGATAGAGGTCGCCCAGCAACACGCCCATCCATACACCGACCAGCATTCCCACCCCGATTCCGCCCGCCGCGATCACGAGAACGAACGAGAGGTAGTGCAGCGCCACTTCGCCATCGCGATATCCGAACGCCTTGAGAATGGCGATCATCTGCCGCTGAAGAATGATCAACCGCGTCACGACGATGTTGAGAAGGAAGGCGGCCACGCCCAGGAAGATGATCGGAAGAAGCGTCGCCATTCCGCGGAGCTGGTTGAACTCGTCCTCGATCAGGCTGTGGGACACCTGATCCTCCCGCGGAAAAGCGCCCAGCCCTCCATATGGCTCGAGGATCCGGTCCATTCGGTGGAGGACCTCGTCGATGTCAGCGCCGGGGGCGAGCGAGAAGACCGCGTCGTTGAACGCGCCCTCCATGTCGTAGGCCGCCGCCAGCGCGTCCCGCTCCATCCAGAGAACCCCGTAGCGCTCGGGGTCGGGGAAAATCGTGCCGGGCTGGACCTGCATCAGGAACTCGGGGGAGAGGGCGATGCCCACCACGGAGAGGGTCCTCCGACTCCCACGGATGATCGCGGTGAGCCCGTCTCCCGGCCCGAGCTGATGAGCCTCCGCGAAGACCTCGTTCAGGAGCACCTCGTCCTCACGACCGGGCTCAGGAAGCCGCCCCTCGCGGATGAATACGCGGTTCAACTCCGGCTGGCGTCCCGGCGGCAGGGAAACGACGGACGCGGTGACAGGTTCCTCGAAGTCCGGCACCTCCAGGTTCACGACGGCGACCACGCGAGTCTGCACCTCGTTCACGCCCGGCACGCGCCGAAGCTGGTCGCTCAGGGGCTCCGGTGCTCTCCGGATCGAAAGGAAGCCGTCCGCGAACCGGTGCTCGTCGTAGTAGTTCTCCAGCGTCTGCTGCAAGCTCTCGTAGACGCTCGTCATGGAAACGAACGTCGCCACACCCGCTACGATCACGAAGCCGATCGCCACGGCCTGGCTGCGCATCCCCTTGAGCTCGCGCAGCACCTTCCGGTGGATCGCGCGCATGGACGCCTACCAGCTCAACTCGCGCGGCGCTTTCCGCCGCTCGTTCGTCCGGATGTCGGCGATCCGACCATCCCTCAGAAAGATGACCCGCTCGGCCATCTGCGCCTGGACCTCGTTGTGGGTGATGATGAAGGTCGTCGTACCGAGCTCCCGGTTCACCCGGTCGAGCGCCTCGAGCACGACGATGCCCGTCTTGGAATCCAGGGCGCCCGTAGGCTCGTCGCAGAGGAGCACCGCCGGCTTCTTCGCGATCGCCCGCGCGATCGCCACTCGCTGCTGCTCACCCCCGGAGAGTTGAGCCGGAAAGGAGTGGCCACGGCCGGAGAGGCCCGCGAGTTCCAGAGCCTCGTCGGGGTCCATCGGGTCGTCCGCGATATCTGTCACGATGGCCACGTTCTCACGCGCGGTGAGGCTCGGGATCAGGTTGTAGAACTGGAAGACGAAGCCTACCCAGTGGCGGCGGTACTGGGTGAGTTCTGCGTCCGTGGCGCGCGTGAGATCCTGGTCGTGGTAGTGCACTTCCCCGTCTGTCGCAGTGTCCAGACCGCCGAGGATATTCACGAGCGTCGACTTCCCGCTCCCGGAGGCCCCGAGGAGCACGACCATCTCGCCCGCGTAGAGATCGAGGTCCACGCCGCGGAGTGCGTGTACCTTCACATCACCCACGCCGTATGTCTTGGTGAGCCTTCTCGTTCGGAAGACCACCTCGCGCTCGCCCCTTTCGTAGGTCGAGCTCCGGGCCCCCGACGCGCCACCGGATTCGTCGGGGCGCCTCCGGGTCACCAGACCTGCCCCAGCGCATTGAGGAGCGCGGCCCGGGCCACGGCCTGCTGTGCCACGGCTGCAGCCCGTCCGGCCTGCGCCGCCCGGTGTACCTGCTCGGCCTCGAGCACCTGGGCGGAGAGCACGACCCCCTCCTCGAACTGCTCCGAGATCACGCGGAAAGCCTCCTCCGCTTGCTCCGCGTGCTCCCGGGCCACCGCGAGCGCCTCATCCGCCCGGACCGTCTCGAGAACCCGGCGCTGGACGTTGACATCGACCTGTTCGCGGGCGTCGGCCAACCGTTCCTCTGCGGCGCGAAGCCGTGATTGGGCCTCCGCCGCCTGAGCCGGACGGCGCCCGCCCTCGAAGACACTCCAACTCAGGAGGATTCCGGCTTCTCCGATGCCGCGGAACTCATCCATCTCGGTCAAGACGAGGGGGTTGGGTCGCGCGTACGTGTACCGGGCAACGAGCGAAACCTCTGGAAGCCAGGTGCCGCGAGCGACGCCGACCTGGCGCTCCAGCGCCCGCGTCCGCTCCTCCAGCGCGCGCAGGTGTGGTCGGTCCTCCAGGGCCTGCTGGACGAGGCGCTCGGGATCCCCGCCGAGCGGCTGAGGGTCTGCACCTGGGACAGGCTCCACTTCGGCGTCGAGCGGCAGGCCGATCAGGCGATTGAGCTCGAGGGCGGCCACACGCACCGCATTGTTCGCCTCCACCAGGTCGAGCCGGACTTCCGAGCGACGCGTCAGTGCCGCCAGCAACTCACTCCGGAGGATGACGCCCTCCTCGAAGAGGTTCTCCAGGTCGCGCACGTGCGCCTCCATCTGCGTGAGGGCGGCCTCCACCGACTCCATTCCAGATCGTGCCCGGTACAACTCCCAATAGGCGCTCCGCACCCCCAGCGCGACGTCGGCCTCCTCCTGCTCGGCCAACAGTCCGGCGGCCTCCGCCTCGTGCTCGGCCGCACGGGCCTGGTTGCGGAGCCGACCACCCTGGAAAAGGGGTTGTTCGAGGCTGATTTCGGTGTGGACCTGGTCGCGGGGGATCGGAAAGATCGCGAAGGTCGTATCGAAGCCGGGGATCGCGATGTCGGGCGCCGGGACGTCACCGACCAGTCTTCGGTAGTCGCCGCGGACTCGCACGGCAGGGAGCCGGGAGGCCTGCACCTGACGGAATGCAGCCCGCGCGGCACCCGCGTCGGCCCGCGCCGCTCCGACCAGCCGACTGTGCTCGAGCCCGAGTCGAACGGCTTCCTCCGGGGTCAACTCCGTCGCCCCCTCGAGTGCGGGCCGGGGGACCTGCTGTCCGAGTAGATCACCACCGAAAAAGAAGGGTAGCGCCAGGAAGAGAAGAATGCGCATAGGGACGCCTTCGTTCGAAGTCGTGCTTTTCGCGGATGCGAGGCCCACGGGGTTCGCCGCATTCCTGGCATCTGCGTGAGGCCGTCTCGCTGCAATTGGCGGTCGAGCAGCTGCCAGGGCCCTTCAATAGCTCCCTCAGCATGGAACGTTCCTCCGCTGGGTTGGAGAGGGGCCGCCACTGCCTGCGCCGGTGGACTGGCCGGGTCGGTGCCCCGGCAGCAGGGTCCGGTCGTGCCACTTCGACCCTTTGCGAGCCCTTCAGGCGGCCCGGAGGGCCTTCGTAAGCAGGCGGACGGGAACCTACCGGCGCGACAGATCTTCCAGCGGGTCACCTCGCCGAAGCGTCCGAGGGCCGCAGAAGATCACGACGACGATAGCCGCCCCCCACTCCAGAACGAGCCGGATAAGCCGGACCGACTCGTCGATTCCCAGGAACTCGCCCGTGAAGTTGTGCATGAAGTGGAATACGATCACGGCGAGGATGCTCCGGGCCGTGTTGTTGTAGACCCAGGTGTAGAGGACAGCGGCAGGGAGGATCCCCCAGAGCAAGTCCAAGGCCGTGGGCGGCGCTCGTCCGAAGGCATCGAAGTACCCGGGCAGCCCGAGGAGAGGGAGGTGCCAGGTCCACCAGATGACTCCAAGGACCAAGCTGGCCCCGAGTGCCTTCCACCGGAGCTGAAGGCGGTCCAGAAGGTATCCTCGCCACCCGATCTCCTCGGGGAGGGGGCCTATGACGAGGATGAACAGGGCGAACGCCGCGAAGGAGGCCGGATCCAGAAGCCGGGTGCCTGCGCCCCGGAGGTCCAGAGGCACCGAGGTGACGCCCCCGGAGACGGCGACGATCGAAGCCGTGACAGTCAGAACCGGGAACAGGAGGAGGATCACCATCCACCAACGGCTCCGGGATCCGCCGAGGGTCCACGATCCGGACCGCCAGCGCCCGGACGCCGGCGGATCCATACACGGCACCGGTCATCACCCATCCGCCCAGGAAGACCCCCGCGCCCCCGACGTAGAAGAGGAGGGAGGCGGGCCATTCCCAGACCGTCTCGCCGACCACCGCGGCGAGCGCCCAGAAGCCCCAGGTCCACCCGTGGGAGAAGCCGAGAAAGAGGAGGACATCCAGCCACCGCCGGAAACCGGTGCCCCCGCGGTCAGCCCTGATCGTCAACCCTGGCCGTCGCGGTTGGATCCTCCCGCCGCGTCCCGGCGAAATCGAGGAGCACAGGGTCTCGTCAGCGCGACCTCAAGACCGCCGACAGTTCCCCGTCCGCCATCACTAGCTCCGCGCCGTACATCCGCCGGTGGTCCTCCGCTCCCGGCCCGGTCGCCGCAACCCGCAGGTAATCCTCCGTGAGCGCGTAGCGGCCGTCTCCTTCCAGGACGACCCGCGCCCGGGTCCCGGCCCGACGCCGCCGGTACGCCTCGCCCTTGGCCTGAACAATGTCCCGCAGCTCCTTACTTCTCTCCCCCGCCACCCGCTGAGGCACGGGCATCTCCTCCTGGAGCTCAGCCGCCACAGTGCCCTCCCGCGGCGAGAACGGAAACACGTGGACGTACGTGTAGGGAAGCTCCTCGACGAGCTCGACGGTGGCCCGGTGGTCCTCGTCCGTCTCCCCCGGGAACCCCGTGATGATGTCCGCCCCGAGACCCAGGAATTCGAACTTTTCCGCGATCTCCAGTGCCCGGGCACGATACATCTCCCGGGTGT
>SKKN01000041.1 GCA_007121455.1 Gemmatimonadota bacterium | reverse complement strand
GAGATGAATCTCGATCCTGATCCCGGACCACCTTTCGGTTCCGAGATCTGTCTCGGCCACAGGGGCCGAGGCCGAGCCGCCCTCCTCAAGGAGCTTCCATGCGAACGCGCCTTCTACTGCGCGGTCCTCGCTCCTATCCCGGCTCGATGTTGTGATTCCGACGGAAGAGGTTCCCGGGGTCCCACTTCGCCTTGGTGCGGGCCAGCCGCGACAGGTTCGCTCCGTACGCGTCGGGGATTCGGTCGGGCTCGTCATGGCTCATCAGGTTCATGTACACCCCGCCCGTGGCATGACGCGCCATCGCCTGGTGAAACTCGCGTGCCCACTCGCGCATCGCCTCGTCACGAGCGGGATCGGTCCAGTCGGCCACCAGGTGGAAGGAGAACGCTTTGTCGCGGTGCGGATACGCGGTAGCCTGGGGGTCGACACGGTTGATCGCACCTCCCTGCGGTTCAAAATAGGCGGCGGTGGCCTCGCCCTCGAGCGCTTCCGACCACTCCAGCAGAGTGTCGATCGCCGCAGCGTCGATCTCGCCGAAGAACTGGGCCTTCGAGTGACGCCGGGTCCCCTTGGGCATTCCGACGTCGAACATCGTCTGAGCAGCAACGTAGGGCATCGCACCCACGCTACCGAAGAGCGACGTCCCAAAGTCGAGGATCGGCTTCACCACCTCGCGTCCCCGCTCGAGGTCACCCACCCAGGCGACCACGAAGATCAGGATCGTCCGTCCGTGATGCGCCTCGGGAAAGGGCTCCACCGTTGGAGCCTTCATCAGAAAAGGATAGCAGGCGAGCTCATCGGGGGCCCCGGCCATCAATTCCTGATAGAACGCCAATCCATCACGCGCGCTCTCGAAGGGATGGACGATCTGGCCCGCCAGGATCTCAGGCCCCACGCGGTGCATGCGGTACTCGAGCGAGGTGACGATTCCGAAGTTCCCTCCCCCGCCGCGGAGGGCCCAGAAGAGCTCCGGGTGCTCGGCTTCGTTCGCGCGGACCAGGTCGCCCTCGGCCGTCACCACGTCGAGGCTCGTCAGGTTGTCGACCGAGAGCCCCCGACTTCGGGCCAGGTGCCCGGTCCCCCCACCGAGACTGTAGCCCGCCACCCCCACGCTCGAGACGGTCCCCCCGGTCGTGGCGAGCCCGAAGGCCTGCGCCTCGTGATCGAACTCGCCCCACACCACACCCGGCTCGACGCGCGCCCGACGCCCCTGGGAGTCCACCCGGATCCCCTTCATGAGGGACAGATCGATCATCAACCCTCCGTCGGGGAGGGAGTTTCCGGCAAAGTCGTGTCCCCCGCTCCGCACCGCGAAGGGGTGCCCACCCTCAGCCACGAAGCGCACCGCGGCCTGCACGTCGGCGGCTCCCATGCAGCGCGCGATGGCCACGGGCTCCCTCTCGTACGCCGCATTCCAGATCGTGCGGGCGCGATCCCAGTCGGGGGCGCCCGGCTCGAGAACCGGGCCGCGCATCTGGTTCCGGAGGGGGTCGAGGGCATGATGCGAAAGGGCGAGACCGGTGTGCGTCATGCGTTCTCCCGGGTCGGGGCTTCAGGTGATCGGGTGGCTGACGGGGCGCTCCAGCGCCCCCTACCACCCACGGTTCGGCACATTGAAGACCTTGAGCATGTTCTGCGTATGCGGATCCGGCACCTCGGAGACCCACGCGTAGCGGCCAGGTTCGAGATCCGCACTCAGGTACCCGATGGCCGGAGCCGAGCCGGCGAGCATGTCGGGGGTGAGGATCGTCTGGACCCCTCCGATCAATGATGCCGGTGCGGGAGCCACGAGGCCATGCGGGGCCATCCAGTTCATCCACTCGCCCAGTTCGGCCACATTGTCCCCGGGGCCCATCCTGACCAGGTGGAGGTCGTGCCCCAGAAGGTGATCATAGAAGGCCTGATCCTCGAACACCACCTCGACCGTATGCTGCCCTGCGGTCACCGGGCGATCGAACTGAATCCCATCGGTCGACGAGACCGACACCCGCATCGTGGGCTCCGGTTGCGAGGCGTCGTTCGCCTCCTCGGTCACCTCGATCCGCTCGAGCATTCCGAGATAGGAGTGGAACTGCCCGTTGTCGTCCTTCACGTAACAGTCCAGAAAGTAGGTGCCGGGCTCCAGGTGCACCGTGGCCTCCGAGCTGGTCCAGGCTCCGGTGAATCCGGGCCCTCCGCTCGACTCCACCTCGGCATACCATTCGGCGAGCTCCGAGGCAGGGACCTTCGTGGGGTCGATGATGAAGTCCATGATCTCCTGGAAGGGCACCGTCACCTGGTTCCGCCACTCCTCCATCGTGATCTCCGAAAGCTCGTCGGGTACCCGCAGCAGGAGGATGAAGTGCTCCGCTCCGGAGTCGTTGTCGAGAGCGAAGGTGGTCCAGCCCGAGGGGATCCGGCGATCCTGCGCGATCACCTCGTCGGGAAGCTGGAACCGCCAGCCGGGGCCGCCGTCAGGATGCCCTTCGTGGGCTCCGATACGGACGATTCCCTCATCCAGGTCGGTTGCGAGCGCGACAGCGTGGGCCGCATCATGAGTCGAGACGGCGGGCGCGTCGGGTGCGATGTTGGCCGTGCGTTCGCATGCGGCAAGCGCCCCGAAGGCCACGAGCAGCATTGCGATCAGGGTGGAATTCCGGTACCTCATCGTGAACCTCCGTTCCAGATTGGGGATGTTCCGCGATCGTACGCATCCATCCTGACGACCCCTGCTCAACCCCGTCTCGCTCCACCATCAACAATTCATCAACCGGGCACCGGAATGGTCGAGCTGGAGCTCCTCGGAACCGCGGCAATCAAAGACGCAAACGGTCCGATCACCGGCCCGGCCGCCCACCGGCACTCCCTGGCACTTCTGGCGCTGCTGGCTACGGAGGGCACGGGAGGGATGGCCCGCGGGCGCCTCGTCGGCTACCTCTGGCCCGAGGTCTCCGAATCGACCGCCCGAAATCGCCTTTCCACCCACTTGCACCGAGTGCGCGGAACGATCGGAGCCGACACCATCCGCTCCACCTCAGGTCGACTGGAGCTCGACGAGAACCGCGCGACGAGCGATGTAACGGCGTTCCGAGAGGCCCTCTGCAACGAACGTCCGGAGGAGGCCGTATCCATCTACAGAGGCCCGTTCCTCGAGGGCTTTTTTCTGGAGGGGGCCATCGAGTTCGATCGTTGGATGGAGGTCGAACGGCGACGACTCGCCCTCGACTATCGGGGTGCCCTCGAGACCCTCGCTTCGCGCAGCACCGAGCGTGGAGACGCCGAGCGCGCCGTCCGGTGGTGGAGGGAGTGTCACTCCGAAGCCCCATTCGACTCGCGTCTCGTCGCGCGGTTCATGGAGGCCCTCTGCGAGACCGGTAACACGGCGGGTGCGCTCGAGCTCGCGGGGCGCCACATCGAGCTCCTCGAGCGGGAATTCGGAGCGCCCCCACCCGACGAGATCGAGGCGCTCGTGCGACGGGTCCAAAAGGCGCGCACCCCTTCGCCCGAAATAGACCTGGAACTCGATCCGCATGCGGTCGCCATTCTGCCTCTCGCCACGATCGGCGACGACCCCGAGGCCGCCGACTTCGCCCTCGGCCTCCGCGACGACCTCCTGGCCCGCCTCTCGAGAAGCCGCGACATCCGGGTGATCTCGATGGACTCGGTCGACCGATTGTGGGACGGGAAACGATCCATTGGTGAACTGGGAAGGGAGCTCGGCTGTGGGACGGTGATCGAGGGACGGGTGCGGAAGGCCGGCGAGCGCGTGCGGGTGAACGTCCATCTGGTCGACGTAACCGAAGACACGCACCGATGGGCCGAGAGCTTCGATCGGCAACTGACGGCGAACGATCTCTTCGCGATCCAGAGCGAATTGGCGCGGCGGATCGCGGACAGTCTCGAGGGCGCGGTCGACCCCGAAGTGCGAGGCAGGAAGATCGGGTGGCCCGACACGGAGGACCTCGAAGCCTACCGCCTCCGCGCTCAGGGCCGGGCACGCCTGGACGAACGAACCGAGAAGGGGATGCGGCACGCCGAGGCGCTCTTCCGTGAGGCGCTCGAGCGGGATCCTGGATACGCGCCGGGGTGGACCGGGCTCTGCCACGCCCTGGCCCTGCTCTACGAATACGGGTATGCCGACGAGGAAGTGCTCGAGCCCGCCGAGGCCGCCGCGCGGCGGGCCGTGGAGCTCGATCCCGGATCGGGGCCCGCGCACACCTCGCTCGGGTTGATCCACGAGGCCCGGCGCGAGGGGCCCGCGGCGATCCGCGAGTACGCGCAGGCCGTCCGGCTGCAGCCCAGCGCCGCCGACGCACTCAACTGGATGAGCTGGACGTACCAGAACCTCGGCCGGGCCGACGAGGCCCTGGCCGCGTCGCAGCAGGCGGTCCCGCTGAATCCGCTGGCCCCCGAGACCGTGGGGAACCTGGCGATCTCCCTCCTCATGACCGGCCGCCCCGACGAGGCGCTGCTCGAGGCACGGCGCGCCCGGTCGCTCCAGCCCGACGAGACCACCGCGACCTTCTACGAAGCGCTCGCCTTGCAGCGGCTCGGGAGGGTGAGCGAGGCGGGAGAGCTGCTCGAAGACCTCGCGGTGCCGTGGGCGAGCTCAGGTCCGCGGTGCACCCTCGCGCTGGTCTGCCTCGAAGCGGGCGACGAATCGCGCGCGCTGGAAATCCTGCGGGAGTTCGAGGGGGCCGAGGGGGGGGTCGACCACGCGTCCGCCGCGATCGTGCGCGCCGCCCTGGGCGAGCTGGACTCCGCCTTCGCGCACTTCGATGCCGTGGACCGGTGGCCGTACTGGCCCACAATCCCCCTGCATCACCACTTCCCGCGGCTCCTCGCCGGGCTGCGGGCAGATGCACGGTTCGAACGCCTGATCGGCCGCGTGCGCCGTGGCTGGGGACTGAACGAGGACGGCAGCATGCCGGGAGGGGAGGGGCTGAGCTGAGCGGCTGAGCTGAGGGGCTGAGCCGAGGGGCTGAGCTGAGGCGCTGGCCCGCCGCGGCGCCCGGCCTTCGACGCGCGGCACCACGGGCCGGTCCTCGACCGCAGGGCCCGCTTCCGCCTACTCCACCCAGACCGTCTTGATGTTCACGAACTCCCGGATCCCGAAACCCGACAGCTCCCGGCCGTACCCGCTTTCCTTCACCCCGCCGAACGGCAGGCGGGGGTCGGAACGGACGAGTCCGTTCACGAAACACGCCCCGGCATCCAGCTCCTCCTCGGCGATCCGGCGGGCACGCTCCCGGTCGCGGGTGAAGACGGCGGCTCCAAGCCCATACACGGTGTCGTTGGCGACCCGGATCGCCTCCGCTTCGTCCTGAACCGCGATGATCGTGGCCACCGGTCCAAAGAGCTCCTCATGGTATGCCCGCATGCCCGGGCGCACCCCCGCGAGTACGGTCGGGGGATAGAAGAACCCCGGTGGCGCTGGGGGTTGGCCGCCCAGGAGGAGGCGGGCCCCCGCGTCCACGCTCTCCCGCACCTGCGCGTGGAGCTGGTCCCTGAGATCGCCGCGCGCCTGGGGGCCCAGTTCAGTGTCCTCATCCATGGGATCGCCCATCCGGACCCGGCCCATCCGCTCCACCATCCGCTCCTCGAACTCCTTCACGAGGGGCTCGACCACCAGGAACCGCTTGGCCGCGATGCAGCTCTGGCCCGAGTTGAGGAGTCGGCTCGTCACGCACGTCTCCACCGCGGAATCGAGGTCGGCGTCCTCCAGAATGAGGTAGGGGTCGCTCCCGCCCAGCTCGAGGACGGTCTTCTTCACCAGCCGGCCCGCCTCTGCCGCCACCGCCTTCCCGGCCCCCACGCTCCCCGTGAGCGTGACCGCCCGAACCCGCTCATGCCGGATGATCGCCTCGGTAACGTCCAGGTCCACGATGACGGACCGGAAGAGCTCCCGGGGGAAACCCGCCTCCCGGAAGACCTCCTCCACCGCGAGCGCGCAGCCCGGCACGTTCGGCGCATGCTTCAGGATACCGGCATTTCCCGCCATGAGGTTGGGCGCCGCGAAGCGGAAGACCTGCCAGAAGGGGAAGTTCCACGGCATGATGGCGAGCACGACACCGAGGGGTTGGAACGAGACGAAGGTCTCCGCCTCCGCATCCGGGATCTCCACCGGCTCGGGCGCGAGCTGCCGGGCGGCGTTCTCCGCATAGTACTCGCACCCCCGCGCGCACTTCTCGATCTCCTCCCTCGCCTCTCCGATCGGCTTGCCCATCTCGAGGGTGATCGTCCGGGCGTACTCCTCCTTCCGTTCCCTGATGACCTCTGCCGCCCGGCGCATGAGGGTGGCCCTGTGACCGAAATCCGTGCGGCGCCATGCCCGGTGTGCGGAGTGGGCATCCTCGACGATCCGCTCCACGTCCGGGCGGGACATGAGGGGGTATTCGTGGAGGGGCTCTTCGGTCGCGGGATTGATCGCGGTCCAACTCATTCCGGAGCTCCTTCGACGGGGACGGTAGGGGCCTGAAACGTAGCGTCGGCCGGGGGGCTACCGGAAGGATTCCAGCACGCAGGCGGCGGCCGTGGAGCCGGGGCCGAGGGGCCGGCCTGCCCCCCGTCGAGCTCGGCGGGGTTCCGGCGGCGGCCCGGAGTTGAGTGCCGGGGCCTACACCGACCGCCCGACCCGGTGGGTGCCGCGAGGAGGGGAAGCCGCGGCCCGAGGCGGGATGGATCTCGGATTCGAACCCCTCCCGCGGGACGGAATCGAGATCTTGCCCGGAAATCGAGACGGATCTCGAAGCCGTCGCCCCGGCGGAGGATCGAGATCGAGATTTGGCCCGCTAACCGGGATGGATCTCGATCCTGATCCCGGACCATCCTTCGGTTCCGAGATCCGTCTCGGTCACTGAGGTCCGGTCGGGGCACCGGCTCATCCCTCAGGGCGAGTGACGATCTGACACCCGTACTGGAGCCACTCCCAGAAGAGCTCGCAGCTCCCTTCCATCCGGTACTCCACCGAGCGGATCTCCGGGAACTGGAAGACCGTCCCGTTCAGCTCCTGGAGGAGGAGGGTGCTCCCCGTGGAGCTGGAGGCGCCGGGGATGAAGGGGCGGAGGTCACGGAGGTCCACCACCGCGCGTCCGGAGGGATCCACCGATACGGAACTCAGGGCACCGGCGGTCTCAGCGGAGAACCAGGAACCGATCCCCCGCGACTCCTCTTCTTCGGTCGGGCCCTCGAGGAGCCGCTCGAGCGCGACTTCGAGGCCGGTCGAGGACTGCGGGACGGGACGGCGGACCGGCACGGGCCTCTCGTCCCGGGTGAAGACGACCGTGACGGAATCCGCCGACTCCCCGATCCCCGGATCGTCTCCCGACTCCGCGCAGCCACTGGTGAGGAGGGCGGTGAGGGTGAGGGTGGAGAGGATTACCATCGTGCTCCGTCCGAGCACGGTCATGGGACTCATTGCATACACGTCTGTCCCATGCTGACGCGCCATAAGGGAAGGAGGGAGTCCCACGAGGGTTGTCGCTCGGGTAACTCCCGCGGCAGGACTCGAACCTGCGACTCGGTGGTTAACAGCCACCTGCTCTACCAACTGAGCTACGCGGGAAAGAAGGCGGAGGATAGGGCACTCCGCCAAGAAAAACGCTAGCCGGCCCCTTCGAACGTGTCAAGCGCATGGTTCTGCCCCAGGGGCCCGTTCCGACGGGCCCTTCGGATGACTTGACGCACCGGCCCCTCGAGATCATGCGCCTCCCTCCACAGCTCCCCGAACCAGGCGACAGCTCGCTCCGCCCCTCTCCTCCCATGCAAGGAGCCGAACGAAGGGCCGCGGTAGAGGAACGGCCGCTCGAACCAATGCGGGCCGACCAGAAGGGCGAACGCATCGCCGTCGCTCGAGAAGACCGAAAAGTCCGGTGCCCAGCCGCCCAGGGGAGCAGAGCGCGCGCGTAGGCGCCCCGTCCGAATGAGCCGCTTCATCACTTCGAGGTCCAAGCGGCGTTCGGGATCGTGAGCCAGCGACTCGGCCTCCAAGCCCAGTCGGTGCAGGTTCACTTCCGAGGTCACGAGCTGAACGAGTCGCAGTCGCTCCACCTCTTCAGCCGAAAGGTCGATCCCCGACAACCGGATCCGGCTCACAGCCACCTGCACGGTATCCGCTCGAAGCAGGAGCCGGCCGAACACGCGGCGGAAGGAGGGGGCGCTCCGGTCATCGAGGAGGTAGGGCCCGTCGAGTATCGCGGGATCCCCTCCGAGTAGCCGAGCTTGATCTCGCGTGACAATGCCTGGAGCGGTCATGCGGTGAATATGGAACCCGTCCGTGGGCGGAGCGATGGCTGTACGGGGGCCACCCGGAAGCGGAACGCCCATGGAGGTTTCGGAAGAAGCCCGTCGACGGAGGCTTATGGGAGCCGGACGGAAACAAATGATGGCGCGGCCACTCCTCTGGTTGCCGCTCCCGCCTGCCCGAGCGACTTTTTTCGTGGCTTTGATGCCGGGAAACAAGGATTCGGCGGGCCATCTCGGTACCGGGCCGCCCTCAACTCGAGCGCGGCATTGCTTGACAGAGCGTGAAGTCGGCGACCATTCTAACCTTGGGCAGAAACATTTGAATCAGGTCAGGAGCGAGCGGGTGGCCGTTCAGCCGGACGAGCTGTCGGGACCGGAGGGGTGGACGATCGAGGAAGCCGAGCGGCTCCTCGAGTCGCTCGCGGGCGTCCGCTCGGCCCGGATCGTAGCGCGCCCCGGCGGACGGATCGACGAGGTCCACGTGCTCACCACCCGGGCGGTCTCGCCCAAGCAGACGGTGCGGAACGTGGAGTCTGCCCTCCTCGCCCGGTTCCACCTGGAGCTCGACCACCGAAAGATCTCCGTGGCGCAGAGCTCGGACGAGGACCTCGGCGAACCGGACGCGGACGTCGAGACGAGCTTTCTCGTCGACCGGGAGCTGCCCGCCGGCGAGGGGAGGGTGCTCTTCGTGGACCATGCGCTGGTCACGGAGAACTCCCGAATCGAGGCGAGCGTCACCCTCGAATGGAAGGGAGAGCGCTTCCAAGCGGCGGCGACCGGTGCCGACCTCCCGCGCGCGCGAATGGAAGCTCTCGCCACCGCGACGCTGCGGGCCGTCGAAGCGGTCTATCAGGCCGCCGCCGAGGAAGACCTGCGCGTGCCCCTGGGCCTCGAGCTCGATGGCGTGAAGATGGTCGATGCGTTCGAGCGGAAGTTCGCCCTCATCGCCGTCCACGCCCTATCCGGACGGCACGTCGCACATCTCGCCGGTACCGGAGTCATCAGAGAAAATCTCGACCACGCCGTGATCATGGGGACGCTCCAGGCCACGGACCGTTGGGTGCGAGGAAAGATCTAAGCGAAGTCGGACACGGCCCTCGAACACAGGAGAACCCCCTCAGCCTGCCGAAAAGCGAAGCGCGAGCGGAATAGCGGAGCGCCGCGGCTGCAATAGCGGACACGCAGCCGACACCAACGAAAGGAGGTGATTCCGATTAGCGCTTTTGTTGATTTCTGCTGCCGGGTGTTGGCATCCGGTTCGATTAGCTGGTAAACGGCAAGCTGAGGGGGCCGAGTCTATGAAATCGCCCTCTATCCGAGTCTACGTTGCACTTGTCAGCCTGACGGCGGTCGTCGCGGTGCTGTTTCAAGATTGGGCTTCATTGAGCGACTTGCCCTCCTCGGCGCTCGGTGGCTTCACTTTTATCATTCTGTTCGGAATTCTTTCAGAGGCAACAGCACTTGGCTTTCCGGGAGCGAAGGGTGCCTCCCATTCCTCGATTACCTGGTTGCCATTGATCGCGTGCGTTCTGCTCTTTGGGCCTGCGGCGGCCGTGCTTCTGTTCGCCGCGTCAGCGGCTGTTGCCGAGCTTTTCATTCGAAGAAATGAGTCTCTACGATCCGCCTTTAACATTTCACAGTTCGTCGTGGCTACCGCGTTCGCAGGTTTGCTTTTCTCGTTGGTGGGGGGTACTGCTCTCGCAGGTGCCGGAATGGAGGGAAGCGGTAGCTTTGACCCTCAGTTCGTTCCCTTCGCAGTTTTCGCCACGACGTTTTTGTTTTCGAATCACCTCCTCGTAACAGGCGCAATAGCTGTAAGCGAGGAAAAGCCGCTCAAGAAGGTCTTAGGAACGGTTCTCTTTCGCACGTTAGG
>SKKN01000036.1 GCA_007121455.1 Gemmatimonadota bacterium | reverse complement strand
AGGGGATCTACGAGGGCGTGCCCGAGCTTCTGCGGGAGCTCCGCGCCCGGGAGCTTCCCCTGGGCCTCGTCACGGGAAAGAGCCGGCGCTCGTGGGAGATCACCCGGCGGCACGTCGACCTCGGCCCCTTCCACGTGGAGGTGATGGACGACGACGTGCCCCGGCAGAAGCCGGATCCGGCGGGTGTGCTCCGGGCCCTCCGGAGTCTCGAAGCCCCGCCCGAGCGGGTCGTCTACGTGGGCGACAGCCTTACGGACATGGAGGCGGCGAAGGAGGCGGGGATCCGGGCGGCTGCCGTGCTCTGGTGCAAGAAGGAGGAGGAGAGGGCCCTCTTCCGGGAAGCCGCCGAGGGGCTCGGCGCGGAGATCGTCCCCACCCCGGGCTCCCTCGCCCGGATTCTCGGGGCGGCCCCGGTCTGACGGCTCCTCCTACCAGCGCTCTCCATCGAGGGAGCAGCGGAGAAAGGCCATCTGCCCCACCTGCCCGCCGGGGCCCGCCTCGCTCGTGAGCACGACCCGGTTTCCGGGAAGGAACGCCACCGCTTCGCCCTGGGTCTCCTGGAGCGGCGTCAGACTCACCCGCCCCCCGGGAAGCTCCTCGAGCCGCCCCTCCTCGTCCGGCCGGTAGAAGGTGAGGCTCTGGTACGTGCGCACGGCGACGAGCCGCCCGTCCGGGGTGCTTCCGGCTCCCGTGACCATCGCGGGGAGGAAGGGGGCCCACGTCGTGAGCGTCTGGATCCGCTCGAGCATGACCGGCTCGTCCTCCCGGAGGGGCCCCGGATACCGGTAGAGCTCCACGGGTCCCGCCCGCCCCTTCGTCACGAAGAACATCCGCTCCCCCGGGAGGAGGTAGAGCGACTCCACGTCCCGCGGCCCGTCGGGGAAGACGACCGGAAAGCGCTCGGCGGCCGCCTCCCGGTCCTCGCCCGGGACGGGCTCCCGCACCCGATACACCGCGGGATCGCGGCGGACCAGGTTGTTGTCCCCCGTATCCGCGATGTAGAGGCACTCCTCCCCGTCCCCGCAGGGTCCCCGGGCCATGTCCTCCCAGTCCCGGTTCCGGGCGCCGGTGACCTCGACCTGGGCCACCTCCTCCCCCGCCTCCGTCACGGCGAAGAGGACGGGATCCCAGCCCGAGTCGTTGTGCGTCCAGTAGAGGCCCGGGCGTGTGTGGACCGGCTCCACCCCGCTGCTCTCCGGAACGGAAGCGGGAAGGGGGACCGGGTCCGCGAGCGGGACGCAGGGAGAGGACGCGAAGAGCGTGCCCTGGCAGGCGGAGAGCCCGAGAAGGAGCGCGGCCGCCGGAGCCCGGAAGACCCGGCGGCCGCGCCGAAGCGCCTTCCTCAATTCCCTCCCATGGCCTCCGTCTCTTCCACCATCTCGTGGAGGGCCTCACGGAACTGGTCGAGGGGCGGCGCGCCCTGCACCGGAATGCCGTTCACCACCAACGTCGGCGTCCCCCGGATCCCGATCTGCGAGGCGAGACGGCTGTTCTCCTCCACCTCCTCGAGCCGGGAGCCGTCGTCGAGGCAGGAGGAGAACGCGTCCATATCGAGGCCCGCCTCCTCGCCCAGCGCGGTGAAGACCGGCCGGGGATCGTTCGCCCCCGTCCACTCGCTCGCGTCCCGGTAGACGAGGTCGGAGAACTCGAAGAACCGGTCCTGCTCGCCCGCGCAGTGCGCCGCGCCGGCCGCCCGGTCCGCGTTCGGGAAGCCTGCGAGCGAGATCGGGACGTACTTCCACGCCACCTTCCCGGTCTCGATGAACTCCTCCCGGATCGCGGGATAGGTCTCCGCGTGGAAGTTCTGGCAGTGGACGCAGCCGTAGTCGCTGAACTCGATCACGCGCACCGGCGCGTCGTCGGCGCCCAGGTCGTAGCCGACGGCCGAGAGGTCGAACGCCTGGTCCTCACCCGGCTGCTGCTGGGGAGCCTCCTGCTGGGCGGCCGCCTCGTTCTCGGCCGCCTGGCCATCCTGGCCGTCGCATGCGGCCGTGCCCACGGCGAGGAAGGCCGCGAGCCAGAGGGGAAGGGAACGGTGGATCATGGTCTCTCCTTGTATGCGTTCGGAGACGGAGCATCGGGCCCCCCTCCGGTCCGGGTCAGATCTGGAATCTACGGAAGAGCTTCTTCTCCGTCTCTCCCTCGAGCATCGCCTCGACCTCCACGTGCGGCTCCAGGCCGCTTCCGCGGAGCTTGTCCCGGAAGAGCTGATCGAGCTGGAACACCCCGGCCGAGTTGGACATCTCGATGACGAGCCGGACCGGCTTCGTGGTCCCGGCCTCGAGTCGGACCGCCTCGATCGCGGCCGCCGAGATCGAGTGGATGCTCACCGATCCCGCCTCGAAGGGGATCCGGGAGCGGCCCTTCGTCATGTCGAGGGCGTCGGCGATCCGCACCGTCCCCGCTTCGATCGTGAGCGGGGCCCCGCCCGAGCGGTGACCGATGATCGCGTGGAGGATCTCCGAGCGCATGACCGCCGCGGTCCGCACGTCGTAGACGTGGGGGAGGAGCTCCTTCAGCTTGTCGTGCGCGAGGAAGAGGGAGTACGCCTCGTGGTCGATCCGGTGGATCGACATCCCCACGTCGTGGAGGAGGGCGCCGAGCGCGACGACGACCTCCGCGTCGTCCACCCCGAGCCCGTACTCCT
>SKKN01000064.1 GCA_007121455.1 Gemmatimonadota bacterium | reverse complement strand
TCATCCCCTCACCGCCGGTCCAGGGTGGTTCCAGCGGACGCCGGGGGCGCCCGGCCGTCGCGCCGGAAGAATCTTTGTCGAAGGCACTTGTCCGAGAGCGAAAAGCACAGTAGGCTGAATACATCGTAGGTTCACTGGAGCCCTCTCCCACCTGGGGGGTTTCCTCTCCGGCACGACCGATCAGCCGGTGAATTCGTCGAACGTCACCCCAATCCAATACGTACAGTGACATCAGAGCAACCCCTCGGCGTCCTCGAGGTCCTGGGGAGTGGATCCGGATTCGTGCGTCATGCGCACGTCGGCTTCACGCCCGGCCCCGACGACATCTATGTGAGTTCGAAGGTCATCCAGAAGTTCGGTCTCCGCACGGGAGACGAAATTTCGGGTGACGTGGGCGGGCGCCCCCGAAACGGGAAATCCCCGCCGCTTCAACACCTTCGCCTGGTCAACGGGGAGCCCCCGGAAGCTGCGCGACGAAGGCGTGACTTCGATCGACTCAGCGCCCAACACCCGGATGAGCAGCTCGTCCTGGAGTGCGGCATCACGGCACGGGGCGAGCCGGACTTCACGAACCGGATCATCGACCTCTTCTGCCCCCTCGGGAAAGGACAGCGGGCGATGATCGTCGCTCCGTCGAAGGCGGGGAAGACGACCGTGCTTCAGCGGGTGTCCGAGGGGATCGTCAAGAACCATCCGGATTGCGTCCTCTTCATTCTCCTCGTCGACGAGCGGCCCGAGGAGATCACGGACATGGAATCGTGCGGGTTCGGCGAGGTGGTGGCATCGAGCTTCGACTTCCCCCCCGAGCGGCACGTGTCCCTGGCGAACATGACGTTGGAGCGGTGCCGGCGGCGGGTGGAGATGGGACAGGACGTGGTGCTCGTGCTCGACTCGATCACGCGCTTGGCTCGGGCCTGCAATACCGTCGATGAAGGAAGCGGCCGAACCCTCACGGGTGGACTCGACGCGACGGCGCTCGACCGACCGAAGCGTCTCCTCGGGAGCGCCCGGAAGATCGATCCCGCTCAGGGCGGTGGCTCTCTCACCATCGTGGCGACGGCGCTCGTGGACACCGGTTCCAGGATGGATCAGGTCATCTTCGAGGAGTTCAAGGGCACCGGGAACTCGGAGCTCGTGTTGAGTCGGGAGATCGCGGATCGTCGAATCTTCCCGGCGATCGATCTGAACGCGTCCGCCACGAGAAGGGAGGAGCGCCTCCTCTCACCGGATGCGCTCACGCTCGCCCACGCCTTCCGGCGTCAGTTGGCCGGCAAGGATCCAGCCGATGCGATGAATGAGCTGCTCGGCGTGATGCGGCGGACCGCCACGAATCAGGAGCTGCTCGAGAAGAGTCGCGCGGTCTGAGCGTCGCTCGGACCGAAGCCCCGTCCCCGTCGTGCGGGGTCCGCCGGTCGTGTGGGATCAGGAGGCTTCCAGGCGGGACTCCTCGATGAGCGTACGGAGTCGGTCGAGGCTCCGTTCCATCTGTTCACTCTGGGCCTCCCCCATTCGGCCTGCCATGTAGCCCAGAAGGGGGTTCCGTCCGAAGTCCCCGTCCTCGCGCCAGTGGACGCGGGTTCGCCCCCCCGACTCCTCGAGAAGCAGGACCCCCTCCGTACTCAGCGAGCCGCCCTCGACCTCCACCCGGTACCGCACACGCCGGGGAGGATCCGCATCGAGGACCGTGAAGCTCCCGGCTCCATACCCCGGATCATCCCAGCTCCACCGTGCCCCGGCACCTTCTTCGGGACCGTCGAGCTCGAACCCGGTCTCCGGCATCGGCGTCCACTTGGACCACCCTTCTGCGCTGATGAGGTGAGCGTACACTTCGTCTGCGCTTGCCGTGATCCATTCTTCCCGCTCGGCTTCCCACTGTCCCGGGAGGAAAAAGCCGACTGCCAGAAGGCCGAGCAGGAGGACTGCCACCAGCCCCAGCCCCGCCGCGGCGATCTGGAAGGGGAGACGAGGGGACAGGAACTTCGCCATCGAAAAGTCAGCCACCCGAAGTGCTCCTCTCTGATTCGTTCGATTCGGACGTCCGGCCGGCCGCCGCCTCCGCGATGAGAGGCTCGAGCACGGTCCAGACGGTCCGGGCCACGATTTCATGTCCGGCGGCCGTGGGATGGATCCCGTCCGCCTGATTCAGCTCCCACACCGCGGCCACCTCCTCGAGGAGAAACGGGCCGGGGACGATCGCAGGGTCTTCTCCCACCCGCTGAAAGACATTTCGAAACTCGGTCCTGTACGATTCCCCGAGGTTCGGGGGAGCCTCCATGGCGAGCAGGAGGATCGAAGCGTCCGGGCGGCTCGCCGATGCGACCTCCACGATCGCACGGAGATTTCGCTCCAACTCGGCGGGATCCACCCCCCGGAGACCGTCGTTCGCCCCGACCTCGAGCACGAGGATGTCGACCGGACGGCTGAGAAGCCAGTCGATCCGGGAGAGAGTCCCGGAGCTCGTCTCCCCGCTCACGCCGGCGTTCACGACCTCCACTGGATAGCCCGCGGAATCGGCGAAGCTCTGGACCCGCCCGGGAAATGCCTCCTCCGGCGAGGGGAGCCCGTACCCCTCCGTGAGGCTCGTGCCGACGAAGTGAACGTGCACCGGATCGACCCCCGAGTCGGGAGGGCTTCCGTCGGCACCCGATCCTCGAGAACCTTCTTCTACCCCGGAGCGTACCACCTCGGACTCTTCTACGCTTTCATCGAAGCTTCCGCCGCACCCCTGGAGAAACAGGATGGCCATGACCCAGACGAGCGGCGCGCTGATCCGGGCAGAGGACGTGGCCAAGCAGTACCGGAGCGGTGGCCGGGACCTCACCGTCCTTTCAGAGGTGAACCTGGCGGTCGATCCCGGTGAGTTCATCGCCATCGTGGGTCCATCGGGAAGTGGGAAGACGACGCTCCTGGGCCTGTTGGCCGGGCTGGACCTGCCGAGCACAGGCAGAATCGTAGTCGAAGATCGCGACTTGGCCTCTCTTACCGAGGATGAGCGCGCAGAGTTTCGGATCCGCCGCCTCGGCTTCGTATTCCAGACCTTCCACCTCCTCCCCACACTTACGGCACGCGAGAACGTTCTCGTGCCCCTCGAGATCCGAGGGGCACCGCGCGGGGAACGGGAATCTCGAGCCCGGGAGCTCCTGGTGCGGGTCGGCCTCGAGGACCGCGCGCACCACTATCCCGCCCAACTCTCCGGTGGAGAGAAGCAGCGCGTGGCCCTCGCCCGTGCGTTCGCGAACGATCCGGCAATCCTTCTTGCGGACGAGCCCACCGGCAACCTGGACGAGGAGACGGGTGGAGAGGTCGTGGACCTCATCGAGCGTCTCAACCGGGAGATGGGGACCACGCTCGTGCTCGTGACGCACGATCCGGCCCTGGCCGGACGAGCGGACCGGATCGTGCGGCTCGGCCACGGCCGGATCGTGGAGACCGAGGCGGCTCGGAGCGTTCGGGGGTGATGCGCGCCTTCCCCTTCCTCCTCGCCTGGCGGGACGGCCGCTCGCAGGGGCACCGGCACCTCCTCCATCTTGCGGCGGTGGCGATCGGCGTGGCAGCGCTCGTGGCGCTCGCCTCGCTTCAGGAAGACGTCGAGCAGGGCATCCGGTCCGAGGGCCGGAACCTCCTCGGTGCCGATGTCCGCATTTCGAGTCGCGCTCCGTTTCCTCCGGCCACGATCGCGGCCGTCGATTCGCTTCAGCGCCTCGGGGTCGTGGCCAGCGAGTCCTCCACCTTCGGTACCATGGTTCTCGTGCCGGAGACCGGGACGTCACGGTTTCTTCAGGTGCGAGGGGTGACGCAGAACCATCCCCTCTATGGTGAGGTGCAGGATGATCCGAGGGGAAGCTGGGCCGAGTTGGGACAGGGGAAGGTCCTCGCGGAGCCCCAGGCGCTCGCTCAACTCGGGATCCAGGTGGGAGACCCGGTCCGACTCGGGGGAGTGGATGCCACCATCGTGGGAGTGGTCGAGGGGCTCCCCCCTGAAACGGGCTTCCGGGCGGCAATGGGGGCGGGGCTCTATGCCTCCTCCGAACTCGTCGAGGAGGCTGGATTCCTGGAGACCGGAAGTGTGGCTCAGCGCCGGATCGACCTGCGACTTCCGACCGGGATGGAAGCGTTGCCTCTGGTGCGGGAGCTTCGGGCGGAGCTGCGCGACGACCTCGTCTCGATCACTTCGGCGGAGGAGAGGGCAGAGGGCTGGATCGACGGAATCGGGTTCGTCGGCGGGTTTCTCGGGCTGGTGGGCTTCACCGCGCTCCTCCTCGGCGCGATCGGCGTGGGAAGCGCCGCTTATGCCCACCTCGACGAGAAGGTGGCGACGGTCGCCGTGCTTCGGTGCATTGGAGCCCGGGAGGGGGAGGTCTTCTCTGCCTTTCTGGTACAAGCGGCTGCACTCGCGACCATCGGGAGCGCCGCTGGGGTGCTGCTCGGGGTCGGCTTCCAGTGGGGGGCAGTCGCCGCGATCCGTGCCTTTCTCGACTTCGACCTGAGCGCGGGAATCCACCCTGAGGTCGCGCTCGGGGGCTTCCTGATCGGCCTCTGGTTCGCCTTCCTCTTCTCCGTCGCTCCGCTGCTTGGAACCCGGGGGCTTCCGCCTCTGCAGGTCTTCCGGCGGGGGCTGGGAGAGCCTGGGCCCGAGCGAGCCCCGCGCGGATTGCTCGTCCTCGGAGTCGTCAGCCTTATGGCCGGTGCCCTCTGGAAGGCCCCGTCGGTCGGAGCGGGAGTTGCGTACACGGGAGGGCTCCTCCTGGTGGGCGCCTTCCTGGTCGTCATTGCACGCGCACTCGTAGCCACGGCGCGGAGGGTCCTCCCGGCAGACGCTCCGTTCAGCCTCCGTCAGGGCCTTGCCAGCCTGTTTCGGCCGAGAAACCAGACCGGCACGGTCGTCCTGGCGCTGGGGTCGGCCGTCTTCCTCCTCTCCACCATGGCGGTGCTCGAGAGCAGCTTGACCGGCCGGATCGCCATGGAGGAGTCGCGCGGAGGACCGAACCTCTTCCTCTTCGATGTGCGCGAGGACCAGAAGCTCCGGCTCGCGGAGGTCGTGCACGAGGCGACGGGCGCCGATCCGGACTTCATCCCGATCGTGCCCGCGCGGCTTGCGGGGGTGCGAGACCGGACCGTCTCGGAGCTCCTGGACGACGCCGGGGTCCCCGGGTGGACGCTGCGGAGGGTGTACCGGAACACGTACCGGCACGATCTCGGGGCGGGGGAGGAGCTGATCGAGGGGGAATGGTGGAGCGAGCGCCCCGCTGAGGGTCGGGGAGGGAATTCGGTGGTGCGGATCTCCCTGGAGGAGGAGCTGGCCATGGAGCTCGGGATCGGCCTTGGGGACGCCGTGACCTGGGACGTTCAAGGGGTCCCGATCGAGAGCGAGGTCACCAGCATCCGGAGAGTCGATTGGGCTCGCTTCGAGCCGAACTTCTTCGTGGTGTTCGAGCCAGGGACCCTCGAACGCGCTCCCCAGACCTTCCTCACGTCCCTCGAGCTTCCCGATCCATCCTCGCGTGCCGACCTTCAGACCTCGGTCGCGGAGGCACTTCCCGGCGTTGCCGTGCTCGACTTCACGCAGGTGCGTGAGGCGATCGATCAGCTCGTCGCCCGGGTCGGCTGGGGGGTTCGCGGCCTGGCGTCATTCACCCTGATCGCGGGCATCCTCGTGCTCGCCGGGGTGGTGGCGGGCTACCGAAGACGAAAGGCCACGGAGGTGGCACTCCTTACCACGCTGGGTGCGAGGCGCGGCGCCGTGCTGCGGTACCTCGCGATGGAGTACGCCCTCCTCGGAGCCGTGGCCGGCGCCGCAGGAGTCGTTCTCGGCGCCCTCGCTGCCGCGCTTCTGCTCACCCTCCAGTTCGAACTTCCCTTGTTCCTCCCGTACGGTGGGCTCATCGCCCTCTGGGCGGGAGCGGTCGGCCTCACGGTCGTCGCCGGCGTCCTGGGAGGGCGAGACCTGCTTTCGGGCTCGCCGCTCCCCATTCTCCGCCGAGAGGACGGCTGAGGTCAGCTTCCGGCCGACGCGTACCGCCTGAGGCGCTCCCCAGCCTCCTCCAGCTTTCCGAGGCTCTTGCAGAAGGCAAAGCGCACGAGGGAGCTTCCCCGCACCCGATCCGAGAAGAAGCTGCTTCCCGGAACCGAGGCCACGCCGCCCTCGGTCGTGAGGTGCCGGGCGAAGGTGTCGTCGTCCATGTCGCTCAGCGCGGAGAAGTCCGCCATGATATAGTAGGCACCTTCGGGCTTCACGGCGTCGAACCCGGCTTCGGTCAAGGCCTGGTGAAGCACCTCCCTCCGCTCGCGGTACTCCTCCGCCAGTCCGTCGTAGTATTCCCTTCCGAGCACGGTCATCGCATGGGCGCACGCCTCCTGAAGGGGTGCCGGGGCGCCCACGGTGAGAAAGTCGTGGACCTTCCGGATCGCTCCGGTGAGGTCCGGTGGCGCCACGATCGTGCCGATCCGCCATCCGGTGATCGCGAAGGTCTTCGAAGCGCCCGAGATCGTCACCGTCCGGTCCCGCATCCCGTCGAACGTGGCGAGGGGGAGGTGTTCGCCGTCGTAGTAGATGTGTTCGTAGATTTCGTCGGTGAACGCGATGAGGTCCCGCCTCCGGCACACGTCCGCGATCGCCTCGAGCTCCTCTCGCGAGAAGACCCGGCCCGTGGGGTTGTTCGGAGTGTTCACGATGATCGCGCGCGTGCGTTCCGTGACTCTTGCCTCCAACTCGGTCGCGTCGAGCCTGAAATCGGGAGCGGAGAGGGGGAGGAAGACCGGCTTCGCGCCCGAGAGGGTGGCGTCGGGGCCGTAGTTCTCATAGAACGGCTCGAACACGATCACCTCGTCGTCCGGATTCACGAGGCTGAGCATGATGGCCGCCATGGCCTCGGTGGCACCGCAGGTCACGGTGATTTCGGTTTCGGGGTCCACGTCGAGCCCGTACGAATCCTGATATTTTTTCGCGAGCGCCATCCTGAGCGACGGCGTCCCCCAGGTGACCGCGTACTGGTTGACATCCTCCCGGATCGCACGGCAGGCGGCTTCCTTGATCACGTCGGGAGCCGGGAAGTCCGGGAATCCCTGGCCCAGATTGATCGCGTCCGCGCTTCGGGCAACCCGGCTCATCTCCCGGATCACGGATTCGGTGAAGCCATGCGTTCGCCGTGCCGTACGTTCTTTCGCATCGATCATCACTTCGTTCCTTCGTCTGTGGATTTCATGGATTCGGGGTCGGTCTTGATCCCGACTATCGGTCGTATCTCCCGCCCCTGAAACAGGTCGGGGTGTCCCGCCTCGAATGCTTCCCCCAGCTCCGGGAGCGCCGCATCGAATGCTGCCACGAGGTGAGGGTCGAACTGCGTCCCCGCGAGGGTCCGAATCGCCTCGGCCACATCCGCCCAACTCAATCCCGGGCGATATGCCCGGTCGCTCGTCATGGCGTCCAACGTGTCCGCGACGGCGACGATCCTGGCAGCGAGCGGGATCGACCCCCCGGAGAGCCCGTCCGGATAACCGGCGCCGTCCCACCGCTCGTGGTGCCACTGGGTGACGGAGAGGACGACCCCGTCCCCGAGGAGTGGTTCGAGGATGCTCCGCCCGACCCGCGGGTGCTTCTGTACCTCCCGAAATTCCCGGGCAGTCAGCGGCCCGTGCTTGTTCAGAATCGCGTCGGGAATTCCGATCTTCCCCACATCATGGAGCTCACACGCCAGCTTCAAGCTGCCGCGGTCGAGCTTCGTCTCGTCCACCCGGGCCGCATCCGCCAGGATGAGTGAGTAGAGGCCGACCCGGTGCGAATGCCCTCGAGTATAGGGGTCGCGCACCTCGACCGCTCGCACGAGGGCGCGGGCACCCTTGAGGATCGCCTCCCGGGCTTCGTCCGTCCGCTTTCGGGCCTCCCCGTCGAGATGCACACGCTCGGCCTGATCCCGCAGCAGCCGCTGTCGGCGCACGAGCGCGTCGGAGACGTGGGACTGGAGCTCGGACATCCCGAACGGCTTGAAGAGGTAGCGGTCCGCCCCTGCATTCAGCGCCTCCGCCGCAAGCTCGGCATCGCGGTGCCCCGTGATCACGATGACCTGCGTCCGAACCCAGCGGGCTTTCACCGCTCCCACGAGCTCGTTCCCACTCGATCCCGGAAGGTGGATGTCCGTGATCACGAGATCGAACTCCGTCGAAAGGGCCTTTACCGCTTCGGGGACGGCCTTCGCTTCCGTGACATGGAACCCCTCGCGGCTCAAATAGGTGGAAATCAGTCGGCGGATCGGCGCCTCATCCTCTACGACAAGCACCCGTTTCCCTTCGCCGAACTGGGTCACTCTGTGCGAGGGGAGGAGCGTCAGGGGCGGCGCCGGATCGTCGGTCGGCGCGGCTTCGCTCGGGGTCGTGCCCCCATCCGCGGCTGCGGACTCGGGGAGGTCCCCCGAGACGCGCACACAGTCGCGTCCGTCCTGCTTCGCTCGGTACATGGCGCGGTCCGCAGCGGTGAGGAGCTCGTCCGGGGACGTCATGCCGGGGTGGTACGTCGCCACGCCTGCACTGACCGTGAGCGGCCCGTGGGGAAGGGGACTCGCCCGCAGCCCGGCCCGAACCCGCTCTGCGAAGATGAGGGCGCCCTCGCTGTCCGATCCGGCGAGGATCGAGAGGAACTCCTCCCCGCCGAATCGGGCGGAGAGGTTCATCCTCCGGGTGGTTCGCGTGAGGATCGTGCTGAACATCCGGAGGGCCTCGTCTCCGGCTGCGTGGCCATGCTGGTCGTTGTATTCCTTGAACCGATCGAGGTCGAAGAGGACGACCGAGAGGAGCCTGCCCCGCTCCGCTGCCCCGAACTCGTTCTCGAGGAAGACCTGGGCGTGACGTCGGTTGGGAAGTCCGGTGAGGATGTCGGTAAACGCGAGTTCCTCGACCGCCGCTCGGTCCCGGTGCAGGCGCTCGGTCACCCAGCCGATCGCGAGGGAGATTCCGAGGTAGGTGACGACGACGCCGAGGAGGATGTCCGGTACCTGCCGGTCGAGGAGGGAGGCGGCCACCTGTGTGAGCGAGAGGATCGCCATACCCAGGGCGAGCGAGGTGGCGACTCCCCGCCATCCGCGGTAGTACGCCAGAAGGAACGCGGGTACGAGGGCGAGGAGCCAGAGCAGAGCACTGAATTCCCCGAGTTGCTCGGGGAAGGCGAGGGCGCCGACGACTGGAACGACGAGAGCCGAGAGGGAGAGGGCGAGGGCCCGGGGTGGCACCTGGCGGCTCTGGTAGTCCTCTGTTTCAAGCATCCGTGCAAACTGCCCGGATGGTGAGGGACGGTCAAGCGCGCGTCGGCCCGCAGCTCAGAGCCGATCCCACCAGCCGGGATCGAGATAGAGGAGGAGCCTCCATTCCCCCTCGGGAAAGCCGCGTGCCACATCGACCCGAAGGAGATCATAGAAGATGCCGGCCCCGAGGGTCGCTCCGAACCGGAGACCTTCCGTCCGCCTCACGTCCCAGCGCTCTCTCACCTCGTCGGTGAGCCCGCCCGTCCATCCACCCCAGAGCCCGGCTCGTGCGCGCAGCCAGGGATGGAGGACGTCCTCGACGGCCTCGACCGATCCCTGGAGGTAGTGCCGTCCCGCGAAGCCGCGGTAAGTGTGCCCCGGGATCGTGTGCCTCCCCCCGAGGAGGAAGTGTCGCTGGACCGGTGGGGATCCCACGGTGAGCCCGCTCCTGAGCCTCACGTCGAGCCCGGATCCCGGTCGTCGCTCGGCCGCGTGGAGCCGGAGTGAACTGCGGAGCTGCCCGTACGCCTCCTCATCCCAGCCTCCGACTTCGAGCGCTGCATTCCAACTGCTACTGCCGACGATCCCGGCCGAGGCGGAGCGGCCGAGGGAGAGCGTCCCGAAGGCCATGGTGGATTCATCGACGTCGCGTACCGGCCGGAAAGTACGGTCCCCATTCCACGGTGCAGCGAGCCGAGCGAGGGGGAGGCTCGAGTGGCGCTCGAGCTGCGCCGCGGCACCCCCGGTCCAGCCTCCGTCCCATCGGTGTCGGAGCCGGAGCGCGCCTCCGTCCCGAGCGTACGGATCCAGGTAATCCACGCCACGGGTGAGGGAGGAGAACGTGTTCAGGATGCCGTCCGCACCCCCCTGCGGCCCGAGGTCCTTGACGTCATGCAGGAAGGCCTCGGCGTGGAGCCTCGTCGCCGGAGCGAGAAGGAGGTCCGTCTCGACCCGCGCCGAGGGCTCGCGGGAGCCGAAGGCATACCCTCCTCCCGCTCGGAGCGTGAGCAGCGGGTGGGAGCGGACGGACACTCCTCCTCCGACCCGCCACCCCTCCGCCCGGTTGAACCGAAGCACCGACGAAGCCCCCGGGAGGTGGAATCGAAGGAGCGGGAGCCCGGAGGGGTGCGTCTGACCGAGTGCTTCCCGCGCCTGTTGCCGCAACTCCCGGGGGTCGACTTCACGAAGCGACCGTGCGAGCTCCCGGTCCCGGAGCGCCTCGAGAGGACCTTCGTCGAACTGAAAGGCCTCGAGTTCCTCGGGCGACACCGTCACCACACGGGGCCCCGCGAAGAACTCCCTCACCAGAGGGACATCGAACTCGTAGTTCCCGGTCCGGAGCACGGCGAGAATAATTGTTCCAATTCCCAGATCGATCTGGGGCAGCTCCCTTCGCACCTCCACCGTCTGCTCGTGCGGAAGCCAGTAGCGACCCTGCCAGAGTCCGTACTCGAGAGATACACGGACGCGGTCGTTACGTGGATCCTGGTACGCCGCGGACGTGAAGGTGAAGTCCATACGCACGAGGGAGCCGGAGGAGCCGTCGAGGTGGATCGCTCCGACCATCGCAGCGTGCGATGGGTCCTTCGGGCGCACCTCGATCTCGTAGACCCGGATCGGCTCCGAGGCGTCGGGCAGGGTCAGCAATACGGAGTCCGCGACGCGGAAGTCGTAGATCGGGTCCACGGCTCCGTCGGGAGCGAGCGGGTGCGGGACGTCTCGTACGTCCATCCCCTCCCCGACCCGGATCCGGTCCCCGAAGCCGTACTGCACGAGGGTGAGCCGGTCCAGGAAGTACTGAAAGTCCCGGATCGGCAACAGCTTCTCCTCCTGGTGCCCGACGATGACCTGCCGCGTGATGTCCGGGGCCATCCAGTAGAGATCCACCGCGACCTGGTCGGTACGGATCAGTGGGCGTTCGCCGCCGTCATCCGGGTCGACGTAGAAGTAGACGTTGCCTCGCGTCTCCGCTCGGTACGTCTGGAGGTCCCCGTCCGTCCGAAGTCGGTGCCGTGCGTCGCGCCCCAGGTCGATGAGCTCGAGGGCCCGGGAAGAGTTCCACGCTCCCTGATTCGTTTCCTGCCCGGCGAGGGGAGCCGCGGCCAACGGAGGCACGACAAGAAGGAACGCGACCATCGCGCAGGCAAGCGAGTTCCTGATGCCTGGATCCGAAGGCTGAGACACGAGGCTCCCGAGAAGGTGTGGTGCGGCGGTCCGACGCTCGCCAGCCGGTTCGTACACTTGGAGCCCGAGAGAGCCGCGCGGGTTCCGCTCCCGTCTCCATCGACCGGCCACCGCCCCAAGGTAACGCCGTCAGGGGAGGGTGCAGTAGCGCCCGTCCTTCCGTTAGCTTTCTATGCTGCAGCGTGCCCTCGATCGGCGCTGCACGTACACAGAATCATGCATTCAGAGCCCTGGGGTTTGTTCCGGTGGATCCAGTAGGTAAACGGCGGACCTTCGCCATCATCAGTCACCCCGATGCGGGGAAGACGACCCTGACCGAGAAGCTCCTCCTCTACGGAGGCGCAATTCACCTCGCCGGTTCCGTGAAAGCCAGGCGTGCCAGCCGGCATGCCACCTCCGACTGGATGGCGATGGAGAAGGAACGGGGCATCTCCGTCACGTCGAGCGTTCTCCAGTTCACGTATGGAGGCTTGCGGCTGAACCTTCTCGACACCCCCGGTCACCAGGATTTCTCCGAAGATACGTACCGGACCCTGCTGGCCGCGGACTCGGCCGTCATGCTCCTCGACAACCGGAAGGGAGTGGAGGAGCAGACCCGGAAGCTGTTCGACGTCTGTCGGCTTCGAACCCTGCCGATCTTCACTTTCGTGAACAAATGCGACCGTGTGGGTGAGGACCCCTTGAAGCTGCTGGATGATGTGGAGGCGGACCTCGGCTTGCCGTGCACCCCGATCACCTGGCCCATCATTCGCGGCTCGGACCTGCTCGGGGTCGTGGAACGGCCGAATCGAACGCTCCACCTCTTCCACCGGCAGGGAGACCACGGACAGACGCGTGCGGGGGTCCATGAGGTCGACTTCGACTCCCCGGAGGCCGCGGAGCGGCTCGGGGACGAGATCCATGACCGCGTCGAGGAGGAGCTCTACCTCCTGGACGCGGCCGCGGCTCCATTCGACCGGGAGGAGTTCTTCGCGGGCCGGGTCTCCCCCACCTTCTTCGGCAGCGCCCTCACGAACTTCGGCGTGGAGCCGTTTCTCCGGTTCTTCCTCGAGCAGGCCCCCGCGCCCCCGAGCCGTGGAACGCGGCAGGGGGAGAGGGTGGACCCGCGGGGAGACGCCTTCTCCGGCTTTGTGTTCAAGATCCAGGCGAACATGGATCCGAAGCACCGGGACCGGCTCGCCTTCCTGCGGGTCTGTTCGGGGCGCTTCGAACCGGGCATGACGGTGAAGAACGTGCGCTCGGGCCGAAGCATTCGACTGGCTCAGCCCCAGCAGTTCCTCGCGCAGGAGAGGCAGAAGCTCACCGAGGCATGGGCCGGGGACGTGGTGGGGATCCACGACCGCGGCGACCTGCGGGTGGGGGATACCCTCTCGGCGAACGGGGACATCGACTTCGAGGGCATTCCCTCGTTCTCGCCGGAGCACTTCGCGAGGACCATCGTAGCCGATCCCCTGAAGCGAAAGCACCTGGACCGGGGACTGCGTCAGCTTTCCGAGGAGGGGGCCGTCCAGCTCTTCTACTCGGACGAGGTCGCGGGCCCGCAGGCGCTCGTCGCAGTCGTCGGTCCGCTCCAGTTCGACGTGCTCCTCCACCGCCTTGAGCACGAGTACGGGGTTCCGGCCCGGCTCGAGCCGCTCGCCTACAAGGAGGCCCGCTGGGTCACAGGGCCGGAGGAGGAGATCCGGAGACTCGGCCGTGGATATGACCGGAGCCTCGTACGGGACCAGAGGGAGCGGCCGGTCCTGCTCTTCCGGAGCCCATGGGCTCGTCGCCAGCTCGAGGAGTCGGAACCGGAGGTCACCTTCCACGCCGTCGCCCCCGACGTATGAGCGAGGGAGAGGGCTGGGAGCGCGAGGAAGTCGTGGGGCTGCTGAGCGAGGCCCGCGCCCGGACGCTCCTCCTCATCGCCCCCCTCTCACCCGAGGACCTTCGGATCCAACACTCGCCTCTCATGAGTCCGATCGTGTGGGATCTGGGGCACATCGCCCACTTCGAGGAGGTCTGGCTCCTCACGCGTGCGGGGCGCTCGTCGGGGGAAGCCTCTGAAGGCCTCGCCGGTACGTTCAATCCCTTCGAGAACCCGAGGAACACGAGAGGTCAGCTCGAGTTGCCCTGCCGAGGCGAGGCGCTCGAGTACCTCGCACGCGTTCGCCGGAGCGTGCTCGACCGGCTCGATGAGCTCGCCCCGGACCCATCGGATCCGTTGCTCCGGGCCGGCTACGTCCTTCGGTTGGTGCTGCAGCACGAGTATCAGCACAACGAGACGATCCTCCAGACCCTCCAGCTCAAGCGCGGCGAGCCGTATCCGGCACCTCGCAGCATCGCTCTTCCTCACCCGGGTCCCGCCTGGCGTGAGCGGGCGGGGGAGATGGTCCGATGCCCCGGAGGGAGGGTGGAGGTCGGGACGAACGATCGATCCGTCGCCTACGACAACGAGCGTCCGCGCCACGACGTGGAGCTCGCCCCTTTCCTGATCGATGTCGCTCCGGTGACGAACGGGGAATACCTCGCGTTCATCGAGGCCGGGGGGTACGTCGATCGGGCCTTCTGGTCCGACGCTGGTTGGGCGTGGCTCCAGGACGAAGCGGTCGAGGCCCCCGCTTCCTGGCGCAGGGAAGGGGAGGGGCGGTGGTCGATCCGGAGCATGGACCGTCGTGAGGAGCTCCGGCCTCTCGATCCCGTCTGTCACGTCTCGTACCACGAAGCCTGTGCATATGCTCGATACGCCGACAAGCGTCTCCCGACGGAGCTCGAGTGGGAGGCCGCCGCGACCTGGGACTTCGAGCGCGGTGAGAAGCTGCACTTTCCGTGGGGCGAGCGCGCACCGGAGCCCACGCTCGCCAACGTGGATCAGGTGTCGTTCCAGACCGCGCCTCTCGGCAGCTACCCGTCGAACGTCTCGCCCATCGGGTGCTACGGCATGATCGGAGACGTCTGGGAATGGACGAGCTCGGACTTCGAGGGATACCCGGGCTTCGAGAGCTTCCCCTATCCCGAGTATTCGGAGGTGTTCTTCGGGTCGGAGCAGAAGGTGCTTCGGGGTGGGTCGTGGGCGACTCGAGCGGGCGCACTTCGCAGTACGTTCCGAAACTGGGACTTTCCGGCGAGAAGGCAGATCTTCGCGGGCTTCCGCTGTGCCAAGGATACAGAGAGATGACGTCACCGGTTCTGTCCGACCCCATGCGCCGGGAGGTTCTCGAAGGGCTCTCCCGTGCTTCGAAGGAGCTGTCTCCCAAATACTTCTACGATGAGCGGGGCTCCCGTCTCTTCGAGGAGATCACCCGCCTCCCGGAGTATTACCTCGCACGGGCGGAGCGTGCTCTTCTCGAGCGGTGGATGAGGCCGTGGGTGGCCGAGCTCCGGCCACGATCGCTCGTCGAGCTCGGCGCCGGAAGCGCCCGGAAGACCCGGGTCGTCCTCGATGCAATGCGGGCGGAAGGGTGTGGGGAGGTCTTCGTCCCCATGGATGTGAGCGCGGAGTTCCTCCTGGAAACGGCGAAGAGCGTTCGAGCGGAATATCCGGGGCTCCGCGTCGAGCCCGAGGTGATGGACATGACCGCCGCGGAGTCGGTCACGCTCGAGATTCCCACGCCGACCCTCTACGCCCTCCTCGGAAGCACGCTCGGAAACTTCTATCCGCCTGAGGCCGTGGAGCTCCTGGGACGGGTCCGCTCGTGGATGAAGCCCGGTGACGCGCTCCTCCTCGGCGTGGATCTTCGGCCGGGCTCCGGAAAGAGCGTCGACGTGGTGGAGGCCGCATACAACGACGCCCAGGGGGTGACGGCGCGCTTCAACCTGAACGTGCTTCGCGTCCTCAACCGGGAGCTGGGAGCGGACTTCGATCTCGAAGGGTTCGAGCATCGGGCCCGCTACGACCCCGCGGAGGGCCGGATCGAGATCTCCCTCCGGGCGCTCGAGGATCAGACGGTCCACTTTCCCGGCTCCGTCATCGTCTCCCTCGAAAAGGGGGAGGAGATCCGGACGGAGGTGAGCTGCAAATACGACCGGGCGAGCCTCGCCGCTCTCGCAGAGCCGGCGGGGCTTCGGATCCATCGCTGGGCTCAGGACGAGGAGGACCGCTTTGCGTTGGTCGAGGTCCGCCTCGACATCGGACCGGGCGTGTGACCGCTCCCCTGGACCACCGGGTCCTCGCGGGCCACCTCCGATCCGAGATCTTCCGTCCACCGGATGGCCGACGGGGACCCGCGGAGCGTCCCAGAATCGGTCTCGAATTGGAAGCCGTGCCGGTCGAGCGGATCACGCGGCGGATCGCACCCCTCGAGGGGCCCCGGGGAATGGTGCAGGTGCTCCGAGGGGTCTCCAGTCGGCGCGAGTGGAGCGAGGAGTCGGTGCCCGGCGCTCCTCGGTTCCGCACCCCGTCCGGCGACGTGCTCTCCTTCGAGCCCGGGGGCCAGCTCGAATGGGCTTCCCGGCCCGACCACCAGGCGGACGACCTGCTCGAGCGCGCGCGAGCCGATCTCGGAGAGGTCCAGGCGGCTGCGGGGCGGGTGGAGGTCGATCTTCACTTCGTGGGGGTGGATCCGTTCACCCCGGAGCTCGATGCCCCCCTTCAGGTCCGCGCCCCCCGATACCTCCGAATGGATCGCCACTTCGCAGCCATCGGTTCCTGGGGGAGGCGGATGATGCGTCAGTCCGCTTCGGTACACGTGAACCTGGACTGGACGGCGGACTCTTCGCTGCAATGGAAGGTCGCGAATGCCGCAGCCCCGCTCCTCACGGCGATCTTTGCGAATTCCCGGTTCCACGAGGGCCGGGATACTGGGCACCGAAGCTTCCGCGCGGCGCAGTGGAGGCGGCTCGCCCCTGGGCGTACCGGAATCCCGGACTCCGGCGAAGCCGGTGCCGTGTGCCAGTACCTGGAGTTCGCGCTCGATGCGCCGGCGTTCCTTCTGGGCGCCCCCGAGCGGCCGGTTCCTTTTCGCGAGCTCCTCGGCCGGGAGGATGTCGGCTTCGAAGAGTGGCGGGACCACCTGACCACCCTCTTTCCGGAGGTTCGGCCTCGCGGTTACCTTGAGCTGCGCTCTCTGGACGCCGTTTCCCTCGATCACATGGCCGCCCCGGTCGCGCTCCTCACGGGCCTGCTCTACGACGGCACCGCCCTCCGTGAGGCCGAGGAACTGCTCCCTCCCCCCTCGAACCACGGGCTCGAGCTCGCCGGTCGGCTCGGACTGGGGGATCCGGCGCTCGCAGCCCGGGCCGGGGAGTTGGTGACGATCGCGATGAGCGGGGCCGAGCGCCTTCCCTCGACCCTCGGCCCGGGCACGCTCGAGCACGCCCACGACTTCTTCTCGGCCTTCACCCTCCGAGGGATGGATCCCGGCGATATCGGCGACCCGTCCACCGGGTGGGAGTCGCAGTCGCTGGCTTCCGATGCCTGAGGCGTCGGGTCAGGAGTCCGGCGGGGCAGCAGGCAGGAGGCCTTCGGCGCCTCCCGCGGCACGTTCTCATTCGGGTTCCAGCGCGCTGATCCTCACGGAGCTGCCCCCTTCCTCCACCTCGACGAGGGACGCCTCCGGCACGGCGTCCCAACCGGCGGGGTCGTCGAGCGGCTCGGAGGAGATCACGGTTCCGGCCGGCCCGGAGGCGGGATACCGCCGGGCGATGTAGAGGGTGTTCTGCCGGGGACTCGAGCCCATGCGGGTGGCGAGCAGCCGCTCCCCATCCGAAGCGAGCAGGTTGAGCTGGAGGCGGGTCTCGAGCGGCTCCGTGATCCGTACCGTGGTGTGAATCAGATCACGCATCGCCTCTACCGGGCTCCTCCCACTTCGGACCGCATCCAGAAAGAGGAGGAAGAGGGCCTCGGTGTCCGAGGCTCCTCGGAGGGAGGCGTAGATCGAGTCGGAAAGACGCTCGTGGAAGCGGCGCATCGCCCGGCGGCGGAAATCCGATACGAATCCGTTCAGGGCGAAGCTCCAACGACCGTGGACGAGCGGGGGCACGCCGGTGCGGTCCACGGGAATTCCGGGCGTGGTGTTTCGGACCGCCGCGAGCACGGCTGTCGACCGGACGCTCCGGAGGAGGGGCTCGAGGTCCGAATCGTGCCAGAGCGGTCGGGCCTCCGCGATCCGGACTGGCTTCGCGCCAGGGTACCACGCCACCCCGTAGCCGTCGACGTTCACGTGCCCATCGAGAAGCTCACGTGGGCGGTAGCTCTGGACCTCGAGGGAGTGGCTTCCGTCGTAGAGGAGCACGGCGGGAGCGATCGCCTCACCGAGAAAGCCGGCAAATCGACACATCTCGTCAGCCTTCCCGCGGGTCAGGGGGGAAGAGCGCAAGAAGGCTCCCGGGGTCGACGTTCCCGCCCGAAATCACCGCGACCACTCGCTCACTCCTCCGCACGGGGATCCGGCCACACAGCAGGGCCGCAACCGCAGCGGCCCCCGCCGGTTCCGCGAGAAGCTTGCCTCGCTCGAGGAGGAAGGCCAGGCCGGCGCGAATCTCCTCGTCCGTCAGGAGCACCACGTCCTCGACCCATCGGCGAACGATCGCGTAGGTGAAGTCCCCGGCCATGGGTGCGGCGAGCCCGTCGGCGATCGTCTCTACCGAGTCGAGCCGCACGGGTCGACCCGCCTGGAGGCTCCGGTGCAGCGCGGGGGCACCTTCCGGCTCCACCCCGATGATCCGGGTGCCGGGAGAGCGAGCGCGGCAGGCGGCCGCAATGCCCGCGATCAGGCCACCCCCGCCGACGGGAACCACGATCGTGGAGGCGTCCGGAACCTCTTCCAGGATCTCTGCACCCACGGTCCCCTGACCTGCGATCACGAGCGGGTCGTCGAAGGGGTGCACGAAGAGCAGGCCCCGGTCCCGCTCGAACGCCAGGGCATGAGAGAAGGCGTCGTAGACGTCCGGCCGAAGCACCACGGTGGCTCCATACGCCCGGCTCGCCTCGATCTTGGCCCGTGACGCGGACTCCGGCATGACGACGGTGCAGGGAACCCGAGCGGAGCGGGCGGCCCAGGCGAGCGCCTGGGCGTGATTCCCGGCGGAGACGGTCACGACGCCCTCCCGGCCCTCCCCCTCCCGGAGGTTCAGGAGCCGGTAGAGCGCTCCACGGACCTTGAACGAACCCGTTTTCTGGAGGTTCTCGGCCTTCAAATATACCTCTCCTCCCGTGCGCTTCCCAAGGCTCCCGAAGGAGAGCAGGGGGATATGGTGAACCGCACCCCGGAGGGCCGCCCGGGCGGGCTCCACCTGCTGCACGATCTCGTTCGGTTCGTTCAACTGCTCCCTCCCCCTGGGCCGACGTGGTGAGGGCTCCCGGTGGGCACCCCCTGGACACCGTCAAGGTACGACGTCCCCCTCCTCGCGGCATACCGACGCATTGTCCCCTGCACGAAATGCAGGGCAAAGCTGGATTTTGGCGTCTCTCCGGTCTAGTTTGACACCCCTTGGGGTTTCCGGACCGCGAACCCGTCGAGAGCACATGTCCACGCGCGGCCCGAACCAGGAGTTCGAAGTGTCGGAACTCATGCCGGTCCCTACCCTCACCGTCCGGTGCGCGCGCTGTCACGAACGCGTCCGGGTTTCGGTCTCCCCGACGGAGGGTCGGCCTGCATGCCCCTCGTGCTCCCGCCCCCTTCCGTTGGATCGCCCTGTGAACGTATCGGAAGAGGACTTTTCCCACACGGTTCTGCACGCCGAGCTGCCCGTGCTCGTGGATTTCTATGCAGACTGGTGCGGCCCTTGCAAGTGGTTGATTCCCATCCTGGATGATCTGGCCGCCGAGTGGGTCGGCCGGGTGCTGGTGACCAAGGTGGATACGGAGGCGGCGCCGAACATCGCCGCTCGCTACCGGATCGGCAGCATTCCCACCGTGATTCTGTTCCGCGAAGGGGTCGAGGCTGGGAGGAGCGTGGGCGTCGAGCCCGAAGTATTGAGCGACATGCTCGAGAATGCGGCTTGAGGGGAGGGTCCGTGGCAAAACAGGAGAGGCAAGCGGCGATCCTGGCGATCGTGCGGGAGCACCGGGTCGGCAGCCAGGAAGCGCTGCGCGAACGGCTGCTCGAGCGGGACATCGACGTGACGCAGGCCACCCTGTCCCGCGACATCCGCGAGCTCAGGCTCGTGAAGATCCCGGGAGCCGACGGGCATCCGTACTACACCCTCCCGGAGGAATGGGAAAACACGCCCCCGCTGGAGACGCTCCTTCCTACGCTGTTCCTCTCGTCGCAGGGGACGGGGAACCTGCTCGTGGTGCGCACGATGACGGGCGGGGCCCAGGCCGTGGCGCTCGGGATCGACTGGGAGGGGTGGCCGGAGGTGATCGGGACGCTCGCCGGCCACGACACGATCCTGATCATCCTCCGGGACGCGGAGCATCTTCAGCGGGTCCAGCGCCGCATCGAAGCGATCGCTCGGTGGCAGGGTAGAGGCTCCGGCACCTGACCCGAGTTCACCGGCGGCCCCCTCCCGGGAGCGCCGGCCCTGGCTTTCTCGCTCATGCGGCGGAGGAATGGCTGCTCGCTCCGGCCTTTTTCGACTGCGGCCCGACGCGGCCTGCGGCTTCGGCGAACGGGACGAGCCCCGCCATGAACTTCCTGAAGTCCCCGAACGTCAACGCCTGATCTCCGTCCGAGAGGGCCGCCGCCGGGTCCGGGTGGGTCTCGACGATCAGCCCGTCCGCCCCCGCTGCGACCGCTGCGTAACCGAGCGGAGCCACCAGCTCCCGGATGCCGCCCGCATGGGTCGGGTCCGCGAACACCGGGAGGTGGGTTTCCCTCTTGAGGACCGGGATCGCGGAGAGGTCGAACGTGTTCCGAGTGGCGGTCTCGAACGTCCGGATCCCCCGCTCGCAGAGGATCACTTCCATGTTGCCCTGCTGCATGATGTACTCTGCAGCGAGGAGGAGGTCCTTGATCGTGGAGGACATCCCGCGCTTCAGGAGGACGGGGCGGTGAATCCGGCCCACCTCGGAGAGAAGCGAGAAGTTCTGCATGTTCCGGGCGCCGATCTGAAGCACGTCCGCGTGCTCGGCCACCGCCTCCACATGCCGCGTGTCCATGACCTCCGTGACGACGGGAATCCCGGCTTCCTCTCGGATGCGCGCGAGGAGCTCGAGCCCCTCCATTCCGAGGCCGCGGAAGGAGTAGGGTGAGGTTCGCGGCTTGAAGGCTCCGCCCCGCAGCGCGGCTCCCCCGGCCTCCTGGACGACGGCGGCGGTGGAGGAGAGCATCTCCCATCCCTCGATCGAACAGGGGCCCGCGATGACCGTGAACTCCTGACCGCCAATCAACGAATCTCCGAGCCGGATCCGGGTCGGCTCCGCTGCGAACTCCCGGGCCGCAAGCTTGTACGGCTTCATGACGCGGTGCACCGTTTCGACGCCGGGCATGGAGAGGAAGGGGAGCTCCGCCAGGGGCTCTTCGTCCCCGACGCACCCGATCACGGTGTGGTGCTCTCCCCGGGAGAGGTGGGTCCGGACGCCCACGGCCTCCACGCGTTCCCGGATCCTGTCGATCTGCTCGTCTGTCGCGTCGGGGCGGGTCACGATGATCATCCTTTGGCTCCATCGGTGAAATAAAAAAAGCGGCTCCCGGAAGGTCCGGGAGCCGCGGAGTCGCGCCGTCGTCAGGTCAGGAACCTACACGCAGGGGCCTCCACCGCTCCCGGATGGGAGTGGATAGAGATATCCAAAGCGCGTAAACCAGCAGGCGACGGTCTTCATTGTGGAGACATTGTGTAGGACCTGGTGCCAAATGTCAAGCGAGCCACCCTGGCCCAAGCGAACCGCCCTGGCCACCCTCACCGCGGGCGGGTAAGTTCCGGGCCATGAAAAACGTCGATCGATTCGAGCATGGCTCGCAGCCCGCGGTCCTCGTACTCGTGCACCTGGAGGACCGCAGGTGACGGCTAGGACCGGTGATCCCAAGGCTCTGGCCGGCGAGGCCGCCGCTCGACAAGTCCGGCCGCACACGGTCGTGGGGCTCGGCACGGGCTCGACGGTGCGCCATTTCCTGCACGCCCTCGGGAGGCGGATCCGCGACGGGGACCTCGAGGGAGTTCAGGGCGTGCCCACGTCGGAGTGGACCCGGGAAGCGGCGAGCTCGGAGGGGATCCCGCTCGTGGACCTCCGGGAGGGGACCCAGGTCGACCTGGCCGTGGATGGAGCGGACGAGGTGTGTCCCCGCCTCCACCTCGTCAAAGGGCTCGGAGGAGCACTCCTCCGGGAGAAGATCGTGGCTCAGTGCTCGCGGCGCTTCGTGGTGATCGTGGACGAAGGCAAGATCGTGCCCTCGCTCGGCGTGACGAAGCCCCTTCCGGTGGAATTGATCCCCTTCGGCTGGTCCTCGCACTTCCCCTTCTTCCGCGACCTCGGAGGGGAGCCGAAGCTCAGGGTTCGCGAAGATGGACATCCGTTCGTGACGGACAACGGGAACTACGTCGCAGACCTTCGTTTTGCCACAGGCGTTTCCGATCCCGATGAGGTCGAAGCTCGACTCCGCCAGCGGGCCGGGGTCGTCACCTCCGGTTTCTTCCTCGGGATGGCCGATGAGGTGCTCGTCGGAGGCAGCGACGCCGTCCGTTCGCTCGCTCCGTCTGGAGCGCGACCGTGACGGTCAAGATCGCGCCCTCGATCCTCTCGGCCGATTTCGGCCGACTGGCCGAGGAGGTGCGCGCTGCCGACGAAGGGGGAGCCGACTGGATCCACGTAGACGTGATGGACGGCCATTTCGTCCCGAACCTCACGATGGGCCCGGCGGTGACCGCAGCGGTGCGGCGGGCGACCGACCTGCCGGTCGACGTGCATTTGATGGTGGAACGTCCGGAGCTCCACCTCGAGGCATTCCGGGATGCCGGGGCCGACTGGATCACCGTGCACGTGGAGGCGTGTCCCCACCTCCACCGGGTGCTGGAGCGGATCCGGGAGTCCGGAGCCCGGCCGGGGGTGGCCCTCAACCCCGCAACGCCCCTCGGGTCGGTGGAGGAAGTCCTCTCCGAGATCGATCTGCTCGTGATTATGTCGGTCAATCCCGGGTTCGGGGGTCAGAGCTACATCCCCGCCTCTAGCCGGAAGATCGAGCGGGCCCGGAGCCTCCTCCGCACCCATGGCCGCAGCGACGTCGAGCTCGAGGTCGACGGAGGCGTCGGACCCGCCACGGCGTCCGAGGTGGCCGGGGCCGGAGGCTCGGTCCTCGTCGCGGGCTCGGCCGTCTACGGCGCCCCCGAAGGCGTGAAGGAAGCGATCCGGAACCTCCGCTCCGCGGTTGGTCCCGGCCGCACTTGATCCAAGAAGCCCCGCAATGGAGAAGAACATGCCTGACCCGAAGGACGTGAGCCATCACCGCTGGGACGATGTTCCCCTCGAGGAGGTGAAGGAGGGGATCGGGCGAAAGCTCGTCACGGGCGATCGCATGATGATCGCTCAGGTCTTCCTCGACCGGGGCGCCATCGTGCCGATGCATGCGCACGAAAACGAACAACTTACATACATTCTGGAAGGGGCACTCCGGTTCTGGATCGGAGAGGAGCGGAGGGAGGTGGTGGTCCGAGCAGGAGAGGTTCTGCATATCCCTTCGGGCGTCCCGCACGAGGCCGAAGCGCTCGAGGACACGCTCGACGTGGATGTCTTCTCTCCTCCCCGACAGGACTGGCTGGATGGGACGGACAGCTACCTCCGAGGCGAGAAGGCGTGAGCCGGCAAACCGGGTAGGCCGCTGCGTCCGTCCCCCACGGCGACCAGCAGGAAGGGGGGGGAGATGCAGACGTTCGAATATGCGTCGGAGTTCGATCATTCGGTGGAGGATGTGTTCGCATGGCACCTCCGCCCCGGAGCGTTCGAGCGACTCGTTCCGCCGTGGCAGTCCGTCCGGGTCGTGGAACGGAGCGGGGAGATCTCCGACGGCGGGACCGTCACCCTCGCGCTCCGGTTCGGGCCGGCCCCGGTTCGGTGGACGCTTCGTCACACCGGCTTCGAGGCGAACCGGCTGATCCGGGACGAACAGGTTTCCGGTCCCTTCTCGCGGTGGATCCACGAGCACCGGTTCCAGCCGATGGAAGGCGGACGCTGCCGGTTGGAGGATCACGTGGAATGGGATCCTCCGCTGGGAGGGGTCGGGGACACGATGAGCGAGCGGGCGGTCCGCAGCCAGCTCGAGCGCCTCTTCCGGTTCCGCCACCTTCGGCTTCGGAACGATCTGGCGCGGCATCACAGCCTCGAGGACGGACGACGCCTCACGGTGGCCATCACCGGGTCAGGCGGCTTCATCGGGAGCCAGCTCACCTGGATGCTCCGGTCCGGCGGCCACCGCGTGATCCGGCTGATCCGGGGAAGGGAACCGGCAGGATCCGATGAAGTGCGCTGGAACCCGAAGCGGGCCGAGCTCGATCCCGCCGACCTCGAGGGGGTGGACGCCGCCGTTCACCTCGCGGGCGAGCCGATCGCCGGGATCCGGTGGACGAGTGAGAAGAAGCGGGCGATCCGGGAGAGCCGGGAGCGAGGGACGCTTCTGCTCGCTCGCACGCTGGCCGGGCTGAGCCGGCGCCCGGCCGCGTTCGTCTCGGCCTCTGGGGTCCATTACTACGGGAGTCGGGGAAGTGAGGTTCTCACCGAGGAAAGCCCCGCCGGGGACGGGTTCCTGGCCGAAGTGTGCCGGGTCTGGGAGCGGGCGGCGGTTCCGGCCTCGGAGGGGGGCATCCGCACGGTTCGCCTTCGCACCGGGATGGTTCTCTCCCCGGCCGGAGGAGCCCTCGGGACGATGCTTCTCCCGTTCCGGGTCGGCGTCGGTGGGCGGCTGGGCTCCGGACACCAATTCATGTCGTGGATCGACCTGGACGACCACCTCGGGTTGATCCTGCATGCCCTACGGGACGACCGGCTGGAGGGAGGGGTGAACGCGACGGCGCCGAACCCCGTTCCGAATGCAGGATTCACCTCGGTGCTCGGGCGCGTTCTGGGGCGCCCGACGCTGATTCCACTTCCCACCCTCGCCGTGAAGGGGCTCCTGGGAGAAATGGGGAGGGAGCTCCTCCTGGTCAGTCAGCGGGCGGTACCTCGCCGCGCCCAGAGCGCGGGCTTCCGGTTCTTCTCCGAAGGGGTGGAGGATTCGCTCCGGTTCCAGCTCGGACGGATGGAGGAGTGATCGAGCCCCGAGGAACCCGTCGGCGCGTCGGGGGTGGCTCCACCGTCCGCACCGCCGCCGGGCGGTCTCGCCCTCGGTGCGGAATGGAGATGCGCTACCGATTCGGAGGAGCTGGTGGGTAAGACGAAGCCCGGAGCGACGACCGGGGTGATCCGGCGCGAGGACCTCGCGCCTCATCCCTTCGACGAGTTCCGCAGATGGTTCCAGGATGCCGAGACCCGAAGCGGTCTCGTGCACCCGAACGCGATGTGTCTTTCGACCGTCGATCCGGAGGGAAAGCCGGAGGGACGGATCGTCCTCTTGAAGGGGCTGGATGAGCGAGGGTTCGTCTTCTACACGAATTTCCATTCCGCGAAGGCCCGGGCCCTGGCCGCAAACCCCAGCGTCGCGCTCACCTTCCACTGGGAGGCCCGGGCCCGGCAGGTTCGGGTCCAAGGGGAGGTGGAGCAGGTCGCTTCGGAGGAAGCGGATCGCTACTTCGCGACCCGGCCGCGGGGGAGCCGCCTCGGCGCCTGGGCTTCGGAGCAGAGCGCCTCGCTGGAGGACCGCGACGTGCTCGTCGCGCGGATGAGGGAGATGGAGGAGAAGTTTGCTGGAGAAGAGATCACGCGCCCGCCCTTCTGGGGAGGCTACCGAGTGCTGCCCAACGCGCTGGAGTTCTGGCAGGAAGGCGTGGACCGCCTCCACGACCGGTTCCGGTACGACCGCACGGACGATGAACGCTGGGTCATCACCCGCCTGAGTCCCTGACCTCTTCCCCCGTCCCCGACGCTCCGAGCCCCCTGCTGCGACCCGGCGCGGGGAGGATCTCGCCGTCCTCGTCCAGATCCGGATACTCGACTCCGGCCCGGCGCAGCCGGATCGCCACTTCCGGGTGGGACCACTCGAAGAGGAGCCGGCGATACTGCTCTTCCGGTAGGCGGCGGGAATCGTAGAACCCCGCGCGTTCGCGCTGCCGGTACGCCTCGTAGAGGAGCAGCGAGGCGGCCACCGAGACGTTGAGCGAGCGTACCATCCCCACCATCGGAATGCTCACCACCTCGTCCGCGAGCTCGATCGCCTCCGAGCTGAGCCCCTCGAGCTCGGCGCCCACGAGGAAGGCAACGGGTGCCGTGAGATCCACCTCCCGAAAGTCCCGGGCCTCCGCGTCGCGGTGTGCCGCAAGGAGTCGAAACCCTCGCCCCCGGAGGTGATGGGCGGCCTCCCGGACCGAAGCGTGGGTGCGGACGTTCACCCATTTCGCGGACCCCGCCGAGGTGTCGTGGGGCAGCTTCAGGACGTCATCGAGGGGGACGGCGTGGGCCTCCAGCACCCCCACCGCATCCGCGTTTCGGACAATCGCCGAGAGGTTGTGCGGCTTATGGACCCGCTCCATGAGAACTGTGAGGTCCGGCTGCCTCCGGTCGAGCACGGACCGGAGCTTGCGAAACCGCTCTGGGTTCATGGAATCGATTCCCTGTCCCGGGAAATCCTTGCCCCCTTCGCCGGATCGGCTCCGGAGGGGGCGACGGGGGTGGATATCCGGAACCGCGGGCTTTCGTTCCGGGCGTGGCCGCGCCTCGGGGTGGCATGCTTCTCGCTTCACCTTTGCAGCCCGGGGCCCGCACGTCACCAGGGGCCCTTACCCGAACATGATCGGAGGTAGCACATGCAGATCCTGCCCGCCCGTCGCCGCCAGGGATCCGGCGGCCTTTCTTCACTGGCCGACTGGGACGTCCTCGAGGACCGAATGCAGCACTTGATGAGGAGCATGCCCTTCCTCGAGCCGAGCTCGGAGGCGGTGGGGATGACTCCACGCGTCGACTTCACCGAGAACGATGAGACGTTCACGCTCACTGCGGAGCTTCCAGGCGTCTCCCCGGACGATGTGGAAATCGAGGTCGAGGGGAATCTCCTGGTGCTGAGGGGAGAAAAGAGGCTCGAGCAGAAGCGCTCCCATGAGCGCATCCAGATGTCCGAGCGGAGGTACGGTGCGTTCGAGCGCAGCTTCAGCCTCCCGACATCCGCGAACGTGGACGCAGTGGAAGCCAATTTCCAGCACGGCGTCCTGAGGGTGCAGATCCCCAAGCGTGAGGAAACACGCGGCAAGAAGATCAAGATCCAGGGGGCGTAGGCTTCCCAGCCCTGCCCTGGTCGGCCTCCGGGCTCCGGACCAAGATGCGTCCGGACCCGGCGGCCGGCTCGGGCATAGCTTTCCTTCCCAGAGCGGCCGGCCGGCCGCCGCTCCCTTCTTGTGGAGTTGCCTTCCTCTGACCTGCCTCCTGCCCTACGCGGAGTCGGTGGTGGTGGCCCTGAACGATTCGGTCGGATAGACTGTTCTTCTTCGCCGACACGCATTCGTCGCAGGGCACCCCAAGCTTCGCCATGCACCTCGACACGAACACGAAGCTCGCCATTCTCTCCGCCTACAACGGGAGACGTGGAGACCTCCCGCGGGCCCATTCCGTGGCCTCACGCCCGAACCACCGGAGAATTGCGTCCCTCGGCAGGAAGGGGGAGAAGCCGCGGCTCAACGTCGCACACTTCCTGGTGAAGGCGGGACCGGAGGCGTGGGCGCTCATCGGGCCCGCGATGAACGGAGACCCCGCGGCCCTGGAGCGCCTGCGAAGGATCACGCGAACGCTCGAACGGCCCCGTAGGAAGAGGAGCTCCGGGCGGCCGGACCGGGGAGCGCCCCTCGCGAACACCCCGTGCGAGGGGACGTGCCGGGAGAGGAAGACGCTTCGGGTGATCCTCGAGTGGGCGGAGGCGACCCTCGGATACGCCGAGCACTTCCCGGAAGACCTTCAGATGCGGGTCTCCCGCCGAATGGAGCGGGGCTACGGCACCCATATGGTTCGGGGAGGGGTCCACCGGATCACCCTCTCGTATCGCCTCTTCCGGCATGGGATCGAGGGTATCCTCCTCGACACCGCTCTTCATGAGCTCGCCCACCTGCTCGATGCGACGACGAATCCACGGGGCCGGTCGAGCCACGGCCCCTCATGGAGGGAGTGGTGTCACAGGCTCGGCGCGATTCCCACGCGGCTGATGTCGCCGGAGGCCGGCGCGCGGGTCCGGATCGCGGCCGAGGAGGACGTCCCGGGCAGGATCCCGGACGTCGTTCAGGAATGGCTCGACCAGCAGGGAGAAGTCGATGCGACATGACGCGGGGGCGGCCGGCGAAGGCACACCGGAGGGCGAAGGAACCCACCCGCAAAAAGCGCCCGGCAGCGAGGCCTGGGTCATCTGTCCGTACTGCGCGGCCGAGGTGCAGCTCCTGTTGGATCCCGGCGGCGGACCGGTGCAGGAGTACGTCGAGGACTGCGAGGTCTGCTGCCGACCGTGGCACCTTCTCGTTCGCTGGGACGCATCGGGCTACCCGCACGTCGAAGCGAAAACGGAGGAGGAGTAGGGGAACGGAATGCTCCACACGAACCTCCACCCGAAGCTCGGGCCCGGCTCGTTCGGTCACTCCGGCCCCGGCACCCTGGGGTTCGCCGATCCCGACTCCGGGGTCGCCTTCGGCTACGTCGTAAACCGGATTGGCCCCCTCGGCGGCGACCCTCGTTGGGCCACCCTGCTGGATGCCGTGAGGGGCGTTCGCGGGGTGTGAGGGGGGTTCGGCGCGATCGGGACGCAGGTCGCTGGTCTGGGCCAGACCAGCGAGCAGCCATCCCACACCCCTCCTGCCCAGCGGATCGGTGTATAGGTGATGACGGGCGAACTCGACCGGGCCGGACCGCCATACGCTGCGTCTGCGGTGAAATCGTCCGGACACCGGATTAACCTCCCGTTGGTGGATTTGATGGCTCGGTCGATGCGATCGTACCGTGTTCCTCCCGCCTCAGCATAGGGGCCGACGAAGAACAGGAGCCTCTCTCCTGCCTGCTCGGGGTTCAGGAGGATGTCCCTTTCGACGGACCACGCCACGTGGTTCATTTCCAGACTTCCGAACAGACCGTCCGTGCCATTTTCCCACGTGCAGGAAGCATCCACCGGCTGGGGACGTATCCCCACCCCGCGTGCCCCGGCAGGCCTGAGCCCGAACAGGCACAATTTGGGCACAGCAGGCTCGTGGTCGGGCGCGGTGGAGGCTGCTAAGTTGTACCACGAAACACGCCGGGGTGGCGAAACCGGTAAACGCAGGGGACTTAAAATCCCCCGGGCTCACGCCCTTGCGGGTTCGATTCCCGCCCCCGGCATTTCTGTAACAGGTGGATATCGGTAGAGTTGTGGACCCAGGCGCCTCCGTCGAGAGGCTGGATCGGACGTGCGTGTCCAGGCGATCTCGTACCAATGGTACGACCGTGGTACCCCCCATTTTTCTTTCTGGAGGTGAGAATGCCCCCTCACCCTGCCTTCAGGAATGGCTCGAGGTCTTCGAAGCTGTCACGTTGGGTCTCGGTGACCGGGTCGGGTTCCGACTGCTGCTCGATGAAGTACACGAGGGCCGCCGCCGGGACACGCCACGGACCGGAATCCCCGCTGGTCCTCTACCGGTGAAGGCGTTTTGTCGCGGACCCCTGGGGTCCGAATCTCTGCCAGGAGTTTAGTGCCCCCGATTTCTCTGGACAGTAGATTGGCAACCACAGCGGGGTCCAGAGAAAAGGGATGAAATGGCATCCAAGGCTGGGGAGAAGGAAGTGACCGAAGGTCGTCCGGACGTG
>SKKN01000011.1 GCA_007121455.1 Gemmatimonadota bacterium | reverse complement strand
TGTCCCGAAAGCACCGGACCGCAAAGTCGTTAAGACTGGCGTCGATTCGAAGCCGCGACAACTCCTTCTCCACTCTTGTCATTCACCTACCCCCAGCTCACTGATAGGTGTGTCGTATAACTCCCCTCTCCCGCCTGAAAACCCCGCCGGAGCACGGGCGGATTTCCGCCCTCATGTTCGGGTGAGGCCATTTTAAACCCCGTCCCGGGGTCTTCGAGTCGCTGGATATCCCCATCCCACACCTCTTCTCCCACCCCTTGGCGCCTTCTCCCCTTCGGCGCCCTTTGGTTCGGAAACCTGCTATGGGTACTCCTCGAGGTTTCCGACGCCCCCCGCTGATCCAGGGCCAGACTCCCGCACAGTAGCCGTCACAATGCGCGACCTCCGGGAAGGAGGCAAGAACCCGCCGTCACCTCAGCGCCTATCGCTACTCCCGATCGAGGTGGTCGAGGGGGTTCTGGATGCGGGCGAGGTCTTTCCGGCTCACATGTGTGTAGATCTGGGTCGTCCGGGTCGAGGCGTGGCCGAGGAGCTCCTGGATGAAGCGGATGTCCGTGCCGGACTCGAGGAGGTGGGTGGCGAAGGAGTGCCGGAGGGTGTGTGGTGTCACCCTTTTCCTGATCTCTGCCCGTCGAGCCGCTCGAGAGACGACCTTCTGGACGGTGCGGGTGTTCAGGTGCCGGCCCTCCCGCCCGCCGGGAAAGAGCCAGCCCTCGCCCTCGACCTGGTCCTGAAACCGCTGGTGGATGTCCACGACCTCGGCGGCACGGTCGGAGAGGAGGGTGTATCGATCCTTTCTTCCCTTCCCTGCCCGGACATGGATGATTCCGCGATCCACGTCGAGGTCACGGCGTCGAAGCCGGACGACCTCGCTCACCCGGAGCCCGGAGGAGTACAGCACCATGATGAGGGCTCGCTCCTTCGGCGTTCGGGCGGCGCCGATCAGCCGGCGGACCTCCTCGCGGCTGAGCACGGTGGGGAGCCGCCGCTCTTTTTTCGGCCGCGGAATGCCGTCGATCACGGCGGGGCGGCGAAGCACGCGCGCGAAGAGGAGGCGGAGCGCACTCACGGCCTGCGAGTGGTAGGAGCGGGAGACGTCGCGGTCCTCCACCAGGTGCGTGAGGTAATGGGCGACGGCATCGGGTCCGGCGCGGTCCGGTGGTTCGCCGAACCAATCTAGGAAGCTCCGAAGGTGGTTCCGGTACACCTTCCGGGTTCGGGGGGAGAAGCCGAGGAGGAGCATCACCCGGTGGGCTTCATCCTGAACGACCTCCTGGGCCTCCGGGACGGGCACTTGCGAAGGAGGTCGCTGCTCACGGGGATCCTGCGAGACGTGTCGAGAGCTCTCGTCCTGGGCCTCCACCCGCCGCCGGGGTTGGGGCTCACCGGCATCCGGCGCCGGTCTGGGGGGAATCCCTGTCCCGGGGAATCTCCGCCGAAGGGCGCTCTCGGTCTCGGCGGTGCCGAGGAGCCGCCATGCCTTGAGCTGCGGCACCCACCGGCTCCCCTTCAGACCCTTGAGCCAATCCAGCTCCTCCGCGGCGACCCACGAGAGCCGGACGAGGAGGCTTCCATCTGCGTCTCGGCGCACGAGGAGTGTGGGGCGAGCAGGTCGGCCGGACCGGGGGCTCCCCGGGGGGCTCCCCCGCGGACTTCGACGGTCTTCTCGGGGCGGATTCGGCACGATTCGGGGCGGATTGGGGGCGCGAGGTTCGCACCCATCCTCCACGCTCAACGCGGGCGAAGGAATGGCCCCTTGGGCGAGCTTTCCGGCGATTCGGGCAACTCCGGCAACCCGAGAAACCCAGACGACTCCGGACAGCCCAGGGTCTCGCGACCGGTGAGCGGCCGCTCGGGCGCTCGACGGATCGAGGCGGCGACCCGCCCGACTCCCCCCTTACTCCTCCTCTTGCAGCAGCGGCTCTGCGGCCATTCCCATCGCGTGGTAACCCTTGTCCACGTAGATGGTGCTCCCGGTGAGCCCCGCACCCAGCGGGGAAGCGAGGAAGGCGGCGGTGTTTCCAACATCCTCTACGGTGTTGGCTTCGGGGAGGGCGGAGTTCTTCTGGTAATACTCGACCATGTTGTCGATCTTGCCGATCGCGCGGGCGGCGCGGCTGGCGAGGGGACCGGCGCTGATCGTGTTCACGCGGACCCCCCACTTGCGGCCGGCTTCGTACGCGAGGGTGCGGGTGTCGCTCTCGAGCGCGGCCTTCGCGGAGCTCATCCCGCCGCCGTACCCGGGGATGACGCGCTCTCCCGCGAGGAAGGTGAGGGAGAGGACGGTCGCGCCGGGGTTCATGAGCGGGCCGAAGTGGCGGACCATGCTCACGAGGGAGTAGGCGGAGGTGCTGACGGCCGAGAGGTAGCCTCCCCGGCTCGTATCGAGGAGGGCGTTCTGCACTTCGGGAGCGTTCGCGAGGGAGTGGACGAGGATGTCCACGGCGCCCGCTCCGAACTCCTCCTTCACGGAGGCCGCGACCTCGGAGATCGTGAACCCTTCCAGATCCTTGTACCGCTTCTCCTCCCGAAGCTCGGCGGGAACGTCCTCGGGGGCGTCGAAGGAAGCGTCCAGGGGATAGATGCGTTCGAGCTCGAGCTCGCCGCCGCCGGGCAGCGTGAGGTCGAGCTTCCCCCGCTCCAGGCTCCGCGTGAAGATGCGGAGCGCGGGGGGCCAGGTGCCGACGCACACGGTGGCGCCGGCCTGTGCAAGGGCCTTCGTGATCGCCCACCCGTACCCCTGGTCGTCCGCCACTCCGGCGACGAACGCGCGCTTTCCCTGAAGATCGATCCCGAGCATGTGCACTCCCCTCCCCTTCGTCGTCTCGATGCCTCGTCCGGACGAAGGACAAAGTAGGAGAAACGACCCTCGGCGTCGATTCCTTCCGATGGGCGGGGCGTGCGGTGGCTACGGCCCCTCGGCCGAGTGGCGGTCCGGCCTGGCCCTCGGGACCGCCACCGCAGCCGAATTCACGACGTCGTACGCGGCCCGAAGGGGAGTCCCAGTCGCCGGAGGATCGGCGTGGGCCGCTTCCGCTTCCGCTCGGGCACCTCGGTCGGCTCGCCGTCCGGTTCCGCGACGCCCTCGCCGGCACCGCCGGCGACCTCCGCGGCGAGGTAGTGGCGACGGAAGAACTCGCCCAGGTCGTCGACGAGCGAGTACATCACCGGGACGACGAGGAGGGTGAGGAAGGTGGCGAAGAGGATTCCCACGATCACGGCAATCGCCATCGGGCCCCACCATCCAGCCTGCTCCCCTCCCCAGAAGAGGTCCGGGTCGAGGGCGGTGAAGAGCCCATGGAAGTCGAAGTTCAGCCCGATCGCGAGCGGCACGAGACCGAGCGCAGTGGTGATGGCGGTCAATACCACAGGCCGGAACCGGGTCTTCCCACCCACGATGAGCGCTTCCCTCCGGCTCATCCCGTCTCTCTCCCTCAGGATGTCGATGTAGTCGATGAGGACGATCGCGTTGTTGACCACGATCCCGGCGAGGGAGATGATCCCCACCCCCGTCATGATGATGACGAAGGGCATGTTGAAGACGATGAGCCCGAGGAGCACGCCCATTGTCGACATGATCACGGAGGTGAGGATGATCACCGGCTTCACGACGGAGTTGAACTGGGAGACGAGGATGAAGCCGATCAGCATGAGGGCGATCAGGAACGCCATCGTGAGGAAGTCCTGCGCGTCCGTCTGCTCCTCCATCTGTCCGGTGTAACGGAGCGTGTAGCCCGGCGGAATCTCCTCGGCCGCGAAGGCCGCGAGCTCCGCCTGGACCTCCTGGAGGACCGCGTTCGAGTTGAAGCCGGCCCGGACGTCCGAGCTCACGGTGACCATGCGGTCCATGTCCTTCCGCTGAATCGACCCGAGGCCCCGGCCGACCTCCCACTCCGCTACGGAAAGGAGGGGCACCTGTGAACCGTCGTCCGCGACCACCCGCAGCTCCTCGAGGGCGGAGAGTTCCTGTCGGTCCTGCTCGTGGAGCCGGACCATGATGTCGAACTCGTCGTTGCCGGTCCGGTATTTGGCGGCCTCGGTCCCCTGGATCGCACCCCGGATCGCCCAGCCAACGTCCGAGGTGGAGAGCCCGTAGAGCGCCGCCCTCTCCCTGTCGACCCGAATGGAGAGCTCGGGACGCGCCTCGTCCATGTCGCTCTCGAGGCCGTCCAGCCTCTGGATCACGGAGGAGTTTCGGAGGATCTCCAGGGTCCGAACGGAAAGGCGCTGGAGCACGTCCACCTCGGGACCGGCGATCTCGATGTTGACGGGCTGGCCCTGAGGCGGCCCCATCTCCTCCCGGTCCACTGAGATCTCGGCGCCTGCGATGTCCTGGCCGAGCCGGGACTGGAGGAGGGCCACGGTCTCGAAGGAGTCCTGCTCCCGGTCTTCGAAGTCGAGAAAGGAGAGAGAGATCCGGCCCCGATTCGTGCCGCCCGACGTGCCCATCATCATGTTCCCGCCGCCCCCGGTCGTCGTGACGACAGATTCGACGTCACCGATTCCGGGTATACCGGGCAGCTCGGTCTCGAGCCGTTGGGCGATCCGGTCCGTGGCGTTCGCCCGGGTTCCCACAGGGGCTTCGATGTTGATCCACGCCTGAGCGGGAGGTACGCCCTCGGGGAAGAACTCCACGCCGTGGTTGAAGCGCGCGAACGCGGCAACGGTGACGACGAAGAGCGCGAACGTCGCGCCCATCACGATGAAGCGGTGGTTGAGGCACCAGGTGAGCCCTCCTTCGTACCGCGCCACGATCCAGGGCAGCGTGCGCGCCTGGAACACCTTGCCCGCCCGGTCCAGAACGAAGCGGTGAAGGGCGTAGATGGCGACGGCCATCCCGGCGAAGAGGACAGCGGTGAGCGGGTTCGCGGCACCCACGATGAGGATCACGAGCGCCGCACCTCCCCAGAGCGTCCAGCGGGCGACGGGTGTGAGCGACACGCCCCGGCTCCCCGGGTGCCCGGGATCCGGCTGCCCTTCGGGCGACACCGTCTCCACGGTCATGAAGAGGGCGCAGAGTGTGGGGAGGATCACGAGCGCGACGAACAGGCTGCTCGAAAGGGTGACGATCAGTGTCAGGGGGAGGTAGCTCATGAACTCCCCGACGATCCCCGGCCAGAAGAGGAGCGGCGTGAAGGCGGCGAGGGTCGTCGCCGTCGCGCCGATCACCGGCAGCGCCACCTCCCCGGTCGCCTTCACGGCTGCGAGGCGCCGGTCCCATCCCTCCTCCATGAACCGGTAGATGTTCTCCACGATCACGATCGCGTTGTCGACCAGCATCCCGAGGGCGAGGATGAGGGAGAAGAGCACGACCATGTTGAGCGTGACTCCCATGATCCCCAGCACGATGAAGGAGAGGAGCATGGAGGTGGGAATCGCGATCGCGACGAAGACGGAGGTCCGCACCCCGAGGAAGAAGAGGAGGACCGCGATGATGAGGAGGAGGCCGGAGATGATCGAGTTCTCCAGGGTGCTCACCATCAGGTGGATCTGCTCCGACATGTCCCCGGTGACGCTTACCTGGGTCGTCGGCGGGAAGGCGCCCTCCACCTCCGCAATGATCCGCTTCACCTCGTCCGCGGTCTCGATGATGTTCGCCCCCGACCGCTTCACGACGTCGAGGGTGACGACGGGGGCTCCGTTCAGGCGGGCGTAGCTCGTCCGCTCCGCGAAGCCGAAGTCGACATCCGCGATGTCCCGGATGTAGATCGCCCGTCCGTCTCCAGCGGTGACCACCAGGTCTCCGATGATCGACGGATCCACGAACTCCCCATCCACGCGGACGAGGTAGTCGTACGTCCCCACCTCGATGGAGCCCCCGGGGATGTTCACGTTCTCATTCCGGATCGCGTCCACGACGTCGGTCAGGGCGAGCCCGTAGTACTGGAGTCGGGAGAGCGAGACATCGACCCGGACCTCCCGCTCGAGTCCCCCGGAGAGGTCGATGCGAAGGACGGTCGGGACCTGCTCGATACGGTCCTGGAGCTCCTCCCCCAGCTCCTTGAGGCGAACGAGGCCGTACTCCCCGGCCAGGTTCACCTGCATGATCGGGAACTCGGCGAAATTGAACTCCATGATGCTCGGGTCCTCGGCGTCCGACGGCAGGTCGACCTTCGCAAGGTCCACCTTCTCCCGCACCTGGGCGAGCGCATCCTCCATGTTCACCGAGGTCTCGAATTCCGCGGTGATGCTCGAGTAGCCCTCCACCGAGGTCGATCGGAGCTCCCGGATCTCGGCGATCGTGTTCAGCTCGTCTTCGAGCGGCCGGGTGATGAGCGTCTCGATATCCGATGGAGAGACACCGGCATACACGGTATTCACCGCGACGAACGGAACCTCGATCTCCGGCGCCGCCTCGCGGGGGATGGCGTTGTACGCCATGTAGCCTGCGACCGCGATGAAGAGAAAGAGGATGACGACGCTCGTCCGGTGGGCTACCGCGAAGCTCGTGAGGCCGAACTCTTTGAAGCGCGCGAGGAAGGCCGGATCGTGGGTCGGGGGCCCCCCTCCACCTTCAGGGGGCCTGATGGGTCCTTCCGTCATCCCTCACCTCCGCGGTCGGCGACTCGGTCCCGAACGGGCTCCCTCACTTCGACCACCCGAATCCGGTCGCGGTCCGCCACCTGGCTCTGTCCGACGACGATGAGCTGGTCGCCCGGCTCGAGGCCGCTCCGCACGACGACGAGGTTCCGCTGGGCCGGGCCGAGCGTGAGGGGCCGGCTTCGCGCTACCGTCCGCCCGTCCTCCTCCTCGGCCACGAACGCGACGTAACCGTCTTCGACCCGGACGAGCGCATCCTGGGGCACCACGAGAGCGTCCTCGTGGCGCTGCCGGACGATCTCGACGTTCGCCACCATCTCGGGCTTGATGACGCGGCCGGAGTTCGGGATCACGAGCTCCACTTCGAAGGTCCGGTTCCTCGGATCGACGGTCGAGCCGACATACGTGACCTCCGACTCGACGGGCGCCTCGTCGAGAACGTCGAAGGTGACTCGGGCGCTGGATCCGCGGCGCACGTCCTCCGCGAAGCGTTCCGGGATTCCGCCCCTCACTTTGACCGGGTCCATCCGCACGATCCGGGCCACGGGAGTGCCGGACGATACCATGCTGCCGATCTCCACCTCCCGCTCGTCGAGCACGCCCGAAATCGGCGCCCGGATCACCGTGCGGTCGAGCCGCTCCTCGAGCGACCGGAGGCTCGCCTGCGACCGCTCGGCTTCGTAGCGGGCCTCGAGATAGGCCATTTCGGTCCCCACGCCGTCCTCCTCGAAGAGGCGCTGGCGCCGCTCCCACCGCTCCCGCGCGAGCTCGGACTGGGCACGGACCTCCTCCACCTGTGCCCTGAGGACTCGGTCGTCGATGCGGGCGATGGGCTGCCCCTCCTGGACGAGGTTCCCCCGCTCCACGGGGAGCTCCCGGATCACGCCGACCTCCTCTGCCGAGACGGTGACGTCCTGGTACGCCCGGGTCGTCCCGGTCACGCGAATGAGCTCGGTGAACGAGGAGGTCTCCACCGGGGCCACTTCCACGTTGATCGTGCGCTCGAAACCCTCACCCGCCCCTTGCGGGCCGGCCTCGGCGTCTCCGCCGCAGGCCACCGTGCCGAGGAGCAGGAGGGCCGTCCCGAGGATCCCGAGTCGCACGCGGATTCCCCCCTCGTCCTTCGTCTGTATCGCCATCGCTTTCGATTCCATCGTTCTCGACTCCATTGGGATGCGTCCCCCGTGCGGGGATCCGACGGCCGGGGTCAAAACGCGTCCACCATCGGTACGCGGCCCACCGCCTCGTCGAGGCGGGCGCGACTACTGAGGTAGTCGTGGACCGCTTCCGCATAGTTGAACTCGCTCTGGCGGAGCGCCACCTCCGCGTCCGTGAGCTCGAGGTGGCTCACGGTTCCCTCGCGGAATTCGGCAGAGGCGATGTCGTAGCCGCGCCGCGCCTGCCGCACCGCAAGCGACTGACCCTCCGCGCGAATCCGGGACTCCTCGACCTGCTCGACGAGGTTCCGGACATCGAGCGCCGCACGCTCCCGCGCGAGCTCCGTCTCGATCCGCGCCTCCCGGACCGCGGCCCGGGTCCGGCTCACCCGTGCCGACCGCTGGCGCCCCGTGAAGAGAGGCACGCTCACCGTGATGCCGACGTTTCGGGCATATCCCCGTTGAGCGCTCGAGCCGAAGAATTCCGGGCTCCCGTCGTGCTGGGCCAGCACCTCGTAGTTACCGAAGAGAGAGATACGAGGGAGGTACTCCGACTGCTCCACCCGGTACTCGGCGTGCCGAAGCTCCTCGTTCGCCTCCACCTGGCGGACCCGCGAACTGGTGGCGTATGCGTCCTGGATGAGTTGCTCGAGCTCCGCCTCGCTCGCCCCGTTCACCCCGGAGAACTCGAGGATGGCCCGGTTCTCCGCCCCGTTCGACCCGGGGTTCTCGAGGTCCATCTCTGCAAGGGACCCGGCGACCCGGATCGACTCCGGCTCCTCCATGTCGAGCTCGAGCGCCAGTTCGCGGCGGGCCTGCGCGTAGGTGTTCTCGGCCCTCCTCAGGTCCGGACGGAGGTTCGCCAACTCCACCTCGAGCCGGAGCACCTCGTACTCGGAGGTGAGCCCGGCCCGGTAGAGCGCTTCGGTCTCCCCCAGGGACTCCTGCACCCGCCGGAGGGATTCCTCGAGAAGGCGGGCGTGCTCCTGCGCCAGCAGGAGATCGTAGAACCGGGTCCGCACACCCGTGATCACCTCGTGGGTGCGACCGCGCAGGACCTCTTCCTGGAGCGATTCGTACCGTCCCGCAGCGCCCACGCCGATGAAGGCGCGGGCTTCGAAAAGCGGCTGTTGGAACTGAACCTGCCCGGACCACTGGTTCTCCGCTCCGAACTGGACGCGCATCAGGTCATCCGGGTCCGCCCCCGGGTCGAAGAAGATCGCGGGAAGGAAGCTCACCGCGGGAGTCAGGTTCCGGGTGTACGTGGTCGAGAGATCGATCCGCGGGTAGACCTCGCCCCACGCTTCGGAGACCTGGTCCTCGGCCTGGCGAAGGCCCCAGCGGGCCTCATCGATCTCGCGGTTCCGATCGAGCGCGCGCCCGACCGCTTCCGAAAGGGTGAGGGGCTCCCGCTCCTGCCCCTCCACGCGCTCCTGCCCCGCCACGTTACTTCCTGCGAGGAGGGCGGGCATTCCCGCCACCAGAACCAAAAGGATCCTCACCACCGCGCCCCGTCCGATCATGACCTCGTTCCCATGGCTCGTTCCTCCACCGTATCGATCGTCTGAATCCATTATCCATTTTCCGGTTCGGGGCGCGATGCTCCCCCCTCCAGGCCCATCCTCTACGAAGCCCCCGTGCCCCAAGTTTCGGGCGAGTTCGGATCGACGCGATGCGCCGTCCGGGGTCCCCCGTCTCCCGCTCCCCCGTGGCCACTGTTCTCCCCCCCTGCCCCTCCCCCTTTGCGCTCTGCGATCACCTTGGGCTGAAGCGCACCGGACAGCTTCTCCTCGAGCCCCGCAACCGCCATCTCCGCCTTGATGCCCGCCGCGAACTCCTCCGTCGCGAGGCCGCACATCAGGCGACTGAAGGCGACGTCCACGAAGTCACGGAAGTCGTCCTCTCGGAGGGGAAGGAGGCGACGCAGGTACAGGGAGATCAGCCCATGAGCGAAGGCCCACATCGTCGCGGACACCTGGTCCGGGTCCCCTTCCTCGAGGAGCCCCGCGGCCATCAGCTCCCGGACTCGGTCCTGCCAGAAGTGCCCCGCGGCCCGCGCGCGAGCGAGCGTGCCCTCCGGGATCTCCTCCAGTCCGAGAACCTCCGCGTACGTAAAGAGGAGTTCGTAGAAGCGAGGGTGCTCCATCGCGAAGTTCAGGTACGCCTGACCCGCGAGCTCGAATCGCTCCAGGGGAGTCGCTCCGACGAGCGCGCCGGAGAGGTACTCCATGTGGAGCCGGTACGCCTCGTTCACCACGTCGAGCAGCACCTCCTCCTTGCTCTCGTAGTGACGGTAGAGTGCAGGAGCGGTGACCCCGACGGCACGCGCCAGCTTCCGCATGGAGAAGGCGTCGACACCCTCGCTCAGGCAGAGTTCGGACGCGCAGGAGAGGATCTTTTCTCTTTGAATCGCCATGGTGAACAGTGTAAACCAAGACCGAAGGTTGTCAACTCCTCATCCTACTGATAGCGGCATCAACGCAGGATAACGCCATTCACGAACGGAAAACCGTGATGAAGAGAAAGGAGCGTCGCCGGGCGATCCGGCGACGCTCCTCGATGAAGCAGGGGGGGCGGATGCTTCCGGTCAGGCTCCGGCGTCGCTCTCCCCGTCCTCGGGCTGCGCCGAGGTGGGGGAGCGGATCCCGGCGTCGGAAACGGCAATCCAGAGAACCTCGTTCGAGCCCCGGTTGAAGATCAGGTACTCCCCGTCCGGAGAGAGCGTGGGGGCGTACTCGTCCACTTCGGTGTTCAGGACGTCGAGGGACTCCGCCTCGCTCCACTCGTCCAAAGCCTCATCCCGGTACGAGACGTAGAGGTTCCAGGCGCCGTCACGGTTCGAAGCGAAGAGGAGAAAGCGCTCGTCGAGCGAGACCCATGGATCCACGTCATCGGCGCCTGAATTCACGGCCTCCCCGAGAGGCTCCGGAATCGACCAGTTCGCATCCTCGAACGGCGCAATATAGATGTCGCGTCCCTCCGCAGGCCCCTCACGGAAGGAAGAGAAATAGAGGTTCGCGTTCGCCGCCAGCGAAGGCGCGCCGTCCCATGTCGGCGAGTTCACCGTGGGGAGGGCCCACGGATCCATCCATTCCTCGAGCTCGGGATCCCACTGCGCGGTCCAGATGCTTTCGTCCGCCACCGCCGCATCGTCGTGCGGCCGGAAGGAGGAGAAGAGGAGGTACTGGCCGTCGTGGGAGACGAACGGCGACACGTCCTCGGTCTCATCGGTGAAGCGGGCGGGGGCGAGCGGGCTCCAGCTCTCCCCATCCCACTCCGAGGTGTGCAACGATGGGGGCTGAGCCGGATCCGGCTGATGCGCGACGTAGATCCGTTCCCCCGAAGGATGGAACGCAACGCGTCGGACCTCCCCCTCGACGTCCAGAATTCCGGGCAGGAAGGGCTCCGGCTCCCCTGCCTCGGGAAGGGCGACGCCGGGGATCGCCTCCGGCTCGGGCTCGTCCGGGCCCGGCTCGTCACAGCCGATGAGGACCAGCAGCGGGATAAGCGCGAGAGTGGTGACGACATTTCGTGTGGATTCGCTTCGCATGGTTCTCCTGGAGTGAGACACGTTGAGAAGCCGCCGGAAGAACGGCCTCCGGTCCAGCTTCACCCCGCCCCAGCTACCCTGGAGCCCGCCTTCCGTTCAACTCGGCTGGAATGCGCACGCGCACGCAAGCGTCGATGCCGTCGATACTTAGCCCCCCCGACCCGGACTCGCCCGACCGATCTCCGGCTCCACGGCCCCCTCCCCTCCGCCGGCTCCTGCGTCCGAGCCCGGGGCCCGGATCCGGGCGATCAGGTACGTGCAGAGCACGATCACGAGGGCCCCCGCCACGGTCCAGCGATCGGGGACTTCGAAGAAGAAGAGAAGGCCCCAGAGCGCGGCGAAGACGATCTGGAGGTAGCCCACGGCCATCGCGCGCCCCGCCCGCTCCCTCCGGAGCCCCTGGGTGAGAAAGACCTGACCGAGCTGGGTCGAAACGCCGACGCCGAGGAGGAGGCCCCACTCCCATCCCACGGGATGGATGTAGACCGGGGCAGCCATCGGTGCGGAGGCGATCGTGCTCACGAGGGCGAAGTAGAAGACGATCACCCACGGGTCCTCCGTCCGTGCGAGCCGCCGAACGGAAACGTAGGCGGCGGCGCTGAAGACGGCGCCGGCGAGGGCGACCGTGACCGCAAGGGGATCCAGACCCCCCTCCCCCCCGAAGAGGAAGGTGGGCCGGGCCATGAGCACGACGCCCCCGAGGGAGGCCACGACGAGCCCCACCTCCACCCGTCCGATCCGCTCCGATATCAGGAGCGCCGCCAGGAGCGCGGTGAAGACGGGGTTCGTGTACTGGATCACCGTGGCGTCCGCCAGCGGCAGGTGGATCACGCCGAAGTAGAAGCAGGAAAGCGCGACGAACCCGAGCGCACCTCGCCCGAGGAGGAGCTTCCGCTCCCTCCCCCATGGGGACACACCACGAGCCCGGAGGACGGCCAGGGTGATGACGAGGGTGATGACGGATCGGGCAAGAACCACCTCCATCGTGGGAAGCCGCTGTCCGGCTCCCTTCACGAAGAGGCTCATCACCGAAAAGAAGAAGGCGGCCCCCACCATGTAACGGAGGCCCACCGAGAACCGGATCACCCCCCTCCGGCCCGCTCCGGCCTCGCCTCCCGGATTCGGTCACCCTCCCGGAGCTGATCCACCACCTCCATGCCCTCCTCCACCCATCCCACCGCTGCGTAGCCCGCCTCGAGGTGCGGTTGGGCCGAGTGGGCAAGGTAGAACTGCGAGCCCTCGGTGTCCCTGCCCGAGCTCGCCATCCCGACGGTGCCGCGCACGAAGGGGATGCGGGTGAGCTCCGTCCGGACCCGGAAGCCGGGACCGCCCAGACCGTCCCCCTCCCCCACGTCCCCTCCCTGGGCCACGAAATTGGGGACGACGCGATGGAATCGCGTGCCGTCGAAGCGCCCCTGCTCGGCGAGGTGGAGGAGCCCGCTCACGGTCTGAGGGGCCTCCTCGGCGGCGAGCCGGAGCACGACCCGACCCCGGTCCGTCTCGAGCACGAGGCGGGGTCGGGAGCCCCATTCCTGGAGGGAGGCCCACTCCACGGGACGGATCGGGATCGCCTCTTCCGGCGTGGTGAGGGGGAGGTCCTGACCGATCAGCATCTGGAGGCCGAGCGCGGCGTGCGCCCGGATCACCGGATTCTCGTCCTCCCACGCCTCCTCGAGCACTCCGGCCCGGTCAGGATCCCCCGACTCGCCGAGACCCACGAGGAGCTCACCGAGCGCGCGGGGGGAGACTCCGCGGGGCCGGTGCTCCCGGTAGGCCTCCTCCATGACGTCGAGGGACCCGAACGCGTGAAAGCTCGGGTGCTTCAGCGCCTCCGCTCCCTCCATGAGCGCATAGGGCTCTCCACTCCGGACAGCGTCCGCGAAGGTGCCGTAGTAGAGCTCGAGCTCGTCCATGTCCCGTGCCCCTCTCCACCGGCCCCGGAGCACGGCCACGGCCTGCCCTCGGACAATGGGGTCCTCGGAGCGCGCGGCCTCGAAGAGGAACCGGTCCGCATCCTCCCCCTGCGCCATGGCGAGCGCTCTCAGGACCGGGACTCGGGCGAGTGGGTGCGCCTGACTCACCTCCTCGCCCCACCTCAGCACGAACGCCTGTTCTCCCGCCAGGACCAGGGCGTCCAGAAAGGGTGCGGCGACGGGCCAGCGGTCCGGATTGCGCTCGATCCACTCCCGGGCCCGCTCGAGAACATCGGGCGGCAGAGAAAAGGGGGAAGCGAGCGCCTCGGCCGCGGCGAGCGCCACCTGGATCGAAGGGTCGTCGAGGGCGCGGAAAACGGCATCCCGGGCCCGCTCGTCCTCGAGCCAGGCGGAGGCGTCGAAGGTGCGGGCGGCATTGACGCGGATCCGCCAATCCCGTGCCTCCTCCAGCCACCACGCCGCCCGGCCCCGGTCCGCCGGCTCCTGGAGCTGCCAGAGCCCGACGAGCAGGTGCATCGCGGCCGGGTCGTCCATCGCATAGCCGTCGAGCGCCTCTCGGACGTCGTCCGCGACGGGCGCCCACGGATCGGGGATCGCGGCCCGCCCGAAGTAGTACGCGGCATTCTTTCGGACCGCGGGATCGTCGTGACGCAGCCGCTCGGCGAGGAACCGGGGAAGCTCCGGGTGCTCCAGCTCGTGGATGCCCAGGCGACTCACAGCCAGAGTGCGAGCGGCCTCCATCGCTCGGTCCGACGCAGGGACCCCCTCCACCAGAGCAGAGAGCGCGGTCGCATCGCCCGCGAGGCCGAGGGCTTCCACGATCCCGAGGCGGACGGAGGGATCATCCTCGCCGGCGAGCGCCTCGAGGAGCGGGAGGGAGAGCTCCTCGCGTGGAAGGTCCGCACCGTCCAGTCGCCCGATCGCGAAGGCCGCAGCCTTCCGCACGTCAGGATCGGGGTCCCCGCTGAGAGCGGCGAGTTCGGTGAGCGCCGCCGGATCCTGAACCGAGGCGAGGGCGAATGCGGCCCGCGCACGCACCGCGCCGGACGGGTCCGAGAGAAGCGCCCGGAGCGCGTCCCCGTCCCGCGCGACCTGGAGATCGACCACCTCCTGAAGCCGATCCTCCTCCAGAAGGCCGTCCGGAGCCGCGAGCCTCGGCGGGTCCCACGGGATCGACTCCGGCCCCGCCGCTCGATCGCAGCCGCCTACAGGAAGCAGGAAGCCGACGACGATCCAGAGAACCCCTGCCCTCCCCGCCCTCGCCCTCGTCATCGCCCGGCCCCTTCCCCGGACCCGGTCGTCGAAGGCTCCGCGCCGCTCGCGCGGAAGAGAAGATCCGAGGCCTGAAGCACCTTCTGCTCGAGCCTCTCCGGAAGCCGCGGCTCCTCCGCGAGAAACGCCAGCACCTCTTCCGCGACCTCCGGGCTCGCATGGCCACTCAACACGGCGCCGATCCACTGCTGCGGGAAGAAGATGTCCCCGGTCCGCTGGATCTCCTCCATCATCTCGAGCGCCGGTCGGACGAAGCGTTGCGCATGCTCCCGCCGGAGCGGGTGGTTGAGATGCGCGAGTCCGGTCGAGACCCAACCCTCCCGGCTCCGGCTCTCCCGCTCGCGCAAAAGCTCGAAGAAGGCCTCTCGGACGGCGGGATCGTCGCTCACGGAGGGACGGAGATACCGGAAGCGCTCCACGCGGTCGGGGTTCTGGATCCGGCCCTCCTCCTCGTCGAGGATCGCCTCCCACCCGTCCACCTCCCGGATCGCGAGGGCGAAGGCGAGGTCCGTCCGCTCGGATTCCGTCAGCGGAAACCCCCGGATTCTCCCCTCCCCGGCAAGCAGACCCGCGAAGCGGGCGCCCGTCTCCTCCGTCACAAAGACGCTCCGGAGCGCCCGGAAGTACTGCGCCTTCCTCGCCGTCTCGTCCGCCTCCTCGACGAGGTCCCAGAGCCGCCGCTCGAGGTCATCCGCACGGGCCTCCCGCTCTCCCTCGTCGAGAAAGAGCCACCACAGCGTGCGGAGGTGGGAGAGAACCTCATCCACGATCAGGTCCTCCTCGTCCTCGAGCGACGCTATGAGGAGGAAGAGGAGCTCCTCCGCCGCGACCCTTCCTTCGAGAAACTCGTCCCACAGCGCGAGGTGCCCCGCAGCGCGAATCCGGGCTTCGGGCACACCGGGAAGATGCTCCAGGAGGTATTCCCGACTCCGGCGGTCGAGACGGAACCCTGCGTACCCAATCCCGGAGGCATCCGGGAGGACGAAGTCGGGGACCGGAAGCCCCTCCGCGGCCGATACGACAGCTTCCTCCTGCAGGACATCCACTTCGAGGTGGACGAGGCCGCCTGCCGCTCCCACCACGGGCTCCAGACGCTGCGGCCACGCTCGGCCCCGATTCGCAGGATCGGTCTGCCGGAGCCGCAGGGCACGGATCCGCGCATCGCCCTCCTCCCCCACTGCCGTCTCCTCCCACGCCACCGACACGTCCGGCCGGCCTCCCTCGAGCACCCAGACGCGGCTCCACTCCTCGAGGTCCACCGGGTGGAGCGGGTCGAAGATCTCCACGAGGTCGGTCCAGCTCGCGTTCCCGTATGCGTACCGGTCGAGGTAGAGGCGGAGGCCCTCGCGGAAGGCTTCTTCACCCACCAGGGCTTCGAGCTGCCGCATCACCACCGGCGCCTTCTGGTAGACGATCGGGCCATAGAGTGTCCCCGCCTCGATCAGGTTTCCGAGCTCCTGCCGGATCGGGTGCGCGCCGAGGCTCCGGTCCACCGCGTACGCCCGAGGGTGGTGGGAGAGGACGAACCGAAGATCGTGGTCCACGTCGGGGAAGGAGGGATGGACGATGCGGGCCGCCATGAAGTTCGCGAAGACCTCCTTCATCCAGACGTCGTCGAACCAGGGATGGGTGACGAGGTTCCCGAACCACATGTGCGCCGTCTCGTGGGCGATGAGGCTCGCCCGGCCGAGCTCCTGGACGTGGGTCGCGGACTCCTCGAGGAAGAGGTTCGCTGCACGATAGAGGATCTTTCCGGGGTGCTCCATCCCCCCGTACTGAAAGTCCGGCACCGCAACGAAGTCGAGCTTCGCGAAGGGGTAGCTCGCTCCCGTGTACTCCTCCATCCAGTCGACCGCCGTCTGATGCAGCTCGAAGATCGCATCCAGGTTCCGCTTCACGCGGTCCGAGTCGGTCTCCCGGTGATAGAGGGTCATCGTACGGCCCCCGACCTCCCGCGTGACGAGCTCGAAGTGCCCCGCCGCGAATGCGAAGAGGTACGTTGAGATCGGCTCCGTTTCCTCGAAGCGAAGGATCCGGCCTCCACCCTCGGAGGCATACTCCTCCCGGAGCGGGCCGTTCGCGACCGCGGCCCATTCGGTCGGCACCTCGAGCATCAGGCTGAAGCGGGCTTTCAGCCCCGGCTGATCGAAGAGGGGGAGCGCGTGGTGCGCCCGGTCGGGAACGAAGAGGGTGTAGAGAAACTCCTCTTGCCGGTTCAGGGAGCCGTCCCCGGCGAGGACCTCGATCTCCACTTCATTTTCTTCATCCGCTTGGAGCTGGTCCGGCGTGAGAACGATGTGGTTGTTCTCCGCACTCCACTCCGCCTCGACCCCGTTGACCCTGAGCGCACGCACCCGCTCCTCCGGTTCCTGGAGATCGAGCACGACGGGCAGACCGCGTGAATCGTCCCAGTGGAAGCGGACGACGACCCGCCCCGTGAGGGCCTCGCTCCGGCGTTCCGGCACGCGGAGCTCGATCTGGTAGCGTACATCGGTGAGCGTCGCCTCGCGGTGGGTGGCGAGGGCGCGTGAGATCCCGTCCTCCGAAAGATCGGGAGGAGGTTCTGGAGCGCAGGAGGCCATGAGCCCCAGGCCGAGGAGAAGCGGAGCGATCTGTTCGAATGTCATTTCGATTCGGGGGCCCTCCGGCCCCGGGGTGCTGGAGGGTTCCTTCGCCCTCCGAGGTGCGCAAGAACGGTGCTCGTGAACGCCTCCCCCGTCAACTGCCGCCCGACGAAGCGCGCGCAGCGCGAGTGGTGCCCGGCTTCCTGCCTACCCTCGGCGAGAGAGTGCCGTGCCCACCCCCGTCAGGATGAGGAGCCCTCCGGCCAGCACCTGCCATGAGGGAGGCTCCGCGATTGCAGGCAGAAGCCAGGCGATCAGGATCGCGCCGACCGGCTCCCCCAGAACGGCGAGGTTCGCGAGGTAGGCGCGCAAGTACCGGAGCGCGTAGTTGATCCCGGTGTGGCCGATCATCATCGGGCCTGCCGCGAGAGCGACGAATACGAGCCAGTCGGGGAGGTCGTAGGCGACCATCGGGACGCCCGGCGTGATCACGACTCCGGCGGAGAGCACGAGAGCCGCCACTCCATAGACGACCGCCACGTAGCTCCAGAGGTCGAGCTTCTCCCGGAGGGATCGACCGACGACGAAGTACCCGGCCGCGAGCACGGCGGCGGCGAGCGCCATCCCGTCGCCCAGCAGGGCCGTACCACCGAGCCGCACGTCTCCCCACCCGATCACCCCTGCCCCTACGACCGCGATGCCGATCCCCAACCATTCACGAGGCGCGGGCCGCTCCCCCAGGAAAACGAGGGAGAGAATCCCCACGAAGAGGGGTTGGGTGGAGACCAGGATCACGGAGCTGGACACGGTGGTGAACCGGAGCGAGGCGATCCACACCCAGAAGTGGGCGGCGAGGAGACACCCGGCCACGCAGGCGAGCAGCCATTCCGCGCGCGTGAGGCGGCCGCCTCCTGGGGGAGCCTCAGACCCGGCCCTGCCCGTTCGGGCGAAGCAGCGAACGGCCAGCACGAGCGCGATGAACGCCACCGAGAAGAGAAGCCGCCACGCCGCCACGGCGAGCGCCGGCGCGTCGGTGAGGCGCACGAGGGGCCCGGCCCAGGAGAAGGCGACCACAGCCGCCCCCAGGACGAGCGTGGGCGGGAGCGGCGGCCTTCCTCCGGGCCTACTCATCCGGGGTCGCGAGGCGCCGGACCTCTTCCCGTTTCCGGGCGTAGCACGATACCATCCAACGAACCTACGCCGCCCCGAAACCGCGAGACCAGTGGAGCTCCCCTCACCACCCCCCACGTCCTCCTCGTTCCGAGTCCGCCCCTTCCAGCCGGCCTGGTGGCTTCCGGGCGCCCACCTCCAGACCGTCGTGGGACGCTTCCTTCGGCCGGCTCCGGACCCTGGACTCCGGCGGGAGCGGCTCGACACGCCCGACGGAGACTTCCTCCTCCTGGACGTGGGTCCGGAGCCGGCTCCGGACGCTCCCACCGCGCTCGTCCTCCACGGGCTCGAGGGCTCCTCGGACCGCTCCTACGCCCGTGTGGCCCTGGCGGGGCTCCACCGGCGAGGCATCCGACCGGTCGGGCTCAACTTCCGCTCGTGCGGCGGTGAGATGAACCGGACCGCACGGGCGTACCACTCCGGGGAGACCGACGATCTCGCGTTCGTCGTCGAGCATCTCCTCGAGCGCTTTCCCGGCCGCCCATTGGGGCTCGTGGGGTTCTCCCTCGGCGGGAACATCCTCCTCAAGTACCTGGGCGAGCGGGAGGCCGGTGTCCCGTCGGAGGTGGCCGCCGCCGCGAGCATCTCGGTTCCGTTCGACCTGGTGGAGGGCTCCCGGGCGCTCGAGTTCGGTGCGATGGGGAAGGTCTACACCTACTACTTCCTTCGCCAGCTCCGGAGAAAGGCCGCCTCCAAGGCCGCCCTCCTGGAATCCCTCGTGGACCTCGAAGAGGTGCTGGCCGCGCGAACGATCCGGGCATACGACGAGGCGCACACCGCCCGAATCCACGGCTTCGAGCACGCGCTGGACTACTATCGCCGCTGCAGCTCCCTCGCGTTCCTGCCCGGGATCCGTGTTCCCACGCTCCTCCTCCAGTCGAGGGACGACCCCTTCCTCCCCGATGGTCTCCCGCGCCAGGAAGTGGAGGGAAATCCATCCCTGATCCCCGGGTTCACCCCGGTCGGCGGGCACGTCGGGTTCGTGGAGGGGGAGCATCCCGCGGCGGCCTCCTTCTGGGCCGAGGAGGAGGCCACCCGGTTCCTCGCTCACGAGCTCTTCCGGTGATGTCGAAAAGGCTTGACTCCGGCGGGATGACGACCTAACCGTTCCGGACGAGCACAGACGCACCCACCTCCGACCGGAAACCTTCGATGACCGATACGTGCGAGCGCGGCTCCCGCCGCCCCTTTGCCGCTGCCTACGGGGGCCCCCTCTCCGCTATCGCCCTGGTCGGCGCCCTCGCCTTCGGCGGCCCCTCGGCGGAAGGACTCGAAGCGCAGCAATCCCTGCGCTACACCTCCCAGACGAGCATGGAGCTCGGAGGAGCCCTCGGTCGGGCGCTCCAGGGCATCCCGGGCCTCTCCAGCACCCAGTCGGGGGACCCCGAGACCATCTACATCTTCGGGAACAGGATGCGGACGGACACCGGAAGTCAGAGCACGATCCTGGACCTCGAAGTGGGCCGCTTCCTGAGCGTGAATCACGAGACCCGGGAGTACATCCTCGCGGATCTGGGGGATCTCGCCGGGGTCTTCGCGGGCGCGGACGCCGCCACGAGCGAAGCGATGGAAGAGCTGGAAATGACGCTCGAGGAGATCCGGGCCGAGCTCGAGGCCGCGCGTGAGGAGATGGAAGAGGAAGGCATCGAGATGAACGTCCGAATCTCCACCGACCGCACGGGAGAGCGGAGCACGCTCCAGGGCCTCGACGTGGAACGCGTCCTCCTGACCCTCGAGATCGAAACCCTGGTCGAGCAGGAGGACGACGCGCCGCTCGAGGGCAGCTTCGTCGTGCTCTCGGACCTCTGGACGGCCCCCGGCACGAGCGCCGAGCTCGAAGCGGCCACCGAGCTCTGGCAGGCACTCGGCGAAAGCCTGGCCGAAACCTCGACCATGCAGTCGATGGCATCGCTCGAGCAGGCGTTCGCCCTCGACCCCCGGATCGAGCTCGCGATGGAGGAGAACCGGGAGGCGATCGAAGCGCTGGACGGTCTCGCGATGAAGAGCACGACGCACTTCGTGCTCGTCCCACCGGGCCTTTCCTTCGACCGCGAAGCGGTGCTTGCCGAAGCGGAGCGGAGCCTCTCCGACGACCTCCGTGAGGGTGCCGGGGAGCAGGCCCGCGGGGCTGCGGCCGGAGCAGCTCGTGACGCCGTGCGCGGGCGCCTGGGCGGCATGTTCGGCCGCGGCGGAGGTGACGAGGAGGAAGAAGAGGAACCCGAGGAGGAGACGCCCGCTCAGGGCACCGTGCTCCGGATCGTGCAGGAGATCACGGAATTCGATCGGTCCGCGCTCTCAGCCGACCTGTTCGACGCGCCGGCCGACTACCGGCCCGTCCCGCTGAACGTGGGAGCTCCGGCCGGGACGTGACGAGCCCGAGGTAAGCGCGGCTTCAGACGTCGGACGGTGAGGGGGCGTCCCGGAAGAAGGCCCGGGCATGCCACCGGTCTCCGGCCGGAGCCTCCCAAGCACCTTCCCGGAGTTCGCCGAGACGGGTGACACTCCCATCGAAGACGGTGGTCTCGAGTCCGACTTCTCCTCGCTCGGCGAGCGAGGAGAAGTCCGCACGGCTCGCGCTTCGGACCCGCTCTCCATCCCGAAACCAGACGGCTCCCCCGTCGACGAGCGTCACCCCGAGTTCGCCCTCCAATCCCTTGAGAGTGCGGACCAACGCGTCGATCGAGCACCCCGATGGAGGCGTGACCCGCTCGTCCGCGGCCACGAGCAGGAAGCGGCGGTAGCGCCACGACCGCGCCGCTGAGAGGGGCTGGCCGTGGGCTTTCCACCCGTCCAGGAAGGCGTCCACTTCCGAGAGGATCCGCTCTTCCTCGGCCGGTGTGAGGGGCCGGTCCGCGCCGAAGACCCACAGCCGGGCGGAGCCCGGGAGCTCGTCGAACGGGCCGTGCGTGGATTCGCTCATCGTATACCTCCGGTTTCCTGATTCAGGACCAACCACTATCCCTTTTCGGCCTCGACCGGCTTCCGCGGCGGGGATTCCCGCGGTGGCGGATCCACCGCGGGAGGCTCGTAGTCACGACCGAACGGCCGGGGCAGCGGCGCCGTCGGCGCCTCCTTGTCCAGGAGGATCGCCATCCACCGGAGATCCTGCGTGTGCTCGAGCATGATTTTCACGACCATCGTCAGAGGTACCGCGAGAAGGGCGCCCACCGGTCCCCACACCCACGCCCAGAACATGAGGGAGAGGATGACGACGAGAGTCGAGAGCCCGAGACGCCGGCCCAGGAGGTGCGGCTCCACGAGGTTCCCGAAGACGATGTTGATCGCGAGGTAACCAGTGGCGACGATCGCCGCCGTACCGAAGCTCCCGAACTGGATCAGCGAGAGGATCACCGCCGGTACGGCGGCGATGATCGAACCGATCGTCGGGACGTAATTCAGTACGAAGCCGATGAGCCCGAGGAGGACCGGGAAGTCGAGTTGCATGAACCAGGCCCACATCCCGATGGAAACCCCCGTCGCGAGGCTCACCAGCGTCTTGATCACGAGGTATTCCTGCACCTCGCTGGTGACCGTCGCTATCCGACTGACCTCCCCCTTCTCCTGCCCGAAGATCGCCCGGAACTTCTCGGGAAAGATCGCGGCTTCGGCCAGGATGAACACCATGATGAGGCCCACGAGGAAGGCGGTCGTGAGGACCGTGGCGACCCGTCCCAACATTCCCCCGACGAAGTCCACGATCGCCCCCGGACTCACGATTTCCGTGGAGACGTACTCTCCAACCGGCACACCCCGCTCCTCCAGGAAGGTCAACCACCCTTCGGTGAGGGCGCTGAAACGGGCGGCATAGCGGGGAAGATTGTCCTGGAAGTCGGCGAGCGAATGGGCCCCGATCAGGCCGATGAACCCGATTACGGCGACGTTGACCAATAGCGTGGCGAGGATCGCCAGAGGAACCGGGATCTTGTGCTCCCGGAGGGACGTCATGATCGGGAGCGACAGGATCGCGAGGAAGAGGGCGAGCGAAAACGGAAGCAGGATCGGCGCACCCAGCCGAAGGCCGGCAACCACCACCACCGCGCACGCCATGACCAGAAGCGCTTGTGCGCCGGGTCCCCACTCCTTGCGTCGGACCATCAGCCTTTTTTTCCTCTCTCCCCGGTTCGGGCCTCAGTGGTAGAGCACGTATGTTGGAGGATCGACCGCCCTTCCACCCTGACTGCAAGAGCTTCGCCGAAAGTCTACTGGATCGAGTTCCGTCATGCCACAGGGGAAGCGGATCACGCAGGATAGGCCTTTCGGGAGGCCCGGACGTTCGACAGGTTCCTATGAGCAAGCGACGTATGAGCAAACAACATACCTGAACGAGGGACACCATGGCGCTCCGTAAGGTCCGCCCCGGGAATCCTTCCTCGTTCGCCCCTCGCTGAAGGACCCGGTCGCCCGTGTCCAGCGTTTCCGACGAAAAGCTTCTCGCCCGCTGCAGGGTGGAGACCTTCCGCGCAGGCGGTCCGGGCGGGCAGCACCAGAACCGGACGGAGAGCGGCGTACGTCTCACCCATCTCCCCACGGGCGTTCAGGCGGTCGCGCGGGACTCGCCGAGCCAGCACCGGAACCGGAAGACCGCTCTCCGCCGTCTCCGCCGGAAGCTCGAGAAGCGGAATGAGCGGAAGGCGCGCCGCATTCCGACCCGGGTGCCGAAGAAGGAGAAGCGGAAACGTCTGGAGTCCAAGCGCCGCCGCTCCAGGAAGAAGAAGCTCAGGAAACCACCCCGGGAGGAGTGAGCCCGCTATCCGCCCCGAAGGTCTCTTCCACACGGTCGGCCAGTCGCGATGCGAGGGTGGGATCGTCCGGGTGGATGACCGGAATGGAAAGAGACAGCTCGGTGCGGTCGGTGACGAGAGCGAGGGTGCGGGAGGCGGCCGGATCGCGGGGGTCGACGAGGAGCGGTCCCGGTCCACCCTCGCGATGCACCTCGATCCGCGGCCCACCGGTGCCCTTGAACCCCTCGGCCACCACGAGATCCGCATCGGGGAGGTAGCGGTGAACGAGCTTCTCCAACCCGGGCTCCCCCTCCGGACTCCAGCCCCCCACCACCGCCATGTCGTCGGGGCCGGCCAGCACCACACGGGCCGCGCCGCCCTCGTGCCGGTGACGCCAGGAATCGGTGCCGAGGTGGTCCAACTCGAAGCGGTGGCCGTGCTTCACGGTCATCACCCTACGACCGCGCCGGACGAGTTCCGCGACGAGCGCGACGACGACGGTCGTCTTCCCGGAATCCTTCCACCCCACGACGGAGACGATGGGTGGAAAGCCCGACACCGATGTTTCGAGGAGGGCTTCGGCCCGCCGCCGGTCCTCCGGCCTGTTCACGTTGAGGAAAAGGCGCTCGGGGTCACCGGCCTCCTCGATCCGCTCCAGCGGCACTTTCGCGGCCGCTGACCCGTCGAAGATCGATCGAAGCGAAGGCGTCCTGCCTCCCTTGAGCTTTGCCTCCACGACGGGAAGGAGGGAGACGGGATACGCTGCAGCAAGCGGCTCGAACCCGAGCGGACCTGGACTTTCCGGCACGACCGCGCGTCCTTCGTCGCGGAGGAATTCCTCCGCGACGAGGCGGAGCACCTCGGGGGTGAGGAGCGGTAGATCGCACCCGGTCAGCAGCACTCCAGGCGCTCCAAGTCGAGCCGCTTCGAGGAGCGCACCGCGAAGCCCGCCCGCGGGACCGCGCCCGGACGGACGGTCGGAGATTCTGGGGGCGGGATCCGTAGCCGAGGAGGCCGCCTGGGACGTTCGATCCCCTACGATGACGACGGGACCGGCCCCGGCGCGAACGAGCACGCTCACGGAGCGCTCGAGCATGCTTCGCCCCCCCACGCGGGCCTGCTCCTTCGGCGCCCCGTACCGCCGACTCCGGCCGCCCACGAGCACGGCCCCCAGAAGAGCACGGTCGAGGGGAGCGCTCACGCGGGGCCGACCCTCTCCTCTCCCGCATAGACGTTGTAGCCGTCCTCTCCCACGAATCCCACGAGGGTCATGCCGAAGCGCCGCGCCAGGTCGACTGCGAGGCTCGAGGGCGCTCCAACGGCTACGACCATCGGGATCCTCGCTACGAGGGCCTTCTGGAGGAGCTCAAAGGATGCGCGGCCGCTCACCGCCATGAACCGCTCCGAGAGGGGCGTCCCTCCCTGGAGGAAAGCGTGCCCCACCAGCTTGTCCACCGCGTTGTGGCGCCCTACGTCCTCCCGGATCTCCTCCAACGTCCCGTCGGGGCGGAAGAGGGCCGCCGCGTGGATCCCTCCCGTCCGGGAGAAGACCGGTTGCGATTCCCGAAGGCGGTCGGGGACATCGGTAAGGAGAGCGCCGGCAACATGGATCCCACCGGGCTCGAAACCCGTGCACCCCTGCACCTCGATCGCATCGAGTGAAGCCTTACCACAGACTCCGCAGCTCGACGTCATGTAGAAGTTCCGCTGGAGGCGCGAAGGATCGAAGGCGGCTCGGGGAGTGAGGCGCACCTCCACAAGGTTGTACTCCTGGGGCTCGTCCCCCGAACAGTACGTCACCTTCCGGATCTCCCCACGCTTCGCGACCAGTCCCTCGGTGAAGAGGAACCCCGCGGCCAGTTCGAAGTCGTCGCCCGGAGTCCGCATCGTGACGGAGACGCTCCGGGTCTCCGGAGGTCGTCCGGGCTCCGGGAAGTAGGTGACCCGGATCTCGAGAGGCTCCTCCGCGGCGACCCAGTCCTCTTCCCAGACCTCCTCGTCCGCCCTAACCCTCCACACGCGAACTCGGCGGGTCTCGCGCCGGGGTACGAGCATCAGGCTCCTCCGGGCAGCTCGGCGGGGGACTTCGTCCGTGACCCCGCGACCGGAAGGACTTCGACCAGCGCAGAGTACTCGGGAATCCCGGAACCGGGCTCGGTCACCGCCCGCGGAATCAGGACGTTCCCCTCGGGCCAGTGGACCTGGAGGTTGCGCTCCCGGATGTCCGCCACCTTGCAGCGCCCCCGCATCTCACCGAACTCGGAGCGGAGGAGGAGGGGGTCGCCGTCCTCCAGCCCGAGCCGCTCCGCGTCTCCCTGCGCGATGAGGACGTCCTCCCGAAGTGCCGCGTTCAGGGGGTCCCGCGCACTCTGCACGATCGAATTGAACTGCTTTCCCCGCCGCGTCGTCGCATGGAACCACCCCTCCGGGATCCGGAGATGGGGAGGAGTCGCGGGGTACAAGCTTGCACGCCCGTCCTCCGTGGTGAATTGGGCTCCCTCGCAGAGGCGGGGGCCACCCCACTGAAAGGTGTCTCCCTTCTTCCTGAGCTCCTGAATGCCTTCGTAGACGGGGTTCGCGCGAGCGATCTCCGCCCGGATCGCCGCCGCATCCGCGAAGCGGATCCGATCCGCTTCCTCGGGCCTCACCCGGGCGGCGAGCTCCTGGAAGACCTCCCACTCCGAGCGGGCCTCCCCGATCCTCCGGCCGGGAATCTCCGGGCTGAAGTAGACCCTCCGCTCCGTCGTCGTCTCCGTGCCCCCACCCGGCTGCTCGTAACGCGTCGTGGCCGGGAGCAGGAGCACCGCCTCCTCCGCTTCGACGAGCATCTGGTGCGTGAGGATGATGTCGTGATGGACGCGCAGGGGCACCCGCTCGAGGGCTTCCCGGCAGTAGTCCGGATCCGGAAGCGTCTTCAGGTGGTTGCCGCCGACGGCCCAGAGGACGTCGATGTCGCCCCGGTGCGCGGCGTCCATGCTCTCGACGGCGGAGAGGCCGCGTCCTCCCGGAACGTCGAAGCCCCACAGGTCGGAGAAGCGCCGCCGGTTCTCCTCGTCGAGCGGGAGCCCTCCCGGGAGGGTCCACGGCACCGCGCCCATCTCCGCGCCGCCCTGTACCCCGGAGTGCCCCCGGATCGGCATGAGCCCACATTTTTCCCGCCCGACGAACCCCCGGGCGAGCGCCACATTGATCACGGCCTGCACGTTGTCCACGCCGAACCGGTGCTGCGTGAGGCCCATGCTCCACACGAACACCGCGGATTCGGCCTCCGCCAGGAGCCGGGCGAAGTCCGCCATCCTCTCCCGGTCGACTCCCGATCCCCGCTCGAGGTCCTCCCAGGCCTCACCCTCCACACTCCTCCTCACCTCGTCGAAGCCGGTGGTGTGCGCCGCGACGAATTCCTCGTCTACCCGGTCCTCCGCCAGCAGGTGCTTCAGGACGCCGTTCAGGAAGGAGACGTCCCCCCCCTGGTGAATCTGGTAGTAGTGGTCCGTGAGCTTGGTCCCGAACAGAGCACTCTCGGGGACCGAGGGGACCCAGTAGCGATCGAGCCCCGGCTCCCGATACGGGTTCACCATGACGATCTGCGTCCCCTCCTGCTTCGCGTAGTACATGTACTTGGTGGAGACGGGTTGGTTGTTCGGTGCGTCGGAGCCGAGGAAGATCAGGAGGTCCGTCCCGAACCAGTCGCGATACGAGCACGTCGAGGCCGCGACGCCGAGGGAGCGTTTGAGCGCAATAGTGCTCGGTGCGTGACAGATCCGCGCCGAGTTGTCGACGTGGTTCGTCCCCAGGAACCGGGCGACCTTTTGCGCGACGTAATAGACCTCGTTCGTGATTCCGCGGGAGGTGAGGTAGAACGAGATCCGATCGGGGTCCGTTGCGCGGATGCGCCCGGATGCGAGGTCCAGCGCCTCGTCCCACGACACCCGCCGAAAGCCGCGATCACCGCGCTCCCGGAGCATCGGATAGGGAAGCCGGCCCAGCTCGAGAAGCTCCGACTCGTCCCGGGCGAGGAGCGCCTCCGCATCCTCGAGGAGAGCGGGATCGAGGGCACCCATCGTGTTCAGACGGAGGAGGTTCAGGCGGACGGTGCAGAGGTGGATCCCCTCCATCGTGTGGTCGCGGAGGCCGGTCGTTCCGAGGGCACAGCCGTCGCAGACCCCGTCGTTCAGAATCCTCCAGGCGAACGCCAACTCGTCGCGGTTCTTCCATGCCACCTGGGCCATCTCCCCCAGGTGGTGGGGCTTCACCTCCCCCAGGCCGAACGGCCTCAACGAGGCCCAGCCGGACGGATTCACAGGACCGGGCATCGGCGCCCTCCTTCGTGGTGGATTACCTCTCCTCGTTCCGCCGCACGAAACGGTTCATGAACCCCCGTTCATCCGGTGTGAGCGAGCTCGCGCCCCGCGCACCCACCTTCTCGAGGATCCTCTCGAACTCCTCGCGGTTCAGGGGATGGAGTTGATCCAGCGGCACGTGTCGCCATCGCTCCACCTCCCTGCTCCCCAAACTCCCGGCCCCCGCCCTGGCCTGCTCGACCTGGCGCTTGAATCGAGCTGCGCCGGTGTTCCGGTCCCGCCACTTCAGGAAGATCCAGCCACCGAGGAACCCACCCAGATGGGCGAAGTGGGCGATCCCGCCCTGTGCACCCGTGATCCCGCCGTAGAGGGAGAGAGCGGTGAGGAAGATCACGAGCCAGCGCGCCTCCACCGGCAAGATCGCCCAGATGTAGATCCGCTCGTGCGGCCAGTACAGGGCGAACCCCAGGAGTACCCCGAAGACGGCACCGGACGCACCGACGATGCGCGCGTACGGGGTGAAGACGGAGAGCGCCGCCCCCATGAATCCGCTCAGCAGGTAGAGGTAGAGAAAGTGCCGGCTACCGAGCCTCGCTTCGAGCCGCGGCCCGAAAAAGAAGAGCGCGATCATGTTGAAAAGGAGGTGCCAGAGCCCGGCGTGGAGGAACATGTACGTCACGATCGTCCACGGCCGGACGAGCACCTGAGCCGGCACGAGGACCGTCGCGCTCAGGAACGCCTCGAGCTGCGGACGAGGCAGCATCATCATCCCGATAAAGACGCCGACGTTCGCCAGGAGAAGTCGTTTGACCCATGGCGTCACCGGAGCCTCCTGGCCCGGCGTGCGCTTGCCCATCCGTTCCTGCTTGCCTTCCCGGTCACCGGATTCAGTCCCCTCGATGATGAACGCGTGATCGTCGCCCGCCGGGGCAAACCGCCAGCACGGAGTCTTTCAAGTTTCGGACGTGGAGGTTCGCGCCGTCAAGCGAGACGCCGACCCACAAGAGAACACGATCCCCCCGCATTTGCACACGCCCTCGGGAAGACGGTGCGCGACCGCCTGCGTCTCCTCCCATCCATCCTTGCCCGCTGGGACCGCCGAGTCTATGGTTCGTGCGCCAGGTCGGCGGGGCCCTCGGTGGAGCCCCGTCCCACGTCGCCTGGTGGTCCCGACACGATTCGACGGGTGGTGCACATGAGCGAGACGGGAGAACGTGTTCCAGTGGTAGAGCGCAACAGGGAATCCACGAGTCGGAACCCTCCGTCGGATCATGAGGAGCGCATCCTCCTCCTCGAATGTCGCCTGGAGCACCTTCGCTCGGCGCTGGACGAGGCGCGCGCCGATGCCGACCGAAGTCGAGCTTCGCTCGCGGTCGCCACGGCGAGGGAGGCGGCTCACGCCCGCCGACACGGCCTCCTTCACCAGGAGCTCGCCGAGGCACGGGAAGAGATCGTGTCACTGCACGAACGGTTGGACCGCTCCGAGGTGCTTCGAGCGGAACTCGATGGCCACCTCTTCGAATCCGGTGCCCGTGATGATACAGCAGAGCTGGTCCGACTCCGACGAGAGGTCCTCGCTCTACGCGAGAGGTCCCTCTCCAGCGAGCAGACGCTTGCGCGCGTCCGCGCTAGAATGGATCAACTCCTTCTCACACGAGAGGTTCTCCTGACGCGGGTTGCCGCCTGGCAGCGACTCGTGCAGACGGACGGCCCGGAAGCGGTCGATCTCGCGGAGTTCATGGCCGAGCTTCGCCAGGACATCCTCGACCTGGAAAGGCGAAACGCCGCGAGCGAGCGGCACGAAGCCGAGCTCCGGGAACGAATGATCCGGGCCGGGCTGGACCCGGACGCACCTTCTCGCGAAGAGGAAGATGTACCTCCGAGCGGAGAGGCTCCCGATGCACGGGAGACACGGCCTGGGGCTTCCCGGCAGGTGCAGGCAGCAGAAGCCACAACAGAGACCGATACCGCGGCAGAGGCGACGGCAGAGACTGAAACCGCGGCACAGGCCGGAGAACCCGAAGCAGAGTCGGATGGAATTGACGATGGCGAGACGCTCCCCGATGCGGAGCCCGCCGAGCCGAAGGGAGCGCCGGGGGAGCAGTCGGAGCTCGAAGTCGAAGCTTCCGGTTTGGAGGATCCCGCCGAGTCCGAGCCCGGAGCTGCCCCGGACGAGCACGATCAGGACCCGGACCTCTTCGGCTCGCCCTCTCCGGGCGCCGAGGAGGCGGAAGAGGGGGAGCCCGTCGTGGACGAGGCAACGGAGAGCGCCGCGATTGCGCCGGAGGGCGCAGACGTAGTAGATCGGGAGGAGACACCCAGTGAGGGTAACGCCGCAGGGGAGCTCCAATCGCGGGATCCCACCGCGCGTGCGGCGGCCCTTGAACGGATGGCCCGACTCCTCCGGGACGACCCCACCCGGCTCGGGGCGCAACTGCGCCTGGGGTTTGCCGACGTGGATCCACGAGTGCGCCGCCGAGCCGTGCTCGCTGCGGCGACCTCCCGCGGACTGGAGCTGCATTCGCTGCTCGACCCGCTCCGAGCTGATCGCGACCCCCAGGTGCGCAGGGTCGTCCGCGAGGTCCTGCGCCACGCGTCGCCTACGAACGTACCGGCAGACGACCGAGAGCGGACGTTCGCGACTTCAGGGCAGGAACCCCGGGACGCGGGAAGCTGACCGACGTACCGATTCACCGGAACCGTTCGCATTCGCAGAGAGATTTCGTGGAGATCCGTTACCGGAGAAGACAGTTCGCCAGGCTTCTGGGGATCTCCGACCGGGAGCTCGCCAAGGCAGACGACCGTCCGGAGCTGAAGCGGCTGGACGGTGGCCCAGAGGAATACGACCCCCTTCACCTCTCCGCCTACCGCAAGGCGTTGAACCGGCGGCCACCCCGAAGCCCGATGCGCCACCAGCTCTTCCTGAACTTCAAGGGAGGGACGGGGAAGACGAGCCTTTCGGTCGGGTACGCGTTTCATCTGGCGGAGCTCGGTCACAGGGTCCTGCTCATCGACCTCGACTCGCAGGGGCATGCGACGCAGCACCTCGGCTTCAAGGGCGAGGAGCACGAGCGCACCATCTACGATGTGCTGATCGACCGCGTCGCGATCGATGACGTGCTCGTAGACACTCCGCTCACCAACTTCGACCTCATCCCCGCCAACCTGGGGATGAGCACGGTCGACCTGGCCTTGATGCCGCTGGCCGGCAGAGAGTACCGATTGAAGAAGGCGCTGGAATCGGTGTCGGACCGATATGACTTTGCCGTAATGGACGCTCCGCCGTCCTTCGGTCTCCTGAACCTGAACGCGCTGATCGCCACCGACGACCTCATCGTGCCCGTCCTTCCGGACTTTCTTTCTTTCCATGGCCTCAAGCTCCTCTTCGAAACCGTGGGAGAGCTCGAAGAGGATCTCGACCATACGCTTGAACGAATCGTCATCCTCCTCAATCAATTCAACCCGACGACGCGCATCGCACGAGAGGCGAAGCACGCCCTCGAAACCCATTATTCGGAGTTCCTCTCGCGAACCGTGGTGCGCCAGTGCACCCAGTTCGCACAGGCCACCAGCGAGGGACTTCCCATCTCCGTCTTCGCTCCGAGGTGCCGCGGAGCCCACGACATCCGTTCGTTGGTCACAGAAATCATGCGTGCCCCCGACGGGGACGCGAAGGAGAGGAGTGCATGAGAAACCGCTTTAACGACAGCGTGCCGGCCCGAAAGCCGAAAACCCAGATCGGACGGGTGCTGACGCAGCTCACCTCGGATTCCGTGGACACCGAAGAAGAGGTTCGCGAAGCTGGGGAGGAGGTTCGTGAAACCGGAGAGGAGGCGGTCGAAGAGGTAGCCGAGGCTTCGCTTTTCGCGGCGGAGACGGAAGAGCCCGAGGCGCCCCCAAAACGGCCGGACCCGAGTCTCCAGAAGGCGGCCACGCAGGCCCCGGATCCAGTTGCTGCCTCCACAGCTGCTGCTTCCCCAGCTCCTGCCTCCGACGGGCGGGATCGCCTGGCCGCCCTCCGGGAGCGCCTCGCTCTGGCCTCCCGTCCCCCTTCCACGGGGAACGAGCCCACACGCACGGCGGCAGCGGTTCGGGAGGCGGTCGAGGAACTGAGGGCCCGCATGGAGACAGCGGTCCGGGAGCGGACGGATATCGCCGGCCAACTCGAGGAGGCCCGCACGGCGCTCGCGGAGGCCGAGAGCGAGCTGGAGCGCGAGCGACGGAGCCGCGCCGGAGTCGAAGCCCTCGCCGAGGAACGTGCGGAAGTCGCGGACGCCGCCGTAGCGGAAGCCGAGGCGCTGGCGGCCGAGCGCGATCTCGTCCTCGCCGAACTCGCCGAGCGGCGCCGCCTCGACCACGAGCAGGCCACCGTGCTTGCGGAAGCCGAATCCGCGCTCGAGCGACAAGACGCCGAAAAGGAGGCCGCTCTTCAGGAGGTCGAGGAGATGCGCGACCTCGTCGAGCTCCGGTCGGCGGAGATCACCGAGCTCGAAGCGCGACTTCGGGCAGAACGGGACGAGCGGGCCCGGATCGAAGCCCGCTGCGACAAGCTGGAGGGGGAGGTCATCCGGCTCTCCGAGGCGACCGATGCGCTCGAGGCCATCGACACCATCGTCGGGCGCGGGCGCCGTCGATGAACGCGGTCGAGCCGCGCACACCGGGTCGGTCAAGTGGGCCCACCAGGACTTGAACCTGGGACCGTCGGATTATGAGTCCGCTGCTCTGACCAGCTGAGCTATGGGCCCGGGGTGCCAGGAATACTGGCTCCCCATCGGCGACGGGGCCAGTGCCCCTACGCCGGGGGGTTCACGAACCGGAGCCGAGCCGCGACGCCCTCCCCTTCGGTGTCCAACCGTTCGGCCCCGTCGAAGGACAGCTCCTCGACTTCCGCATGCTGTTCGAAGGCCGCACCGACGAGGTGATCGGCGTAGTCGGGGTTTCCGCGGATGAAGCCCCGGCTCAGGAGGAACGTCTCCACGCGCCCCTCACGGAGCGCCCGCTCCACCTCCTCCGCCCCCAGAGCTCCCTTCCCTCCGGAATGGGTCAGGTTGATCACCTCCTCGAGGAGGGATTCCTGACGGGACTGCGTCAGACGTGAGGCGGCATCTTCCGAGATGGACTGCACTTCGGAGGCCGACATCTCGAGGTGGAGGCCCGTCTCGACGAGCGTACGCTCCTGGAGGTTTGACGGCAGCTGGTCCCTCAGGGCGTGGGCGGCCTCCGGGTTCCCGCCCATGACACAGAAGCCGGCCGTCCCGGCCAGCTCCTGGACGATCCCCGCGAGATGCTTCCGCAGGCGGCCGGCCTCGACCTCCAGCACCTTCTGGGCCGCATCCGTCGCGGTCTTGCCGCGCACCCCGGACCGGCTGGTGGCCCGCTTGGAGACGTTCACGTCGGAGAGATCACCGGAGATGTCATCGACGACCACGTTCACCGGCTCCGCGATCTCCCCGTTCTGATACTGGAAGACACGGCCGCGACGGCTGTCGACGAGCACGGTAATCACCGGCCGTCCCTGCTTCAGGGCACGAACGTACGGCGCGACTCGGATCCCGGACTCCCACCGGACCAGATCGGGCATCGGAACCCGGACCGGCTCGGCATACCAGAGCTTATCCGGCGTGGCAAAGCTGACCCATCCCCGGTTGGGAAGGAAGGCATCGTGCTCTCCCAGCTTCTCCTGAACCCGTGCGAGCGTTCGGGCGAAGGGCTGCACTTCGCCGTTCGCCCGCTGCTCCAGGTCCTTCCTGGCCTCTGCCAGGCCTCGCTCCAGTCGCTTCTTCCAGAGGTCCCTCTCGGAAAACTCCGAGGCTCGACCATCGATGTAGATGCTGAGGACCTTCTCCTCACGAAGATTTCGATAGAGGTCGACGAGCTTGTCCTGCGTCAGCATAACTCTCCCTTTTCCCAAATGAAGCGCTGTCGAATGTGACGAATTCGAAGGGGGGCAGTCTCGGTGGCGGGTACACCTGTGGCCGCCCGCGGATCCCGAACCCGGAGGACGACGACCGTGTATGCACCAGGCAGGTCCGAGCAACTTCCCCCGGCAGGTGGAAACCTCTTGTGAGAAAAGGAAGGCGAGCAGGAGAGGACGGCAATGGCGTCGCCCTGGATCCCCCGGAGACCCGAGCGAAGCGTGCCGCGATGGTGGAGCGACAGCTCCGCCGGCGTGGGATCTCCGACCCGCGCGTCCTGGAGGTGATGGCCCGCGTTCCCCGGGAGGCATTTCTCCCCCCGTCCCTCCACCCCGAGGCATACGAGGACCGCGCGGTCCCGATCGGCCAGGATCAGACCCTTTCCCAGCCGTACATGGTCGCCGCAATGACCGAGGCCCTCCAGGTCGGCCCCGAGGACCGGATCCTCGAAATCGGAACGGGAAGCGGGTATCAGGCAGCCGTCCTCGCTCTCCTCGCCCGCGAAGTCCGCTCGATCGAGCGGATCGCTTCCCTCGCGGAAGCGGCCCGGCGGGCGCTGGACACCCTCGGGATCGAGAACGTCGAGATCCGGGTGGGAGACGGGAGTCGGGGCTGGCCGGAAGAAGCTCCCTTCGACGGCATCATCGTGACCGCGGCGGCGCCGGACGTGCCGAGATCGCTCCTTCGACAGATCGCATCCGATGGAGGCCGCCTCCTGATCCCGGTGGGCACGCTCGTCTCACAGGACCTCATCCGGGTGACTCGACAAGGGGAGGACTTCGACTCCGAGACACTCGTCGGCTGCCGCTTCGTTCCCCTCCTCGGGGAGGAAGGGTGGTGAAGGACCACGGACGAAGCCCGCTGAGCTTCACCGCTTGATCCGTTCGCCGACCACGAGACGGTCGGGGCCGAAATCGAGGGCGCGCCTCGCCACTGCGAGCCCCACGAGCCCCGCACCTCCCAGAATGAGAACCGTTCTTCCCTCGAGCTCCATCCCTCTACCCCTTCTCCGCGATGTCTGCGCGCGACGTCAATCTGTTCGCGCTGCCTTCCGAAGCGCTTCCACCTCGTCGGATCGGAGCTCCCGCCACTTCCCCGGTGGAAGGTCACCGATCCGGAGGGGACCGAATCGCACCCGCTCCAGCCGCTCCACCCGGTGCCCCACAGCCTCGATGAGCCGGCGAACCTCCCGCTTCCGCCCCTCTCTCAGGACGAGACTGATCTGCGCCCTCCCCTTCCCTCGTTCGAGGATCCGCACCTTCTCCGCCCGCGCTGGTCCATCCTCGAGCTCGACTCCCCGCTCGAGAAGATCGAGCGTCGAGGCCGGTGGGACCCCGGAGACGACGACCCGATACTCCCGCTCCACTTCCGAGGAGGGGTGCAGGAGGCGATGGATCACCTCCCCCTCATTCGTGAACAGGAGGAGGCCCTCCGTCCCCCGGTCGAGCCGCCCCACATACACGAGGCCCCGATCTTCAGGCGGAAGGAGGTCATAGACGGTCCTCCTTCCGCGCGGGTCCTTCCGTGTGGTCACGTACCCGGCGGGTTTGTGGAGGAGGAGCCAGCGGGGACGGGAAAGGGTGACCTCTCGACCGTCCACCTCGACCCGGTCCTGGCCCGGCCGTACCCGAACCCCCTGGACCCGCACCACTTCCCCGTTGACCCGCACTCGCCCGGCTTCGATCCATCCCTCGGCCTCCCTCCGGGACGCGACCCCCGCCCGCGAGAGATACTTCTGAAGCCTCATGAGCCGGTACCGAGGTTCAGGCCCAACTCTTCCTGGTCCGGGTCGACCGGGGTCGCCTGGTCCTCCGTGAGCGCTCTCCGGTCGCGGAGCACGACCGGAAGCTCCTCCGTCCGGGGCAGGTCCTCGAGCGACCGGAACCCGAAGTGCTCGAGAAACCGGGTCGTCGTTCCGTAGAGGAGCGGCCGGCCGAGCCCCTCGGCCCTTCCGACGACCTCCACGAGAGCGCGGTCCTGGAGCGTCCGGATCACGCCCGATGAGCTGACGCCTCGGATGTACTCGATCTCCACCCGACCGATCGGCTGGCGGTAGGCGATGATCGCGAGCGTTTCGAGCGCCGGCCCGGAGAGGCGCGACGGCCTGGGAACCGTGTCGAACCGCTCCAGATAGGGAGCGAACTCGGGGCGGGTGAGAAGCTGGAAGCCCTCTGCGACTTCCGCGATCTCGAAGGCTCGCTCATCCTCCTGGTAGAGGGCCTGGAGCCCCTGGAGCGCGCGTTCGACGATGTCCTCATCCAGGGACTCGTCCGCACGGGCGATCTCTTCCGCCCTGAGAGGAGCGTCGCTTGCGAAGAGCACCGCCTCCACGATCTGCTCCGGCTTCACCCGTCTACCTCCTTCTCCGTGTTCGTTTCCACTTCCCCGGACGCATCTGCGCCTTCGTTGTGCTCCCCCACGACGCCCGCGTCATCTTCCTTTGCGTTCTCGCGCGGGTAGAGCCAGAGTTCGTGGAAGGGCTGGATCTGACGGAGGGTGAGGAGGTGCCTGCGGGCGAGCTCGAGCCCCGCAAGAAGCGTCATGACTCCGTGAAGCCTCTCCTTCCACGGCTTCACGAGCTCCGAGAACTCCACCCGGCCCTCTCCCCGGAGAGTATCGAGGATGAGCTCGATCTTCTCCTCGATCGCGATCCCCCGACGGGTCACCGAATGCCCCCGCTCCCTCTGTTCGGGAACCGACACGAGCAGCGCGACGGCGTACACCTCGTCCCACATCGTCTCGAGCGGCGTCTCCTCGATGGGGGGCGGGGGGCGGGGTGGGACGTACCCCCGTGGAAACCGCCGCGCCCGCTCCGCCTCGGAGCGCTCGAGCCGGGACGAGATCTCCCGGATCTGCTCGTACTCGAGGAGCCGCCGGACGAGCTCTGCCCTCGGATCGTCCTCTTCCTCCTCCTCCGGGCGGGGAAGGAGCATCTGGGCCTTGATCCGCACCAACGTGGCCGCCATCTCGAGAAACTCCCCGGCGCCGTCCAGGTCGTGCACCGGCATCCCCCGCATCGCGACCAGGAACTGATCGGTGATGCGCGCGATCGGAATATCGAAGATATCGAGCTCCTGCTGGCGAATCAGATGCAGGAGGAGGTCCAGTGGACCCTGGAACCGGTCGAGCTCGACCACGAAGGTGCCCTCAGCCCCGAGAGGGCGTGCAACTTCGTTCACATCCATACCTGGATGAATGCCATCGATGCGAAAAGGAGCACTTCCACCGGATAGAGGAGGATCCGGATCCCGCCCGGCACGAGGAAGAGGAAACCGAAGATCGCGATGATGCCGTACTTCCCGAACGCACGGTACCGGTCCCGGAAACCGTGCGGGAGGAAGTGGTAGGCGACATGGCCGCCGTCGAGAGGCGGAACGGGGATGAGGTTGAAGATCGCCAGGATCAGGTTCAGGAAGATCCCGAGCATGATCGCCTCTCCCGCCACGTCGACCCAGGCGCCGGTTCCGTACCGTGCGAGAAGAGCCCCTGCGACGGTGAGGAGCGCGGCGAGGAGGAGGTTGATCGCGATCCCCGCGAGGGACACCCGCACGTCGCTCCACTTCGGGTCCCTGTAGTTCCGCGGGTCCACCGGAACCGGCTTCGCCCATCCGAAGAGGAAGCTCGTGGGAAGGAGGTAGAGGACCGTCGGCACGATCACCGACCCCATCAGATCCAGATGGGGGAAGGGGTTCAGCGTGATTCGCCCGAGTCGGTCCGCCGTGTCGTCCCCTTCCCGTCTCGCGACCCAGGCGTGGGCGACCTCGTGGAGGACGACCGAGAAGATGAGGATCGGGATGAGGAGAGCGAATTGCATTCCGGTGCGAATCGAAGGTGCGCGGGCGCTGTAGCTCGGAGCGGGCGACGGCACGGTGCCGCCGCAACTCAGCCGAAGGCGCCTCAAAGGTAAGCCTGGGCGACGGGAGGGGAACAGGGCCGACGGCGAGCTTCCGCGTCCTGGAGGCGCGGCTCCCGGTATCACTTGATCTCATCACCGCGAGGGGGTAGCTTTTTCTGCTTGCACGCACACCCGTGAGGGAGATCGAGGAGTCGAATGCCGAACATCAAGAGCGCGAAGAAGCGCATGCAGTTGAGTCGGAAGTGGCGCGAAGACAACCGCACCGCGAGATCCCGTATCCGGACCGCGGTCAAGCGCGTCCGGCAGGCGGAGGACGCGGAGACGGGCACCGCTCACCTGAGGTCGGCGGTAGCGCTCCTCGACCGGGCCGCACGTCGGAGGCTCTTCCACCCGAACAAGGTGGCCCGGCTCAAGTCGCAGCTGCAGCGCCACGTAGACAGCCTCTAAGGCTCCCTCACCGAGGGCTTGGAGGGAGGACCCGTCACGGTTCGGCGGGTCCTCCCTTTCTTTTCCCTCAGCTCTCCCGCTGCCAGACGATCCGACCCTCCACGATCGTCATCCACGGCCGCCCCACGAGCCGGTCACCCGTGAAAGGGGTGTTCCGACTCCGGGAGAGGAAGGACCCAGGATCGACCTCCCACTCCTCGTTCGGATCGAATACCGTCACGTCCGCGACCACCCCTTCCCCGAGCGAGCCTCCCGCGAGGTTGAACGCGCGCGCGGGCGCAGTACTCATTCGCTCGATCATCGTGCGGAGATCCATCTCTCCGCTTACGACGAAGTGCGTGTGGACGAGACCCAGCGCGGTCTCCAGACCCACGATCCCGAACGGGGCATCGTCGAATGCCTGTTCCTTTTCGTCGTAGTGGTGAGGCGCGTGGTCGGTGGCGAGGACGTCGAGCGTTCCGTCCAGAAATCCTTCGCGCACGGCATCCCGGTCTCGAGCCGTGCGGAGCGGAGGGTTCATCTTCGCGTCGGTCCGATAGTTGCCGACGGCTTCCTCGGTGAGCAGGAGGTGGTGCGGAGTGGCTTCGGCCGTCACCCTGATCCCCCGGGATTTCGCCCTTCGGATCGCATCCACCCCGGCCCAGGTCGACACGTGCTGGAGGTGGATTCGCCCGTCCGTCAGCTCCGCCAGGAGGAGGTCGCGGATCGTGTGCACGTCCTCCGACGCGTTCGGCTTCCCCTTGAGCCCCAGGCGGGATGCCACCAGACCCTCGTTCATCACTCCCCCGCCGGAGAGCCCGAGGTCCTCGCAATGGTCCGCCACGGGGATGTCGAACGCATGTGCGTACTCGAGCGCGAGGCGCATGAGTCCCGAGTTCATCACGGGGTTGCCGTCGTCGGTGACGCCGACCGCGCCCGCCTCCACGAGCTCTCCGATCTCGGTCAATCGCTCCCCCTTCTGCCCGACCGAGAGGGCGCCCACGGGATAGACGCGGGCTGCCTCGGCCTCCTGGCCGACCGACCGCACGAATCCCACCGTCGCAGGGGAGTCGATGACCGGATCGGTGTTCGGCATCGCGCAGACTGCGGTGAAGCCTCCCGCCGCCGCCGCCCGAGCCCCCGAAGCGATCGTCTCCTTGTGCTCGCCCCCCGGCTCACGGAGGTGAACATGGACATCGATGAACCCCGGGGCGACCACGAGGCCGCCTGCCTCCACCACCTCCGCCCCTTCGGGCGCTTCGATTCCGCGCCCCACCCGGGCCACCTTCCCCTCGACCACGAGAACATCCAGGACGTCGTCCACGTCATGGGACGGATCGATCACCCGCCCTCCCCGAATCAGCATCGCACGAGCCATCACCCCACCCCCTCCTGTTTCGCTGCTTCCGCTTGTTCCGGAGCGCCCCCCGCCAGGAGGTAGAGGATCGCCATGCGCACAGCCACCCCATTCGTCACCTGCTTCAGAATCACGGAGTGGGGACCATCCGCCACGTCCGAATCGATCTCCACGCCTCGGTTCATCGGTCCCGGATGGAGGACCAGCGTCTCCCCGGAGGCGGCTTCGAGCCGCCGCGTGCTGATCCCGTAGACCCGATTGTACTCTCGGAGGGTCGGCACGTAGCCTCCCTTCATCCGCTCGAGCTGGAGCCGGAGGACGTTCAACACGTCGGCCCACTCGATCGCCTCCTCCACCCTCCGGAAGACCGTGACCCCGAGCTCCCCGATCCCCGCCGGCAGGAGCGTTCGAGGGCCGCAGACCCCCACCTCGGCCCCGAGCTTGAGAAGCCCGAAGATGTTCGAGCGTGCCACTCGGGAATGCAGGATGTCTCCGACGATGCAGACCTTGAGGCCTTCGATCCGGCCCGTGTGATCGCGAATCGTGAGGAGGTCTAGCAGCGCCTGCGTCGGATGCTCGTGGGACCCGTCTCCCGCGTTGATCACGTTCGAAGGGATCCGGTCCGCCAGGAACCCGGCCGCCCCCGAGGCCCAGTGCCGGATCACGACCATATCGATCTTCATCGCCTCCAGGTTCCGGGCCGTGTCCACGAGGGTCTCCCCCTTCTGTACGGAGGAGCCCGAGGCGGCGATGTTCACCGTATCCGCCGAGAGCCGTTTCTCCGCGAACTCGAAGGAGATCCGTGTGCGTGTCGACGGTTCCATGAAAAGGTTCACGATCGTCTTGCCCCGGAGGACCGGGACCTTCTTGATCTTCCGCTCCGAGATCTCCTTGAAGGGTTCGGCGGTGTCGAGAATCGAGCGGATCTGGCCGGCGTCGAGGTCCTCGAGACCGACGAGGTCCTTGCCGAGGGAAGAAGCGGCTGGGCTCACGCGGCCTCCGGTGAGGTGGTGACGAGTTCGACGGCGAGACGTCCGTCCAGCTCGGGGACCAGGACGTCGACTCTCTGATGCTCTTGGACCTGGACCTTTCGGCCCACGACGTCGGGTTGGATCGGAAGTTCCCTCCCGCCACGATCCACCAGAACGCACAGGTGCATCCGGGACGGTCGTCCCCAGTCCATGAGCTCGTTCATCGCCGCGCGGACTGTTCGCCCCGTGTAGAGAACGTCGTCCACGATGACGACGGCGTGCTCGTCGATCCCGGAGAGAGGCAGGCGGGATTCTCCAATGACCGGACGGGGCCCGACGGTGGCGAGGTCGTCCCTGTAGAGGGTGATGTCGAGGGAGCCGTGCGCCACCGCCACCCCTTCGGACTTCTGGATCTCCTCTCGGATGCGCTCGGCGAGCTCCTTTCCGCGGCGCTGAATCCCGAGGAGGATGAGACGTTCGGTGCCCTCGTTCACCTCCACGATCTCCCGGGCCATTCTGGAGAGGGTGCGCCGGACGGCGTCTTCGTTCAGGATCGTCACGCGTTCTGAACCGCTGACCATAGCCGCTCCCGAGGCTGAAGGTGAGGCCGAGGACGGGTGCCGAATGCCCCGCATGCGGGGCATTCCGGGCCCAGGGCCGGCCAAAGCTAGACGAACCGCTGAGCGGGTGTCAACGGACGAGCCGAACCGTCAGTCGATCCGTTGCGTTTCGCGTCCGGATGCTGCCCTGGATGCCGGCTCGCCCCCTCCATCGAGCTCGAGGCCCGCGACCGGATCCCGGCCGAAGAGCCTCAGGATCGCGTACAGGATCACGAACCCGATCAGGAGGGCCCAGATCGGATGGAGCCACTCCAGAGCGGCCGGAAGCTCTCCGACGACGAGGGCGACGCCGGCCACCACGAGCGCGTAGGGAAGCTGGGTGCGCACGTGATCGACGAGATCGCACGCCGATGCCATGGAACTCAGCACCGTGGTATCGGAAATCGGTGAGCTATGGTCCCCGAAGACGGCGCCGGCCATGACGGAGCTCACCGTGCCGAGGAGGATGCCGTAGTGTTCACCTCCAGCAGAACCGACGCCGGCCCCCATCGCCACCGCAAGCGGGATGACCACCGGAAAGAGGATCGCCATCGTCCCCCAGGACGTTCCGGTCGAGAAGGCGGTGAGCGCGGCGACGACGAAGACGAGGCCGGGGAGGACCGCCAGCGGGAGCGTGTCCTGGAGGAGAGACGCGAGAAACGGGCCGGTTCCGAGGTCCTGCGTCACGCCGCCGAGGCCCCAGGCGAGGGCTAGGATCACCACCGCGAGGAGCATCGACTGCAGGCCGCCCAGCCATGCTTCGAGGGCCTCCTGGACGGTCAGGATCCTCTGCGCGACAACCATGAGGATCGCCACGGCACAGCCGGTGAAGGAGGCCCAGAGCAGCGCGGCGAACGGATCGGCTTGCCCGATCACGGCGCGAATCGTCCGCTCCTCCGGGGCGAGCCCCGCCGCGCCGGTCCCCCAGAGCGACGCGAGCGCCACCACGACGACGGCCAGCACGGGGACTCCCGCATTGTACCAGCGGTGCGGCTGGTCGTCCGACGCCTGGAGTACCTCGAGGCTCGTGTCCGCCGCGGGCATCGCCCCCGGGCGGAGGAGCCCGCCTCCCGACGCGGCACGCCGCTCGGCATGATACATCGGACCGAAGTCACGACGCATCAGAACGACCATGAGAACGAAGCCGAGCGCGAAGATCGGGTAGAAGAGATACGGAATCGAGTGCAGGAAGATCGTGAACGCGTTATCCGCCCCGACCTGGAGCTGCTGGGCGAGCTCGGGATCCGCCGTCTGGGCCGCGAGGGACGCGAGCGCATCCCGGATCTGTGTGATCTCGAAGCCGATCCAGGTGGTCACGACGGCGCTCACGGCGAGGGGCGCCGCCGTCGAGTCGACGATGTAGGCGAGCTTCTCGCGCGAGATGTCGAGCCGGTCCGTCATCGGCCGGAGCGCGTTGCCCCGAATCAAGGTGTTCGCGTAGTCGTCGAAGAAGATGAGGAGGGCGGAAAACCACGTGAGGAGCTGGCCGCGGGTCCGATCCGTCGCGAACCGCTCCAGGACATCCACGACGCCCTTCGTCCCGCCGCTTCGCGACATCACTCCGACCATCCCCCCGAGGAGGAGGCTGAAGGCGACGATCGCCATGTGGTCCGGGTCCGTCAGCGCGTCGATCAGGAAGTCGAGTGCACCCGCGGTGCCGGAGAGCGGGTCGAACCCGGCGAGAAAGAGAGCCCCCATCCACACGCCGGCGAAGAGGGAGAGGACCACCTCCCTCGTCCAGAGGGCGAGCAGGATCGCCACGAGCGGGGGGACCAGGCTCAACCAGCCCGGATCGATGATGTCAGGCACCGATCACCCCTCGTCGCTTACCGGCGTCGAGCCCGGAAAAAGGACCGAAGCAGGTCTCCCGCTCTCGCCGCCAGGACGCCGGAGGTGACTTCGCACCGGTGGTTCAGCCTCGGGTCCTGCAGAAGGTTTCCCAAGCTTCCTGCCATGCCCGCCTTTGGATCGGCGGCCCCGTAGACGACCCGCGGCACCCGTGCGAGGACCGCCGCACCACAGCACTGCGCGCACGGCTCGAGGGTCACGTACAGCGTGGTGCCCCCGAGCCGCCAGTCTCCGACGCGAACCGCGCCGCGTCGAATCGCGACGACTTCAGCGTGCGCCGTCGGGTCGACGTCGCGGATCGTACGGTTGTTTCCTTCCGCGATGAGTTGGCTTCCGCGGACGAGGACCGCTCCGACCGGGACCTCCCCGACTGTAGAAGCGGCGTGCGCAAGCTCCAGGGCACGGGCCATCCAGACGCGGTCCCCGGCCTGCTCCGGAGTGGAAGTCAGATCGGCGGGCGCACCCTCGAAGGACGCCTTGCCCGAAGGGTGCGGGTTCGTCAGTGCGCGGTCGGGCTCATGGGCATGACACCCCCGTCCATCCGTCGGAAGAGGGCTGTGACGCGGCCCCGGACGTCGACCCGTTCCGGATCGTCTACCGCGACCACGTCCTCTCCCCGGCGCCCCGATCGGAGAAGCACGGAGCTCCCGTTGCTCGTGTACCGGAAGAAGCGGGGCCTCTCGTCCACCCGAGCGACGATCACGTCCCCCTCCTCCAGGTCCGCCCGGCCGGCCGGCTCGACGAGGAGAAAGTCGCCCTCCGACATTCCGAGCCCTCCGAGCTCCTCCTCCTTCGCCCGGACGAAGTACGACCCCTTTGGGCCCGCCATGCGGCGGTCCATGGAGAGGTAGGATTCGGCGCGGTTCAGCGGGAATCCATCCCGCTCTCTCGGCACCTCGGTGTAACAGGGGATCGAGATCGTCTGGGCATTCAGATCCTCGCCCAGGATGCGGACGCCCCTCGACCGGGACGGGTCCCGCTCCAGATACCCTTTGTCCGCGAGTGCTCTCAGGTGCTCCGAGACCGTCTTCGTGCTCTTGATCCCGAATTCTTCGCCGATCTCACGAATCGAGGGCTGAAACGTGTTCGCGCGGAGGTAGTGCACCATGAAGTCCAGGATCTTCCGCTCCACTTCCGTCAGCGCACCAGGCATCCGCAATTCTCCGAGAGTCCCGCCGGGGTCCGATGAGGTCGTCGCGCCGGGCGGGGATCAAATGTTCCGTTAGACTAAGGCTCGCGCGAAGAAGGTGTCAAGCAGCCGGCCCCCCCGAGCGGAGGAGCTCGGCCGCCCGCTTCAGCCGGCGAAGACTCTGCTCCCTCCCGAGCACGACGAGGACCTCAAAGATGCCCGGACTCACCCCCTGCCCGGTCACTGCGAGGCGGAGGGGATGGATGAGCTTCCCCGCTCCGACCTCCAACTCCGAGGCCAACCCACGGAGTCGCTCTTCCAGCGCGTCTTCCGTCCACGGTGAATCGGCCAGACGCTCCTGGAGGAGCTCGAGCCGTCGCGTGGTCTCCTCCCGGTCCTTCATCCAGTGCTTCCGGACGGCACCGGCCTCGTACTCCGCCGGATCGTCCATATAGACGTGCACGTTCCGGGCCAGATCCCCCACCGTTCGTGCCCGGGACTTGAGGAGATCGATGAGGGAGAGAAGCCTTCCCCGTTCCGCCGCGAGCTCGTCCGGCGTCCGGAGCCCTTCGCCCGTGAGCCAGGCCGCGACGAGGGGCTCGAGCCGCTCCCCCGCTGCGCGCTCCATGTGTCGGCCGTTCAGCCACTCCAGCTTTTCCGAATCGAACACGGAGCTCTTCTTTCCGATCCGGTCGAGGGAGAACCGCTCGACGATCTCCTTCACGTCCATCACCTCCAGGTCCCCTCCCGGCGACCACCCGAGGAGGGCGAGGAAGTTGACCATCGCCCACGGCAGGATTCCCTCCCCTTCGTACTCGCCCACGGCCGTCGCCCCGTGCCGCTTTGACAGGCGCTTTCCGTCCGGACCCAGGATCATCGGAACGTGCGCATAGATGGGAACGGGATTCCCGAGCGCTTCGTGCAGGAGGATCTGCTTCGGGGTGTTGGAGATGTGGTCGTCCCCCCGGATCACGTGGCTGATCCGCATCTCCGCATCGTCCGAGACCACCGCGAGGTTGTAGGTCGGGGTGCCGTCGGTCCGGAGGATGACGAGATCGTCGATCTCGGGGTTTCGAAAGCGAAGCTCCCCGTGCACCTCGTCGTCCCACGCGGTCTCGCCCTCCGGAACCCGGAAGCGGATCGCGTGAGGCTCACCGATCGCCGCACGCTCCTCCGACTCGTCCGGGCCCATCGCCTCCGCCGCCCGACGGGGATGACGGAGCGCCGCAGCAGGATCCTCCTCCCGGATCCGGGCGATCTCCTCGGGCGTCGTGAAGTCCCGGAAGGCTCGGCCCTCGCGAAGCAACCGCTCCGCGTCCGCCCGGTGGCGCTCCACCCCCTCGGCCTGAAAGTAGGGCCCCTCGTCCCACTCGAGACCGAGCCACCGCATTCCCTGGAGGATTGCCTCCGTGGCCGCTCCGGTCGAGCGCTCGCGGTCCGTATCCTCCACCCGGAGGACGAACACTCCCCCTTCCCTGCGGGCGAGGAGCCAGTTGAAGAGGGCGGTCCGCGCCCCCCCCACGTGGAGGTAGCCGGTGGGCGAGGGTGCGAATCGGACGCGAATGGTCATCGTGGACGCTCTTCCTTCAAGGCCGGTCGCGAAACTGGAGGTGGAGTCGGTCGTGGGCGTTGTCCCGTGGGTCCACCTCATGGCCGCCCACCCACATCCGCTCCACCTGCGTCAGAATCTGGAGAGGGTTGCCGTCCGTCACGATGACGTCCGCCCGCTTCCCGGGATCGAGGCTCCCCATTTCGGCGCCGAGCCCCAGGATCTCGGCCGCGCTCAGCGTCACCCCCCGAAGCCCCTCCTCGGGCTCGAGCCCGTATGCCACCGCGATCGCCGCGTGGTCCGGAAGGGTCCGCACATCCGCGGAGTCGTCCGTGCCGAAAGCGAACCGAACCCCGGCCGCGTGGAGAATCGACGGGTTTTGCATCGCCGCAGCGACCGGGTCGTCACGATCCGGGGTCGGCGTGCGGGTTCCCGTGAGGATCACGGGGAGATCGCGGCGGGCCAGCCCGTCCGCCACCCGAAACGCCTGGGAGCCTCCGACGACCACCCCTCGGACCTCGGGGAACCGGTCGAGGAAGTGGAAGAGGGTGCGAAGCTGCCACTCGGAGCCCGCTCTGAAGAAGACGGGGATCTCTCCCTCGATCACCGGCACCATCGCTTCGAGGGCCACCCGGTCACCGCCCCATACCTGGGGCTCGAACGGGGCGTCGGGCGCCTGTTCGATGGACGGGGTCCTCGCGTAGAGGCGAGCCCGCTCGAAGAGCTCGACGAGCTTTTCCATCGATTCGCCTTCCAAGGCCGGCTCCGGCTCCCCCTCGACGACACGGGCCTCGTCGGGCGGTACCACCGGTGCGGGGAAGTCCACGACGAGGGCGGCTTCTCCCAGAATCTCCGCACGCTCCCAGGTGTCGCCGCGTAGCTGCACGACACCTCCCTTTCCGGAAACGACCCCGTAGCTCTGGGTCGTCAGGACGGAAGTGATCCCAGCCGCACGGGAGACGTTCACCGCCCTGCCGTGCGGCTGGTATGCGGAAATCGCGCGGAGGTGAGGGTTCAAAAGCCCGGTCTCCACGCGGTCCGTGGCCTGCGGAATCTGGCCCATCTCGAAGAGGCCGAGGTAGGTGAAGGGATCGATCATCCCGGGGTAGATGTGCCGTCCCGTGACGTCCACCACGTCGGCGCCTTCGGGCACCTCCACCGCATCTCTCGGGCCTACCTCCTGGACCCGTCCTCCCGCGAGCACGACGGCCCCGTCTTCGATCGGGGCGCCCGAGACCGGGTGGACCGTCCCTCCGACGAGCGCGACGGTCGGCGCCTCCACGTCGTCCTCTCCCGCGCGAGCGCGCGGTGAAGCCGGAGTCACGGAGCCCCCTGAGAAAGACCCGGGCGCGCCACTCGACGAGCCCTCCCCACTCCCTTCCGGGCCGGCTTCGAGCGCCGCCACCCGCTCCGCAAGAGGTCGGAATGGCTCTCCGCGGGTCGCCTCCTCCTCGTCGAAGTCGTAGTAGACGATCCCGTCGATGATCGTCGCCTGTACACGGGAAAAGGAGTCGAATGGATCTCCTGTGAGAAGCGCCACATCTCCGTGCTTGCCCACCTCGAGGCTCCCGACCCATTCATCGATCCGCATCATCTGCGCGGGATGGAGCGTGAGCATCCGAAGCGCATCTTCCCTCGACGCTCCCCCATACCGCACCGGCTTCTGCATCTCCCAATTCATGAAGGTCTGGAGCCACGGAATGTCCGAGTTGATTCCGGTGAGCACCCCCTGCTCGTGCATGATCGTGGGATTGTGCGGGATCGCGTCGTAGGCTTCCAGCTTGAACTGCCACCAGTCGGAGAAAGTCGAAGCCGCCGCGCCGTGCTCCCGGAGCTCCGAGGCCACCTTGTACCCCTCGAGAACGTGTGTGAAGACCTCGATCCGGAAGCCGAACCGCTCCGCCACTCGCATGAGCGAGAGGATTTCGTCGCTCCGGTAGGAGTGGGCATGCACATGGATCCGGTCCTCCATGATGTCGACGAGCGCCTCGAGGCGGAGGTCTCGACGGGGGGGCACCGGGAAGGCCCCGGGATCCGCACGATACTCCTCCCAAACGCGCTGATATTCCTGGGCGGCGGTGAACGCCTGCACGTAAATGCCCTCCACACCAGGCCGCGAGGCAGGATACCGCCAGGTCCAGTCGGGCTCGTCCTGGCGCCTTTTTCGCGTGACGTTCTCACCGAGAGCGAACTTCACCGCACGGGGCGCGCCCGGAAGGAGCAGATCCCGACCCTCCTCCATCCCCCACCGGGTCTTGATTACCGCGCTCTGTCCCCCGATCGGGTTCGAGCTCCCGTGCATGAGGCGGGCCGTCGTGACCCCGCCCGTGAGCGCCCGGTAGATCCCAAACGACTCCGGGTCCAGCACGTCGAGCACCCGGACCTCGGGCACGACCGGCGACGTACCCTCGTTGAGCCCCCCTTCGGTGGCGATGTGGGAGTGCTCGTCCACGATTCCCGGTATGGCCGTGAGCCCGCTACCGTCCACCACCTCCATACCGGAGGGCGCGCTCAGTCCCGAGCCGATTTCCTCGATGATCCCATCCCGGATCAGGATCGAGGCATCCTCCAGCACCTCTCCCGTCGCGCTCCATATCGCGTCCAGGTCCTCGATGAAGAGGTCACCGGTCGGATGTGTTCCCTCGTCGATCGGAAGCTGGACGAGCCACTCCTGTGCCTCGAGGGCCCCACCCCAACCGAGGAGGGCCAACGTCGCCACCGTGAGCACGGACCTCCACCGTCGAACCCGCGCGCCTCGCCTTCCACTCATCGCTCATCCCCTCCGCCACGCGCGTCGACTCCCCGGCGACCCTCCACCGGATCCTCGTCCACCGCCCCTTCGATTCCCGGCCCCTCCTCGGGAAATCCAGCGACGAAGGTGTAGACGATCTCCGTCTCCTCGTCGAGGAGAGGCCCGTTCGTGACGATGAACGTCGCGCCACCCCCGGTCGAGATCCTTCCGAGCTCCGGAGCCCCGACAAGCTCTGCCGGAACGGAAGTGAGCGCCCGGAGCGCCTCCTCCTCCGGGAGGCCGTACTCCACCGCCTTGCGGGCCCCCGCCCTCAGGTCCCCGGCCCCTCGGTCACTCGTAAGGGCCACCTCCACCCCCGCCTCCCGCAGCACGGCAGCGTTTCGGTAGATCCCCTCCAACCGTTCCCGCTCTCGCTCCGCCGAGGGGTCCGGCTCCTCTCGATCCCCGTCCTCGTCCGGATCCCAGTCGCGGGGTTCGGGGAAGTCGACGGACACGACGACGGTGACACCTCGGTCACGGAGCTCATCGGCAGCCCGCCACGCCTCGCCTCCACCCACGATCACGACCTCGAACCCCAACTCGTCCGACAGCGCGAGGGCTCGACGCACGTCCTCCGCACCGTCCGCCCGGAAGTAGACGGGCAGGTCTCCCGCTGCGATGGTGCGAAGCACCTCATAGTCTTCGTCTGCAGCCGGAGGCGAACCCTCCGAGGTGCCGTTCTGCGACTCGGCGAGCCGGAGGCCATGGTGGTCGGCGTCGAGAAATGCCTGCCGCAGGAAGGCCATCACACCGAAGAGCGTGGAAGGGTACGCGCCGGAGGCTCCCTGAAGCTGGATCGCCGCACCGACCGAGGGGCGGAGCACCAGGTCGCGAGGTGCATCCGCATCCTGCCGGTGGAGGAGGAGGGAGCCCTGTCCCGGCATCAACCCGAGGTTCGGGAAGACCGCCTGCGCCACGATGCCGCTCCTTCGCTCCTCTACCAGATCCCCTCCATGCCCCGAGAGGAACCGCGCCGCCTGCCGGTGGGGCGTGAATCCCTGCGCGTCCCGGGGAGGATCCCAGCTCAGGACCTCGTCGTCCCGGTTCGGGCCCGGAATCTCCAGCGGAGCCCGACCGAAGGCGTCCACGAGGCCGGGATAGACGTGGAGTGATTCACCCTCGAGCACACGGGTGTCCGGAGGGACCGTGATTTCGGGGCCGAAGGCTTCCACGACTCCCCGTCGGACCACGACGGCCACCCCCTCTTCCTGCGTTCCGTCTCCCTGGATCAGTGTGACGTTCTCCAGGACGTACGCGGAAGGGGGCGGCACGGCCTCGTACTGGGCAAACGCCGGAGAAGGCGCCGCCCATGCGACCAGGGCGGAGATAACGACGGCTCCGCGAAGGGTGAGCCGTTCCTCGACACTTCCACTCATGATGGCTCCGCGGCTGACGTGACACCTGGTCGACCCGCACGGCGTCGGGACAAAAGTCTTACCAGAAGCGGATGGGCGCGCAACCGTCCGGAAGTCCCATCCGGCCATCCGTTCGATCCGGTTGCGGCTCTACGTTCCCTGACCCGATCGGTGAGCGCCGCGGCATCGAGGTCGCGGCACCGACCTTCCGGAGGTCGGAACTCCACAGCCCGTACCGGAGGTGAACCATGAGAACCCATCGACTTCGCACCTTCCTCTTCGCCGGCGTTCTGGGCCTATTCGCGGCCCTCGGCTCCTTCGCAATCCAGCCTCCTCCCCTCGAGGCATCGGAGTGCGGAGGATCGGGTTCGACCCTGTGTAAGGAAAACACCTCCTGCGCAGGGTTCTTCTTCTTCACGACGTGCACGACCACGTATGACTACTGGGATGACATCTGAGCGTTCGCAGGAGGAAGAGCGGGACCGGGCCGGACGGCCCGGTCCCGCACCTGTGTGGCGTACGAGGAGGGCCCGATGAAAAAAAAGTGGATTCTTGCGGCGGTCACGGGACTTGTGTTGGCTGGGACAGTCGTGCTCATCGAGGCCTGGACGGGTGACAGAAGCGCTGCTGCGGCCGTCGAAGGGTCCCCGCGCGCGACCGTCCACTCCGGTCAGCGGGGGATGATCGAGCTCGTGTTCCAGGTCGAGGACTGCGCCGATGCGCAGGCACACCTCCAGTCGATCCACCGGCGGGCGCACTCTCGTGGCTTCGACGTGCGCGGCGTCGTGCTGGGCAGACCAGGATTCTTTTCGGTGCCCCGCCACCCTACGGAGTTGAGCGAAACGTTTCCCTTCCCTCTTCGCACCGAGAGAAGAGCGCGCACGACCCGCCTCCTCCGCTCGATGGGATTCCGCAGGACTCCCGTGATCCTCGTCTTCGACCGCTCCGGGCGGCTCCGCGCCGCGCTGCCGAGCGGCGAAGGCACGGCTCCGCTCACCCCGGTCCAGGTGGTGGATCATGTCGAGGCGGTGCTCGATGCTTCACTCTGACGCTGCACTCCGAAGCGGGCTCCTGCCGCTCCGCACCGCCACGTGCCTACGGGCGTTCCTGGCCATCGTCGGCGCCCTCGCGATCGCCGGCTGCGACGACAGGGACGTTCGGGAGCCGTCGCTCTGGGACGAGCCCGTCACACCCGGAGAGCGGACCTGGCTGGCTGATGAGTGGAAGATGGACTGGTCGTTCGGCGGGGCCGCGGACACGCTCCTCCACAACCCGAACATCCTGAGAGCGTGGCATGGCGGTCTCCTGGTATGGGATGCGGGAAGTGTACGTCTGCACTCCTTCGACCGGGACGGATCGCACCGCTGGTCGTTCGGAAGTCCCGGGAGCGGGCCCGACGAGCTGGCCCAGGTCCTCGACCTGCAGGTGGGCTCCCGGGGGCAAGCGTTCCTGAACGACCAGGGCAACCGAAGGGTCACCGTGGTCGGCCCGGAAGGAGACGTCGAGCAGCGGATCCCCCTTCCGGGCCTCCCCCACTCGAGCTCTTTCGCGGTGCTTTCCGACACCCTCCTCGCCTTCGTGGCGACCTCCGAGCGCGAGGAGCCCGTTCGAATCCTGGACCTCGAGGGACGTACGGTCCGCCGCCAGAACGTCCCATGGACTGGATTCTCCGAGCTCACCTCGCTCAGCCGACAGGGCGTGGTAGCTGCCCGCGGGGACCGCTGGGTCTACGCATTCGCGCTCGGGAACGGTTGGTTTCCGTTCCGAGGAGCCGCTTCCACGGGCTTCCTGGGCGGGTACGTGGAGCACCTGGATTTTCCCCGGCTCGTGGAGCGCGGAGGCGGGAGCGGGCGTGTACTCCAGATGGTGGAGCGCCCCTCCTGCTCGGCCTGTGCCCTCTCCCTGACGGATTCCCTCGTCGTGATCCATTTCGGAGGAGATTCGGAGCTGAACCGCCGAATCCTGGATCTCCATCTCTGGGAGGACGGCCGGTATCTGGGCTCACACCTCCTCCCCCATGCAGCTCGTCGAGCGGTCCGGCTCGGCGACCGCGTCTACACGCTGAAGGAGACGCCCTACCCGGTCCTCAACGCCCTTCGACTTCGTCCTCCGCCACGAAGGTGAGCGGGATCTGGATCCACACGGGAGTGGGCTGTCCTTCGTACTGGGCCGGGCTGAAGTCGAATGTGGTAGCCACGCGCAGCGCGGCCTGATCGAGGGGCGCGTGGCCGGAGCTCTCGGCGAGCTTCACGTTCCCCACCTGCCCGTTCTCGGTGAGGAAGAAGTGGACTATGGCCGTTCCGCCGATCCCAGCAGCGCGAAGGAGGGCGGGATACTCCTGGTCGAGGACCTCTGCGACTTCCCCGCGGTTCCGAACCTCCGGTGCCTGGTGGAAGGGTGTGAACTGCGGCTCAGCCCCCAACTCGGCCCGCGAGGGGCCGTCGACGTCGAGGATTCCGGTGCGCTCTTCCTCGGGGCCGGGCACCAGGCACGCTCCGACGAGCAGGAGGACACTGACTCCGGTGAGGAGGAAGGCGCGACGAGCGGGATTGGGCGGCGGGGTGCGTACGAGCATTTCGATTCTCCTCGTGGCTGAGAGGGCATTGCGGCGCGCGAATGCGGGGACAGGAGGATGCAGCGGGCGCCCGCGGCGGCCGAGCTCGATCAGAAGAATTCCATACCGATGTCGCTCCTCCGGATGCTTCAGGAGCACCCGGTCGTCGCAGTCGATCTCCACTGCGGCCCGGAAGCGGTCGAAGCACCACCAGAGGGGGAGGTTCCATGGCAGGAAGAGCACGGGAAGGGAGGCGAGCAGGATAAAGCCGGGATCCCGCGCACGGCGGTGTTCCTCCTCATGATCCAGGATGAGCGAGCGAAGGGATACGTCCAGCGCCAGCACCCACCGGGGAAGGACGATCCGGGTCCGAACGAATCCCACCACGGCGGGTCCGGTCCTTTCCGAGAGCAGCACCGTCCGACCGTCCGTGAGGGCCTCCTCGCATGCTTGGAGCCTCTCATGAAGCTTCCGGGCTGCGAGGCCGAGCGCTCCGACCGACGCGCCGGTGGCGATGATCCAGAGCAGGAGGAGCGGCAGGTCCAAAGCCATGAGCCAGGATTCCGCAGGCACCTGCACGGAGGGCAGAGCCCATCCCACACCGGAAACCGCGCCTTCGCCGGCACCCGAAGAGACAGCGGCGCCCGCAGCTTCGCCGCCCCTCGGGGTGCCGGAGCTCATCCGAGCCGAGATCAGCGGCAACGCCATGAGGAACGGGGACACGAGGATCGCTCCGAGCCAGCCCCAGCGCGTGGGTCGGCCGAGGGCACGGGCAGCACCCTCGGCAGCGAGCGCTCCGAGAGCCACCAATGCGGTGACCCCCATCGAGTAGAGCATCCAGGCGGTGAGCACGTGGGCGCCTCCGGTCGGAAGGACGATACCTTCAAGGTAGGAGGCGACGGACGGAGTGTCAACTATTATCGTAGTAGCATTCGCGATCGGCCGAAGGTGCGGGCGCTACATGGCCGCGGCGCCGGGCTGCCCGGCCCCCTTCCCGATCGGGCAGAAAAGACTACTTTCTCCCCCATGATGCCGCGCCGCCTCTCCCGCCGTCCATCGTGGATTCCGCTCCTGCCGCTGCTTCTCCTCTTCGTGGGCTGTGGTGCAGAAGACTGGACGCCCGGCGGAGAGCCGTGGGATCCAGAGAGTCCGGAAGCCAGAGCACTTCTCCGAGCTCCCGAGGCGGGCGCCCCTCTGGACGACGAGTTGGCGAGGGCGGGGGAAGAGTGGTACGGGCGCAGGGGGTGTGCTGCGTGTCACACCCTGGGAGGCGGGAACGTCCAGGGGCCCGACCTGCTCGGGGTGACCGTACGAAGGGAATATGACTGGTTCCGCGGAATGGTCATGAATCCCGACTCGATGATCCGGATGGATCCGGATGCGCGGGCGCTCTTTCAGGAATTCCGGGTTCCGATGCCGAACCAGGGGGTCAGCGAGCTGCAGACCCGCGCGATGTGGGAATACCTTCGCGAGGTGGACCGCTGACACTCCCCGCGCCGTATCGGCGGGCAACGTACGAATCGAGCATCTCCTTGAACTCCGCGACCAGCCCCTCCCCCTTGAGCGTGGTATGATGCTCGCCGTCCACGTAGACCGGAGCCTTCGGCTCCTCGAAGGTGCCGGGGAGCGAGATCCCGATGTTCGCGTGCTTCGATTCTCCCGGCCCGTTCACGACGCACCCCATGACAGCGACCTGGAGCTCCTCCACTCCCGGAAAGGACTCTCGCCACACCGGCATTTTCGCACGGATGTGGCCCTGGATCTCCTCCGCCATCTCCTGGAAGAAGGTGCTCGTCGTTCGCCCGCACCCGGGGCAGGAAACGACCTGGGGCTCGAAGCTCCGAATCTGGAGCGACTGGAGGATCTGCTGGGCGATCCGAACCTCTTCGGTTCGCTCGCCTCCCGGCCGGGGGGTGAGCGAGACACGGATCGTGTCCCCGACGCCTTCGATCAGGAGAACCGAAAGCCCGGCCGTGGTGGCCACGATCCCCTTCGCCCCCATCCCCGCCTCGGTCAGCCCCAGGTGGAGCGGATACTCGGAGAGGGGAGCGAGCTGCCGGTACACGGCGATGAGCTCCGGAACCTCGGATACCTTCGCGCTCAGTATGATCCGGTCGCTTCCGAGCCCCGTCTCCTCCGCGAGCTCTGCGGAACGCATCGCACTCTCCACCATCGCGTCCCGTAGGACCTCCTGGGCGCCCTTCGGTCGCGCCAGGCCCGCATTCCGATCCATCCGCTCGGTCAGGAGCGCCTGATCGAGGGACCCCCAGTTCACTCCGATCCGCACGGGTTTCTCGTTCCGCACGGCGATCCCGACGATCTTCTGGAAGTTCTCATCTCGCCGCTTCGCGCCTACGTTCCCGGGATTGATCCGGTACTTCGCCAGCGCCCGGGCACAGTCCGGATAGCGGTCGAGGAGAAGGTGTCCGTTGTAGTGGAAGTCACCGACCACGGGCGCCGTGACCCCTTCCCCTCGAAGGCGGGCGACGATCTCGGGCACGGCCTTCGCGGCCTCGTCATGGTTTACCGTCACCCGAACGAGCTCGCTTCCGGCCTCCGCCAGCGCACGAATCTGCGTCACGGTCTCTTGCGCCGCCGCCGTATCCGTGTTCGTCATGGACTGAACCACTACGGGGTGGTCGCCGCCCACCTTCACCCCTCCCACGTCCACGGCGAAAGTGCTCCTGCGAGGCCACACGCTCATCACTGCCTCCTCGGCGCGAAGCCGGGGGTTCCGGGTCGTGCTCGCCGCATCGGGAACGGCGAACCATCGGCTACGAATCTACGGTAGGCGACCGACGGATCCAAGCCAGTCCACGAGCCTGACCGGCCCGTCCGGAACCGGGCATGGCTGGCTCCCCGGGCCGCTTTTCCATATGCTGAACGATGAGTTCTTCTGGTCGCCAGCGCTCGAGCCGGCATCCAGTCCGTGGTACTCGATTCAGGAGGCCCGATGAAGCTGCCACCGTTCCATCGACGCGCTTTCGCGCTCTCTTTACTCCTTCCCGTTCTCGCCGCTTGTGAGACTCAGCCGGACCCCTCCCCGGACATGCCTCCGGCGGACCCGGCGGAGGAGCCCGGAGCTGCCGCCCCCGCACCTCCCGATCCCGCCATGGAGCACGCCACGATCCCTCTCGAGCCGGTGGACGACTCGGGAGTTTACGGTGAGGCGATGGCGATGCACGAGGCGGATGCGATCATCGTCGTACTGGATGTCATGGGGCTTCCGGGAGAAGGAGAGTACCCGGCTCACATCCACGAGGGAAGCTGCGCGGAAGGGGGAGGCGTCGCCGCTCCGCTGAATCCGGTCACCGGATCCCAGGATGGACATGGGTCGAGCACGACGACGCTCGACGCGGACGCCCTCGATCCCGCTGGAACCCACTTCGTCCAGGTGCACGCCGAGGACGGACCCTCGATCGCCTGCGGTGACATCGCGGGGCATGGTGAGTCGTAGGGTGAGTTGAACGGGCCGAAGCTCGAAACCGGCTGACGCGACGACGGAACGACCGAACCCAGAAGGAGTGACCAAACATGACGAAGGTTGAGATCACGGTGATGAAGGACGGGCCATACAAGCTGGTGGGTCCGGTATCGATCGAAGACCATGAAGGGAACGAGATCACCGTGCGAGAGGGCAAAACCGTTGCCCTTTGCCGCTGCGGCGGATCGACGAGGAAGCCCTTCTGCGACGGTACCCACTCCAAGATCGGGTTCGAAGGAGCCAAGGCGGCGGTGGAGCGGGCGTCGGAGAAGTGAGGTCGCATCCCATGCAGGCCGTGGACGGGTAGGCCCACGCAACCCTCGACCCACCTCTTTCCCGGACCCTTCGATGGCCTCGACGATCCCCTTCTTCAAGCAGGTCGATCGATACATCGACCGTGCGGCAGATCTCGCGAGTCACCCCCGGGGCCTGCTCGAGCAGATCAAGCTCTGCAACGCCGTCTACCACGTATCGTTTCCCATCGAACGGGACGACGGGTCGATCAAGGTCATCAACGGGTGGCGCGCAGCCCACTCCGTCCACAAGCTTCCGGTGAAGGGTGGAATCCGCCTCTCGAGCAAAGCATCCGAGGACGAGGTCACGGCCCTCGCCGCGCTCATGACCTTCAAGTGTGCGCTGGTCGACATTCCCTTCGGCGGGGCCAAAGGTGCAATCCGGGTCGAGAAGGAGGAGTATTCCGACCGGGAACTCGAGCGGATCATGCGCCGCTACACCTTCGAGCTCATCCAGAAGAATTTCATCGGGCCCGGCGTCGACGTGCCCGGCCCCGACATGGGCGTAGGAGCGCGTGAGATCGGCTGGATGGCGGACACCTACATGGCGATGGCGCCCGGGCAGGTGAACGTCCATGGCTGCGTGACCGGAAAGCCGCTCCCACTGGGAGGCATCCGAGGGCGGGTCGAGGCGACGGGCCGGGGGGTGTTTTTCGGGCTCCGGGAAGCGACCGGAGTTGCCGAGGACATGGAAGCGCTCGGGCTCACACCCGGGCTCGAGGGGAAGCGGGTCGTCCTTCAGGGTCTGGGCAATGTGGGCTTCCACGCCTGCCGATTCCTCCAGGAGGCCGGAGCCGTAGTCGTGGCGGTCGCCGAGCGGGAGGGCGCGATCCATGATCCTTCGGGCATCGACATCGAGGAGCTGGTCCGCCATCGTGCCGAGGAGGGCAGCCTCCTCGACTTTCCGGTGAAGACGCGGATCGAAGAGAGCATCTCAGCCATCGAGCTCGACTGCGACATCCTGATCCCGGCCGCCCTCGAGAATCAGATCACCGCCGAAAACGCACCCCGCATCAAGGCCCGGATCATCGCCGAGGGCGCCAACGGCCCGGTGACGGTCGAAGCCCACGACATCCTCGCCGAACGCGGGGTCATGATGATCCCCGACGTGTACCTCAATGCGGGCGGGGTCACCGTTTCCTACTTCGAATGGCTCAAGAATCTCTCGAACGTGCGGTTCGGGCGGCTGAACAACCGCTTCGAGGCGGCCTCGAACGGCCGAACCCTCGACGCGGTGGAGACGCTCATCGGAAAGGAGTTCTCCAGCTCCGTGCGCGCCAGGGTCGCCGTGGGCGCACGCGAGGACGATATCGTGAACTCCGGGCTCGAGGACACGATGACGAGCGCGTACCACCACATCCGTGAAGCGGCGCGAGCACGGAAGACGGACCTCCGGACGGCCGCGTACTTCCTCGGCCTCGAGAAGGTGGCCGTGGCCTACCGGGAACGCGGGGTCTTTCCGTAGGAGCACGAGGCTCGAGGCAGTCCACCTCCGGGGCCGTGCCACGGCCGGCCTCTCCGCACGACTCGCCGCGAACTATCTGGTGCCCTCCACAAGCACACGAAGAATCGGAACGGAACCCCCATAGGGTTTTCCTGTAGGATGGTGCCGTTGGAACGATCCCACGCATGCGATGGATCGCTGCAACGCCCAATCAAAGGGAGAATCTCGCTTGGCGAACCGACTCGGCGACACGATCCGCCAGTGGTGGTACGACCGCCCGGTCCTCTTCAAGGGGCTCTTCGTCGTCGGGATTCCAGTCATCCCGCTCCTCGGGTTGAATCTCCTCTTCTTCGCAGCTCAGGAGCGGGCGCAAGCATTCGATGAGGAGCTCACCCTCGCCGTGGAAGTCGCACAGCGGAGCCAGGAGTTCTTGATCCCCCTTCTCAACGCCGACGCCGGCGTGAAGGGATTCGCCCTGAGCGGGGACGTCGCCTACCTCAGGGTGGTCGACCTGAACCGGGGCCTCGTGCCGGCCCGCCTCGAACGGCTTCAGGAGGCGCTGCAAGGGCTCGAAGGAGGAAACGGGACCGTCTCCGCGGTCGAGGGGATGACCGCGACCAAGCTCCACCAGCTCGAGCGAATGCAGGCCGCAGCCGAATCGGCGGCCGGGGGCCCGATCCCCGGAGAGACCGTCTCCGGAACGCTTCTCCGCGCGAGCGAAGCGGCGATGGACTCTCTTCGGGCCGTGCTCCAGCCGCTCCGAGACCGACCCGACCTCCTCCTCGAGGAACGGGAGGCTTCGGCACTGGATCCGGCGAGCCTCCCCGCCCGGATCGTGGGGGCGGCAAGCCTCTTCGGAGTGTTCGGCGGGCTCCTCGCCGGAGTGCTCTTCAGCACCAGCGTGGGGAAGCGGATCCAGCGCCTGCAGGAAAACACCGTCCGGCTCTCGCATGATGAGCCTCTCCTTCCGACGATCCACTGCAACGACGAGATCGGACGCCTCGCCTTGGGGATCGAGTCCGCGAAGGAGCTTCTCCAGGAAAGGGCGGCCGAAATCCGGGAAAGCGAGGCACGCCTCGCACGGGCAGTCCGCGGCTCCCGTGACGGCCTCTGGGATTGGAATCTGGAGTCGGACGAGATCTACTTCTCACCCCGCTGGAAGGAGATGCTGGGCTACGACGAGGCGGATCTCGAGGACGAATACCCGACCTTCCAGTCCCTCGTCCACCCGGAAGACCTCCCCCGAGTGGAGGACGAGCTCCGAATCTGGGTTCGGGACACCGGCATCGGCATCGCCCGAGAGGACCAGGAGCGGATCTTTGGGGAATTCGTCCAGGTGGAGTCGTCCTATGCACGGATCCAGCAGGGCACCGGCCTCGGCCTGCCGCTCACGCGCAAGCTCGTGACGCTACACGGAGGGCGACTCGAGGTCGAGAGCGAGTTCGCCAGAGGAAGCACCTTCACCCTCTGGTTGCCCCTCGAGGGAGGAGGAGCCCCGCAACTCCAGAGTGAAGGCGAGGCTCCGAATCCTTCCCAGAGCGAGACCTCCATCCTTCCGGGTGCGCCCACGGTCCTCGTCGTGGAGGACGACCCCTCCTTTCGCCGACTCCTCCGAGCCTACCTCACGGAGGAGGGGTATGCGGTGATCGAGGCGGCGGGTGGCAACGAGGCACTCACCCTGGCGAGGAGCGAACGACCCGGTGCGATCACGCTCGACATCGTCCTGCCCCAGAAGGACGGCTGGACGGTCCTCCGAGCCCTAAAGAGCGACCCCGAGGTTCGGGGGATTCCAGTCTTCGCCGTTACGGTGACCGAAGACCGGGAACTGGGGATCACTCTCGGTGCGGCGGGCTTCTTCACGAAGCCGGTGGACCGGCACGCGCTCATGGAGGCTGTCACCGGGGTCGTACCGAATCCCGGGGGCGCGCTCCGTGTCCTGGCGGTGGACGACGATGAGGACGCGCGGACGCTGATTCGGTCGAGCCTCGAGGAGGAAGGGCACGAGGTCATCCTCGCGGCGGGAGGAAGAGAGGGCATCGAGCGGGCACGCAGCGAGCAGCCCGATCTCATCATTCTCGACCTCTTGATGCTCGACATCACCGGCTTCGACGTCGCCGTCGCCTTGAGAAAGGATCACGAGACCGAGGCGATCCCGATCCTCGTTTGGACGGCCAAGGAGCTCACGGAAGCCGATCGCCTCCGGCTCAACAGCCGGGTCCAGGCAGTGGGGCTCAAGGGGTCGCGAACGGGCCTCCTGCACGCGCTCGAGCGGGTCATGGCCTCCGGGAGACGGTCATGAGTTCGACGGCGAAGAAAGTGCTCGTGGTGGAGGACAACCTCATGAACATGGAGCTCGCCTCGGAGCTTCTGACCTCGGCGGGTATCGAGGTACTCCAGGCGCCCGTCACGGAACGTGGCATGGAAATCGCGCGGGAGGAAGCACCAGACCTCATCCTCATGGACGTTCAGCTTCCGGGAATGGATGGGTTGACCGCGATCCGGCACCTGAAGCGATCGGAGGAGACACGCGGCATCCCCATCGTCGTGCTCTCCGCACATGCTATGCGGCGTCATGCCGAGGAGGCGCGGGATGCCGGAGCCGTCGGGTACATCGCCAAGCCGATCGACACAAGATCGTTCGTCACCCGTGTCCTCTCTCATCTCCCGCAATCATGACCGAACCCGTTCCTGTACCATCCGACAAGCCCGCCCGCTCATCCAGGTTCGGCGGAGGTGCCCCGAGCGGCCTCGTCAAGCCTCCTCCCCCGGACGGCTCCACACGTGACGACGCCTTCGAGCTCCCGAACGCCGCGAAGGGGGCGATCCTCATCGTCGACGACGAAGCGATCAACCGGGAGCTCCTTGTCGAAGTGCTCGAGTCCCAGGGATTCCTGACCCGGACCGCCGAGGACGGTGAGTCGGCTCTGGCTGCGGTCGATGGATGGCAGCCCGATACGGTTCTCCTGGACGTGATGATGCCGGGAATGGACGGGTTCGAGGTCTGCCGCCGTCTCAAGAGCGAGGTCACCACCGCACATGTACCGATCCTCCTGATCACCGCACTCTCCGAGCGGGCGGATCGCCTTCAGGGAATCTCGGCAGGAGCGGATGACTTTCTTAATAAACCCGTCGACCGGGGGGAGGTCATGCTCCGGGTCCGAAACGCTGTCGTCCGGAAGCGCCTCTTCGACGACCTCGAAGACAAATACGGCCGGCTCAAGGAGCTCGAAGCACTCCGGGACGATTTCACGCGGATGCTCGTCCACGACATGCGCTCCCCCCTGACCGCGATCTCGACGAACCTCCAACTGCTCGAGATGTCCCTCGAGGGGGACGCGATGACGCGCGAAGTATCCGAGGACCTGCAGCACACTCGGAGGGGCGTGGGCGTTCTGATGGACATGGTGGGGATGATCCTCGACGTAAGCCGTTCCGACGCCGTCGCCGTCGAACTCGATACTGAGCTCGTCGACCTCAGGAAGATCATCGAGATCGGTGTCGAGCCTCTCCTCCCACTTGCCCGAAACCACGAGGTGGAGGTGCGGCTCCCCACCGATCCCCTCCGCATCGAATGCGATTCGGATCTCATCCGGCGAATGATCACGAACCTCTTCGGCAACGCTCTCAAGTTCACGCCCGAGGGGGGCATCGTGCGGGTCGATACGCGAATCACGGAGGATGGAGTGCAGGTTCGGGTCGAGGATACCGGTCCCGGAATTCCGAAGGAGGAGCAGGTCCGGATCTTCGACCAGTTCACCCGAGGAGCGGCCGGGAAAGGAATGGGCACAGCTCGCTCCACCGGCCTCGGCCTCTCCTTCTGCAAGCTCGCCGTGGAAGCCCACTCCGGACAGATCGGTGTCGAGAGTGAAGACGGAGCAGGAAGCCTCTTCTGGTTCCACCTCCCCTGGAACTCGGCGTGACCCCTCCGGACGCCCACCATCGCCTGGACCGACCCGCTCCTGATCCTCCTGCCTTGACGGCCGTTCACATTTCGATCTAGCTTCCACCTGAGAGAAAAAAAATTCGATCTGCGGGCGAGGCATCTCGGAAGCCGGTGTGAATCCGGCACGGCCCCGCCACTGTGAGAGGCCCGGAGAGATCCGGAAAGGCCACCTCAACGACGCCACTGGAACGCGGCCGACGCGTTTCGGGAAGGCGAGGTGAGCCGCCTCGAGTCAGGAGACCTGTTCGCCCGCACTCCTAAGCACTCTTCGAGGGGAAGAGGTGCGGGTTTTTCATATCCATCCAAGTCTACAAGCCTCCGTACAGGAGGTCCTCGTCCGCTCCGTCCGGCCTTACGGATGGCGGACGTTTCTCCCCTGCCTCCGTGGGTCGGCCCTTCGCGCAGCGTTGAGCCTGCTCCTCGCAGTTGCAGGCTTCTCCCCTTCCCTTCTCTCCGCGCAGTGGCCGGGTGAGATCCAGGGACGTGCGGTCGACCTGGTCAGCGGAAACGGGGTGCCGGGCGCCACCGTCGAGATCCCGGCGCTGGGCCGAAGCACGCGCACGGACGGAGCCGGGGAGTTCCGGATCCGCGGCCTGGACCCGGGAACCTACGAGCTCACGGCAGCAACGATCGGATACGGGGAAGCCGTCGAGCGGGTGACAGTAGGTAACGCAGAAGTGGCGCCGGTCGTCTTCCAGCTTGCCCCGGACGCGCTGGGCCTGGAGGGAATCCAGGTCGAGGGGGAACGTCGCCTCGACGTGGGCGCTCACCGGATCGGACGACAGGCCGTGGAGGCGTCCGGGGCGAGGAGCACGGATGAACTCCTCCGCGAACTCCCCGGTGTGACGGTTCAGAGTCGGGGGCCGGGCAGCCCCGCGACGGTGAGCCTCCGGGGAAGTGGGGACGATGCGGTATTGGTCCTCGTCGACGGGGTGGCACTGAACGATCCGCTGACCGGCGTGGCCGACCTGTCCAGCCTTTCCGCATCCGCCGTGGAGGAGATCACGGTGATCCCCGGTGCCCGCTCCGCCCGGTACGGCCCCCGGGCCAAAGGTGGGGTGATCCTCGTCACGACCCGGGGCGCGGACCGGGGGGTGCGCAGCCGACTCGCCGGGGGTTCGCTCGGGCTGCTCGGCACGGAGGTCGAAGCGGGGGTTCCGGCCGGTCGCTTCGAGCTCGGGGCTGCAGCGGAATGGTCGGAGCAGAGGGGCTCGTTCTCCTTTGAGAAGCCGCCCGAGGTGGGAGGGGGAGCGGGGGTGCGGGACAACGCCGATGTGAGACACCGAGCACTCCGGTTGGGTCTCACCGGCGAAGCCGCAGGCGGGGAACTCCGGGGCCGGCTCCAGGTGGAGGAGCTCGAACGGGGAATACCCGGGAAGAGCTTCGCACCGTCTCCGCTGGCTCGACAGGACCTGGCAAGGACCCGCGCGGCGACTGCCTGGACCCGCTCAATGCCCGACGGCTCCCTTCGGCTCTCCCTTTCCGGGGCCCGTCAGGAGGTGAGCCACAGGGACCCAACCCCCCCATTCGGACGGCCCTACGACGAGCGCACCCGCCTCACATACGGGTCCTTTCGTGCGGAAGGGGATCGGCGATTCGGATGGACGACGGGATCCGTGCGACTCGGTGGGGGACTCGACGCCGATCATCAGCGGGTCGACGCTTCGGCCCTCTCGGAGGCTGCCCCTTCGGCCCGAACCGACGTCGGCGTCCGGGCGACGTCCGGGGTGCGGTGGAGCGCGGCCCCTGCCCGGCCGGAGCTCACGGCTACCCTCCGCCTTCACCGCGACGAGCTGCTCGATGCCTCCGGCTTCACCCACGACCTCACGCTCTCGGCCTCGCCCGGCCCGCTTTCCCTCCACCTCGCCCACCGGAGTGGGTACAGTCCGCCGACCCTGGGGGACCAATTCTTCCGGGAAGGGGTGGCCGTGGCGCCCAATCCGGACCTCGATGCGGAACGGGTGCCGAACGAATGGGAGCTGGGACTCGGGGGAGCGGGGTCGCACCGAGAGCTCTCCTTCTCCGGCCATGCGGCCCTTTTTCGGGGGGACGTGAAGGGCCTGATCGTCTGGAGCCCGGACTTCCGCTTCGTCTGGAGCCCCCGGAACGTGGATGTGAAGCGGAGTGGAGCGGAGGCACAGGCGACCGTTCGTCACCGCACCACCGGGCTCCACCTCTCCGGCTCCTACACCCTCGCCCGCGTCACCTACGACCGGGAGGACCCGACGCCCGTGCAGGTGATCTACCGGCCGAGGCACACAGGGAGCGCCCGAGCGGGCTGGGAGCCGCAGACGGGGTGGGAAGCATCGATCGGGGGCCGCTACCTCGGGACGCGCTATCCGGTCGCCGCGCCCCTCAACGCGCTCCCTCCCTTCTGGAACGTCGACCTTCGGCTGAGAGGCCGGCTCGCCCTCCGCGACTGGCTCCTCGAGCCCTCGCTCCAGGTGGACCGGATCCTCGATGCGAAGGACTCCTTCATCTTCGCCTTCCCCGAACCGGGAAGGACCTGGACCCTCCAACTGCGAATCCGGACCCCCGGTGAGCGGCCGGGCACTTCTCTCTCCGCTCGCACGTCATCCGAACGACCATGAACCCGACCCGAACAGGAAACCCGATGAACTTCGACGCATCGCTCGACCACCATAACCGTCGTCCGACTCTTCCGCGGGCGTTCCGCTCTCTCTTCGTCCTTCCGGTCCTCCTCCTGCTCGCCGCCTGCGGGGACGACGGCGTGTCGTCCGAGCCGTCCGTGCTCACCGAGGTGGGGGTCGTGGTGAACTCTTTGGACCTCTCGCTCACGATTTTCCCGGTCGACGACCCCGAAGCCTCGACCAGCGTCGGCCTCGGACCCGACGGAAGCCCGGTCACCGTCGCAGTTCGGGGCGACCGGGCACTCGTCCCCCTCGGCACCGTCCCCGCCGTGGCCGTCGTGGACCTGAGGGAGCGTACACGGATCGGAACCATCGCGCTTCCGGAGAACTCCGGCGCATCCGGCGTCGCGTTCATCGATGACACGCTCGCGGTGGTCGCCAACCCGAACCTCAACTCCGTATCGATCGTGAATCTGGAGGCCGCTTCGCTGGAAGCGGAAATCGACACCGGTATCTTCCCTCAGCGGGTCCTCGTGCGGGAGGGTCGGATCTATGTGCTGAACGCTGAGCTGGGCCCCGACTTCCAGCCTGCACGGACGGGGACGATCACGGTTCTCGACGCTTCGGATTACTCCCATGTCGCGACGATCGAGGTCTCCGGTGACAACCCAGGAGGCGGGGACTTCGGTCCCGACGGACTCCTCTACGTAAGCCTCGCCGGATCGTTCGGCGCAGGGAACGGCGCCGTCTCCGTCGTGGACCCTGCGGGCCTCACCGAGGTCGCGCACCACGCGGGGTTCGGCGACTTCCCCGGCGCGCTCGCGATGGGGCCCGATGGGAACCTGTACGTCGCCGCCTTCTCCTACGGCGTGGCGGTCTTCGATCCAGCCACGGGAGGGTTCATTCGCGCTCCGGAGGAAGCGGTCGCACCTGGTGGGGTCCCGAGCAGCTCCGGGATCGCCTTCGATTCCGAAGATCGACTCTACGCCCTCACGCCGGACTGCCAGGCCCCCGCCACCGCCCATCGCCTGGATCCGATCACGTTCGAGCCGGACCTCGAGATCACCGTCGGAACCTGCCCCATCGGAATCGCCTTCTCGGAGATCCTGGAGCCGAACGACTGAGCGTGTCGATCACCTCGAGTCGTACGCAGGGGGCCTCGACCGGACGGGCGGCGGTGACCGTACCGGGAAGCTGTGGTGAGCTGGTGCAGGGGTGGACGGATGGCCGTCTTCTTCAGATCACCTGCCCGATCGATCGCTTCTCCACAGCAGAAGTGAGTATCGAGTCCGGTCGAGGCACCGGCGTCCACGCCCCCGGCGGGTACGAAAAGGCCCGAGCCGCAGTGGAACACACCCTGGAGAGACTCGGCCTGCGAGAGAGGAGGGCGGACCTGGGGGTGGCGTCCGCCCTCCTCCGGGGCAAAGGCATGGGCAGCAGCACAGCGGATGTGGTGGCAGCCGCGGCAGCGACGGTCGCTGCGGCTCTCGACACCCTCCCGAGCCCCGAACTTCTGGCTGAGGTGGCGATCTCGGTGGAGCCGTCGGACGGAACGATGTTCTCCGGCATCACGCTCTTCGACCACAGGGAGGGATCACTCCACATGTCCCTGGGTCCGCCACCCCCCCTTCGCATCCTCGTGATCGACCCGGGTGGCACGGTAGACACCCTCACGTTCAACGGACTCGGCGCCACCCGCACGCGACGGGCAATGACACGGGTCCCAGCCGATCGGATCGGGCGTTGGACGAAGGCCTTCCACCTCGTGCGCGACGGGATTCGCTCCGGTGACATCGAGGCGGTGGGAAGAGGCGCGACGGAGAGCGCGGTGATGCATCAGGAGGTCCTCGCCAACCCGCTCTTCCCGGAGATCCTCCAGGTAGCTCGCGATGCAGGGGCGGTCGGTGTGAACCGGGCCCACAGCGGAACCGTCGTGGGCCTGCTCTTTCCAATCGATACCGACGGCCCGGAGGCGGCAGAGGACATGCTGCACCGGCGCGGCCTGCCTGTGGAGGGGACCCTGGACTGTCGCCTCGTCGGGGGCGGAGCGCGAGCCGCCTCGAGACAGGTGGCGAGGCTTCAATGAGGATGCTGTCCATGCAACCCATCCTCCCCTTCGTTCTGGCCACCGCTCTCGTCGCAGGAGGCTGCCGGACCGACGCAAACGACCGGGAGGAGACCCCCGACGCTGCCGGATTCGTGATGGACGACCTCGGCCGGGCGGTGCCGGTCGACTCCCCGGCCGAACGCGTCGTCTCCCTGCTTCCTTCCATGACCGAGCTCGTGCTCGCCCTGGGGGCCAGTGAGCGTCTCCTCGCCCGCACGAGACACGACCGCGACCCCCGCGTCGAGGCGCTCCCATCCCTGGGCGACGGAATGAACCCGAGCCTGGAGGCTCTCGGACGCCTCCGGCCCGATCTCGTGATCGCATGGGCGGACGGTGGGGATCGCGCGGTGGTCGAGCGGCTGGAAGCGCTGGGGATCCAGGTCTACGCTGCGAAGAGTCAGACGGTGGAGGAAATCCTCCGGCACACGGACCACATCGGAAGGCTCCTCGGCCTCGAAGACCGGGCGGACTCGCTCCGGGGCGCAATGGAGGAGGGGCTCAGCGAGGTCTCCATCCGGGTCGCGGACGTGGAGCCGGTTTCCGTGCTCTATGTGGTCTGGCATGATCCTCCCGTGACCACCGGATCCGGAACCTACCTGGACGCCTTGATCACGGCCGCGGGTGGCCGGAACGCCTTCGCGGATGCCGGCGGCGGATGGCCGCGGGTGAGCGTGGAGGAGATCGTTCGGCGAGACCCCGATGTCATCATCGCGGGTGGGGCACATGACGGTACGCAGCCGGAGCCGAGCTGGCTTCACGAGCTCCCGGGGTGGCGCAGTCTTCGCGCCGTGGAGGAGGGAGGCATCCTGGTCGTGGACGCGGACCTGTTCAACCGCCCCGGCCCACGGGTCGTCGAGGCCGCCCGGACG
>SKKN01000060.1 GCA_007121455.1 Gemmatimonadota bacterium | reverse complement strand
TCGGTGGGGACCCCGCCGAGGACCTTCTCTCCCAGGTGGAGACGGTCCTTCGGGAGATCCACCGAACGGTGAGCGGCCAGTTCATCTCCTCGAACCCGGACAACGGGCAGTACTACCTGGACCTCAAGAAAACGGACGACTTCGACGCATTGATCGAGAAGCGGGCCGAGTCCCTCGATCCCAACCAGCTCGACCGCTACTACTACGAGGCCCTCCGGAAGGTCGTCCTGGAGGACCCCGACGCCCCCGTCTACCCGGGCACGCGGCAGACCTGGGAACACGAACTCGAGTGGCGGGACCGGCGAGCTCCCCGCCTCGGCTACCTCTTCTTCGGCGCACCCAACGAGCGCTCCACCGCCGTCCCGCCGAGAGACTTCTACCTGTACTTCATCCAGCCCCACGACCCGCCTTCCTTCAAGGATGAGGGGAAGCCGGATGAGGTGTTCTTCCGGCTGACCGGCCTGGACGAGGAGTTCCAGAGGGTCTTGCGTGGGAGCGCGGCCGCGATGGACCTGTCCTCCACGGCCTCGGGGCATGCCAAGGCGGTCTACGAGTCGAAGGCGTCCGCCTACCTCCAGGAGCTGGGCGGGTGGCTGCAGGAGAACATGGCCACCACGTACGACGTCACCTGCCATGGCCGCTCCCGGAAGCTGATCGAGTGGGTGAAGGGAGCCCTTCAGAGCACGACGGGTCCCCGAGCGAACGTGCAGGATCTGGTGAACACCGCCGCGTCCGTGGCGCTGAACCCCCACTTCGAGGACGTGGCCCCCGAGTACCCAACCTTCAAGGTGCTCATCACACGGGAGAATCTGGAGCAGGCGGTGCGGGACGCGCTCCGCGGACTGGCCGCGTCGTCGAGGTCGGCCCAGGCCGACAAGGTCCTCGACGCCCTGGAGCTTCTCGAAGGTGACCGCATCGACCCCACGAAGTCCCGGTATGCCCGGCACATCCTGGACCTCCTGGAGGCGAAGGGGCAGGGCCAGGTCCTCAACCGCTCGGAGATCGTGAGAGCCGTGGACGGGGTGGAGTACATGGCTCCCGAGAAGTTTCGCCTCGAGCCGGAATGGTTGGTCGTCGTTCTGGCCGCCCTCGTGCATTCCGGGCACGTGGTGCTCTCGCTTCCCGGGAAGAAGGTCGACGCCACCGGGCTCAGCACCCTTGCCGAGACTCCGCTTCTTGACCTCGCCGACTTCAAGCATATCGAGCGACCCCGCGACTGGGACCTTCCCGCGCTGAAGGCGACGTTCGAGCTCCTGGGGCTCACGCCCGGCCTCGCTCAGCTCGTGGCTCAGGGAAAGGACGAGCCGGTCCAGGAGCTGCAGAAGGCCGTCGCCGAAAAGGTGAACGACATCGTCCTCGTCCAGCGGACGCTGGACGAGGACCTTCACTTCTGGGGCCGGCCCATTCTCGACGAGGTGGAGCGGGCGGCTCGCGGAGAGCGTCTCCGCTCGGCCAAGGAGTTCCTGGAGTCGCTCCAGGCTTATTCCACCCCCGGAAAGCTCAAGAACTTCCGCTACAGTGCGGATGACGTCCGGAAGAAGAAGGCGGACCTGGAGGCGCTGGACGAGGTCCGGACGCTTCAGCAGGCCGTGGCCGAGGTGGAACCCGAGACCACCTATCTCACAGCGGCCGAAGGGGTGCTTCCGTCTCAGCACCCATGGGTCGGCGAGATCAAGGAGACGAAGGCGGAGATCGCCCGGGCCCTCTCGAACCCGGACGGAGCATCCACCTCGCAGGAGTTGGCGGCAGCGCGGGACCGCCTGAGGAAGCTCAAGGATGAGTTCATTCGGGAGTACCTCACCTTGCATCTGAAGGCAAGGCTCGGCGTCGAGGAGGACAAGCGAAAAAAGAAGCTCCTCAACGACGATCGGCTCTCGAAGCTCTCCCGGCTTGCCACGATCGATCTCATGCCGGTCCAGCACCTCACCGCAGTCCAGGACCGTCTCGGGTCCCTCAGGAGCTGTTTTGCGCTGACGGAGAAGGAGCTCCGCTCAGGCCCCGAGTGTCCGCACTGTGGATTCCGTCCCGCTCTGGAGCCGATGGACGCCCCGGCCGCGAGTGCGCTCGAATTTCTGGACGAGGAGTTGGACCGGCTCCTCCAGGCATGGACGACAACGCTACTCGACAACCTCAAGGACCCCACCACCAAGGAGCAGCTCGAGCTTCTCCAGGCCGATGAGCGGGCGCGGGTCCAGGCCTTCATCGAGAAGGGGGAGCTCCCAGACGCCCTGGACGACGACTTCATCCAGGCGCTCCGGAACGTGCTCCAGGGGCTCGCCAAGGTGACGGTCACGTCGGGAGAGCTTCGGGAGGCCCTGCTTTCCGGAGGAGCCCCGGCCACGTTGGATGACCTTCGGAAGCGTTTCGAGCGCTTCCTGGAAGAAAAGACGCGTGGCAAGGAGCCCGAACGGGTCCGGGTGGTGGTGGAGTAGGTTCGGCTCGCGATGGCGCCAGCATGCATAATGCCCATTGGAGTGAGCGTTGCCCGACTCCAATGCGGACCTCAACGCTCAGCAGCAAAGGAGAAGGCATTGGAATGACGACCTCACAGCGGAACCTCGTGGAAGGGAGCGTTGCGTTTGGGTAAGCGGAAAAAGCGCGGATACGGCCCCAAAGGCCAGCGCGAGGCCTTCATCGAGTCCGACGGGCAGCTTCGGCTCACGGACAAGTCCGTCGAACAGGAGCTCCTGGAGGAGGAGCCGGTGGAATGCCTCGGCGTGACCTTCGAATCGGACGAGGCCCGCCGCGACCACTTCCTCGAGCTCTTGAAGGAGAAGCTCCCCGAGCTGCGCACGCGTGCCGACTTCCCCCTGGGCCCGGACGGTGGGCCGGCGGCGGACGAGGACATCCTCCGCCTCTCGGACCCTCCGTACTTCACGGCGTGCCCGAACCCGTTTCTCTCCGATTTCGTCGAAGCCCACGGGCGGCCGTATGACCCCGAGGAACGGTACCACCGAGAGCCCTTCGCGGTGGACACCAGCGAGGGGAAGACGGACCAGCTCTACCGGGCTCACGGCTACCACACCAAGGTCCCCCACCTGGCCATCGTCCCGTCGATCCTCCACTACACGGAGCCCGGCGACATCGTGCTGGACGGGTTCTGCGGATCAGGGCTGACCGGCGTGGCGGCCCAGTGGTGCGACACGGCGTCCGAGGAATACCGGAAGAAGCTGGAGGGCGAGTGGAAGGCCGAGGGGCGCGGGAAGCCGCAGTGGGGTGCCCGCCGTGTCATCCTCGGGGACCTGTCACCCGCAGCTACCTTCATCGCCGGGAACTACAACATTCCCTTCGATGTCGGCGCCTTCGCCCGCGCCGCACGCGACGTTCTGGACGAGGTGGAGGAGGAGCTGGGCTGGATGTACGAGACCCTCCATACCGACGGGAAAACGACGGGTCGGATCAACTACACTGTCTGGAGCGCGGTCTTCACCTGCCCGGAATGCGCGGGGGAGGTCGTCTTCGTCGAGGAAGCGTTAGATCCGAAGACGAAGCGCGTGCGGGATGAATTTCCCTGCCCGCACTGCACCGCATCCCTGAACAAGAAGAATCTCGAACCCTTTGAGGTGTCACGCTTCGATTCCGGGACCGAGAAGCTGGTCACGGATTCCAAGCGTGTGCCGGTTCTGATCGAGTATGAGGTGTCGGGGACGAAACACAAAAAGAAGCCAGACACCGCCGATCTTGAACGAATGCGAAAAATTGAAGCTCGTCCCTGGCCGGACACGATACCCACGGATCGCATGATGCACGCCCCAGAAGGAGTGGATTGCTGGGGAGACAAGTGGCGGGCGGGGACCGCTTCCTTCACCCATGTCCATCACTTGTTCCTTCCGCGTGCCGCGCACGCCCTCGCCGCCATGTGGAGCCGTGCGAATGCCGAGGAGGACCCCCGGATCCGGAACATGCTCGTCTTCTTCGTGGAGCAGGCGATCTGGGGGATGTCGGTGCTCGCTCGATACACCCCGACCCACTACTCCCAGGTAAACCAATATCTCAGCGGCGTCTACTACATCGGTTCTCAGATCGTCGATGTCACCCCTTGGTACATCCTCGACGGGAAGCTGAAGCGCTTGCAAAAGGCCTTCAACCCGATGCCTGCCGAGGAGGGGGTGGCCGCCGTCACCACCGGCGATTGCGCACGGCTCGATGTCCCCGATGACTCCGTCGACTACGTCTTCACTGACCCACCGTTCGGTGACAACCTCGCCTACGCGGAGCTCAACTTTCTGGTCGAGGCTTTTCACCGCGTGTTCACGAACTCCGGGCCCGAAGCCATCGTGAGCCCCGCTCAGGAGAAGATGCTGCTCGAGTACCAAGATCTCATGCGGGAGTGCTTCCGAGAATATTGCCGGGTCTTGAAGCCTGGTCGGTGGATGACCGTCGTCTTCCACAACTCCAAGAACGCGGTCTGGAACGCAATCCAGGAGGCAATGCTGGCAGCGGGCTTCGTGGTCGCCGACGTTCGGACCCTCGACAAGAAGCAGGGGTCATTCAACCAGGTAGTGGCTGGGCGTTCGGTGAAGCAGGACCTGGTGATCTCTGCGTACAAGCCGAACGACGGGCTCGAGCAGAGATTCGAGCTCCACGCCGGGACGGAGGAGGGCGCCTGGGACTTCCTGCGGACCCACCTCCGCCACCTCCCCGTCTTCGTGTCCCGGGACGGCACGGCTGAAGTGATCGCCGAGCGACAGAACTACCTCCTCTTCGACCGGATGGTGGCGTTCCACGTTCAGAGGGGCGTCACCGTTCCCCTATCGGCGACCGAGTTCTACCAGGGGCTGGAACGCCGCTTCCCCGAGCGGGACGGGATGTACTTCCTCCCCGAGCAGGCCGCGGAGTACGACCGGAAGCGGGCCTCCGTGCGCGACGTGGCTCAGGTCGAGCTCTTCGTGAAGGACGAGGAGTCCGCCATCCAGTGGCTCAAGCAGCAGCTCTCGAAGAAGCCCCAGACCTTCCAGGAGCTCCAGCCCCAGTTCATGAAGGAGTTGAGCGGCTGGGAGCGACACGAGAAGCAGCTCGAACTCTCGGATCTCCTCGAGGAGAATTTCCTCCGGTACGAGGGCAAGGGCGAGGTCCCGAGCCAGATCCACAGCTACCTCTCATCCAACTTCAAGGACCTTCGGGGGCTTGAGAAGGACGATCCCCCGCTCCAGGCCAAGGCGAAGGATCGATGGTACGCCCCTGACCCCCGGAAGGCCGGCGACCTGGAGAAGCTCCGCGAGCGTTCTCTCCTGAAGGAGTTCGAGGAGTACCGAACCGCGAAGAAGAGGCTCAAGGTCTTCCGTCTCGAGGCCGTTCGGGCCGGGTTCAAGCGAGCCTGGCAAGACCGCGACTACGCCACGATCATCGCCGTCGCCGAGAAGATTCCCGAGCGGGTCCTCCAGGAGGACCCGAAGCTTCTCATGTGGTACGATCAGGCGGTGACGAGGAGCGGGGAGGGCGCATGAACGACATCCCAACGCCGACCGCAGGGACCTGGCCCCGGCATCTGGTGCGGGCCGGGATGCATCGCCCGAAGCTCGATGCAGAGCCTAAGCCGGACGACCATCGCGACCATATCGAGCCCTGGCTCACGGCTCTCTTCCAGGCTGAGCACCTGGGGCTGTTGGTGGGAAGCGGCTTGACGGCGGCGGTCGCGAGGGCCGCAGACGCCCCGGCGATCGACATGAGTCGAGCGCAGTTCCCTGCCGACTACGCGGAGGCCGCGGAAGCTTCGGCCCGTGCGAGCGCCGAGTTCCTCGGGCGTGGAGAGCCCAACGTCGAGGATCAGATCCGGGCTGCACTCGAGTTGATGTCGGGGCTGCGTGTGCTTGCATCCGGAGTGGATGCCGGGTCCGGCGGACACATGGCCGCCGATGCGGCTGCCCTCCTGCCGGCATGGGAGACCGCAGTGGACGATGTGCTCAGTTCGTTTGTGTCCAGAGTGCTCGTCACGGAGCAGGGCATCGATGCGGTGCTGCGAAACGCCGAAGACGCGGACCCCGGCGACCGCGTGCGTCGTCTTCTGGGGGGCTTTCTGCTGCCGTTCGCTAGCCGGACCGCGACCAGGGAGCGGCTCCACATCTTCACCACCAACTACGATCGCCTGATCGAGTACGCATGCGACCTGCTGGGTCTCCGCGTCATCGACCGCTTCGTCGGAGAGCTGGCGCCCGTGTTCCGCTCGTCACGGCTCGGGGTGGACATCCATTACAACCCTCCTGGCATCCGCGGCGAGCCGCGCTACCTCGAGGGCGTGGTTCGCGTCACCAAGCTGCACGGTTCGATCGATTGGCGGCGCGAGCAGGGGGCGTCCGGAGAAGCCGAAGTACAGCGGCGTCCTCTCCCGTTTGGCGCCGCCCGAGATCATCCGGAAGTTCCGGAGAGGTCGCGCGATCATCTCCTGATCTATCCGAATCCGGCGAAGGACGTCGAAACCCTCCAGTACCCGTACGCCGAGCTGTTCCGGGACTTTGCGGCCGCGGCGTGCCAGCCCAACGCAGTGGTGGTCACGTACGGGTATGGCTTCGGGGACAGCCACGTGAATCGTGTGCTCCGGGACATGTTGAGCGTCCCGTCGACCCACCTCGCGATCATCTCCTACGACGGAGCCGGCGACCGCATTCGACGCTTCTGTGAGCACGTGGCACGGGAGGAGCAGGTCACCCTCCTAATCGGCCCTCATTTTGGCGATCTCGCCACGCTGATCGAGCACTACCTTCCCAAGCCAGCGATCGACCGCACGACGTGGCGCATGATGGATGTTCTCAACCGGCGTTCCCGACCGTACGAGGACGGCGCCGGGGCTGCACCCAGCGTAGGGCCGGAGCCGGCCGAACCTCCGCGCCGCCCGGAGGGCAGCGCGGAAACGACCAAGCCATGACCTCCCTCGTCGAAGCGCTCGGCGATCGGATCGTTGGCACGGTCGAGGAGGTGTCTGCGAACCAGATCACGGCCCTGCTCAGTGCGGAAGCTCCTCACGCGACGGCCTTGAACACTGGCGTGCCAGCGGGCTTTCCGCGGATCAACGGCTACGTACTCATCCCGAACGAGAGCGGCGCCACGGTATGCATCGTATCGTCCGTAAGAGTTGAGCGTCTGCCCTTCCCAAAGCGTCGGGGTACGCAGAAGGATTTTGGCCTGGTTGACCTGCCGTTTCCTTCGCGCGTCATGACCTTGACGCCCCTGGGAACCTTGAGGGCGCGGTCGATCGATGGCGAGCTGAGCTTCAAGGTCCGGCGCGGCGTGGACGTGTTCCCGTCCGTTGGCGATCCAGTCCTGCTGCCGGGACGGGATCAGCTGAGTGCCATCGTCGAGGGTGAGCAGGAAAAGGACCAGGGCCGCATACTCCTGGGCCACTCCCCGACCGCCGCCCGCGCGCCTGTGCACGTGGATCCGGACAAGCTGTTTGGCCGTCACCTTGCCGTCCTCGGGAATACCGGGGCGGGAAAGTCCTGCTCGGTCGCTGGCCTGGTGCGGTGGTCGCTCTCGGCCGCTGACGAGGAGAGAAAGCGTACCCGACGAGACGGGTCGCCGAATGCCCGGTTCATCATCCTGGATCCAAACGGCGAGTACGCGCGGGCGTTCAGAGATCTCGACGTACGCCTCTTCACCGTGGAGCCAAGGGAGGGGGATGGAAGCGTTCCGCTTGAGGTTCCGGCCTGGCTGTGGAACGGTGAGGAGTGGGCGGCTTTCACGGACGCCGCGCCGGGCGTCCAGCGCCCGATCCTCTTCGATGCACTGCGACGGCTTCGCTCCGGCGCTTCCCGCCCGGACGAGTTCACGACGAAGGTCCGGAGCTGTGTGAGGCGTTATCGGAACCGATTGAAGGTCTCCGTCCATGCCGGGGAGCATCAGCAGGCGGGTCGACGAGAGGGCGTGGCAAATATCCTTCTGAACATCCAGAACGACTTCACCGAGCTACGTCAGGACCCCAACTGCCCCGTCGGGCTGCGAGGCTCCATCGACCGACTCGTTGCGGCTGCCGACCGGGTGGAGAGGTCTGCACGACAGGTTGGTGGAAGGACGCAGGCCGATGGAACCCCTTGGCACGACGACTTCCCCGAGGAGGGCGAGGACGGCCTGAACAATGTTGTGGTGATGCTCTCGGAGGCGGGGGCGTCCGTGGGGCTCTCGGGCGACGAACAGGTGGTGGACGAAGATACACCGCGTGCTTTCTCCGTCGAGCAGCTGCCGGACTTCGTTGAGGCACTTGCGGCGGGGCAATCAGGGCGTGACGTCGCTCAATTCGTGGATACGCTCAATCTGCGAATCCGAGGCCTCCTTTCGCGGGGTCGCTTGTCTGCCGTGCTCACGCCGGGTGAGGCGGACGCGGCTACTCTTGACGAGTGGCTCGAGCGCTATATCGGGGTCGATCAGGCCGAAGATGCCGCTATCGCCGTCATCGATCTCTCGCTCGTCCCCGCAGAGGTCATCCACATCGTTATGAGCGTGCTGGCCCGGACGGTGTTTGAGGCCATTCAGCGTTATCGAAAGCTGGAGGGCAACGAATTGCCGACCACGTTGATCCTCGAAGAAGCTCACACCTTCGTGCATCGCGACCTCACCAGGGAGGGCGCTCCAGCGGCCGGGCGGGCGTGCGCCAGAGTCTTCGAGCGGATCGCTCGGGAAGGGCGGAAGTTCGGGCTCGGACTCGTCTTGGCATCCCAGCGCCCCTACGAGGTGTCTCCGACGGTTCTGTCGCAGTGCAACACGTTCCTCCTGCACCGGATCGTAAACGATCTGGACCAGGAGTTGGTGAAGAAGCTCGTCCCGGATGGGTTAGGAACGCTCCTCCGAGACCTGCCGAGCCTCCCCTCCCGCCGAGCTATCATGCTCGGCTGGGCGGCCCCGGCGCCCGTCCTCGTCGAGATTCGTGAGCTCCCGGAGGACCAGCGGCCCCACTCCCCTGACCCGGCGTTCTGGGATGTGTGGACCGGGAAGGAGGAGCGGAGGATTGACTGGAAGAAGATCGCGATGGATTGGCAGCGGAGTGACGGTGGTGGTGATTCAGCGGGATCCACCGATCCTGACGGTGACGGTGTCGAAGGAGGTGGTGGTCACGACTCGACCGGCGCCGATGGCGAGGACCCGATCGCGGAGTTGTTGGGCGACGATGATGATCTGCCCTTCTGACCAAGGGGTTTGCTCCCCGAGGGCCCGGTTCCAGGTGATGAGCTTAGAGGGGAACTTGTGACTTCCCAGGCCGCTTGGGCCTGGAGCCTCGAACACGACGCCCTCTGCCGAATCATCGAACGGCAGGACCTCTGGGGCGGCCCCGTTTACGAGGTATGGATCCCCTCCCTGGGAAGTGTCGTCCGGCTGACCCAGGACCAGCTCTCCCTTGACGGTTCCGCCCCGGAGCCGGACCCCGCCTGGCTCACCTACCTTGCCGCTGCTGCACGTGTCGCCGACGCCCTTTCCGGCGACCTGCTTCTCGCCCCGATCGAGTCATCCGTCATCCCCCTCCCGCATCAGCTCCGGGCCCTCGAGCGCGCCCTCGACAGCGATCCGGTCCGGTACCTGCTGGCCGACGAGGTCGGCCTCGGCAAGACCATCGAGGCGGGCCTCATCCTGCGCGAGCTGAAGCTCCCGGGTCGGGTGCGCCGGACCCTGGTGGTGGCCCCCAAGGGTTTGGTGACCCAGTGGGTCGCCGAGATGAAGACCCACTTCGGCGAGGAGTTTCGGGCGCTGATCCCGAGCGACTTTTCCGCCTTCAGGCGTGTCGCCGGCAACGAGAACGTCTGGGAGGCCTTTGATCAGGTCGTCTGTCCGATGGACTCGGTGAAGCCTTCGGACGGGAGGCGTGGGTGGTCTCGAGACCGCCTTGAAGCATACAACCGCGAGCGTTTCGAGGACCTGGTGGGGGCGGGGTGGGATCTCGTCATCGTGGATGAGGCCCACCGGCTGGGCGGCAGCACCGACCAGGTCGCCCGACATCGACTGGGGCAGGGCCTGGCCGACGCCGCACCCCACCTGCTGCTTCTTTCGGCGACCCCCCACCAAGGAAAGACGGAGCCCTTCCACCGGATCATGTCCCTGATCGATGATCGGGCCTTCCCGGACCCCGAAGCCATTTCTCGGGAACGGGTGGGGAGGTACGTCATCCGCACCGAGAAGCGTCGGGCCATCGACGCGGACGGGAACGCCCTGTTCAAACCCCGAACCACGCGGCTCGAACCCATCGCATGGGAGGGTCGCCACCTGCGCCAGCGGGCCCTGTACGGAGCGGTCACCGAATACGTTCGCGAGGGATACAATCGGGCCATCCAGGAGAAGCGGCACTACGTGGGCTTCCTCCTCCTTCTCGTGCAGCGACTGGTCACGTCCTCCACCCGGGCGATCCGAGTCACGCTGGAGCGCCGCCTTGACGCGCTGGAGCTTCCCGACGAGCAGCTTGGCCTCTTCCCGGAACTCTCGGAGGCGGAGTGGGCCGACATGGAAGGGGACGAGCAGGTGGAGGCCGTCCTCACGGCACGGCTGAAGGACCTTCGCGATGAGCGAGGCGAGGTCCGCCTCCTCCTCGACGCCGCCCGTGCAGCGGAAGCCGAGGCCGCAGATCCCAAGGCGGAAGCCCTCCTCGCCTGGATCTATCGTCTGCAGCGAAAGGAAGGGGATCCGGATCTCAAGGTCCTGGTGTTCACGGAATTTGTTCCGACCCAGGAGATGCTCCGGGACTTCCTGACCGAGCGGGGATTCTCCGTCGTGCGCCTCAACGGATCCATGGGGATGGAGGAAC
>SKKN01000038.1 GCA_007121455.1 Gemmatimonadota bacterium | reverse complement strand
TCCTCGAGCTCGTCCGTGCTCAGGCGGCGCGCCTGCTCCTCGAAGAGGACCGGAAGGTCGGGCTCCGGAGCGATCAGGAGGATCGACCCCTCCAGCGTCCGTCGATGGGGCTCGAGGTCCTCCTGGCGAGCGCCCTCGCTCAAGGGTGCGCGCCGAACCGGTCCTCGCACCGGCCCGTCGGTCCCCACGGTCCACGCGTTTGGATGAGCGATCACCGGGAACGGGACCGGGGCGGTGACGTGGACTACCGTCCGCTCGTTCATCCAGCTTCTCCCGAACGGCCCCCACCGCTCCAGCCGGGGGCGGTCGAGACCCCACTCATCGAAGCGGAAGAGTACCCACTCGGCCGCCGCCGTGGTGATGGGAGAGCCCGTGAGTCGAGGACCGTGCACGTCCGTGAGCCAACTCGCGATCTCCAAGACCTCGGAGCGCTCGAATCCTTCCGCCTTGATCGCGGCCACCGTCTCGTCGGTGGTCGCGGGGGCGTCGACATTCTGGGCGCCCCCCTTGTCCGGAGTCGCGGACAAGAGGGCGGCGGCGATCCCGAGGCGAACCAGAACGCAGAGGGGACGCGCGGTCATGCTGCCGCCTCGCAGTGGAACCACAACCCCCCTGAGGGATTACAACGGACGGGCATTCGAACCTTCCATGGATCACCTGGTCTCATGCGCTTCGCAGCCATCGGTCTCATACTCCTCGCGTCGGCGGTCGCTCCCTTGGAGGGACCGAACGAGCCCGTCCTGGAGGGGGTGGTGATCGAGCGGGGCGGGAGTCCGATCGCGGCAGCCCGGGTAGCCCTCCGCGGCCAGGAGAAGGTCCTCGTCTCAGTCACGACCGGGCCCGACGGACAGTTCAGGTTCTCCGGTCCTCAGGTGGAGCAGGCCACGGCCGTCGAGGTCGAACGGCTCGGGTTCGTCCCCGCAGAGAGGCCCCTGTCCTCTGGCGAAACCTGGATGGAGATCGCTCTCACTCCGGACCCCCTCCAGCTCCAGGGTCTCACAGTAGCTGCCGAGCGGGAGATCTGCGAACAACCAGAGACCGAGGAGGCCCGTGCTCTCTGGGAGGCGTTGGCGAGCAACCACCGTCCCGTGCCCGACACTCTGGGGATGGCCACCTACGTACTTTTCTCCACGGCTGCCTTGCCAGAGGACGAGCTTGGATCCGCAGCCACGGGTGAGCTCGAGGAGGGGCAGCGGGGCTCGGCTCCACTCCTCCGCTTCGGCTGGATCCGACGGATCCAACGGGATGGCTACGCCTTCCCGGTCCGCCGGGCCAGCCGGAACCGTACGTACGACTCCTGGTCGTATCCCCCTCTCGAGGCCGAGTTGGCGCATCACTTTGCGAGCTCGCTGTTCGGAGACCTTCACCGATTTCACTTTCCATCCGACCTCGACGGCGAAATCGTCGTGTTCTGCCCGGAGGACCGGACGGGACCTCGGATCCGTGGTCAGATCCGGATTGCTCCAGACTCGACGGTCAGCGAAGTGGAATGGCTCTTCGATACCTCGGAGCCGTCGGAGCAGTCCGGAGGGCGGGTCTACTTCGCGCGACCCGAGCTCGGAAACGAGGAAAGCTCATTCCTGGTGCCCTCCGAAGGTATCACCTGGCGCAAGCAGCCCGACGGGACGTTCGTTCAGCGGTACCAGCGCTTCGAAGGGTGGGTCTTTGCTCCCGGTGACTCGGTCCCCTTCCTCCCTCAGCGGGCTCCCTGAAGGCCCCTCTGCCCGCAACCGGACGGGCGCTGACCTCAACCCTCGATGACCCTGGCGATGACGTCGATCTCGACGGCGACGCCCCTGGGCAACCCACCGGCCTCGATCGTCGCTCGAGCGGGGCGTGCCTCGCCGAAATGGCGGGCGTAGATTTCGTTCACCCGACCGAAGTTGTCCATGTCGTCGAGGTAGACGGTCGTCTTCACGACGCTTTCCATCGCTCCGCCGGCCGTTTCGACGACCGCCCGGACGTTCTCGAGCACTCGATTCGCCTGTACGCCGATGTCGCCCGCGACCAGCTCTCCGGTCGCAGGATCGATCGGGATCTGTCCGGAGACGAAGATCCATCCCTCCGTGACGATCGCCTGACTGTAGGGGCCGATCGCTTCAGGAGCGTCCGCCGTGTGTACCGTACGAAGTTCCCCCATCATCTTCCTCCAGTTTGGTTCCATAAGTGTGAAGAGTCGCTTCGAGATCAGCCGCTCACCGCGGGTCTCCGGCCGCGAGCATCCACCGGCCAGAACTCCCAATCGTCACCTTCCACCGCCACGAAGCCCTCCTGCAGATTCATCGATACGCAGACGTGATTCGGTATCACCCGCATTCGCGCACCCACTTCCGGCGGAGCGGCTCCAGGTGAGAGCTGTACGACTCCGTGCTCCTCGGAGAGAGAGGTGAGGGTCCCTGGGCTCTCGACGATGAGTCCGTACCCGTCTCCCTCGGACCGCAGGACCTCCTTCGAAAGCGCTTTCGATCCGGCATCGAGCACGAATCGGCCCGCACCGGGGGAGCTCACGACGGAGCTCAGGATCGAGTAGGCGCATTCTTGGCTCTCGGCGACACCGAGAGATACGGTGTCCCGGTCATGGAAAATACAGGTGCCCGGACGGATCTCCGTCAGGCGGCTCATCTCGTGAGAACGCCAGAGCGTAGGCGTGGAGCCTCCGCTTACGGTGTGAGGGGTGAGGCCATTCGCGTCGAGCGCCCCGACGAAGGCGAGGAGGCGCCCTTCGACCTCGTCAAGGGCACTTGTCTGCTCTGCGAGGGGCGCCCGAATGTGGCCAGGATAGAAGAGCACCCCCTCGAAGCTTGCTCCTCGACGGTTCTCTGCGAGTCGAGCGAGCTCGACGGCGTCCCTGGGTTCCGACACACCAACGCGCCCCATTCCAAGGTCCACCTCCACGAGAACCCACACTGTTCGCCCGGCCCGGTGGAAGGCCTCGGACAGGGGCACGAGCACCTCCGGAGAGTCGAGCGCCACAGTAAGGCGGACCTCCGAGGGCAGCGCCGTCAGACGATCGAGCGTTCGTGAACAGACCGGGGGATACGCGAGGAGCAGGTCGTTCGAGACCTCCGACATCACCTCTGCCTCGCGTGCGGTGGCGACAGTGAGGCCGACCGCGCCGGCTTGCATCTGGATACGGGCGACCCGCCGACTCTTGTGGGTCTTGACGTGCGGCCGCCAGCGGAGTCCGTGCTCTGCCGCGTAGCCCGCCACCTTTTCCGCGTTTCGGCGGACCTGCGCCACATCGACCACCGCCACCGGGGTCTCGATGCCGTCCGAGCGAAGGAGTGCTTCGGGGAGGGGCGCCGACTCCCAGTCACTCACGAGACGAGTTCTTCCAGCGTGGCAAGAAACTCCTCATCCGATTCCGATACGAGGCCGATTCGGATCAGCCGGATCGTCCCCTCGGCATCGATGATGTACGTGGTTGGGAGGCCCGGAACGGAGTAGATGTCCATGACTCGGTTTTGTGGGTCATGGAGAATGGTGTACTCGACTCCGAACTCGTCCTTGAATCGCTCGATGGCACGCTGGGCGCCTCCCACGTCGACGCTGACTCCGACGACGCGTAGGCCACGCGGCCCGAACTCTTCGTGAAGAGACTGAAAGAAGGGGGTCTCCACCCGGCACGGCGCACACCATGTGGCCCATACGTTGAGGAGCACCGGTTCCCCCCGGATGTCGGCGAGCGCGAGCGTGTCTCCTGTCAGGCCAGCTCCCGCATAGGGGGGGGCCAATTGGCCTATCGCGGGACGAGACGACTCCTCGGGGAAACACCCGGCCACACCGACCAGCAGGACGAGCCAGGCGGCTCGTAAACCCCGGTAGTGCGTGCCGCCGGAGGTCACCATGGTGGGGTGCCCGTCATGGCTGTGCGGACCTGACGGGGTTCCCTCGTATCCGTCCAGGAGAAGAGGAGCCGTTCTCCGGGAAGTGGCACCATCCTGGGGAAACCGCTTGCACGACCGGCATCCGTCTCGGTCACTCGGAACGAGCGTCCCATCCCTCCGGCCAGCCCCAAGCGCCGGACCCGAAGCTGAGCCTCGCCCTCCACCCGCTCGAGCCAACTGACGACCGCCGACTCCTCGTCGACGAATCGAACCTGAACCCGCCCCGCTGGATTCCCATCATCGACGCGTGCGGGAGGTCCGAAGGTTGCTCCCCCGTCTCGGGAGAAGGCGACGCGCACCAGGGGGGTGTCGTTCGCGGCGGAGAACCAGGCGAGGACGACATGGCCCCCCGCCGCGTCCGCCGCGGGTCCATTCACCGGGCACGCCGGTATCTCCCATCCATCCGGATGCACGGTAACGGGTTCGCTCCACCCGGCCCCTTCGTATCGTACGGCGGAGATATCGCGGATTTCCCCCGCCGACCGGTCCCGGTAGGCGACGACCGGGCCGTTGTTCGGGATCGCCACGGCGGTTTGGCAGCAGTCGCAGACCCTGGCGTCGAGAATCGTCTTCGGGCCAGGCTCTCCCCCAGGGCCGAACGCGCGGAAGCGAAGCGCCATTTCGGGTGGGGGCGCGTCCGCGTCGCTCCCTCCCTCTTCGTCGAATCGCGCGTAATCCCGGCCATCCAACCATACGGCGCCTACCTCGTCCTCCCCCCACGGGAAGAGGGAGACGAAGCCATGTTCCGTATTCGTTCCATCCTCGTGGGGGATCCACGGCTCCGTCCACGTCTCGCCCTCATCCTCCGAGTACGCCATCCAGATGCTGTAATCCACGCCCCCGGTGGGGCCCTGGACGAGCCAATGGGCAGCCAGGAGGTCGGGACGGATCGGAACGACCGACGGGAAGTCCGCCCAGTTCACGAAAAAACTGTCTCCCTCCGCGACCGTCCGTGCAGGGCCCCAACGATCTCCATCGAGGCGCGCGGTCCGGAGCGCGTTCGCGGCAGCACCCTCGGGCTCGATCCAGCTCATCCAGACCTCCCCGTCGGAGCCGGTCGCGAGGTTCGATTCGCCGCTTTCCGGAGCTGCCGGAGACGGGACTTCCTCGAATCCGGGAAGCAGGGCAGCGTCGCGATCCGGAAGGGAGCAGCCGGCGAACAGAATCAGGGCGATCAGCAACGGGAGCGCCGATGAGGCCCTCGCGGACAGCGCCTCGGACCTCGTCGTGCTCGTACTGTGGCGGAATGCTCCGGATCGGGTGGGTTCCACTTCCATGCGCCGCATGACGACTCCTTCGACCGATGACGACGAGGCCGATGCCCCTTCCGTCGACCGTGTGGCCCGGGGAGGGGCCCTCTGCCTGGATCCGCTCTCCCTCACCCTTGACAGGACCCCGGTTCGGGACCCCGTGTAAAGGGAAAGTAATGCGTTCGGGCCGATTACACCGCCCCCTGACGAAGCACGACGTCCAAAGCAGGGTTGCCCCGAGCGCTCGAGATCGACGAACGGGTGGGCTTCTCCGCCTCACCCTCAGCGGGATGGACGCTTTCCTGTCGCTTTTCCATCCTTCCGATCGCAGGACCGCACCAGGAGGACAGTTTGATCGCTCGCACCTCCCCGCGTGCCAGCGCCGGCTGGTCTGTTTCGACGCCCGCTTACGGGCCGGCCCTGCGCGGAATTCTCCTCGCCGTAGCGGCGAGCTTCCTCCTTCCGGTCGCTCTCGACGCGCAGTATTTCGGTCGAAACAAGGTCCAGTACGACGACTTCGACTTCCGGGTGATGAGCACGCCCCACTTCGACATCCATTTCTATCCCGAGAAAGAAGAAGCGTTGGAGGACGTCGCCCGCATGGCAGAGCGGTGGTACGAGCGCCTCGCTCGCCTCTTTCAGCACGAGTTCGAAGCGTCGAAGCCCCTCATCTTCTACGCTGACCACCCCGACTTCCAGCAAACCAACACGATCGGGGGACACATTGGTGAGGGAACAGGGGGCGTCACGGAAGGACTGAAGGATCGGGTTGTGATGCCCCTGGCCGGCACGTACGCGGGTACAGATCACGTTCTCGGTCACGAGCTCGTTCACGCCTTCCAGTTCAACATCGCACAATCGAGGCGAGGCGGAGGTTTGCAGGCCCTGATGCGTCTCCCTCTCTGGTTCGTCGAGGGGATGGCCGAGTACCTCTCCGTCGGGAACGAGGATCCTCTGACGGGGATGTGGCTCCGGGACGCCGTTCTTCGTGATGACCTCCCCACCGCCGGGCAGATGACCCGGAACGCGCGATTTTTCCCCTACCGCTTCGGCCAGGCTTTCTGGACCCACGTCGGGGGTACGTACGGGGACGAGGCGGTCGTCCGCCTCTTTCGAGCGGCACTCAGGGTGGGCTGGGAATCCGCGCTCAAGCAGGTCCTCGGTATGAGCTCCGACTCCATATCGGCACGCTGGCACGAGGAGCTCGAGGACCACTTCAGGCCGCTCATGGAGGGGAGGACGCCGCCTGGCGAAGCGGGGACCCTCCTCCTCGCGCCTTCGACCGGGGCGGGGCACCAGAACCTCGCACCTTCACTCAGCCCGGACGGACGGTATCTCGCGTTCATCTCGGAAAAGGACGTGTTCGGCTTCGATCTCTATCTCGCCGACGCCCGGACGGGCGAGATCATCCGTAAGCTGGCGAGCAGTGCGTCCGATCCCCATTTCGACGCGCTCCGGTTCATCGACTCATCGGGTGCCTGGTCGCCCGACGGGAAGAGCCTCGCCGTCAGTGTGTTCGCGGGTGGAAGGAATGAGCTTGTCGTCTTCGACGTGTCCAGCGGACGGGTTCGGGATCGGATCTCGGTCGACCGCGGGGTCGGGGAGATTTCCAGCCCGAGCTGGTCCCCCGATGGCGGGAGGATCGTATTCTCGGGGCAGATGGGAGGTCTGACCGACCTCTTCCTTCTCGACCTCGAGACTCGCGAGTTGAAACGGCTCACGGACGACAAGCATGGGGATTACCAGCCGACCTTTTCGCCCGATGGCCGCATGATTGCCTTTGCTTCGGACCGGGGGACGCAGACGGACTTCGAACTCCTCACCTACAGCGAGATGCAGCTGAGCCTCCTCGACCTGGAGAGCGGAGCGGTCGAGGCGCTGGAACTACTCGGAAACGTCCGACATTCGAATCCCCAGTTCAGCCCGGACGGCCGGAGCCTCTACTTTCTCTCCGACCACGACGGGTTCAGCGATATCTATCGAGTCGGTCTCGGCGGAAGGGAGATCCGGCGGGTTACGAACCTCGCCACGGCCGTGAGCGGCATCACACAGATGGCCCCGGCGATGAGCGTTGCGCGGGAGACCGGGACCGTCGTCTTTTCGGTGTTCGACGACTTCCAGTTCCATGTCTACTCCGTGGATTCGCGCGAGGCGCTGGCAGAGGAAGAGGCCGTGGTGGCCGCCGCGAATGAGGGTCCGGGTCGGTTCATCCCCCCGACCGAGCGTCGGGTCCACAGCCGCGTCGCATCCTACTTGAACGATCCCCGAACCGGTCTGGCCGAGCTGGGTCAGTACTCGGTGCAGGACGCTTCCGGCTACTCCCCTACCCTCGAGCTCGACTACGTGGGCCAGCCGTCGGTTGGGGCTGGAACGGACCAGTTCGGGAACTTCGTCTCCGGGTCCGCTGCGGCCTACTTCAGCGACATGCTCGGAAACCGATCCCTCGGTGTCGCGCTTCAGGCACAGGGGACGGTCAAGGATATCGGTGGTCAGGCGTTCTACCAGAACCGGGAGAACCGATGGAACTGGGGAGTCGGCGGGGGCCGAATTCCCTTCATGGCCATGCGCACCGGCGCGATCCGAGACCCCTCGACAGGCAACACCCTCTTCGTCCAGGATCGCCAGCGGATCTTTCTCACCCAGACCCAGGGCCTCCTCTCCTATCCGTTCAGCACCACCCGACGGTTGGATCTGGGAGTCACAGTGAGCCGGTACTCGTTCGACCTCGAACGCGAGCTTCTCGAATTCGATGCCCTCGGACGACTCGTCTCCCACGACCGGGAACGGATGAACGACCTCGTCCCGGACCCGCTGAACCTCTTCGAGACGTCCGCTGCGCTCGTCGGTGACAACAGCTACTTCGGCTTCACCTCTCCGGTTCGAGGACAGCGATATCGGCTCGAAGTTCGGAATACGGTGGGGAATCTCGACTACAAGACCGTAACGGCGGACTTTCGCCGCTACTTCAACCCAAGGCCCGAGCTCACGTTCGCCGTCCGTGGGCTTCACCTCGGCCGGTACGGCGAGGAGGATCTCCACGACTCGGTCATTCAACCGTTCTTCCTCGGATGGGAAACCTTCATCCGGGGCTACGCGCCGCAGTCCTTCCAGATGTCCGAGTGCCGCAGTGGGCCGGCGGGAGGAAGCCAGTGCCCTCAGTTCGAGCGCCTCTTCGGCCACCGGATTGCCGCCGCCAACGCCGAGGTACGGGTCCCCCTCATCGGTACGGAACGGTTCGGCCTGCTCGACATCGGCTTCCTTCCCACCGAGATCGTCGCGTTCGCGGATGCGGGGCTTGCGTGGGATGAAGAGCACCCGCCGGAACTCACGCTCAGCTATACGGACGCGAGCCGGGTGCCGGTCTTCAGTACCGGACTCAGCACCCGACTCAACCTGATGGGCTTCCTGGTCATGGAGATCTACTACGCGGTCCCCTGGCAGCGTCCGGAGAAGGGAGGACACTTCGGCTTCCACGTCGCACCGGGGTGGTGATCCGGAAGGCCGATCCGTGCGCCGCGCCTCCCGGCTATCCGGTGCACTGAGGAGCGTTCCCGCGCGGAGCTAAAAGAGCCGAAATCGAAGGTACCGACCGGGGTTTTCTCGGATGTCTTCGGCGAGGAGCATGAAGCTCTCGGCCGCCTGGTTCAGGTTCCTGTAGAGATCGTCATTTGCGGAAAGCTGCCCGAGGGTTCCCTCGCCACGGTTTACGCGAGCGAGGAGCTCCTCCAGCGTCAGCGCGGTTCCCTGCACCGTCGCACCCGTCTCCTGGAGTTCGCTCAGGATGGAGTCGGCCCTCGCCACTGCACGCGCAACATCCGGACCGGCGGCCGAGGCCGCCTCGATCCCTTCCGCAGATCGATTGAGCGAGGCTGTGAGCCGTTCGAGCTCCCCTCGTTGATTTTCGGCGGTCCGGGACAGCGTCTCCGTGAGATCGTGGAGATCGAGAACACTTTGCTGGACGGCATCGATCGTCGGATCGGAGAAGAGTTGCCGGACCTGCTCCAGGATGGCGCGCGCTTCCCCACCCAATTCCTCCGCCATGTCGAAGACCCCCTCCGTCGCGGTTCCCGGGATCCTGTCGCCCGGTTCGAGCGATTCGGGTGCGGCTCCGGGAATGATCTCGACGGTCCGTCCGCCGAGGAGGTCCCCGGAGGCAAGCCGTGTGTGGGAGTCGCGCGGGATCGCCCACCGGCCTTCCAACTCGAGGGTGATCTCGACCCCCTCCTGGGTGAGCTCGAACCCGTGCACCCGCCCGATGTTCACGCCTCGCATCTGTACCGGATCCCCGGAGCGGAGGCCTCCTGCGTCCGTCACTTCCGTGTGGATCATGTACCGTCCGCGAAAGGTCGCCGGGTCGGTCAGCAGGAAGAGCACCATGAGGACTCCAAAGAGCCCGAGGATCACGAAGAGCCCGATCCGGACCTCTCGTCCCCCGGCGTGAGGCGGGGTGGATCGTTTCAGCTCGTCGTCCGACGGCCTCCGAGCCCCTTCCCTCATCGCCTTCATGTCACTTCCACCACGTCGAGTGCCGCAGCGGCCGAGGTCCGGTCGACGAACGCCTTCACGACCGGGTCGGTGCTCGCACGGAACGCGTCCGGCGCACCGAGGAAGCGGAGGTATCCTCCCTCGAGCATCGCCACCCGGTCGCACATGAGCAGGCCTCCTTCCACGTCGTGCGTCACGATCAATGAAGTCACCTTCAGCTCCTCGCTGAGGCGGTTGATGAGCCGCTCGATGGCGGCTGTGTTCACCGGGTCCAGGCCGGTCGTCGGCTCATCCCAGAGGAGGATCCTCGGGCGGCTCACGATCGCTCGGGCGATGCCCACCCGCTTCTTCATGCCTCCGGACAGCTCCGCCGGCAGCATCGATAGCACCTGTCCCGGACTCAGGTTGACCAGCTCCACGGCATCCCAGACCATGCGTGCCGCTTCCTCGCGCTTCATCCGCTTCAGTCGACCCTCCGGAATCCCCATCTCCACGTTCTCGAAGACATTGAGGGAGTCGAAGAGGGCAGCGTTTTGAAAGACATAACCGACCTTGTGCCGGATCCTTCGGAGGGTGTCCTTGCCACTCCGGTATACGGATTCACCCTCGACGGAGACGTCCCCGGCATCGAGATCGATCAGCCCGATCGTCGTCTTCAGGAGCACGCTCTTTCCCGTCCCCGAAGGACCGAACAGGCCGAACATCTCCCCTCGGTGCACCTCCAGGGAGACATCGCGGAGGACCGGATGGTCGAAGGACTTTTGAAGGTGGAGGTACTCGATCATCACTGGAGGAAGAGGGGGGGGAAAAGGGCGTCCAGGATCAGGATCGTCAGGGTCATGAACATCACGGAGGACGTGGTCGTCCGGCCTACACCTGCGGCACCGCCCGAGGTCCTGAGCCCCATGTGGACCGCGATCACCGGGATTGCGAAGCCGAAGGTCACGGCCTTCATCATGGAGTAGAGCAGGTCCCAGTTGTGCCAGAAGAGCTGGGCCCCGTAGAGGAAGGACTGATATCCGAGGCCCACGGTCATCCGGGCAGCGACCATTCCCGCCAGGATGCCGACCAGATTCGCCACAGCAACCAGAATCGGCATAATGATCACCCCGGCGATGATCCGAGGCGCTCCCAGAATGGCCACGGGATCTCGACCCAGGGCATGGAAGGCGTCGATCTGCTCGGAAACCTTCATGGTGCCGAGCTCCGCGGTGATCCGGGCGCCGACCCGACCCACGAGGACGATCGCGGTCAAGACCGGCCCCAGCTCCAGGACCACGCTCGCGACCACGACGCTCCCGAGAATGTACAAGGGCACGGAGCCCTGGAACTGGTATCCTCCCTGCTGACTCGTGACGATTCCTGCGAGGACGGCCGTGACCAGGACGATCGGCAGGCTCTGAACGCCCATCACGTAGATCTGGCTGAGCACAGACCTGAAGGAAACCTTCAGAGTGGCAACCGCAACGACGGATGCAGCACAGAGTTGCCAGATCTGTCCGGCGTGCTCTGCAACCGATGCTGCGGTGGCACCCATGCGCCCGAAGAACCGAAGCAGCGGCCTCGCGAGAGCCGGTACCCGTGACGCGTCGGAACTCACCCTGATTCAAACTCCTCGGAATGGACCTTTAGGGAGCTCCGGATCCTGTTCGGCCGGAGCGATTCGCGAGCGCGAACCGGAGGCGGAAAGCCCAACTATGATCTAGGAAACACCTGTGGTCCGCAACCCTCATCCCATGGGGCCCGTCGACCCGTGCTCGGAACGCGAACGCCGTCACCGCGAACGGCCACCTCGCTTTGGTCAGTGCCGGGGTTGCATTCGGAGAAAGTCGATGCCCGACGCCTGCTGGCCCACCTCGATGTCCGCCACCCGCTGGAGGGCCTGCAGGTCGAAGACGTCGACCTTGCCGGGCTCCGAGCCGATCCCCTCCACGCTCACGAAGGCGTATCGCGAATCGGGGGAGACGACCACGCCGTGGACCACGCGAGTGGAGGTGGGGATGCGGGCCCGCGACTCGCCGCTTTCGAGATCGAAAACGTCCACTGCGTCGCCTTGCTTGAGCGTGACGACCAGGAGCCTTCCGTCGGGGCTCACGGCGAGGTTGTAGGGTCCCCGGCCGCTGGGAAGGGTGCGGAGGAGCGTCCAGTTCTCCACATCGATCTCGAGCACGTGGTCCGCGGCATTGCACGCTACGTACAGGCGTCTGCCGGCGGGCTCGGGTTGCGCCCACGTCGGTGAGCACGAGGCGTGGTGGGCGGCGAGTTCCTCCGGGGTCACATCCGGCTCGTGCTCGTGCGGGGAGGCCGGCGGGTGGGCATGATGCTTCTCGGGCGCGTCCGGAAGGGATCCTTCCTCGCCGGCCGCGACGGAGAACCTTCGAGACACGGTGAATGTGCTCGTGTTCACTTCGACGAGTTGGTCATCCATCATGCAGACAGTGTAGACGTACGTCCCCCTCGGGTGCATCCGGGAGCCATGGGGCATCGTACACAGCTCGATCTGCGTCACCTCTACCATCGAAGGAGTGTACACGACGGACATCGTCGATGGAGCCATCGCGCCGTGCAGGTTGAAGTTCACGCCGAAGACGTAGAGGCCGTCCGGCGTGATGTCGATCGTCGCGGGGAACCGTCCCAGAAGGATCGGTTCGGCCACTGTCGTGTCCGGCCCGACGTGGAACTTCCACAGGTGGCCATCCGGTACGCCGTGGCCGGTCGTCATGTAGAGGTGTTCCCCATCCGGCGCGACGACCAGGCCGTGGGGCCCCTCGACCTCGGTTGGAACCCGTCCGATCGAGGTCGTCTGCTCCACCTCTCCCCCGTCCGGTCCGAAGCGGACCCTGTGGATGAAGTCAGCGGACTCCGCTCCGACGTAGACCCAATAGTCCGCGTCCGGAGGCTCCACGGGCGCGTCGTTCGAAGTCTGCGCGCTCAGCATGCCTGCTCCACTCACCCCAATCAGGACAAGTGCCGTGAAAACTCTGAAGTGACGTGCCATCAGGGATCTCCCTCGCAGTTCCTTGGAACACCGCGATCGGTGGTTCCCTCGTACGTTACGTCCGCGGCGAGATCCGGTCCAGCGACAGGGGTTGCCCGGAGGGAGGGCTCGCTCCGGACCCGGGGACCACTCTTCTCGTCCGGGGGTACCGGGCGTCATCGCGCCAAGGGACGGGCCCTGGTGTTCGATCACCAGGGCCTTCCGGGCCAGACCTTCGACCCAACCGAGGAGAGTGCAGTGACGATCCGGACGGCACGCGCGGAATGGAAGGGGAACCTCGCCGCGGGAAGCGGAACGGTAGAGACCGAGAGCGGAGCGTTGAACACTTCGTACTCCAAGTCGCGGTTCGAGGGCGGGCAGGAATCCAACCCGGAGGAACTCATCGGAGCGGCGCACGCGGCTTGTTTTTCCATGGCGTTTTCGCACGGCCTCGCAGAAGCGGGATTCGAGCCGAAGCGGGTGGCTACCTCGGCGCGCGTTCATCTGGAGAAGGGATCCAGCGGCTTCTCCGTGACGCGGATCGAGTTGGTGTGCGAAGCCGAGGTGCCGGGGATCCCGGACGGGAAGTTCCAGGAGGCGGCGACCGCAGCGAAGGAAGGATGTCCGATCTCCAAGGCGCTCTCTGCCGTTCCGATCGAACTGGACGCGCGCCTCCTACCCTCCTGAACATCCCCCTCTCGTCGTTGCAAGGAAGGAGGGGCTTCCGGCCATTCCACCCAATCCGGCGTTGTCTTCGATGGTGACGCTGGCCTGGATTCTGGCGGCCTCCCTGGGCATCTCCTTCCTCTGCTCCGTGCTGGAAGCCGTCCTCCTCTCGATCAATCACAGCTTCGTGGCGATGCTCCAGGACCAAGGGAGGAAGGCCGGAGAGTACCTCGATCGGATGCAGAAGCGGATCGACGAGCCCATCTCCGCCATTCTCACGCTGAATACGATCGCACATACGGTCGGGGCGACGATGGCGGGCGGGATCGCACTCCAGCAGTTCGGCGAGCAGTGGATCGCACTTTTCTCGGCCGGGCTCACCCTTGCAATCCTCATCTTCTCCGAGATCCTGCCCAAGACCATAGGCGCAACCTTCTGGAAGGAGTTGGCTCCAGCCACGGCCTTCGTCCTCCGCGGAATGGTCATCGTCATGAAGCCCATCCTCGTGCCGCTCTCCCTCTTCGGTCGAATGATCTCTTCGGACCGAAGTGAAGACCGATCTCTCGTCAGCCGCTCCGAGCTGGAGATTCTCGCTGAGATGGGAAGGCGTCAGGGAACCCTGGATGAGGAAGAGTGGCGGGTCGTGCGGAACGTGATGACGCTCGACGAGGTGACGGTCGGAGCCGTGATGACACCGCGTACCGACATGGTGGCGATCGCCGAGGATTCGAGCGTCGAGGAGGCAATGGCGCTGATGCTGGATGAGGGGCACCTACGTCTTCCGGTGTACCGGGAGAACCTGGACCGCATCGTAGGCATCCTCCTCGCCCGTGACCTCTGGCAGGCGCACCGGGAAGGGGTGCGTGAAATTCGGACGATCGTCCGCCCCGCCCCGTTTGCCCCGGCGACGAAGCCGGTCGAGGACCTCATCGTGGAAATGAGGAGGGGCCGGATGAAGATGGCCATCGTGCTGGACGAGTTCGGGGGCACCGCAGGACTGGTGACGCTCGAGGACCTCATCGAGGAGATCATCGGCGAAATCCAGGATGAGCACGAAGAGGATGAACCGCTGGCCTTCCAGGGGCTGGAGGGCGGCGTCGTCCGCGTCTGGGGCGGGGCCTCGCTCCGAGATGTCAATGAGCGCCTGGGGCTCGACCTGCCCGAGGACCGGTACGATACCATAGGCGGATACGTCTTCGGCAGCTTGAACCGTATCCCGGTCACCGGGGACGAAGTGCGGGTCGACGGGGACGCCGTCTTCCGAGTGGTCAAGATGCAAGGTCGGCGGATCGCCTTTCTGCGCTTCATGAAGCAGACATCCGCCGGCCCCGACGAGGGGAAGTGAGCATGGGCTTCGTGATCGTGGGAGGGGGAATGGCGGCCGATGCTGCCGTCCGGGGGATTCGAAGCGCCTCTCCGGACGCTCCCATCACGATTCTCTCCGGGGAGCGACACCCTCCCTACGACCGACCTCCCCTGTCGAAGGGTCTGTGGCGGGGATTCGCGGAGGAGCGGATCTGGCGTGGAACGGAGCAGCTCGACGTCACCCTCCTTCTGAACCGCCGGGGAGTCGAGATCGATCGAGACCGCCGCCTCGTGGTGGACGACTCCGGAGAGAAACACCCTTACGACGGCTTGCTGCTTGCGACCGGCGGAGCGCCCATCCGGCTGCCGGGCGATCCGGAGGGGGTTCACTATTTCCGGACCCTGGACGACTACCGTTCTCTGAAGGAGGGAGTGGAGGAGGGCCACGCTGTCGCGGTGGTCGGCGGTGGTTTCATCGGCACGGAACTCGCATCGGTCCTCCTCGATTTCGGCTGCCGTGTCTCCCTGTACTTTCTCGAGGGGGGCCCGCTCGCGGGTATCTTGCCCTCCGCCCGTTCGCAATCGCTCCTGCAACGATTCCGTGAGCGGGGCGTCGAGACTTTCCCGGGGACGTTCGTTCGGAGCATCCGGAGAGTTCGGGGCTCCTGGATGCTCGACTGCGATGGGGCAAGAGGAGCCGGTCCTTTCGACCACGTGGTCGCAGGCCTCGGGATCCGACCCTCGGTCGAGCTTGCGCTCGCCGCGGGCCTCGAGGTCGGAGACGGCATCGAGGTCGACGAAGCGTTTCGCACCTCGGACCCCCGAATCTTCGCCGCCGGTGACGTAGCGTCCTTCCCCTTCCCTGTGCTGGGGGAACGGTTCAGGGTCGAACATGAGGACCATGCAAACCAGAGCGGCGTGATGGCGGGACGGGCCATGGCAGGCCGCCCCGAGCCGTACGACCACCTCCCCTTCTTCTACTCGGAGGTTCTCGGGGTCGGGTACGAGGCGCTCGGCCGTACAGACCCCGAGATGGAGCTCGTAGAAGTCGAGAAGGGCGAGCGAGCGGTCCTCTACTACCGCGAGGGAGGCCGGGTCAAAGGGGTGCTTTGCTGGAACCTCCACGGCAGGATGGGTGATGCTCGGACGATTCTGCGCAAGGAGGGGGAACTCTCCCCCGAGGAGTTGAGGGAGCGGATCCTTCCACTGTGATTCAGGAACTCGCCGTTCCGACCGCGTCGAAGAAGCCGGGAGGCGCGGGAGGCTGATACGCGTCCAGCGAGGACCACTCGCCGAGATCCTCGCCGCGCGCTGCCTTGAGAAACACGTCGACCCACCAGAAGATGTCTTCTTTCCTGATCTTGTCGCGGATGCGGCCCATTCGGGCCCGTCGCTCCTCCTCGGGCATGGTGCAAGCCGTGTGAATCGCCTCCGCAACATCCTCGACGTCGTAGGGGTTCACGAGGATGGCGTCCTGCTGAAGCTGAGCGGTCGCTCCGGCATACTCGCTCAAGATGAGGACACCGTCCCCCTCGAGACTCGCTGCGGAGAATTCCTTGGCGACGAGGTTCATGCCATCCTTCAGGGAAGTAACGAGGTTGATTCGTGCCGCACGGTAATGAGCGATCAGCTCCTCGCGATCCCATCGGCCGTACTGATAGTGGATCGGCACCCAGCCCGGGCGGGTGAACTCCCCTGATATGCGTCCCACCAGGCGCTCGATCTCGGTTCGGATTGCGTGGTACTCCGGGATATCCTCGCGGCTTGGAATGACGAGTTGGACGAGGCTCACCTTCTCCTGGAGGCTCGGATAGCGCTCCAGCGCGAGCCGGAACCCCTGGAGCTTGTGTGGGATGCCCTTCGAGTAGTCGAGCCGATCCACTCCGAGGATGATCTGTCGTCCGGGGAACTCGGACCAGAGGCGGGCCACCCGCTCCGATACTGCGTTCGAAGCGGCGGAATCGGCGAACTCGTCGAAGTCGATCGCGATGGGGAACGCGCCAACCCGGACGACCCTCTCACCGATCCGGACCTCGACCACGCGCCCTTCTCCTTCAACCGTCACGTCGGGGGCCAGGGTCTGGACACAATGGATGAAGTTGTTCCGGTCACGCGCGGTCTGGAACCCGATCAGGTCGTAGTGGAGAAGGCTCCGCAGAAGGGTGAAGCGCCAGGGCAGCTTCACGAACAGGTCGAGCGGAGGAAACGGGATGTGCAGGAAGAAGCCGGTGCGTCGCCGGCTGGGTCGCTGGCTGAGCTCCTCCGCCACCGACATGAGGTGGTAGTCCTGGACCCATATGAAGTCGTTCGGAGCAGATTCGCGCGCGATCACCTTGGCGAACCTGCGGTTCACCTCGCGATACGCCCGCCAGAAGGTGGGGTCGAAGTTGCACTGCGTCTGAAAGTCGTGAAAAAGGGGCCAGATCACCTGGTTGGAGAAGCCGAGGTAGAAGTCCTCCTCCTCGCGCGGGGTAAGCCCCACGCCCCGTACCCGATATCCGATCCGGCCCGACTCCCTCTCCAGCACGGAGTCCACCTCGGGCAGCTCGTCTTCGCTCACACCGGGCCATCCGATCCATGTCCCTTCCCTCTCTCGGAGTACGGGCTCGAGGGCCGTGACCAGGCCGCCGGAGCCTCGGCTCACCTTCCAGCCCTCTCCCGGTGTACGGTCGAGCACCACGGGAAGGCGATTCGATGCCACGATCAAACGTTCCGCGACGGTCATGTGTCCTTCCTTTCTGCCATTAGATGGATTCCGCGACCCGCGGGGATGGAGAGAGCTCCGAGCCGTTGCCGGAGGTCCCTTCCCAGTTCAAATGGATCGTGCGGGTCGGGAATGCGAACTCGATCCCCTTCTCCTCGAAGATCCGGTAGAGCCCGAGATTGATCGATTGCTGTGCATCCATGTAGGCAGCGTAATCCGGGACGAGCATGTTGTACACCGTCTCGAAGTTCAGGGAGGAGTCCCCGAACTCCTTGAAATGACAGCGGTCGAAGCGTGCTCCCTCCTCGTTGTCGACCAGCTCCTTCACGATCGACGGGATCTGTTGGAGCGTTTCATATCCGGTGTCGTAGGCGACGCCGAACTCGAACACGATCCGGCGCTCGTCCATCCGCTTGAAGTTCCGAACCCGCGAGCTCAGGAGATCCGAGTTCGCGAAGACGAGCTGCTCGCCCGAGAGTGCGCGAATGCGGGTGGTCTTGAGCCCGACGTACTCCACGGTCCCCATCAGGTCGTCGACGATGATGAAGTCGCCGATTACGAACGGACGGTCGAACACGATCGAAAGAGAACCGAAGAGGTCCCCCAGCACATTCTGAAGGGCGAGAGCGACCGCGATGCCGCCCACGCCGAGCCCGGCGATGAGTGCGGTGATCTGGATGCCGAGATTGTCCAGGATGAGAAGCCCGAAGATCGCCCACAGGGCGATTCGGGCGATGAAGCCGATCGCTCCGACGGCCGTGGCCGTACCGGGATCATCCTCGAGCTGCCGGTCCCGGTAGCGAACCAGGGCGAAGTTCACCACCTGGGTCGCCCAGAGGGCCGCCTGGATCAGAAATGTGACGACCACGACCGTGCGAATCCGATCGCCTATCGTAGGGGAGAGGACGAGGAAGGCGGATGCGGCCCAGATGGCGAAGACCGCCAGCACGATGCCCTTGGTCCCCTGGAGGAGGTCTCCAAGAAGCTCCGGGAGCTCCGTCTTCGTTCGCTCGCTCAGGGCGCGGAGACGGCCTGCAGCCAGCCGGAGCAGGAGGCGGCCTCCCGAATGTGCGACTGCCAGGACCGCGAGGGCGACGAGCCAGCCCTGCATTGAGTTCCCATACGCCTGCCACTCGAGAAGTGTGAACACGTCCATCGTCGCTCCTGTATCTCCTGGTTTCAGCTCTGCCCGCGAGCACGCTACCCGTTCAGGTGACCCAATCGATCTCCCGGTTCGGCATCCTTTCGCCCGGCCACGGCGAGGCGAGGTCCACCCGAGCCTCCTCGCCCCTCAGCAGTGCATGATAGATGGTGAGATGCTCCCGGAGCAGGCGCGTGAGCAGGAAATGCTCTCGCACGAACTCCCGGGCCCGGGTCCCGATCCGGTGGCGGAGCTCGTCGTCATGGAGGAGCTGTCGGATCCTGAGCGCGGCGCCCTCGGGAGAGTTCACCCGGAAGCCGGTCTTATGGTCCGTGATCTGAAGCCGGATTCCTCCCGTGTTGCCCCCGACCACCGGCTTCCCCTTCCACATCCCTTCGATCACGGTGAGACCGAAGCCTTCACGCGCCTGGCTCCGCGGTCGAGCGGGGTTCGAAAGCAGAGTACCTGTTCGGCACGGCTCGGATGCGCCACCCGGTGGCTCGGACGAAGCCTCCTCCCAGAGGATTTCGGGCAGCTCATCCTCGTTGCCGGGGCAGAAGGGGCAGCGAGAATCCGCCGGGTTGGGAAAGGGAGCCGCAGGGGGGCCGCCGCCTCCGGGGCGCGTGCCTCGCCTCGGTGCGATGGCGACCGTCCGTCCCGTAACGAGACTGGTGCGGAGTTCACCCACGAGCCGGTTCCTCCTGCCTATCGAGGAGAGAGCATGCCGGGGGATATCTCGTCCGTACCCTCCGACCGAGGGAAGATGAACTCCACCCGACCCCTGCACAACGTCGCCGGCTTGCTTGACACTCGTGGTGCCCGGTTCTATTCTCACGCGAGAAGCGGGTGATCCTGGCCACGGTCGTGGCCGTGCGGTTCCCTGCTTCGGGGAGGGCCGACCAGGTCAGAGAGGGATGATCCCCTCCGACCTGGTCTTTCGCGTTTTGTGAGGAGGCGCCACCTGGCGGTGCGTCGCTCTCGCCCCTATAGACGGACACCCAAGGAGACGTGTGGATGATGGACTTGAATGGATTTTGGTACCAGATCGAAGGATTTCGGGACGAAATGGAAGAGTACGTGGACGAGATGGACGCGCAGGGAGGGCTGTCCCTTTCGAGCCCCGAAGACGTGCTCCAATACGTCGATGAGTACGGCATCTCTTCCATCCGGATGTGGTTCACCGACATCCTCGGGAATCTCAAGTCCTTTTCCGTGACGCCGAAGGAGTTGAAGGGCGCGTTCGACGAGGGGATGGGCTTCGACGGATCGTCGATCGAAGGGTATCAGCGAATCCAGGAAAGCGACATGATCGCGGTGCCCGAAGCGTCGACGGCTCAGATTCTTCCCTTTCGCTCCGGCGGGTCGCGGGTCCTCCGGATGTTCGCGGAGGTGAGGAATCCGGATGGGACCCCCTACGCCTCGGATCCACGGGTCGTTCTGAGACGGACGCTCGAGCGGCTCAAGAGCCATGGGTACTCTCACATGAACATCGGCCCGGAGGCGGAATACTTCTACTTCCGCGACGACAAGGGTGCCGAGGTTCTCGACCGGGCAGGGTACTTCGACATCAATCCGGTCGACATCGGTGACGACCTCCGTGAGGCGACCGTCTTTGCATTGGAGGCGATGGGGATCGATGTCGAGTACCATCACGCTGAAGTCGGGCCGTCGCAGCACGAGATCGACATCCGGTACAAGGAGGCGCTCCGGATGGCCGATTCCCTCCAGACCTACAAGTACCTGGTGAAGGAAGTCGCCCGTCGCAACGGCGTCTATGCCACCTTTATGCCGAAGCCCATCGAAGGCGTGAACGGAAGCGGGATGCACGTCCACATCTCGATCTTCGAAGACGAGAAGACGAATTCCTTCTACTCGCAGAGTGACCCGCATCATCTGAGCGTGCTCGGGAAGCAGTGCATTGCCGGAACTCTGGAGCGCGCGCGTGAGATGGCGCTGGTGACGAACCAGTGGCACAACTCCTATGGGAGGCTCACGCCCGGCTTCGAAGCTCCGGTCTACATTGCGTGGGCCGAGCGGAACCGCTCCGCGTCCGTGAGAATTCCGACCTACAAGCCCGGCAAGGAAGTCGCGACCCGGATGGAGCTCCGCTTTCCGGACGCCTGCTGCAATCCGTACCTCGCCTTCTCGGTCATGCTGGCGGCGGCGCTCGAAGGCGTGGAGCGAGGATTGGAGTGCCCGGAGCCGATGACGGCCGACCTCTACAAGCTCACGCCGCTCGAGCGTGCCGAGAAGAACATCGGTGCCCTTCCCCACGATCTCTTCGAGGCCGTAGCCATCGCCGAGAAGAGCAAGTTCCTGAAGAACGCCCTCGGGGAGGATATCCACCAGAAGCTGGTGGAGACGAAGTTCCTGGAGGCGGAGAAGTTCCGGGTCTACGTCTCCCCGAAGGAGCTCGAAGAGCACCTGGTCCTGTAACGGCGTAGTTGCGAGCGAACATGCCCAACTTCGAGCGCGGCTCACCGCCCACCGGGGGAAGGCCGTGAAGCCGAGTCGTGTTGGAGCCGGAGAGGAGGCTGGAGACCCCAAGACGGGGGTCACGGCCTTCGCTCCGGCCACGGTCGGCAACGTGATCTGCGGCTTTGACGTCCTCGGTCTTGCCCTGGATGAGCCGGGTGACCGTGTCACCGCCCGTCTCTCAGCGAACCCCGGAGTTCGAATTCGAGAGGTGATCGGGGACGATGGACGTATCCCGACGGAAGCAGATCGAAACTCGGCTGGGGCCGCTGCGGCGGCCTTGATCGAGGCGAGTTCGCCGGGCAGCGGGGTGGATCTCGTCGTGACGAAGGGTCTCCCCCTGGCTGCAGGTATGGGAGGGAGCGCGGCGAGCGCGGTGGCGGCGGCGGTCGCGGTCGATGCCCTTCTGGGGACGGACTCGTCGAGCGCAGAGCTGCTCGAGTTTGCCCTGGAGGGCGAGCGCGTCGCGGCGGGGCAGGCGCATGGAGACAACGCAGCCCCCGCACTTCTCGGAGGGCTCGTCCTTGTGCGTCAGTCCGACCGCAGACCGATCGTCCAACTCCCGGTGCCGGAGGGGCTCTCCGTCGCCCTCCTCCGTCCTCACGTCGAGATGCCGACCCGAGCCGCACGAGCCGCGGTCGGCGACCGGGTCGACCTGCGTGATGCCGTGGCCCAGCTCGGACACATCGCGGCGTTCGTGAGTGGACTGCACACCGAGGACTGGAACCTGATCTCGGACTCGCTGGTGGACCGGATTGCGGAGCCGCACCGCTCCGCGGGGATTCCCGCTTTCAGGAAGGTCCGGGAAGCCGCGCTTGCGAAGGGGGCGCTCGGCTGCGGCATCTCGGGCGCGGGCCCTTCGGTGTTTGCCCTGTGCCGAAGCTTCAATGATGCCCACAGCGTCGGGAAGGCGATGAGCGCCGAGTTCGCCGTGCAAGCCTCTATCTCGGCAGACCTCTTCGTCTCACCCGTTTCACGCACCGGAGCCCGTGTGGTTCCAGCGTCCGAGGACCCGGAGAAGGGGGAATGAAGCTCGTTTCGACGCGGGACGCCTCTCGGAGCGTGTCACTGCGCGAGGGCGTCCTCGCGGGACTGGCTCCCGATGGCGGACTCTACCTCCCCGAGCGTTGGCCGCAGCTTTCACCCGCGGAGCTGGAGTCCCTTCGCGGACGCTCCTTCCTCGAGGTAGCCCGAACCGTCGCGCTCCGGCTCTTCGAGGAAACACTTCCACGAGACCGCATCGAGACGATCGTGGAGGCGGCTCTCGATCTCGACATCCCATTGATCGAGCTTTCGCCCGACACCTATGTCCTGGAACTCTTTCACGGCCCAACCGGCTCCTTCAAGGACACGGGTGCCCGGTTCCTGAGTCGGCTCCTCCCCGCTCTCGAGCCCTCGAGCGACCGGCCCGTTCTCGTCGTGGTGGCGACCTCGGGTGACACCGGAGGCGCGGTTACGCATGCGTTCCGGAACGTGGAAGGCGCTCGGGCGGTCGTGCTCTTCCCAAAGGGGCGGGTGAGCGCGGTGCAGTACGAACAAATCGTTTCCGGCGGGGTCGGCGACGCGGGCGTGCGAGCGGTATCCGTCGAAGGGTCTTTCGATGATTGCCAACGGCTCGTGAAGGAGTCACTCGCGGACGGAGAGTTGGCGCGGAAGGCCGCGCTGACCTCGGCGAACTCGATCAACATCGGGCGCCTCCTTCCCCAGATCTTCCACTTCGTTCACGCGTGGGCTCAGCTGGATCGCCCTCCCCGCTCCTTCCACGTCTCCGTACCGACCGGAAACGTCGGCCACCTCGTCTCGGGAGTGATGGCCCAGCGTATGGGCCTTCCGGTGACGGGCCTCATGGCGGCCACGAACGCCAATGACGGGCTCGTTCGCTACATCATGGAGGGTGAAACCCCGAGTGGCCCGAGTCGGCAGACCCTGTCGAACGCGATGGATGTTGCCATCCCGAGCAACCTGGAGCGGCTGATCGCTCTCTTCGACGGGGATCGGTCGAAGCTCGGTGCGCTCGTGAGCGCGGCGTCGTACACCGATGAGGATACGTTGCGTGCGATCGAGGAAGTCCACCGGAGTTCCGGCTACCTCATCGATCCGCACACCGCTGTGGGGTGGCTGGGATTGCAGGAGCTCCGTCGCTCCGGGGCGGAGACCGGGGGGCCGAAGGTCGTGCTCGCCACTGCTCATCCCGCCAAATTCCCCGACGTCGTCGAGCAGGCTACCGGGGTTTGGCCCTCGCGTCCGGAGGCATGGGACCCATTCGAGGCGGGCGGGGCCGGCTCGGACGCCGTCGCCCGGATTTCTCCGAGGATGAGCGCGCTCCGTCCTATTCTGGATGGGGTGATCGGGGAGTGAGCGAAAGGACCCTCACAGGGTCGGATCAATCGGCGTCTGGGGCGGTTCGGCGAAGGATGTCCGCGAGCGCCCGGGATCTCGCCTTGGGGATCTGAGACTCCAGGTTCCCACTCCGCACGATACCTCGCCCCAGGACGACCCCGTCGAATGCCAGTGCGACGTACCCCCTCAGTCCGGCCGCCCGCACCGGGATGGAAGCCCCGTCGAGCAATTTCGTCAGCTCTGCTCGGGAGACCGAGACGACACGGCTCCCGAGCGCGCTCCCGAGAAGCGTGAGGAGATCGTTGCTCGGACGAGCCCGTCCACCGGACTCCAGTTCGAAGGCCCTGAGGCCGATGGCGAGGAACCGCCAGCTCCCGTCGACGTGCCAGCCCTCGATGGGCCATCGATCACAGCCGTGCGCCCAGACCGCATCACCTCTGGAGAACCAGCGACCTTCGAGGAGCGGTCCCTCGGAAACCGAAAAGCCTTCGAAGAACCGTTCGGACTCGTCCGCCAGCGATTTCGGCGATGGGTCGCGGGTCTCCTCCACCCGCTTGTCGTAGACCTCCGGTACGACTCTCCAACCGGTGGCTTCTCCTCGATCATCCTCAGCGAGCTTTCGCAGTCGAACCATGAACAGCCCGCCCGAATCGAGATGGTGGGGGTACACCCTCCAGGCGGACGTCAGCTCCTCCGAGTAGTCGCGGCCCTCATGAGAGCGCAGGCCCGGATCGTGGGGGATGTCCAGGTCGATCGGCTCGACGGTCACCCGTTCCGTTTGCAGGACGGCATCCACCACAGCCTCGTTCTCTTCGGGAGCGAATGTGCAGGTGGAGTAGATTACGACGCCTCCCGGGCGTACGAGAGAAACAGCTCTGCGAAGCAGGCGCTCCTGCGTTTCGGCGATCTTTCGCCTGAATCCGGCGGAGGGATTCGGGAGTCGCCCGCCTCGGGAGCGAAGGTTGCCTTCTCCGGAGCAGGGAGCGTCGACGAGGACCCGATCGAACCGCGCCCCGGTCGGGAACGTCGTGCCGTCTGCGGCGATTGTCACGACGTTCAGATGGCCGAGACGCTTCAGGTTCGCCATCAGCACTCTGAGCCTCTTCTCCTTCACGTCCGAGGCGATCAGACAGCCTCGGTCGTCCATCAACTCAGCGAGATGCCCCGTCTTCCCTCCCGGCGCGGCGCACAGGTCGAGGACCCGCTCTCCGGGCGACGCCCCGAGTGCCAGTGATGGGAGCGCCATGACGGACTGCTGGACATAGAAAAGTCCCGCCCAGTGCTCGAGTGTGACCCCCAACGAATAGGGTCCGTCTCCGTGGAGCTGGAAGAATTCGGGGAGGTGGGGGTGGCGCTCCAGGTGGAAGCCCTGGTCCTGAAGGCGCGCCGCCAGCGCGTCCGCTTGAATGCGCCCGGACCGAATCCGGATCGTGACCGGCTCCGGGACCCCCGACCGCTCGAGCAGCTGGTCCCACTCCGGGACGATGGAACGGTATCGATCGAGACTCATGGGGAAGGCGCCAGTTCGGTCCGTCACTCCCCGCGAGTGAAGAGATCGAGGAATCGATTCTCATACTGCTCGAAGACACCCAACCGATCGAGTTCACGCTTGAGAACGAAGGCCCGCGATCGGTCGCGAGCCGCCTCGACGAAAAGGCGCTCGATGCGCTTTTCCACCTCGGGATCGATCTCTCCTCCCTCCCCTTCCTGGGGACCCTCCTCGCCGCCGGAGGCCAGCCAGGGCTCTCCAGCCGCTTCGTCCGATTCACGAGCTTCCTGTTGCATGCGGTCGAGCAGCTGGATCAGATGGTTGTCGACCTCCTCCGCTTGAGCGTCCAGCGGCATGAAGTCCAACTCGATGCCCGCCAGATTCCCAAAGGCTCCGAGCACGACTCGAGACGCCTTGGGGTTCGCCACCTGGGTGGCGAAGTAGGGAACTTCGCCGAGGAGGCAAGCTGCATCGATCCCCTCGGCCTGCGCGGCCGCGACCATCAAGCCGTTGAGCCCGGTGATCTGTCCTTCACTGAGAATTTCGAGATCCAGTCCCTCCAGCTCGCCGAGGAGCTGACGGGTGGTCGCGGCTGCGAACGTCCGCGCAGGCTCCCCCGGATGCATCTGGGTGGCGAGGGCCGCGAACGCGAAGATGCGGGAGACCTGCCATTCTGCTGCCCACTCGATCACGCGATGGGCGAGCTCATACCCTCTCGTGAGGGGCTGAGCCTCGCCCATCAGGAGGACGAGGTCGTTCCGCTCCCGGGGATCCCTCCAATGGAGGATCGCGCATCGCGGACGATCGCCGGGTCGCGCCAGGCCCTCGTCTACCGACAGATGGTTCACGTCGAAGAACTCATCGCAGGGGAAATCTCCCACATGGGTCATTCCCAGCTGTTCCGCGAGGTACTCCCCTGCTTTCAACGCGACACCGCCCATTCCGGGCCAAACGCTCACGAGCCACGGACTGTTCATCGCTGGCATTTCGGTCATGAACCATCACTCCCTTCTTCATGCAGTTCGGTGGGACTCCGCGATCGACGACCCTGGTTCGCGGCCCCCGCCCGCCCCGCTCGTGACGCCACTGAGACGTCGTGGGCATGGTCTTCCTCTACCCGGGCCCCCGGATGAATTTCCATCCCTCACGAATCCGGCTGAAGTTCGCCTTGTGGACTGTCCAACAGGGGTCGATCTTCATTCGTATAGCGACCGGATGCGGGCGACGGAATCGGAATCGCGAAGTCGAACGGGAGGCTGGCGGATATGTATCTCTGGACGGACGAAGGGATCGAGAACCTCGTGCGGCAAGCCAAGGATTTTGCGGAGGCGGCTGCTCATTCGGGAGGTCGGGACTACGACGAGGCATTCCTCCAGCGCATGAACTTCTATGCGGGAAGAGCGGAGTCCGCATTCGAGAAGCTCCTCTCGGAACTCGTCGTGCACGCGGATCCGTTCTGGCCCTCCCTTCCGCCCAAGGTGTCCGTCCCGGAGGTGAAGGAGCCCACGGAGCGGGAGGTCGCTCAGGTGGCGGGGCCTCCGCCCCGCTCGCCGGAGCGGGAAGACTTCCGCACGGACGTCCCTGAACCTGGAATGCTCGGACGCATGCTTGGCGGCCGAACACGTCACGAGACGGAAGTCCGCCGGGCACAGGAGGCGGATGAGGATGCGTTTCAGCGGGCCCGCGAACGGCATGACGATGAGGTGGAGCAATGGCGCGCCCGCCTGGACTCGGCTCGCCGGGAGTTACTCAAGAAGCGGGAGGAAGCCGCGGAGGAGGCCGAAACCTACAATCAGGGGATCGACGACGCGGCAGCGCTCCGAGCCTCTCCGACCCCCATCTTCGTCCAGAAGGTCGTGAGGGATAGCATCCTGCGTACCTTCTACGCCGTCATGTCGAACATCTCCCTCCCCCTGCCAGGACCGGACTACGTAGAGATCACCTTCTCCGATGCGGAACGGCGAGTCCTCGTGGAGCTGCACGTTCCCGAGGCGGACAAGATCGTTCCGCCGAGAGCGTTCGAGCTGGATGCGGAACATCCCATACCGCTCCCTCGCGAACGGGAGGAGGTGTTCGAGATGCACCGTGACTACGCGATTTCGCTCGCCCTGGGGGCGCTCCACCTCGTTGCAGAGCTTGTCGAAGAGGCCTCCATGCAAGAGACGATCGAGCTCATCGCCGTAAACGGGTTCGACGAGGTGCCTCTGGAAGGCGACGAGGGTGTGCAACGCAGATACCTGGTTTCGCTGGAGGTTCCAGCGGAGAGCGTCGAGGTTTCATCGGTCCTCGATCTCGATCCTGCGGCGGGAGCCGGCACGCTCGAAGCCCGGATTGCCGAGGTCCCCGGCACTGAGGGAGTCGACCCCCTCGTCCCCCCGCGGCCGGCGGAGTCGAGTTCGGCACTTCCGGACCGTACGTCGCAGTCGAACGACTAACGCCTCCCCCCCGGGCGGGAAGCGCTCGACTGGGGCCGGGGGCCGAGGATGTCCACTTCGATCGGGCCCACGGATAGTCCGTAGGGCGTTCCTCTCACGCCGCGCTCGGGCCACGCCACCCCTCTGAACCCGTCTCCCCCACGAAGCTGGATCCGGTGGCCCTCCACCTCGACGCTTCGATCGGCGCCGCCATCTGTCGCCATTCCGTTCAGGACATGGAGGAAGACCCACCGGTTGAACAGACGATCGAGCTGCTCGTCCCGGGATGTGTCCCGCCTCGAAGCCAAAGGAGAAACCGCCCCTAAACGCTCCTTCCCTGCCGCGGGGGTGACGCTCCCCGTGTTCATGTCGATCTCGTCGCCTTCCCCGAGCAGCTCCACCACGAGGCCCTCCGCCGCGAGGCGTGCGGACGACGAGGAGGGATAGTGGGCGCGGCTTCCGTCCACCCAGATCACGCCGGAGGCGCCCACGACGCGTCCGCGGCCGTTTCGGACCACGAGGGCGGTATTTTCATCAATCCCGAGACCATGGGAGACATCCTCCTCCTCCAGCACCACCGTCATGAGACGGCCGATCCGGCCCCGAGCGAGGAAGTGCTGATCGATCGGGATGCCTCGGATCAGTCCCATTCCCTGCAGAAGCTGCACGCCGTCCGTACCGTTCGCCCCGACCACGCCACCGGAGAACGCGTCCTCGCTCGTCCCTCCGGAAATCATGGGGTCGGACATGATCGATGCCCCTGCACTGCTTCCGGATACCACGGCGCCCTCTCGATAGCGCTCCAGCACGGCGTGGTACACCGGGGTCATCTCTCCCTTCGGCAGGAACACTCGGGAGATCCTGGCCTGCACTCCCCCGGTGAAGAAGAAGCCCGAGCAGCCGCGGATTTCTTCCACCACTTCCGGATCGAAGGCACGGTCGGGTGCGCTGACGGTGATGAGAATGCCGTGCGCGGTCCCGTCTCCCCCCCAGTGATCGATCCGATTCACGGCACTCGCCATGGATTCCCTCGGAGAAGCGCCAGCCGTGGGAATGACACAGACGGGACCGTCCCCGTCCCTCGCCTCCAGGATCGCGTCGTAGATGTTCTTGTTCCCGGCTTCAAGGGCCCCTCCGATCAGCACGAGGGCTCCCGCGGTGGACGATGCGGCTCGTGGGGCCGGACGATCGATCTGGCAGGAGGATATGAGGAAAGCAAGGAGGATTGTGGGAAAAAATACCTGAAGCGGAGCGAGTCGATGCCTCACGACGATCTCGGTGATGGGATGAAACTCAGGCCCTCACAGGGCAACCGGCGGGTAGACAATGAGCGGGAAACTTTGGGGTGTCAACCCGGGTTTTTTGCCCGGCCGTGGACCGGCATAAAATGCGGGCCGGCCACACGCTTGACCGTGCTGCAGACAAAAGGGCCGACCGCGAAATGCGGCCGGCCCTTTCCTCTTCCGGCGGGATGACTGCTCCTCGCCGATCGGAACGCCCTTAGTACCGGTAGTGGTCCGGCTTGTACGGTCCCTCCTGCGGGATGCCGAGGTAGGAAGCCTGATCCTGCGACAGCTCCGTGAGTCGCACGCCGAGCTTGTCCAGGTGGGCCCGGGCCACCTTTTCGTCCAGGTGCTTCGGGAGGACGTGGACGCCCATCTCGTACGCCTCGATGTTCCGGTGTAGCTCGATCTGAGCCATGACCTGGTTCGTGAAGGACGCGGACATGACGAAGCTCGGATGGCCGGTAGCGCACCCGAGGTTCAATAGCCTTCCTTCCGCCAGAAGCAGGATGCTGTGGCCATCCGGGAAGATGTACTCGTCGAGCTGGGGCTTGATGTTGTTTCGCTCGACGCCTGTCTTCTTCAGGCCGGCCACATCGATCTCGTTGTCGAAGTGACCGATGTTGCCTACGATGGCCTTGTCCTTCATCCGGGCCATGTCGTCCGCCGTGATCACGTCCTTGTTCCCGGTGGCCGTGATGAAGATGTCCGCGCTCTCCACGACGTCTTCGAGCCGCACGACCTCATATCCCTCCATCGCGGCCTGCAGGGCACAGATGGGATCGATCTCCGTGATCACGACTCGCGCCCCCTGCCCGCGGAATGCCTGTGCGCAGCCCTTCCCCACGTCACCGTAGCCGAGGACGACACAAACCTTCCCGGAAAGCATCACGTCCGTGGCCCGCAGGATGCCATCCGTGAGGGAGTGCCGGCAGCCGTAGAGGTTGTCGAACTTCGACTTGGTCACGGAGTCGTTCACGTTGATGGCCGGGAAGAGGAGCGTCCCCTGCTTCATCATCTCGTAGAGGCGGTGCACTCCGGTGGTCGTCTCCTCCGAGACGCCCCGAACCTCTTCGGCGGTGCGCTGCCAGCGCGTCGGATCCGTCTTCTGCGTCCGCCGAAGCAAATCGAGGATCACACCCCACTCCTCCGGCTCATTCGCCTCATCGAACTCCGGAACGCTTCCGGACCGCTCGAACTCCACGCCCTTGTGGACGAGGAGGGTCGCATCTCCTCCATCATCGAGGATGAGGTTGGGGGCGCTCCCGTCCGGCCACCGGAGGGCCTGATCCGTGCACCACCAGTACTCCTCGAGCGTCTCGCCCTTCCACGCGAAGACCGGAACGCCGCGGGGGTCCTCAGGCGTGCCCTTGGGACCCACGACCGCGGCTGCGGCTGCATGGTCCTGCGTCGAGAAGATATTGCAGGAGACCCACCGGACGTCCGCCCCGAGGTGGGTGAGCGTCTCGATCAGAACGGCGGTCTGCACCGTCATGTGAAGGGAGCCCATGATCTTCGCCCCTGCGAGCGGGCGAGAGTCGCCGTACTCCTCCCGGAGCGCCATGAGTCCGGGCATTTCCTGCTGGGCGAGGCGGATCTCCTCTCTCCCGAGCCGGTGGAGTTCCAGGTCCTTCACCTTGAAGTCGGGCTCGCCGTCCAGCTCTCTGGACAGAAGCGTGTTCGTGCGTTCTTTAGTTGCTGTCTGCATCATCGGTTCCTCGTCTTTCGAGATCAGGTTGTCCGCTGCCGTTGACAGCGGTGGGGTGCATCGTGGAGGGGCCCTTCCTGCTCCGGCCCCGGAGAGAAAAGAGAAGAGGCCCTGCAGCCTCCGGATCCGGAGGCAGGTCCACGAGACGGATCGCCTCGAAGCCGGCATCCTCGAGCCAGCCTTCGAGCTCGGCAGGCGTGAAGCCGAGCCAGACGTGGCCCATCTCCTCGCGGAACCGGGCCCGTTGGTGCCGTTGCATGTCCAGGATCAGGATGCGCCCTCCGGGCCGCAGGGTGCGATGGACCTCGGCGAGCGCACGCGCTGGATCCACCACGTAGTGAAGGACCAGGGAGAGGATTGCGACATCGAGGCTTCCGTCCTTCAGGGGCAGTGCCTCCAGGTCGCCCTGCTCTACCCGAACGCCTGCCTGGCCGCGCAGTCGCTCCCGCGCAAGGTCGAGCATCTGAGGGGATCGGTCCACCGCGACCAACTCTCCGGCAAAGGGTGCCAGGAGTCGAGCGAGCTGCCCCGTCCCACACCCCAGATCCCCCACGCGCTCGGTTCCTTCGAGGAGCCCAGGGAGAAGCTGAAGGTCTGCCCTGCCCCCGAAAAGCTCCCGACGGAGGCTGTCCCACCGTCCGGCCTCCGTCGAGAAGAACGCTCTGGACCGCTCTGCTCGGGCTTCGAGCACACTCTTCGACCGAAGCCTGTCCTCCCGCGCCGCGGGGGTAGCGGAAAGCTCCTCCCGGACGGCTGTCCAAAGGCTCCGGGCCGCGGCGTCGAGTGACGCCGACAGGCGGTAATGACGGCTCGTCCCCTCGGATCGCACGGCGAGCCATCCGTCCCTGGAAAGGATTCGCAGGTGTCGGCTCACGGTGGACTGCGGAAGCTGGACCACCTGGCAAAGCTCGGAAACGGTAAACTCGCTTCCTTCGAGGAGAAGAAGGATGCGGGTCCGGGTCTCATCGGCAAGTGAACCGAGTCGGTCCAGGACGGAAGCACGGGCTGGATCAGTAGCTATATCCATATATCCGCATGAACGGAAATACATCGGGTCCCAGGCGTCAAGGCCCTGTCGGGACCTCCGCCTTGTTCCAGCCGCATCGGCCCTCTACTCTGCGAGCTTCGGGTGGGGTGACCGTCACCTACCGGGTCCATGCTCCCCCCGGGCCGGCGGTGGCTCGGGAGGAGCGGTGATGCTCAGTCCAGCGACGGCCGCTCGAGATGCCAGGAGGTCACCGACTGGTACGCGTGCGCGACGGTGAGCAGAAGGTCGTCCGTGAACGGGCGTCCGATCAACGTCGTACATACGGGCTGCTCGTGCTCGGCATCCTCCCTGGGGCCGAAGGTGTAGGGCAGGATGACCGCTGGGTGGCCGGTCTGGTTGGTGACACCGACGAGTCCCGACCCGCTCACGAACAGGTCCACCCCCTCCAAGGCCTCCTCCATCTGCTGCATGAGGATCATCCGACGTCGCTGCGACTGGACATAATCCAGTCCCGGTACGGTGCGTCCCGCCTGGAAGCGGGCCTCTTCCCCCTCCTGCCCCTGCGAGCCCAGATCCGCGACGTGGAAGTCGAAAGCCGCTGCGGACTCCACAGAAAGTGCCTCGGATCCGCCCTCAGGAAGCTCTGGGAGCGGCCTGAGGTCCGCGCCGAGATCCCGGAGGGACATGGCGAACGAGTCAGGAGCGTCCTCGGCGATGCCGATCCGAATCCCTGACAGATCCGTGCGCCGCTCGAACTCGAAGGGGGTCGTGAGGGTCGAGGCGTCCTTCGGGTCGGCTCCGTGGATCACATCGAAGACCAGCGCGCAGTCCTCGGCCGTTCGGCACAGCGGACCCACCTTGTCCATGCTCCACGCGAGAACCATCCCTCCGTGGCGACTCACTCGGCCGAAGGTCGGGCGAAGTGCAGTGAGTCCACAGCGCCGAGCCGGTGAGACGATGGAGCCCTGGGTTTCGGTCCCGATGGCGAAGGCCACGCAGCCAGCCGCCGTGGCGGAAGCCGGGCCGGCAGAGGAGCCACTCGAGCCTTCCTCCAGGTTCCAGGGGTTGAGCGTCTGTCCTCGAAACCAGTTCGCCCCCCGCGCGAATTCCCCGGTCGAGAGCTTCGCGATGAGGACCGCGCCTGCCTCACGGAGCCGAACCACGACGTCCGAATCCTCGTCGATCACCTGATCCTGAAAGGCGGCCGACCCCCAGGTCGTGGGTGTGCCACGAACGGCGAAGAGGTCTTTGACGCCCCAGGGAATCCCGTGGAGAGGGCCTCGCCACTCCCCTCGCCGAATCTCCGCTTCCGCCTGTTCCGCCGCCTCCCGCGCCGGTCCCTCCAGAATGGTCACGGCGCAGAGGAGGATGGGGTCGTACCGCTGAAGCCGCTCGAGGTAGATCTCGGTGAGCTCGACGGGGGAGATTTTCCTCTCCCGAACAAGAGCCCCGAGCCGGTCCACCGGTAGGAACGCAACGTCTTCCTCCCGGGCCGGCACCGGTCCGTCCCACGGCTCGATGTCGAGAGGGCGGCGTTCGAAGGCCGCCGCACCTCGCTCCCGAATCAATCGTTCGAACAGCGCCCCCGTCCCTCCGGGGTATGCCTGAAACTGGAGAGCCGGGGGCTCGCCGTTCCCGAGCGCGACCTCCGTGTCCTGGAGAACTCGAGCGGGGGACCCCTCGGGCCTGCGCCCATCGACGGCGGGAGGTGCCGCAAGAAGATTTCCGGGAGCGAGCCCGCCTGCCGCCGCCGCGGAGGCCGCCACCTTCAAGAAGCGTCTCCGTTCCATCTTCCCGGCTTCCTCGGGCTGCGGAGCCGGAGGGGGCGCCGCGGAATTCGGCTTTCGCGGATCGGACGTCGACATGGCTCATCTCCGGTTCGAGTTCGCCCGCCACTCGGTCCTTGGGCGGATCCTCCTGGCAACCTATCCAGGAGGAGCGGAAGCGAAAGGGAGGAATTCCCGCCGGATCGGTCCCTTTGGTGCCGATGTCCCCTTGTCTCGTGCGGGGGAAGGGCCCCATCCTCCTCGCTCATATGAGTGACGAAGACCTTCCCATGGGAGGAGGAGCATGCGCCGACGGTTTCTTTGGATGCTCTTGGCCGGAACGGCTCTCGTGGCCTGCGTCGAAGATCCGCCAGAGTCGGGGGAGGCCCCCGGTTCGCCGGAGCCCTCAGGCGATCCTGCTGCGATGACCGATGCCGAGCTCGAGGAGCTGGCCCGCGGGATCCATGACCGGGTGATCACCCTCGACACTCATATCGACATCCCCTTCGATTTCGGCACGTCAGCGGCGGACCCGGGGGTACAGGCCGGGTTCCAGAATGACCTCCCGAAGATGGAGGAAGGTGGACTGGACGCCGCTTACTTCATCGTCTACCACCCTCAAGGCGAACGTTCACCGGAAGGGTATGCCTACGCACTCGAGCGGGCGATGCAGAAGTTCGATGGTGTCCGGCGGATGACCGAAGAGCTGTATCCGGACCGGATCGGCCTGGCCCATTCGGCGGACGACGTAGAGCGGATCCATGGCGAGGGCCGGCTCGTGGCGCTGATCGGAGTCGAGAACCCCTACCCCATCGGGGAGGATCTCTCTCTTCTCGAAGAGTTCCACGAGCTCGGGGCCCGATATGTCTCGATCACCCACAACGGTCACAACCAGTTCGGCGACGCCGCCCAGGAGCGGCCAGAGTTCGGGGATGATGGCCCGGAATGGGGTGGACTTTCACCGCTCGGGAGGGATCTTGTGGCCGAGCTCAACCGGCTCGGAATCTTCGTCGACGTCTCCCACGCCTCCCGCGCGGCGATGATGGAGGCGACGGAGCTCTCACCTGCGCCGATCATCGCCTCGCACTCCTCGGTGCAGGCTGTTGTGAACCACCCGCGGAACCTGGACGACGATCAACTCAGGGCGATCCGCGACAACGGTGGCGTGGCCCACATGACGGCCCTGGCCGCCTTCGTGAAGGAGATGCCGCCCGAGCGGGGAGACGCGATCCAGGAACTCCGGGACCGATTCGGGATCGAGACCGGCGCCGACATCGGAGCCCTCGACGACGAAGAGCGGCGCGTTTTCGATGCCGGAATGGACGAGATCGACGAGCAGTTTCCTCCGGCGAGCGTGGCGGATTTCGTGGATCACATCGAGCACGCAGTGGAGGTGGCGGGTGTGGACCACGTGGGGATTTCATCGGACTTCGACGGAGGAGGTGGAGTGGTGGGGTGGAACGACTCTTCGGAGACCTTCAACGTCACCCTCGAGCTGGTCCGGAGAGGGTACAACGAGCAGGAGATCCGGAAGATCTGGAGCGGCAACCACCTTCGAGCTCTGCGTGAGGTGGAGCGTGTGTCCCGGGAGATCCAGGGAGAAATGACACCGTGAGCCCGGAAGCCCTGAAGAAGCGAACCGAATCCGGGTTCAGCTTTGGTGGATTGATGAAGTTCGTGGTGCCTTCGATGATCGGGGTGGGGATGTTCCTCATTCCGATCCGCGTGGGGGATACGATCACCATCGGCTTCGGATTCCTGGCGGATCTCCTGCAGGAGGTGTTGGGGGAATCCCTACCGCTCATCGGCGTCGTGATCCTGACCCTCTCCGTCGTCCTCACCGCCTGGGCAAAGGCGGGAAAGCCTCGCTGGGCACGGGTGCCTGGACTGCGCGAGATTTTCGACGTGAACTCGATGTGGTTCGGGATGCGGGTGATCGGAGCGGTCTTCGCCCTGATGACGTTCTTTCAGTTCGGCCCGGGGTTCATCTGGGACCCGAACATCGGCGGCGTCATGCTGAACGATCTCGTACCCGTGCTCCTCACCTTCTTCTTCTTCGCCCTCATCCTTCTCCCATTCCTGACCGAGTTCGGGTTCATGGAGTTCATCGGAACGCTGTTGCGCAAGCCGTTCCGCTGGATCTTTCGGCTTCCCGGGAGGAGCGCGATCGACGCCTCGGCCTCGTGGATGGGGTCGGGTACGGTGGGCGTCCTCATCACGTACCAGCAGTACGAGCGAGGGTACTACACTCAGCGGGAAGCATCCGTCATCGCGACCAATTTCTCGGTCGTCTCCATCGCTTTCGCCCTGCTGATCACCAGCTTCATCGAGCTCAATCACCTCTTCGTTCAACTCTACACGACGGTTGCGGTAGCCGGGCTCATCGCGGCGATCGTCGTCCCTCGGCTCCCACCTCTCTCGTGGAAGCCCGATGTCTACTACGAGCCGGTCGGACGCCAGATCGTCGAAGAGTCCCCGAGGGAGGGAAGTCTCCTCGGCCACAGCGTTCGCGAAGGGGTTGCTCGGGCGGAAAGGGCGCCAGGCTTCAGGACCCTTGTCCGGAACACCCTGGTGAACATCGTCGATATCTTCTTCGGGCTGATCCCGCTCGTGATGGCGATCGGGACCGTAGCGCTCGTGCTCGCCGAGTACACGCCGGTCTTCGCATGGCTCTCGTACCCCATGGTGCCGGTCCTCGAGTTGCTTCGAATCCCGGAAGCCGCCGCGGCCGCCCCCGCGACGTTGGTCGGGTTCGCGGACATGTTCCTGCCGGCGGTCCTTCTCACGGGCATCGAGAGCGAGTTGACCCGTTTCGTGATCGGCTGTCTCTCGCTGACGCAGCTCCTCTACATGTCGGAGCTGGGGGCGATCATCCTGAAGTCGAGGATTCCGTTGAGCCTCCTCGAGCTCGTCGCGATCTTCCTGATCCGGACTGTGGTCACGCTGCCGATCATCGCGCTGATCGCGCATACTCTGGTCTTCTGACCGCGACGGAGCACCGCCTGACGGCCCCGTGAGACCTCACGTTCGAGAGTCAGGCGGGTAGCGGGCTCGTCATGTGCCGAGCAGCAGGAGCCAGAGGATGAACCCGGCTCCGACGATGCTCAGCACGATCTTTCCCAGGCGGCCCAGCCCGTCGAGCCATTCGCGGGCTGGAGGAAACACCCGCGCGGCCAGTACCAGAAAGATGATGGCAGCGACGCGTGCATGAAGGAGCGACACGAAGGCGAGGAGAAGGAGGAAGAAACCGGCAGCCCAACCGGCCGCAAGCCGGAACCTTCGCTTCAGCTCCATCCCTTCCTCGTTCTTCACGCCTCGGGGGCTGGACATCGAAGGCTCCGATGAAGTGGTCTGCGGGCATTCCTGGAGTCGCCCGCTCGGGCGACCTCCGCGATTACGCCCTCCCCCCGGTTCCGTTCCCCCGCCGGCCCCACAGTTCGCCCCCGTCTTCGCGTGCCCGCTCGCTGTGCCGACGGAGTTCGGGTATTCTATTCGTTGTGATCTCGCCGCCCCAGAACCGATTGCGACCTTCCGCACGACCGCGCTCAAGCGCTCGCGCGGGCTGGAAAAGCCTTCACATGGAGCTTGACGATGACCCGGTTTCGATCCTCCCCTTCAGCCGCCGGATGCCTTCTTTTACTTGCACTCGGAACCGCGCCCGCGGTGACCGCCGCGCAGGAGCCGGTCTTCGAGTCGGAATTGCACGATTACCGTGTCGTGACGGTCGTCGAGGAGCTTCAGGACCCCTGGTCCATGGCCTTCCTTCCGAGTGGCGAAATGCTCGTGACCGAGCGACCCGGCCGACTGCGAATCGTGCGGGACGGGGTGCTCCAGGCCGAACCGGTGGCGGGAGTTCCGGAGGTACGGTATCAGGGCCAGGGAGGGCTCCTGGATATAGCCCTCCACCCGGACTACGAATCCAACCAGCTCCTCTACCTCAGCTTCTCGAAGCCGAACGCGGACGGGAGTGAAGGTACGACCGCAGTCGTCCGGGGACGGCTCGAAGGAGACCGGTTGCACGACGTGGAGGAGATCTTCGTGGCGGACGCGTGGGGCCAGGGAGGCGGTCACTACGGATCCCGGCTCGTCTTCGACGCTCGCGGCTACCTCTTCGTCACCGTCGGGGACCGGGGAGGGCGGCCGGACCCCGAAAACCTGGAGGGATGGCCCTCGCAGGCCCTCACGAACCACCACGGCACCACAATTCGATTGCATGATGACGGTCGAGTGCCCTCCGACAACCCCTTCGTGGGCGATGACGATGCATTGCCCGAGATCTGGAGCTATGGACACCGCAACGCTCAGGGGATGGCGGTGCACCCCGACACCGACGACATCTGGCAGACCGAACACGGGCCGCAGGGGGGAGACGAGTTGAACCTGATCCTTCCAGGCCGAAACTACGGCTGGCCCGTCATCGGCTACGGCGTCAACTATGGGGGGGAACCGATGCACGCCGGCACGCATCGAGATGGAATGGAGCAGCCTGTTCAGTACTGGACCCCCTCCATCGCGACCTCCGGACTCATGGTGTATACGGGTGATGCCTTCCCGGAATGGAAGGGCCACCTCTTCGTGGGGGGCTTGGCCGGCCAGCAGCTTCACCGTCTTCCGGTCATCCCCGGTGAGGACGGTTACCAGGTGGGTCGCCTGGAGAGACGGCCCCTCCTCTTCGGGGTCGGACGGATTCGGGACGTACGCCAGGGACCCGAAGGGTTCATCTATGTCGCATTCGACGACCGCCAAGGCGGCGGCACCACGTCGATCGTGCGCCTCGAGCCGGTGCGTTAGGTTGGCGGGTCACCATGGACCCAGAGTTCGAGATCGGGCGGACTGGGAAGTGTGTCCGGAACTCTTTCGGGGGGGACCGTATTCCCTTGGTGAACCACGAGTGCATCATGATACAGGAGGTGTCGCATGGCCAAGATCTCAGTGGTAGTCCTCGCAGGTACCGAAGCCCACTCCGACCTCGCACGGGTCCTCAACGCCTTGGCATTGGTTCAGGAGGCGAAAGAGGCGGGAGATGAGGTGGAGCTCGTCTTCGATGGGGCTGCGGTCGTATGGATCCGGGAGCTCGAATCGCCCGACCACAAGCTCCATTCCATGTTCACGGCGGTGAAGGATCGAGTGGCAGGAGCATGTGAGTTCTGCGCGGGTGCTTTCGACGTGAAGGAAGACATCCGCGCCGCCGGGGTCGAGTTCCTGAGCGAGTATCAAGGCCATCCAAGTCTTCGGCAACGCGTAGAGGACGGGTACGAAATCGTGACGTTCTGACCCCCGGGAGCATGATCGCCGAACGCACCCCTGCCCCCTACATACAACCGAGTCGACGATGGTGAAGCCATCCTTCCGCTTGTGGACCCCAGCTCTGGCTTTCATCTGCACCTCTGTCCTGGCTTGTGACGCGACGGATTCTCCGGCCCCGATGCGGACCTTTCGGATCAAGAGGTCGCCGAGCACGCGGCCCAGGTGCGCGAGCGACTCGAGTCCGATGAGGGCGGGCACCTGGTGCTGCGTGCCATCGACGCGCATGGGGGACTCGAGGCATGGTACACTGCCCCGACGAGCTCCTTTTCCTGGGAGTAAACCTGGGGGCCGATCTTCGCTTCAAGTCGTTCCTCGTCGCGGACAACCGGACCCGAGAGGTCTATCACGACCTGCTCACCACGGGATCGTATGACGCCCCGGACGAGGTGGAGGCGCGGTTCGCCTGGGATGGAACGGACGCCTGGATCGCCCCGGGCTCCATCGAGCAGCCCAACCCCCGCTTCTGGGGGATTTCAGGGTATTACTTCCAGCTGATTCCCTTCGTTCTGGCCGATCCGGGAACCCGTTTCGAGCGACGGCCGGACGAGGAGCTGGACGGCACGATGTACGAGATGGTGAGGGTCTCCTTCGACGAGGGAGTCGGGGAATCGCCGGGAGACAGCTATACCCTCTACGTCCATCCGGAAAGCGGCCTGGTGGAAGCCATCCGGTATACCGTCTCGTATGGGCGGGACGTGAGCCCCGGCGCTGACCTTCCGGAAACCCTCTTCTACTACGACGACCACGTTACCGTCGATGGCCTGACGGTTGCGACCGCGTTTCGCGGCTACGAGTTCACCGAGGCAGGAGAAGCCGGCGAGTTTCGGAATGAAGCGTTCGCCGACAGCATTTCCTTTCGACGCAGCTTCGACCGCTCGAGATTGGAAGCCCCTCGGGACGCCCGGTTCGTAGCACCCCCTTCGAGGTGACGGCGGCATGGATCAGTAGCGATATCCCCCGACCTCCTCGGGAGAGGCCTCCACTCCGAGCCCTTCAGCGATCCGGTTCACGAAATTGAAGTACGCCGTGATCATGTTGGCCTGAAGGATTTCGTCATCCTCGAGTCCCGCGGCACGGAGGGGGTCCAGGTCCCTCTTCGCTACTGCAGCCGGACTGCGAGTCAGACGACGGGCATATTCAGCGAGAGCCGCCTCCCGGGGAGAGAGTTCCGCAGCCTCGGAGTCGCTGCAAAGTCGTTCCACCCGGTCCGGATCCTTCCACCACGCCTCGAGAGCGGCCGCATGGTGCATCGTGCAATAATCGCATTCGTTTTCCACGGACACGATGACGGCGACTAATTCCCGCTCTGCTCGGCTGAGCCCTCCTTTCCCGAACAAGAGCCTCATGTACAGGTCGAGGTGCGCCTCCATCGCCGGGGGAGCCAGGCTCTGGGCTCGCATGATGTCGGACACCTTTCCCCGCCGTTCCAGGATGCGGGAGTAGGTCGCTGCCAGCTCGCCCTTGGCATCATCCTCATGGATGGTCCGGATCCAGGTCATGCTCACTCCAGGGAGTCGTCCGAGGGAGAGGTCGTCGCTCCTGAACCGGCGATACGAGTACCCGAACCCGCTCGACGGGTGTGGAGGCCCGCTCCTGCGGGCGGGGCCGGCCCGTCCGTCAGCAACACGGCGCCGCTCCTCCGGGGCCCTCTTCACCCGGGGAGGCGGGAGGCGCGCAGTCGAAGAGTCCGAAATGGACCGAGCGGTCGCCCTCGACGCGGAAATGCGGCGCGTACCGGGTTTCCGAAAGCATGGCCGAGGTGTTGCCGCACACCCGGATCGGGCGACCGGCTTCGAGCCGGTGATGATCATCGAGGGAAAAGACGTGCGGGTGTCCGTCGATCGTTCCCAGGTAGGTGGCCACCTGCCCATAATCCTCGCACCGGTCCTCGAGATCCAACTTGAAGGCTCGCAGCGTCCTCGAGGTGAAGTCGACCATCCCGATCTTCGCCTCCACCTCGGAATCCGTGAGCGGAACCGGGCTGCTCGACAGTTGGCGGACGTCTCGGCAACCGAGGTCGGAGAGGATCCGGCGGAGGTCCTCCGTGTAGAGCGCCCCCGAGAGGCACTCGCCGAGCAGCACGGGGTCGTTCTTCAGCCGTTCCGGAATCCGACGGTCGGCGAATACGTCGGAGAAGAGGAGCTCCCCACCGGGCCGGAGGGCGCGTAAAACCTCGGCGAAGAGCCGCGGCTTGTTCGGTGACAGGTTGAAAACACAGTTGGACACGACGAGGTCGATGGAATCCTCCTGAACGCCGATCGCAGCCAGATCCTCGATATACCCTTCCCTGAACTCCACATTCGAGCGCCGATGCCCGAAACGCTCGGCGTGCCATTCGCGGTGCGTCTCCGCCACGTCCAACTGCTCTCGGGTCATGTCCACGCCGATCACCCGTCCTCCCTCCCCTACCAATTGGGAGAAGACGTAGCAATCCCTCCCGGTGCCGCACCCGAGGTCGAGCACGGTGGCCCCCTCGAGCGCGGGCGGGAACGGCGCTCCGCATCCGTAGAAGCGCTCCTTCACTTCCGGGTGGACTTCGGCAGCCAGGCGTCGGATCCGGGGAGGCAACGTCTCCGGTGTGCAGCAAGCTCCGGTTCTCAGGTCCTCACTCTTCTGGAGGATCGTGCCGTAGTACTGCTGCACCTCATCGAGTGTGGATTCGATTCCGCTCACCTCGGTTCTCCCTCTTTGCTTGGTTCCAGTTCCCGCACGCGGGCCGCCGCCATGATCACCCCTCAAAACCGCACCAGCACCGTCTCCGGCTGAAACTCGGCCCATGCGAACCAGAACGCGACGTAGGCTTCCGGAACGGGGTCCAGTCGTGTGCCTGCCATCGGACCGGATTCGGCCACCCCATCCACGCGCCAGGTGCTTCCGGTTTCGTCATCCCGGAACCCGTCGGCCGAGACGGTGAAGGAGGTGCGATTGTCATCGACTCGGGCAAAGTACGCCGCCGCTCCTCGAGCGGCGCGGTCCCAGAGGATCACGACCGGCTGACCTCTCACATTGTTATCGATCACAAGGCGTTCGTGCCGCTCCAGGTCGCCGAAGGGGAAGGCCCACCCGCCGTCGGAGACCGGGATACCAAGAACCGGTTCCTTTGGAGGTCGACGAGGATCGAGCGGTCCCATGTGAAAGAGAACGTCCGAGTTGCTCCACTCCCGGTAGCGTCCGAACGGGTAGCGTTCGTACTCTCGCCCGAACCCGGTCTCCCGAGAAATGACCCGCGTGTCGGGGTAGAGATCCTTCCAGCCCGCCCATGTCATCTCGATCGAAGGGTACATCGGAAGCGATCGACCGACGTCGGCACCGCATGCAGCCTGCCGAAGCATCTGCGGCCAGAAGGATCCACCCTCCCCTTCATCGTAAAGGACGAGGTTGTTTCGAAAGAGCAGCCCCGACACCTGAAATGCCGCGCCATCGACCACCGATCGATCGAATGTCAGGCTGGACCCCGTGAGGGGACAGTGCGTGACCGCTACCGCGTCGCCGTTCGCCCCGAGGTTCACGATCTCGTGCCACCAGAGGATGTTGAGCGGGACAGCAACCGGCTTGCCGTCGAGCAGAATGCCCACGACACGGTCATCCTCGGCGACGTATGATGCCGAGGGGCTCTCTGCGGAAACGAGCTCCGGATCGATCAGGGCGAAGATGCCACTTCCTCCCCCTCCGTCCAGCAACTCGTCTTCCGGAATGATGCAGGACATTCCTCCCGGCTCATCAGGGCTGAGCGCGCTCCGTGTCGGCGGATCGGCGCACCCGCCGACAACCAGCAGGAGGATGAGCCCGGTCGTACCCGACGTTCCGGCGACGCGAACTCCTTGCTGTGTCCCCTGCTCCGTCTGTTTCATCGTGTCTCCCGTGCGAGCTCCACCGATCGACTGCTCTCCAAATACGCGAGTGGCTGATTGGGTTCTCCCGCACGGGGAGGAGGTGCGCTCCGGAATCGTGGACCCCATCTTCCGGGCAGGCACACGGACCGAGACGGAGGATATCGAGGATGCTCAGGGTTCCACGTTCCGCGTTCACGGGGGTTGGGGGGTTCACGCTTCTGCTTTTTCTCTCAGGTGTGCCCTTTCTGCAGCCGGCAGCGGAAGGGCAGTCTGCGGATGTGGATCCATCCGCCCCGCCGGGGAAACCACGGACCGGCGCGGACATCCTCGACAAGAGCATCGCGATCTACGTCGGACGGGAGCTCACGGACGATGGAGCCGTGTTCCTGGGGGGCTTCGGACACGAACCCTCCAGTCATTGGTTGGAGGTCACCCCGAGTCGAACATTTCCGGAGGGCACGCAGCTCGAGGTGGGCGTCACGGCGGAAGCACGATATCCGGGCGAGAGGATCAGGATTCCGCAGGTAGGTGAGACGGCTCGTTTCATCACGTCGAACTACTCCGAGTTCGCCGGCTTCCCTGCTCCCTTGACGAACGGAGGGCTCAACGAGCACCACGTGGCGGCGCGAGCCGTTTGGAGTCCGTCCCGCACCGAGTTGGTGGCGATGACCCCGGAGCCCCAGCGGGGGATCAGCTACAGCGACCTGGCGCGGGCCGTCATGGAACGAGCCACGAGTGCGCGACATGCAGTCGAAGTCGCCGGCGAGCTCATCGACGAGTTTGGGTACGCCCACTACGGCGGCGGCTCCCACCTCTTTGCAGATTCGGAGGAGGGGTGGGTGCTTCTCACCTTCGCGGGCGGACAGGGGCTCTGGGCCGCGGAGCGGCTGGGCCCCGAGGACGTGCGGGTGCTCTACCCGGGATACATCCGCGACTTTCCGCTGGACTTCGAGTCCCGACCTGGGTATGTGGCTTCCGCGAACCTCCTGGACTTCGCGGTGGAACACAGCTGGTTCGATCCGGATTCCGGCGCTCCGTTCAACCTACAGGAGGTCTACGGCACCCCTTTCCCCGGACCCCCGGGAGCGGATGAGGAGGCGCCGTACCGTCATCCCCCTTCGCTGGAAGGCGAGATCCGGGAGATGGCACCTGTGACGTTGCCCGATATGCTCTCCCTCGTCCGGGATCCGCGCTGGTCCGACGACCGTGCTGGTTATGGACACGTCGCCCACCTGCGCGGAGGTGTTCCCTCCGACCTGGGGGTCCTGTGGGTTTCGGTCGCGGCTGCAGTGAGCACGCCGATGGTTCCCATCGCGCTCGGGACTCGAGACGTACCTCCCGAGTACAAGCAGCATCGCTACCTCACCCGAGACGCCTCCTCCACGTTCCTGAACCCGGAGTTCGCTTCCCTGGAGGGGACCCGAAGCGCCTACCGCACCTTCAAGCGCCTCTTCCATCACACCTGTTCGGATCCCGAACGCTTCCTCCGGCCGGTCACGGCCGAGCTCGAGGGTGCGGAAGCCCGGTGGGCCGACCAGATGCGCGAGCTCGAGAGCCGAGCGGCGTCATCCCTGGCGGAAGGAGACCTCGAGGAGGCAGGGAGAGTCCTCACCGAGCGTGCGGATGCCTGGCTCCTCGAAGCCCTCGACCTCGGAGAGCGGCTCGTCCAGGTGGTCGAAGAGCGGGTGCGGGAGGAATCCAGCTTGCAGATGCCGGACCGTCCTGTGCCCGAGGGCGCGAGTTGGCAGCCGGAAAGCGGAGCGATGTCCCTCCCTCCGGAAGCCGTCGGGCCGCGGGACCGACAGAACTGCTACGTGCCCGGATTCGAGCGCTACCCCCGCGCCCACGGCGTGTACCGCGACCGAATCGGAGATCTTATCGAGCCGACGAGCTCAGCGCCCGAGCGGGAATGAAAGACCGAGGCCCAACGCTTCCAGGCCGGGGTTGGTGAAGCCGAGTCCGGCGTTCGAGAGGTGGTACACGAAGAGGAGGGCCCGGAATCGATCCCCGACCATCCGCTCGATCGCGAGGCTCGAACGGAATTCCAGCGGGTTTCCCAGCTCCCGCCCCGACCCCTTTTCGTAGAGCCCGACCGAGAACGACGGCCGGGCGAGGAGCCCAAGGGGCAACTGGATCGGCAGATGGAGTCCTCCGTAGATGTACACCTGTCCATGCGTCGAGGCGAGCGCTCCCGCCATGAGGGAAGCCCGCCACACCCTCGGCTCCTTTCCCAGAAACGTGACCTCGGCCGCGGGGGCGGAGGTCGCCCCCCCGTCCAGGTCGAAGTAGGTGACGGCAGCTCGAACCTGCGGATCGGTGTCCGCCACCTGTGCATGCAGGGGTGGAGAGAACGCAAGAATGGCGAGGGCCAGGGGAACGAGGCGAGACATCACGGCGCGACGACGAGCGGGCGGCTCGCGATCGCGGGCTCACGGCCACCGACATCGAGCTGCACGTGGAGCGTGTATTCTCCCGGCTCGAGGTCCGGAAGCTCCAGGTGAAGAGCGCGGAAGAGGGTCTGCACGACATCGGGGGCCGTTTGGTCGAAGCTGACCTCCACCGGCACGTCAGGCTCCACAATGCCCAGAAACTCCCCGACGCGGCGCATGAAGCCCGGTCGGCCGCGGGTGAAGCCAACCGTGATCCGGGCGGTTTCGTCCACCTCCAGTCCATAGACCTCCCACGCGACGACGAACCGCTCGTCCGGCCGCACATGGATTCCGGGGCGTGCAAACGGAATCGCCTCATCGAGATCCGCAGGGAGAGGCGCATCTTCCTCGAGGAGGAGGATGTCCGAGAGGCCGGCGAGACCTGCGAAGAGCTCGTCCTGACTCACGCCTTGACGCGCGCGCCACGCTGAGCCGGCATCGACATCGAGCACCTCCAGGCTGCTCACATATCGTCCTGTGGGCGCATGCAGGGTGAGGACACCTTCACGAACTTCGGCATGGGTCTCGAAGGGCTCGCCCCCGTCCTCCGGCACGAGGAAGAGACCCGTCTGCACCGCACCGCCCGCATCCTCACCGCCTGACCCATCCCCCCACTCGGCCTCCTCTCCTCCTCCTCCCCCGAACGGATTCGGACGGCCGACCGGATCGCCCCGCTCCTCCACGGGCTCCACCGCTCCTGCCACCAAGGACCCTTGATCCGGCCGGAACGCGCCGACGACGAGCAGGGAGTCTCCACGTCGGAAGCGTGCCACTTGAGTCTCCAACCCGCGAAAATCGGGGGCGTACGGCGGCGCGTACCAGGTGTGTGCCTCTCGAGGCGCCGTGATCCATGTCTCGGGCGGAACCTCCGCAGGCGCCGTGAGAAACTCCTCCGGGAAGAGGTACCCACGACTCGCCGGATCATGATGACTCGCCACGCTCCGTGTATCCTGCGGCGTCATTCCCCCGCTCGGCTGCGCGCGAAACCGGCTCCATCCGATCGTGCGGCCATAGCGGATGAGCGTTTCTTCGAGATCCTCGCCCCAATCCATCTGAAATGGGTTCGCCGAATCCTCCCGGATGCCGGCCAGGACGAGTCGGGAGTAGTGATCGGTGAGTCGGTCGTTTCCCTCCACGAGGAAGAGTGGATTCGAGAACCTCCAGAGGCGGTCTTGCAGGACGTCCTTCTCCTGGGTGCTCGCCGACCTGAACGATCGCTCCCCCTCGCTGGAAAGGAGGAAGCGCGGCGTACGCCAGCGCTCCTTTTCCCCCTCCGGCAGGAGCTCGAGGGCGTCGAGGAATGCAGCCTCCGCACCCGGAAAATCCTCCTGAAGGTGGAGCAGGTATCCGAGGAGGGCGGAGCACCACCATGTCTCTGTCAGTCCGCAATCTCGCGCGAGTCGCTCGGCTTGCTCGAGCCGTCGGTCCTCGACCAGGTAATGCACGAGCTGCCCCAGCAACCAGGGATCCTTCACTTCCGCCCAGGTGTCGGCGAGCGATTGGAGCAGCTCGCGGCGTGCCATTTCCGTCTCCACGGGCTCGGGAGGAAAGTCCGCCTCCTCCGCACCCCCGAACCAATGACAGATTCTTCCGATCTGCCGGTCGCACCGCGATCCGGCGGGTCGAATCCGGGGAGGGATCCGGCTCTGACGGAACGCCTCGAACGTGGCCTGCATCCCGCGGGCTTCCGCGACCGATTGGGAAGCAACCGAAGGAGCGGAGACGTCCTGGGCCGTGAGGGGGCCGGATGCGGAGGGAAGGCTCGAGGCGAGGCCGAGGACCACCAGGACCCGGACAAGCTTCAGCAGGGTCATTCCGGAGCGGGAAGCGACACACACTTCAGGTGGCATGGATGGGCTCTCCAACGCGGATGAGGAGGCGAAGGGGGTGACGCGCGCAATCACTCTACCCGCGAGTGAGGGTCATGTCACAGGTGCGAAGCGCTACTCCCGCCAGGTGCCGGGCTGCGCCGGGTAGAGGGAGGAAGGGCGAGGGTCGGACGGGGCGGGTTCACGGATTCCGGCGGTGAGCGATCTTTCGGTGCTCGATCCGCTCCGCCATGATGGTTTCCAGAAGGTTTGAGATTCGAACCGCCCCGACCGAAAAGGAGCCAGATCCGATGACCGCCTCCCGGTTGCCCCTGCTCGCACCCATCGTGGCGCTCGCCCTCCTCACGGCGTGCGACACGGCTCCCGCTGCGGCTCCGGGAGGAGTTCCTGCGTTCGAGGTGGACCCGACCTGGCCGGAGCGTCTCCCCGATCAATGGATCCTCGGGACGATCACGGGCCTCTTCGTCGACTCTCGTGATCACGTCTGGATCGTCCATCAGGCCGAGACGCTTTCTCCTCGGGAGACCGGCGCCGCTCAGGAGCCCCCCACCGCGGAATGCTGCGTTCCGGCCCCGCCGGTCATCGAGTTGGATGCGGACGGCCGGGTGGTGCAGGGATGGGGCGGTCCGGGTGAAGGGTACGTCTGGCCGAACAGCGAGCATGGAGTGTACCTCGATCACGAAGATCACGTCTGGGTCGGAGGGTACAGCCATCACCATCTCATGAAGTTCACCCGGGACGGCGAGCTCCTCCTCAAGATCGGCGACCCCGAAAGCTCCGGCGGGAGCAACGATCCGGAACGCCTTGGAGGGCCGGCCGCCGTTCATGTGAATCCAGAGACGAACGAGCTCTTCGTGGCCGATGGGTACCGGAACCGGAGGGTCGTCGTCTTCGATGCGGATTCGGGGGAATATCTCCGCCACTGGGGCGCATACGGAGAGCGTCCAGACGATGACTACGAGTTCGGGCCTCGAGGTGCGGATGCACCACCTGCGCGACAATTCGGGCTCGTCCATGGCCTCGTCGGTTCCCACGACGGCCGAATCTACGTCACGGACCGCCCGAACAACCGGATCCAGGTGTTCGAGGAAAGCGGGGAGTTCGTGATGGAGAAGAGGATCGCTCCTGCAACTCTACAGTCGGGGACTGCGTTCACGGTCGCCCTCTCGCACGATCCGGAGCAGGAGTTCCTCTACCTCGCCGATGGCACGAACCACAAGTTATGGATCCTCCGGCGGGAGGACCTCGAGATCGTGGGCGAGATCGGTAGCGGTGGTCGCCAGATCGGGCAGTTCATCCGTCCGCACAACATCGCCGTCGATTCTCGTGGCAACCTCTACACCGGGGAGGCCGCCGACGGCCGACGGGTCCAGCGCTTCACGTTCCAGGGCCTGGTGACCCCGTAGGCCGGTCGCCACCCTCGTCCGTGCGTAGCCGGAAGATCCCCGAGCCTGGGCTCCGCTCCTCGAGGGGCCACGGGCCAGGGGGCAATCCTTCATGTCTCCCGAGAAGCAGGGCTGCTCCGGGGAGCATGACGGTAATGAGCCGATCGAGGACTGCGGCCTGAGTCGGTTCGTCGTAGTAGGTGAAGAGGAGGTTGCGGCAGAAGATCAGGTGGAATGGGCCGGCCGGCAGGTCACGCCGCACATCCTGCCGGCGAAACTCCACCCCTTCCCGCACCTCCTCCCGCAGCATGAAACTCTCTTCGCCCTCCTCGTCTTCCACCGGCTCGAAACACCGGTCCCACCATTCCGGTTCGAGTTCACGCAGAGCCGAGGCCGGGTAGCGAGCTCTTCGTGCACGCTCCAGCACCGCCGGGTCCGTATCGGTTGCCAGGATTCTCAGCTCGGTGTCCGGGAACCGCGCGCGCAGGTGAAGGTGCCATAGAAGAGCGAGTGTGTACGGCTCTTCTCCGGATGCGCAGCCTGCGGACCACGCCCGAAGAGGAACGCATCCGGAGGAACCCCCGGCCGAGTTCGCCTCCTTCTCTGCCATTGCCGGGAGGACTTCGTCGACGAGAACGTCCCACAGCCTGCGGTCGCGCCGGAACCGGGAGATCGTCACCCGGCACAGGCTCTCCAGGTACGACCATTCCTCGGGATGGTCCTCGAGATACTGCGCGTAGCGCTCGCTTCCCTCGAGGCCCAACTCCGCGACCCGTCTCCGGACGCGTCGACACACCTGCCGGCGGACTCTCCGGAACCCCTTCCAACGCATACCCATGCGGGGCAATGCCCACTGCAGAAAGCTCACACATCCGGCGTCGTTCACCGGTCGGCTCCCATGGCGATAGGGATCGGAGGCGGCTCGACAGGGATCGACTTAGCCCCCGGCGATCGCACCCACGACCTGCAAGGGTTCCGATCCGGACGCGACCTCCGGAGGAAGAGGCGCGCCCGGGGCGTCGTGGGACAGATCCCGACCACATGCGAAGAGTCGGATCAAGGCCCGCCGCTCCGCAGTGTCGCGCTGCCGGATCGTGCCCTCGAGAACCGGGTGAGCGGCCTCCAGGCCGCCCAGCACCTCGGCGACGGTGGGAGTGTCGCTCACCTGGACCTGGACTTCTCCGCGAACCTCGGCGAGTCGCTCCAGATGGGGCGGGAGTCGCACCCGAACCGTGCTCATGGAAGCGTCTGCACCTCCACCGAGAGCACCCGGGGGAGGTGCTCGACGATCGGCGACCAGGTATCCCCCTCGTCTGCCGAAGCGTAGACGGCGCCACCCGTGGTGCCGACGTAGAGTCCGCTCGGGTCCATCGCGTCGGTGGCGAGGGCGTCGCGCAGCACATTGTGGAAGCAGTTCCGCTGCGGGAGCCCGCGCGTGAGCGCCTCCCAGTTCCCTCCTCCCGTCCGACTTCGGTAGACCCGAAGCTTTCCCTCGGGAGGGTAGTGTTCCGTATCGCTCAAGATGGGAACGACGTAGATCGTTTCCGGCTCGTGGGGATGGACCGCGATCGGGAAGCCGAAGTCGGAAGGGAGGTTCCCACTGACCTCCGTCCAGGTCTCCCCGGCGTCGTCGGAGCGGCACACGTCCCAGTGCTTCTGCATGAAGACGGTGTCCGGACGGGAGGGGTGCATGGCGAGCTTGTGGATGCAGTGGCCCACCGCAGCCTCGGGCTTCGGGAGGAACTCGGAGCTGAGGCCTCCCGTGGCCACCCGCCACGAGTCGCCGCCGTCATCGCTCCGGAATGCGCCTGCCGCAGAGATCGCAACGTACATTCGCCCCGGCCGTTCGGGGTCGAGGAGGATCGTGTGGAGGCAGAGCCCTCCGGCTCCCGGCATCCACCGGTTTCCGGTGGAATGCTGCCGGAGCCCGGAAAGCTCCGCCCAGGTGCTCCCTCCGTCGGTCGAACGGAAGAGGGCCGCGTCTTCAACCCCGGCGAAGACCGTCTCCGGATCGTGGGGCGAAGGCTGAAGGTGCCACACGCGCTTGAACTCCCAGGGGTGAGGCGTTCCATCATACCACTGGTGTGTGCCGGGATCCCCCTCGTAGCGGAATGCGTTGCCCACAGCCTCCCAGGAGCGGCCTCCATCGCGCGACCGCTGGACGACCTGCCCGTGCCAGTCGGTCCACTGGGACGCGTAGAGCCGGTCCGGGTCTGCCCGTGATCCCTGGACGTGCATCACCTCCCACCCCCCGAAGTGTGGCCCGTCTACACTCCACTCGCGACGAGCGCCACCGGAGGTGAGGATGAACGCGCCCTTCTTCGTGCCTACGAGCACCCGGACTTCAGCCATACGTCCCTCCCGCGTGTCATCGGTGGATTCCGAACCCTCCCGGGCACGGCCCCTGGCGAGACCCATCCTGGCGGGCGCCCAATGTCGATATGTGTGTACGCATGCACTGTGATGTCAACCAGCTCCGGAAGCGGGTTCAAGTGGTACGTCCGCTTCCGGGCACCGTGCCGTTCCGGGCACGTGGGGCCACGCCCCGCAACCCACACGGGGCCGAGGTGCCGTGGGTGGCCCGGATGCTGCGAGACGAGGAGGTCGCGGAATTCGTGGAGCAGCCTCCGCGAGCCGCGCCGCTCGAAACCTGAACGAGAGGAGACGGGGAGATGGCCCGGGTTCAAGGGGTCGTCGCAACACGGCCATGTAAGAATGCTCCCGCTTGGATGGTAGGTTGGAGAGCATGATGAAGTCCAGACCGAGAGCGTGACAAACCATCCCCCAACCCCAGGGAGTCAGAAGCGACCGAAGGTCGTAGAAGATCGGAGGCCAGCGAGGGTTGAGAGGCTCAGTTCGAAGGAAGATCGGCTCACCGGGACGGGTCCAGGAAATCGTCGAGAGCTTCGGCCGGAGTCCTCCAACCGAGCGTCTTCCGCGGTCGGCTGTTAAGCGTAGCCGCAACGGCCGCCAGATCATCCGCGGAGTGCTTGCAGAGGTCCGTGCCTCTGGGGAAGTACTGCCTCAACAGGCCGTTGGTGTTCTCGTTGGTGCCACGTTGCCACGGGCTTCTTGGATCGCAGAAATAGATCGCCAGATCCGTGTCGATGCGAAGTTGTTCGTGCTGAGCCATCTCCACCCCCTGGTCCCATGTCAGGGAACGTCGAAGCTGCTCCGGCAGCAAGGTGATCGAGGCGGCGATGGCACCCCGGACGGCCGCGGCCCCGTGACCCGCGAACGCTGGACCGTTCTTGGTTCTGGGTCCGTCGTGTCCTTCGAGTCGGGGGAGGTGGCACAGCATCGTAAACCGCGATGCTCGTTCGACCAGAGTTCCGATCGCCGAGCTCCCGAGCCCCAGGATCAAGTCACCCTCCCAGTGCCCCGGAACGGCACGGTCGTGGGCCTCGGCCGGTCGTTCGCTGATCATGATCTCCGGCCGAACGAAATGCTTGCCGCGTCCTCGAGTGCGAGCTCGTGGTACCCGCAACGCCCGTCCAGTCCGAAGGCAGGCCGTGAGCTCCCGGCGCAGTGCGCCGCGGCCCTGAACATAGAGTGCCTGATAGATGGCTTCGTGCGAGATGCGCATGGACCCATCGTCGGGAAAGTCCTTCGGTAACCTGTTGGCGATCTGCTCTGGACTCCAGGAGGACGCCCACTTCCGGTCCTGGCGGTGAACACGTCGCCGTCCGGTCCAGCGCACATCCGGACCGGGTACGACCGCTCCACCTGGAGTCGCGATCAGTCCTCCGAGGCGTTCCTGCACGTACTGCCTCAGCGGCTCGTTCGCCGCGAGCTTGGCGACCTTTGGCCTCTTCGCTCGACGGTCTGCGTGCCACTGTGCCGCCGTCGCCCGATACTCGAGGTTCCCACATCGTGTGGCCGCGTTCCGACGCAGCTCTCGCGAGATCGTGGATGGTGCACGGCCCAGGTGGCGAGCGATCGACCGAACGCAATGACCCTGGACTCGGAGAAGGGCGATCTCTTCTCGTTCCTCGAAGGACAGGTAGCGACCCGATAGTGGGCAAAGCCTGGACGGTGCCATGCCTCCACAGTGGCGAAACCATCGCGCCCCCACAGCAGGGGACACGCCTGCCTCCCTCGCGGCGCCCTCCGTCGAGGAGCCTTCAGCAATCGCCTCCCAGAACTTCTGCTGATGCTCCCGCCGAGCCGACGTCGGACGGCCTGGTGAACGCATCTTCGGTCGTAGGGCTCGATCCGAACGCCGACGCTTCTCCGTATCCATCGCAACTCCCCCATGTTGTCGAGGTGTTGCGACGACCGGTTGAATCCGCCTAGGTTGTGCCGGTCACTGTGAAGGAATCGAGAGGGAGTTCGATCAGAAGACAGCCACGCGGGACCTTCGACGCTACCGTCGGAGGGGCCCGGCCCGCCACTCGAGAATTCTACTCGACGCCCTCCGGCGGGAAGGTATGGGCGGAGCGACCCTCCTCGACATCGGAGGCGGAATCGGCGCGATCCACCACGAGCTCCTTCAGGAAGGGGCGGCGAGCGCCGTCCACGTGGACGCTTCGGCTGCCTACCTGGAGAAGGCGAAAGGGGAGGCCGAGAGACGGGGGCACCGGGATCGGGTTCGTTTTCTTCATGGGGACTTCGTCGACATCGTGGGATCGGTTCCCCAGGCGGACGTGGTGACGCTGGACCGGGTGATCTGCTGCTACCCCGACGTGGAGCGGCTCGTCCATCTCTCGGCAGAGCGTTCGGATCGGTACTACGGGCTGGTCTACCCGCGAGATTCCTGGTGGATGCGGCTCGCCTTCCCTGTTCCCAACCTCTATTTCCGAGCGAGGTCGTGCCCCTTCCGCATTTTTCTCCACCCGGTCGCACGAGTCGACCAGTTGATCCGTGACTGCGGGTTCACCGAGATCTTCAAGAAGCTGACCGCGGTCTGGCTGATCGCTCTCTACCGTCGCTGAGAACGGGGTACGGAGCCTCTGGATCGAGAATTGTTCCGACCGAGGCGCTCGGTGGCCCGTTGCAGCCGTCGCACGGTTGGCCGCAACTCGCGGCCACGATACAACACGGAGGCCAGGGGCCGTCCCACGGGCCCGCGACCGATGACGAGACTCTCCACTCCGGGGTCCACGTCCGCGAACTGGTACTTGTACTCCTCCCCACCCTTGCCGAGACGGTACTCCTTCAACCCTTCATTGCAGGCAGCTCGGATCGAGTTCGTGATGAGAAGTCGGATGTGCATCTTGCGACGCCACCTCGGGTCCATGCCAAGTTGGTATCCGGCCATCACTCCACCAAAGACGTAATCCAAAACAGCGCCCGCCGGGCGGTCCTCCAGCTCCAGCACCCAGAGGCGGAGCCATCCGTTTTCCAGAGCGCGTTGGGTGAAGTCACGGTGAAACCGTTCGAGGCGGAGGAAGGAGGAAGGTCGTCCGGCCCGCATTCTGCGATGAAGATCGAAGAGCGCGGAGAGCGCATCCGGAAGCTCCTCGGGATCGGTCACGAGTCGGTACCGGAGCCCGTGTTTTCGACCGAGGCGCTCTTTCGCATTGAGCACACGTCGGCGGAAGTGCTTCGACCTTCCGGACACGAAGTCGTCCCAGTCGCGGCCGCGGAGATCGACGACGGGGCTCGGTTCCTGATTCAGCACTGAAGCCCCGAGGACCCGGCTCCACCCGTTCGAGCCCGGCATCGCGCGCCCGATGAATACGTCCCAACCTCTGAAGCCATCCAGGAACTGCAGCAGCGCCTTCCCTGCCTGTTCCCTATCCTCCGGCGCACAAACAGGTCCGACCTGACCTCCCGCTCCATCTCCTATGAATCGGATGAACCGGACGGGGCCTCGCCGCTCGACGTACAGGGGGAGAAGGGCGATCGGTGCCTCGTCGCGATCCCGGCAGAGGGCCGTGATCCGTTCTCTGCCGGCACCAAAGTGCTGCCACCACGCCTCACCCCACTCGAAGGTGGAAAAGATGTTCGCTGTGCGGGCTGCCAGCGTGCGCCATACATCAGCGGTGTCGGTGGATCGGACCCGTTCGCACGATGCGGTCGGTGTCACGCCGCCTCCTGATGAACGCCTCGGGCCCTCATGCCGATGAGGCGGGGTGGTGCTGCACCTCCCCCCTGTCGCGCGGATGGAGCAGGTACATGTTGGCCTCCTGAAACAGGTTGCCGCTGAAATCTTCACGCAATCGGCACTTAATCATCTCCGCTTCCCCGCTCCAGAGACCGGCGTCCCGGCCGTTTGCCCACATCTGAGCGCAGCCGTCCCGTCGATTCCGAACGTGGCAGCAAACTTGCTCCTTCCGAATGGTTCCCCCTTGGGGACCAAGTAACGGACCCGGGCGCCGGCGTGCGGCCCGGCGGAATACCCCTCGAATGAGCGGATAGCTGATGCACGATCCAGACCTGCGCCCCCCCCCGGTCCGCGTCCTTGCATGCAGCGTCGTGGCCGTTCTGATCGCTGGGTGCGGCATCGGAGGCCGAGGGGCACCGGCGGACCCTCCTCTGCCTCCGCTGGATACCGCCGTCTCCGGGGAGGTGACCTCCGGTGAAGTGGGCGAGGACTACACCCTGGGGTCCGACGATCAGCTGAGCGTCCGCGTGTTCGGAGCCCCGGACCTGAGCGGTGAATTCCGGGTGACCTCCGGGGGTGAGATCTCGATCCCCCTCCTGGGCTCCGTCCAGGCTGGTGGATTGACCGCGGGAGAGCTGGAGACCGCGATAGAAGACGGCCTCCGCGGAACGTACATGTGGGATCCCCAGGTGAGCGTTCAGGTGCTCGAGGCACGAAGCCACGTCGTGTCCACGGTCTACGTTCTGGGAGATGTGCGCCGGCCGGGTGGATATCCTCTCGAGCGAGGGGAGCCGATCTCCGTGATCCAGGCCCTGGCAATCGCAGAAGGGCTTGAACCTACTGCCGCCGCGGGACATGCGAAGATCATTCGAGAGCACTCGAACGGGGAGCGCGAGGAGGTTCGGGTCGACCTGCAGCGGGTTTTGGCCGGGGAGGCGAACGACCCGCTGCTCCGGCACCGAGACATCCTGTTCGTGCCGAACAGCCGCTCGAGGTCGGTCGCCCAGGGCATATGGGGCGCCTTCGTGCGCGTCTTCACGTTCCGCGGAATCCTGTACTGAGCGTCCCCGTGATAGCGGGAGGAGGAAAATCGAGGTGAGTGGCGAATTTCCCATTGAGCGACGTACTGGCAATCGGCCGACCCGCAGGACGCCCCCAACCAATGGGCCACCGGGGTTCGGAGGTGGGCCCGGGGGGGACGATGGGGGCTCGGATTTTCAGCGGTACAAGGAGATCCTCATGCGCCGGTCCCGCACCGTCCTTGGCATCTTCATCCTCGTCGTGGGCGCAGGCGTCGTCGGAACCCTGCTCCAGGATCCGATCTATCGCGCCACGGCGCTCCTCGAGATTCGGACGCCTGCCGCCGGCCTGGCTCCCACGGACGCCCTTTCCTCTTCGGAACGAATCTCCGCCGAGGTGATGGGAACGGAGCGGGGACTCCTGCAGAGCCCAGCATTGGCCCGACGGGTCGTGACCGACCTCGAACTTCACCGGATGCCGCAGTTCCGGGGCTCGGATCCTGCGGAGATCACAGGTGAGCCGGGCGGTGATGCCCGAGAACCCTCCGAAGCGGAGCTCCAGGTAGCCATGGGGCGGTTCCTCGGCCGGCTCGTCGTGCATCCGGAACCCGACAGCCGACTGGTGAGGGTGAGCTTCGACTTCCCGGACCCGGAGGTCGCTGCACAGATCGTGAATGGCACCCTGTCGAACTACACGGCGATGCGGATGGACGCCGCCCGCCGCGCAGTCGACTGGCTGGGTGTGCAGCTCGACAGCCTCCGGACCGAGCTCGAGGCCTCCGAGGAGCGTCTCCGAGCATACGCCGAGCAGCACGACCTCCCCTATGTGGTCGAGGAGGACCTGGCTCCACGCGTCCGGGATCGCGTCCGACGCCTCGAGGAAGATCTGGCGGACGCGGAGGCGCGGCGCTATGAGGCCGAATCCCTCCTCAACCTCGTGGTCCGAGGCGGCGATTTCGAGGCGGCCGAAGATCGTGTGGTGGAGCAACTGTCGGTTCGACTGTCCGAGCTCAGGAGGGAGTACGCGGGGCTGTCGTCGACGTTCACCGACGAGTATCCGGCCGCACAGCAGGTGCGCCGCCAGATCGAAGAGATCGAACGGCTGATGGATGAAGAGAGGGGGCGGATCGCCCGGTCGATCGAAAGCCAGCATGAGCTCGCGCTCAGGCAGGAGGAGGCACTCCGCAATGCCCTGGCCGGGGAGCGCGCTTCCGCAGACGCATTGATGCAGCAATCCGGCCCCTATCATCTCCTTCGCGGTGAGGTGCTCGCCAACCGGGAACTCTACGCATCACTCCAGCAAAGGCGCGGGGAAACCCACGTCTCATCGGCCCTCGAAGCAGCCGGGATCGGCGCGGTGGATTACGCTTCCCCGCCCCTGGGGCCGCACCGGCCCGTGCTCGCCCACAACCTGGCGCTCGCCATCCTCGCGGGGCTGGTGCTCGGCATCGGGGGCGCGTTCCTCCGGGAGTTCATGGACGACACGGTCCGGACCGGAAACGAGTTGGTGCTCGGCGTCGACGTGCCGATCCTTGCCCTCATCCCGTCGGCTCCGGTGGCGGAGAGCAGAGGTCGGCGCAAGAAAGGTGGTCGTCTCGGCGGTAGCTGGCCACGAATCGACCGACTCCTGAAGCGTGGCGACGACGATCAAATGCTCGTCGAGGCGATGAGCATTCTCCGCACGGCGGTGCTCTTCGGGCAGGACGCGGACCCCCCTCGGTCGCTGCTCGTCTCCAGCTGTCAGCCGGACGAAGGAAAGACCACCGTAGGGCTGAACCTCGCCCTCTCACTGAGGCGCCTCGGCCGAAGGGTGCTCCTGGTGGATGCGGACATGCGCAGGTCGGGGCTGAGCCGCGCGGCGGACATGCGGTCGGGGGCCGGGTTGGCCGAGCACCTTCGGAGGGGCGTGGACTGGCGGGAGTTGGTCCGGGAGGACGAGGACGATGCGGGTCTTCACGTTCTGCCCTCAGGCGCACCGGCTCAGGATGCCGCGGAGTTGGTCTCCCACCCGAGGATGAGGACGCTCATTAGGGAGGCGGAGGAGGAGTACGATCTGGTAATCGTGGACGCCCCCGCCCTATTCGTAAACGCTCCCGACGCCCATATGATCGCGGAAGCCGTGTCCGGGGTCCTGCTCGTGGCCCGGAGCGAACGCACGTCGAGCATGCTCCTCAACCAGGTCATCGAGGCCACCCCGAATGTCCTCGGAGTCGTGGTCAACGACCTGGACGTGAGCCGACTTCCTCCTCAGTACCGGCAGTACTTCACACCGTACGGCCAAGTGAGTCACAGGGGAACGCCGGCAGATCGCGGAAACGGGAATGGGCGGCCCGCGGGTCGCGCTCCGCACTCGGAACGCACGTCCATGTCGAACCGCCATCCTGGAAGTGCCGAAGTGTCGAATGCCAAGCTGGTGTCTTCGGGGCAGCCCCGCGACGCCGGCACCCGGAAAAGGTGAACGCATGCTTTCGTCCTATCTGTCCCACTCGGTAAAGAAACTCCTGAGCCTCCCAGGCACGCACCGAGTCGACCATGGAGCCGGCCTCACCTCGAAGGCGTTGTCCGTGCCACTCCTTCGAGAGGCGATTTCGGATTTCCAGCTCGAGCTGTCCCGGTCTCGACGCTATGAGCGCTCTTTCTCGGTCGTCCTTCTCGCCACGTCGGTACCAGAAGCGAACGCCTCGGCTCATGGTCGGCCGAATCAGAGCCGGCCAGCCGGCAGAGCGGCGTGGGCCTGGGAGCGACCTCAGCCCCACTTCACCGCTCTGTTCATGGGGGCGAGGCTGCGAGACCTCCTTCGGCAGAGTGACCGGATTGCGTACGCCTCATCCGACGACCGATTCGTGATCGCCCTTCCGGAAACCGATCAGGATCAGGCCCGCCAAGCCCTTCAGCGGATCAAACCCGAATTGCAGGCGTGGGTGCGCATGGACTGCGGGGCGGGAATCGCTGCCTTTCCGGAGGATGGCCTCACCTTTTCGGAGCTCGTGGAACGAGCGGAGGCGCACTGGCACCGGCAGCTCGAACTCCATGAGGTTTCCACCAACGGCGCGGCGCCCCGGCCGGAGGATGAATCATGACGCCTCCTCCGTCCACCACCACGCCATCGCCACATGCCGAGGTGGCAGTTCCTCCATCCCAGATCCATACGGAAGAGCGCCCACCTCCTCCCATTCCGGAGGAGGTCCCGGGCATGCTGCTGCCTCCGCCTCCCTGGTACGCGCGTCCGGAAGGCTCGACGACGTTGGCCTCCTACGAGTGGGTGAAGCGAGGCACCGACATCGTTCTCTGTCTCATCGCCCTTCCCGCCGCGTTCGTCCTCCTGATCCTGTGCGCGATCGCCGTGCGGCTGGATTCTCCGGGCCCCGTGATCTTCCGTCAGAACCGAACCGGCCAGGGAGGACGGCGATTTCGGATGTACAAGTTCCGGACGATGGTGGAGAACGCAGAAGAGTTGAAACAGGAATACCTGCACCTCAACGAGCTGACGGGACCCGACTTCAAGATCACGGACGACCCGCGGGTTACAAAAGTCGGGCGCTTCCTCCGCAAGACGAGTCTCGACGAACTCCCCCAGATCCTGAACGTCCTGCGCGGCGAAATGAGTCTCGTGGGTCCGAGGCCCACGTCCTTCAGCGCGAATACCTACGACCTCTGGCATACGGAGCGCCTGGAGGTAAAACCGGGAGTGACGGGGCTGTGGCAGATCTCGGGTCGGAGCGACGTTGATTTCGACGAGCGCTTGAGGCTCGATATCGCGTACATACGAAATCGTTCGCACCGCCTCGATCTCGCGATCCTCGTTCGGACCTTCGGCGCGGTGGTGAGTCGCCGGGGGGCGGCCTGACTCCATGGCGCTCACCCTGGTGGCATTCTGGGTTCCGGTGGGCCTGCTCATCTACGGCTACGCCGGCTTTCCCCTCCTCGTCGCGACTGCAGGCAAAATCCTGGATCGGCGGGTTCGTAAGGCTCCCTTCACACCGAAGGTCAGCCTGATCATTGCCGCCTACAACGAGGAGGACGGCATAAGGAGCCGGGTCGAGAACGCCCTCTCCTGCGATTATCCCGAGGATGCTCTCGAGATCCTCGTGGCTTCGGACGGATCGACGGACCGTACCGCGAGCATCGTCGAGAAGCTCGGAATGGATCACCGGGTACGTCTGCTTTCGCTGCCGCGCAAGGGGAAGGCGCATGCCTTGAACGAGGCCGTCCGTCAAAGCCGGGGCGAAGTCCTCGTCTTCTCGGATGCGAATACCGTCTTCAGACCCGATGCACTGCGAATGCTGATGCGAAACCTGGCCGATCCGGAAGTGGGTGGCGTCGCGGGGCAGACCGGATACGTCATACAGGAGGAGGGGGAATCCGCCGGTCGGGGGGAGGATCTCTACTGGCGTTACGACAGCTGGATCAAGCGCCTCGAGAGCCGAACCGGAAGCGTCGTCTCGGCCCACGGTGGGATGTATGCGATCCGCCGGGAGTTGTTTCAGCCGCTCGTGGATGCCGCGGTGACAGACGATTTCGCGATATCCACCGGAGTGGTCGAGCAGGGCCGCCGCCTCGTCTTCGAGCCCGACGCGCAGGGCAGCGAGATGACCGTGAAGGAGAGCGCGCGAGAGTTCCAGCGCCGGGTCCGGCTCATGACCCGCGGCCTCCGAAGCGTCCTCCTCCGGCGGCGCCTCCTGAATCCGCGAGAATACGGTTTCTATTCCGTCGCCCTCTTCTCGCACAAGGTGCTTCGCAGGGCCCTGCCGCTCGTTCTTCCGGTCCTCTTCGTGGCGAGCGTAGCCCTCCATTCCCGGGGGATTTTCTACCTGGGAGCTGCGGTGGGCCAGGCACTCTTCTACTCGCTGGCACTCTCCGGGTGGGCCCTTCGAAACCGAAAAATGGGGAGATGGAAGCTTTTCTATGTCCCCTTCTTCTTCTGCATGGCGAATCTCGCCTCGGCCACAGCGATCTGGAACGTCCTGCGGGGGCAGAGGATCGAAAAATGGAGCCCTCAGCGACATGCGGGGGAGGAGGCGCTGATGGGGGGACAGCCCACGCCGGATCGTGCCCGGTCATGGTGAAGGGGCGCTCCCCGGGGCAGAGTGGCGTCTCCCTTCCCTCCGCCGTGCGCGAAGCTCTCGACCGAGGGGGGGTCCGCTACTGCGTGCTCTCGCGCCCCGCGACAAGGAAGGTTCGGGCTCCGGCGGTCAAGCCGACTTCTCTCGACGGGATGGGTCCTGCGCGCATCCTGACGCCCTCCCCCGTGGACGTGACCACCGTGCTCGTACACCCGGAGGACCTCGCCGCACTCGAATCCTACCTCGAGGAGGATGGATTCCTCCTCTTCCCGGGCGCGGACGTCATGTGCCGGTCGCATCTGCTGGGCCGTTCCTCCAAGGCCCGCGGCTGCCTCCGGGTCGACGTTCGCACGGAGCTGAGGTATGGCTTGGCCCGTCTTGCCCCCGCCGAGCCGGAGTCGCACCTCCTCCGCCGGACTCGGAGGAAGGAGGGGGTTCCGGTTCTCGCCCTCGAGGATGAGGTGGTGGACCTCCTCCTCCATGGTATCCTCGACACTGGAGGAGCGTTCTCCAGCACGGCCCCGGCCCTTCGGGCGTGCGTGGAGGAGCTTCGACGGCGGCCCGTACACGCGGGCCGCGCTGCCGAGCGCATCCAACGGGAACTCGCCCCTGCCCTCACCTGGGATGCGCTCCTGCACGACGTCGGGGAGGAGCGATGGAGCGCCCTCACACAGTGCCGCTCCGCACTGAAGCGTCGCCTCATCAAGGGCGAGATGAGCCGCGGACTCGCGCGCGGAGTCGGGGCTGCACTTCGGGTCATGTTCGCCCCAGTGGGGAGCTCGGGGGCCGTACCCTCGTGGAGGCGCGGGGCGATCGTCGCCCTGATGGGTCCCGACGGCAGCGGTAAGTCTAGCGTTGCGTCCGACCTGGCCTGCTGGCTTCCCGCTTCTCCGCGCGTGATGCAGGGCGGCTATCCGCGACCTCGTCTGCCCATCCCCCGAGCAATCCACCGACCGATCAGCTTCTGGGGAAGGGCGGCGACGCTACGGTGGCACCGGACGGTCGGCCACCTGGTGATCGTCGACCGGTACGTCTTCGATAGTTGGATCGATGATGGGGGGCTCGATCCGGCCCGCCGAAGCTGGAGGCGTCGCATCATGGAGTGGCCGTTCCCCACGCCCGACTTCGCCGTGGTCCTGGATGCCCCTGGCGGCGAACTGTACCGGAGAAGTCGGGAGCATTCCCCGGAGGTCCTGGAGAGAAGGCGCCGCGGATACCTCGGGCTCCGAAAATGGATCCCCGGACTGGCCGTGGTCGACGCCTCGCGGCCACAGGCGGAGGTGGTCGCATCCGTCGCCGCCCTGGTTTGCCCGGGAACGAAGCGGGAAATGACCAGGAGGCGACATCGGCCGCGCGGATTGGCTGCTCCGTCCGGAGGCTGACGATGCGAACCGGCGTCCTTCGACTCGGGATCCCGCTCCACCTGGCAATTGTCGGACTGGCAGGGGCGACCGCCCTCACCTTCCTGGTCTCCCGGGTCGATGCTCCCATGGCCCTTGGAGCAGTGATCGCTCTGGCGGGGCTGCTCCTGGTTTTCGCCGCTCCGTTCCTCGGAGTGCTCCTGGGCGTCTTCGTTCTGTACACCAACCTTCCGGCTGGAGCCGCCGCACACGGCGTGATTCCGAATGAGGCGACGGCGCTCGTGGGTGCCCTGTTCATCCCCGCCTTCCTGCAGCAACTCGTTCTGCGCAGAAGCGTCCTCCGGGTCGACCGTACGTTCGCCCTCATGGTCGCATTCCTGGGGGTGATGTTCGTGTCGGGATACTTCGCGGTGGATGTGCCCCTGGTCCTCTCGTACATCTCGTCGTACGCCGTCGAGGGCCTCGTCGTCTTCCTGTTGGTGCTGAACACGGTTCGCGATCGTCGGTCGCTCACCCGGGTCCTCGCAGTGGTGGTGGGAGCGGCCGCATTCCTCGGCTCGTTGAGCATCTACCAAGCGGTGACGGGCAACTACCAGCAGGAGTTCCTGGGGCTCGCCAATCGTGCGCTGGAGGCCGCCGAACACCGGGCACGGGGACCGACGGATGACGCCAACCGGTATGGCCAGATCCTCCTGATGGCGGGATCGTTCGGCTTGGCTCTGGCCTGGACCCTGGAAGGCAGAAAACGCTGGGCGGTGCTGGGGTCCCTCGCGCTGATCTTCGCGGCCATCCTCCTCACGTATTCCAGGGGGGCGTTCCTCACTCTCGTCATCCTCGTCCTCTTCCTGGGCGCGTTGCGGGTCATCACGCCGAGACGCCTCGCCCTGATCCTTCTCGCCGGAATCGTCCTCACCCCCGTGATCGCGCCGGAGTACATCGACCGGATTCGGAGCATTTCCGGCGCGGCCGGCATGGTCTCGGACGACGCGATGGTCGAGGCCGACGGTGCGACCCGTGGGCGGACGACGCAGATGTTGGCAGCGGCGCTCGCCTTTTCCGAGCATCCGGTCCTGGGCGTAGGCCCTGGACAGTACGTTCCGTATCACTCGGTGCGTTACGTGCAGCGACCGGAGATCGCCTTCCGAGAAATCGCGGTCCCCCGGAGGGCTCACAACCTGTACGTGGAGCTCGCGGCCGAGCTGGGGGCCATCGGCCTGCTGCTCTTCCTGACCATCCCGGGACTTCTCCTCCGGGATCTTTGGCGGATCCGAAAGGACGCTCGCTCCCTGAGACCCGACATCGACCGGCTTGCGCTTGGATTCATCCTCGCCATCCTCGCATATCTGGGGAGTGGCATGTTCCTTCACCTCGCCTTTCAGCGGTACTACTGGCTCCTCATCGGTCTCACGGCAGCCGCAGTCTGGATCCTGAGGGGAGAGCTGCGGGAAGAGAGGGAAACCGGACTTCCTCCGGTGCCGGCCCCGCATGAGGAGGCGAGGGCGCTGACTCCATCGGAAGCTCGTCGATGAGGCAGTGGGCGCAGGCCTTCCCCGACGGCACGAATCGGACTCGCATGAGCGGTCCCGGCTCGTCGACCGAGGCCCTGAAGATGGCGCGCCGGCTCGACTGGCGTTTTCTGCTCCCGGAACCGGCCCTTCGGCGCGTCGCCTACTTCGGGTCTGGAGGAGATCTCCTTTCAGAAGCCCTGCGCCGGTTCTCCGAGGAGTTCGTTCCCGTACGATCGGGAGCCGTCGCAACTCGGGGAGATCGGGAGGACTGCGATCTCGCGGTCGTCGCATCCCGACGGTCGGAAGATCTTCGGGCGGCCTACTCTCGATTGCGTCCTGGTGGTCTTCTCTACTGGGAGGTGGATCGCCGACCGGGTCTCTTCGGGACCGGACCCCAGCGCGACGCCGGTGATGCCGGGGCTCGAGTGGGACGGTTCCTCACCACCCCCCACGGCAATTTGCAATCGCTGGGCTTCGAACACGTGCGAGTATCCCTGGCTCTTCCGCATGCCCGAAATCCCCGAGCCGTCCTGTCGCCGGACTCGACGGCGGTCCGATTCACCCTGGCCCTGGCGAAACGCAAACTCTACGGGCTGGACCACTGCGCCTCCTTCGCTTCGCGAATCGGCCTCCTCCCGCGGATCCTGCCGGGGCTGCTCGTCGTGGCACGACGGCCTGGAGGGAGGCCATCCGTTGAAGGGATGACGGCCTCCGCCTTCCTGGGAGAGCAGGAGTCGGGCTCGCACGCGGAGGAGCTTTCGTGGGTTCTCCTCAGCCGGCGCGGCTCTTCGTTCGCAATGACCTTTCTTCTTCGAGAGGGCAGCGAACGACCGGCAGCAGTGGTGAAGTCGGCTCGCCTCCCGGGTCATGCGCGGGCAGAAGGCGCGCTCGCACGGGAGGCGGGTGGGTTGCGGACGGTGGCCGAAATCCAGCCCTCGATCACTCGTTCCGTCCCGACGGTCCTGGCCGACGGCAGGTCCGGTGGGACCCGAAGCCTGACCTTGTCCGGTATGCCCGGGGCCGCCCTCAGCCGGCATACGCTCCGCCGAGACCCCGAGGGATGGGCGGACGAGATCGTCCATTGGTTGATCGACCTTCACAAAGCGACCTCCGCTGCAGGGACTACGGCACCGGACCGATACGATTGTCTGGTGCGCCTCCCCATCCGAGAGCTCGAGCGGCACCTTCCCCAATCGGAATCCCACCAGGGACTCATACTGCGTGCGGACCGGGCTCTGGAAGACCTTGCGAGCTTCGACCTTCCTGCCGTGCTCGAGCACGGCGACCTCTGCGGATCGAACATTCTCGCCGGGGCCAAGACACCGGGGGAAACGGCGATCACCGTGGTGGACTGGGAGTTCGCGGAGGCTCGGGGGTTTCCGGCTATCGATCTCTTCTTCTTCCTCGCATCCATGGCACTGGCACGCGAGCCCGCACGGACGTGGGACGAAAAGCTCCAGACGATGCACCGTGCGTTCAGGAGAACCGACGGCTGGGCGCACCCCTGGATCTCCCGCTACTGGGAGGCGCTGGAGCTTCCCTCGAGCGCTGCCGAGCCTCTCTTCATCTGCTGTTGGACGCGCATACTCGCGCGTCTCCTTCAGAGACCCGATCGATCCCTCGCGGATGCAGCGTCTCGAGGGGGCGAGCGAGCGATACTACATCACCACTTCTTTCGATTCTGGAAGGATCTCGTCGCCGCATCCGGAAGCCACACCTTCTTCCCCGCAGCTGGCGAGGCCGGTGGAGGACCTGCCGGGACACACCAACCGCTCCTCCAGTGCAAACGGAGCCCGCGATGAGCGGTGGCTCCCGGAATCCGGCCAAAGGCACACCGCTCCATCGGGGTGTGGGCCCGGCCCACGCACGTCCCCTGCGGGTTCTCGTCTACCACAGGGTGGCCGACCCGGAAGCGACGCCGGCACTCGACCCCGCTCTGATAAGTGTCTCCCCGGATGGTTTCCGGCGCCAGATGCGCCACCTCGCACACCGGTACTCCGTCGTCTCACTCGAGGAGGTGTTGGCTGCGTTTCGCGGGATTGCCACCCTCCCGGAGCGGGCGGTCCTCATCACCTTCGACGACGCCTATCGGGATGTTGGGGAGATCGCCTGGCCAATATTGAAAGGGCTCCGTCTGCCCGCCACGCTTTTCGTTCCGACGGCCTATCCCGGACGTCCGGAGCGAGCGTTCTGGTGGGATCGACTCCATCGACTCTTCCGGAGGGCGGTCGCGAGCTCGCAAGGGTCCGCCGTCTCGTCGCGCTCTGCCGACCATGCTTCGGACCGATCTCGCGCCACGGACTGGTCCCGACTCCGCCGTCAGATGAAAGGGCTGACACACGAGGAGGCGAACGAAATCGTGGACGAGCTCGACCAGGCCTTTCCGGGGGCGGCAGAGGGGGAGCAGCCCCCCAACGTCCTGGACTGGGATGAGCTCCGGGCGCTGGCAGGGGAAGGGCTTTCCATCGGCGCGCACACTCGTTGGCATCCTCCCCTGCCCCGTACCTCCAAGGATCGAATTCGGAGCGAGCTGAAAGAATGCATGGAGGATCTCCAGGGGGCTCTCCCGCACGTAGCGCCGGTGATCGCCTACCCGTACGGATTCCACGACAGGGAAACGGTCCAGGCGGCCCGGGAGGAAGGTTTCGAGCTGGGTTTCACCTGCCTCGACGGGCTCAATCACATCGGGGTGACCGACCCCCTCCGGCTTCGCCGGACGAATGTCACCCGGAGCACGACCCCACTCATCTTTCGTCTTCGGATGCGCCCCTGGTTCTCCGCAGTGGACCGGTGGCGGCACCGGTTCGATGATCCGAGCGGGGTCACCACGGGCTTATCGGCCGAGGGGTTGCTGGAAGCACTGAACTCGGCTCTCTCCGGCAATCGTTCAGAAGGTGCATGAGGCGAAGCGTCTGCGGGCTCCTTCGCCCTCGGAACCCGGCTCCTGGAGGCCGGCCGCTCCGAGGGGCGATTCCGAGTTCCGATGAATCGACCTGAGCCGCCGCGCGTCGGGTTTCCCCCTCCCAAGCCACCGCCCCGACCGACGGAGGGTTCGGCCGCGACCGCGACCACTCGCGAATTCGTGCGCGGCTCGAGTCTCCTGCTTTTCGGCCGCATCGTCTCCGTCCTGCTGAACCTCGCGGTCCAGGTACTCACCGTTCGCCACCTCGCCGTGGCGGAATACGGCGCATTCGCTTACGCCCTGGGGGTGGCATCCATCGGGTCGAGCATGATCCTGCTCGGCCTCGGCAAAGCCCTGCCACGGTTCGTGCCGATGTATCATGAAAGGGGTGAGACGGGGCGCGCATTCGGCACGATCGTGCTGGCCGTGGGAACGGTGGTGGGGCTGGGGCTCGCGGTCGTCCTCCTGCTACATGGTCTCCGGGGAGTGATCGAGGGGACGCTCGTGACGGATCCACTCTCCCTGTCCGTCCTCCTGATCCTGATTGCGCTCACACCGCTCCACGCCCTGGATACGCTTCTCCAGAAGCTCGCGGCGGTGTTCATCGGGGCCCGGGCCATCTTTTTCCGGCGTCATGTGGTCGGCCCCGGCCTCAAGCTGGCCGCGGTGCTCCTCGTCATGCTCGTCGCGGGAGACGCCCACCTTCTGGCGTACGGATACGTGATCGGCGGGTTGATCGGAGTTTGGCTCTACGTAGCGATCCTGATTCGGGACTGGCGGCAGAAGGGACTCCTCCAGTACCTCCGACCGAAACGCCTCATCGTTCCGGTGCGCGAGATCTACACCTTCAGCATCCCCTTGGTGACCGCTGACTTTCCAGGCCTGGTCCGAGGGTCCGTAGCCGTCCTGCTCCTGGAATACTTTCACACGACGACCGCGGTGGCCGGGTACCGCGCCGTCCTGCCGATCGCAGGGGTGAACCTCGTCGCCTCCGAAGCATTCGCGTTTCTCTTCGTACCCCTGGCTTCGCGCATGTACGCGCGAAAACAGAGCGAAGACATCAGTGATCTCTACTGGAGGACCGCGACCTGGATCTCCGTGTTGAGCTTTCCGGTCTTCGCCGTTTCGGTCACCATGGCGGAGCCCCTCGCCGTCGTTCTCTTCGGAGAAGAATACGCTGGATCCGGAACCCTCCTGGCACTCCTTGCCGTGGGGCACTTCGTGTACGCGTCCATGGGATACAATGCGAAAACCCTGACCGTGTACGGGAGGGTGCGTTTTCTGGTCGCCAGCGATCTCCTTGCCGCCGGGTTCGGGATCGGGCTCGGGTTCCTGCTCATACCGGCGTACGGACCGCTCGGCGCGGCCATCGCCGTGACGATGCTCATGATCTTCCAGGCACTGTTCAAGCATCTCGGTCTCTGGTGGACCGGGACCGGGGTTCGACTCATCGATTTCCGGTTCGTACGGGTGCACTGCGTCATCTTCGTCCTGCTCGCCGGGCTGATCGCCCTTCAGCAGGTAGTGAGCCTCTCGTTGTATCAGGGGGTGGCACTGGTCGGAGTGATCTCGCTGCTTCTCCTCAGGCTCACTCATCGCTTCATCGGAATTCACGAAACGTTTCCCGAACTCTCCCGAATCCCACTCGTTCGGTGGATTCTGGGCTGATCGGGTCATGGCTGTGGGGGAGAGCCCCCCGCAGCGGCAGAGGTCTTGCATCCAAACCATCGTCGGCTCCACACGCCCCACGAAGAGTGAAAGCATAGCTCCGGCTCCGCCGACCCAACCACCCCGAGACGAAGTCCATGACGGGCGTTCCGCGAGACCCATTCTCCAGGCTCGACAGCCCCTCCGGCACTCCACAAGACGGTGGGCCTGCTCCCCGGGTGGCTTACGTGATGTCTCGCTTCCCGAAGCTCACGGAGACGTTCGTGCTCTACGAGATGCTCGCCCTGGAGGCAGAGGGCGCGGATGTCGAGATCTTCCCCCTTCTTCGCCACCGGTCCCGCACCCGGCATCCGGAAGCCGATCACCTCGTCTCCAAGGCACGATTTCGACCCTTTATCTCTCCCTCCATCCTCCGAGCGAACTGGTTCTTTCTCCGTCGGCACACCCGCGCGTATCTGGCATTATGGCGGGATGTGGTTTTCGGGACCTGGGGGAGCGCCAACTTCCTGCTCGGTGGGATCGGAATCCTCCCGAAGGTCGTGCTCTTCGCTCGGGAGATGGAGCGCCTGGAAGTCGATCATGTCCATGCTCACTTCGCGAATCACCCTGCCCTCGCGGCGTGGGCGATTCACCGCCTGACCGCAATCCCTTACAGCTTCACGGCCCATGGATCGGACCTGCACGTGGAGCGAAGGATGCTCCGGTCGAAAGTCCAGTCAGCGCAGTTCGTCGCCACTGTGTCGGAGTACAACCGGAACCTGATCGTGGAAGAATGCGGGGAGGACGTGCGGGAGAAGGTCGCGGTGATCCACTGCGGAGTGGATGTGGAAGCTTTCGTGCCGAGTGCGGTCCGGGACGAAAAGGAGGGTGCGAACCTGCCTCTGCGGCTCGTTTGCGTCGCTTCGCTCGAGGAGGTCAAAGGGCACCGATTTCTCATCCAGGCCTGTCGCCTTTTGATCGAACGGGGAGTTGATCTTCAGTGTGAGCTGGTTGGTGCGGGACCGCACCGGAAGAGGCTCGCCCGAGCGATCACTGAAGCGGGGCTCGAAGGGAAGGTCCTGCTCATGGGAAGCCTCCCCCGCCCGGAAGTCCTTCGAGCGCTGGACCGAGCCCATGTGGCCGTCCTCGCGAGCCATCCGACGGCTTCGGGGAAACGCGAAGGCATCCCCGTGGCCCTCATGGAAGCGATGGCCATGCGGCTTCCCGTCGTAGCGAGCGCGTTGAGCGGAATTCCAGAGTTGGTCGAGCACGAAGAATCGGGGCTCCTCGTCCCTCCGGGGGATCCTTCCGCTCTTGCCGATGCCCTGGCTCGCTTGGCCGGGAATCCCGACATGCGAGAGCGCATGGGAAAAGCCGGCCGGGACAGGGTTCTCCGTGAATTCAACCTGCGAAGCACGGCGGGCGAGATTCTGAAGCACATCGAACGGCAAGGAGGATCCGCGCCGGTAGCGGAAGCGGGCGGGGAATCGCCGGATCAGTTCTCACCCGGGGCCTTGGGCTTGGGCCGCGTGGGTTCCGGCGCCGGTGACCGCCCCAGCGATCCTGCTACGGAGTGATAGCACCGCAGGGCGAGACGTTTCCCCTGACGCAGATGCTCACCCGCCACCGATCCGTCTGCACATGAGCGCGTCCGATAGCGCGCTTCCGTAACGACCCGGAGGATCGGGCTCCGGTCCATCGTCACATCCGTCAGGACATTGGACGCCGTCGCAACTCTGTCCTTGTAACTCTCTCCCCTTTTCCCCAGATCGATACGGGTCACCCCCCGGTCGGCGAACGCCCTCGTCATCTCGATCAGCAGGAGGATTCCTGGGGAGTACTTTCCGAAAGCTCGGTCGAAAGCAGGGAACCAGTGATGTAAGACCCCATGACTCCGCATCCCGAGATGAACGGCCAGCAGGTGATCACCTGCGTAGAGCGCCGAGAAGCACCCCGAAAACCCCTCCATCTCGATGGTTCGGATGCGGTCGAGGGCATCCACGGCCCAGCCCCGCTGGAGAATGTCCACAGTCTTCGTTCGCCTTCTCTGCTCTGATTTCCACGCAAGCAGGGCGGTAAAGGCATCGGGATCCAGGGTGTGCTCCACGAAGCGGACGGGCCCGATCTCCCGCTCCAGCTTGCGACGCTTGCGAAGTTCTTTGGTTACGAAGTTCGAACCGGCTCTGCGACGGATCTCCCGGTACTCTGTAAACCCGTCTCTCAACTCGATCTGTAAGGCTTCCCACTCGCGTACGAACGTACGGGAGGAGCTTCGGAGATGCCGCCGGAGCACCCCGGATGTGGAGGCCGGCGAGCTCACAATCCCGCACCAGGCGCAAGGGGTCATACCGGACACCGGGCCGGAGGATCGGTCCGGAATGATCACACAGCCGGCCTCCGGGAGAGACCCCTACATTCCATCGGCTCCTCTCATAAGAGAGAAAGCCGACGATCTCGCCGCCGCCCTCCTCCAGTACCGCCACTTCAACGCCCGGAATCACCGAAGCCATCGCCAGGGTGTACGCAGGGTGGAAAAAGGGGCTGAAATACGCCTCACGGCTCCGATGGATCTCCCGCCAGATATCCAGCTCTCCAGCCGAGAGCAGGGCCGGACTCGTTCGCCATATCCTCATGCACCGCACACTCCTGATGTCCGTGGGTCAAGCCAACGAGCTTTTCCCGTCAACGGCCAGGGCTCGACTTGTCCTCCCCAGGTCAGTGCAAGGTCCGGTCCCACACGGATGCGGCGGGAGCACTTTTCACCGCAAGGAGCCAATCCGAACCGTGGCGCCAGCACCACTGGTTGCGCCCCCGTCAATGGACAGTATGTTGTTCGCGCACCGCAGGACCGTTGCCTCAAGGCAACGCTTCTCCGGTGGCGGGCCGTACGTTTGTTGTCCGCATGCAGCAACCGAATCTGCCGAACACCGGGAAAGGAGGGCAGCGAATGAATTGAACTGACCTGAACGCCTCGCCCCGCGACCGGGAGCGAGGGTGGCCCCCAGGCGGGTAGCCACAAAAAACAACGAATCGAGCAGTCGGTCGCTGCTCAGAGCAAAGCCGCCGAAAGGTGGTGGCGCAGAGTGACGGGGCTACAGCATGTCGCAATGAGCACGACATGTCACGCCAGCCGAGCCGCCAGCGACGCATTCCGGGAGGTTCACGGGGACGTTCGCCGGCGGCTTTCGTTTGTTCGGACCCACGGGGCCCGGAGATCCTGAAGTACGGTGACTGAGCGCTCAGGCGCGATTCCCCTGCACCTCCGACGGTACTCTGAACGGAGAAAGCAGAAATGGTCGCGTGGAAGCAGGTATTTATGAGTGCGAGGTCTTTACGTCCCCGCCGGTCCGAAGCGAAGCCATCCCACTGGCTTTGGCTCCTGATCCTGGTCGTCGCTGCCGGGTGTGCAGATCACATCCCGATGGCCCCCGACGATTCAGCGGTTTTCTCTCGAGGCCAGAACGACCGGCCTCGAACAGTCGAGGATCTTTCCGTCGGCAGGACGACGGAGACCTCGATCGACCTCCATTGGACCGAGGTCAACGACGGAGCCGGAGACGCCGCAGATTACGAGGTCTACCACCGGGTCCCCGGCGAAGGATGGGGTAACGCCTCCCCCGTCGTCAGCGGTTCGTGTGCGGCCCCGGTCCGCGGCACCAGTGCGGGGAGCAGCTTGACCTGCACGGTAGAAGATCTCGAGCCGGACACGTCGCACGAGTTCCGCGTACGAGCCTTCCGGCAGGATGGCCATAGGAATGTCTACGGGCGAAACTCGGACACTGCGAGCGGCGAAACGGCGGCAGCGCAGGAAGAAGAAGAGGCCAAGGACGAGGAAGAGACGGAGGGTGAGAAGGAGGAGGACGAAGAGGAGGAGAACGAGGAAGAGGAACAGACGGAGGGCGACGAAAAGGAGGACAAGGGGGACGAAGAGGAGGAGAAGACCTCTCGTCCCGGCACGGTGGCCGACCTGCGCACGAGCGGTGCGACCTCCAGCTCCGTCGACCTCGACTTCACGGAGGTGAACGATGGCACTGGAGAGCCCGCATATTATCGTGTCCGGTTCGCCAAGACCTCCACGAACCCCTCCTGGCCGGACGACTTCACCATGGTCGAGGATGGTGCGTGCGCGAATCCGGTGGAGGGCGTCGAGATCGGGGCCACCTACGGATGCACCGTGCCGGACCTGGAGTCCGGAACGGAATACGTGTTCGGAGTGATCGCCTACCGGTACGATGAATCTGGATCCCGGCTGTTTGGCGACCCCTCCAACCGTCCTACCGGAGAAACGGAAGCCAGGGACACGTCCCTTTCGACTGGGACGGCCGGCAGTGGCCTCTGGATCGACCCGGACCGCCTGGCTTCCCTTCCCACCTCCGGATCAGCATGGGATGGGTTGAAGAACGCAGCCGACCGCTCCTGTCCGTCGTTCGATCTGGCGGACCAGAACAACCGGAACAACACCTGTGTGATGGCGAAGGCCCTGGTCTACTCCAGGACGGGGGACGTCTCCTACCTCCCGGAGATCGTCGAGGCGCTCGAGGCACTGGCCACCATGGGCACGTATGACGGGCGCGCGCTGGCGATGGGGCGGAACCTGGGAGCGTACGCAATCGCCGCCGACCTGGTGGGGCTCTCCTCCCTCGACGCTGCACTCGACGATGCAGTCCGCGCGAAGTTCAGGGAGCTGCTCACTACATCCACACATGGTGCCGCGAGCAGCCTCGTCGACTGCCACGAACGCAGACCGAACAACTGGGGCACCCACTGCGGGGGAGCTCGCGCCGCGGTCGCCGTCTACCTCGGAGACGAAAATGAGCTGGCCCGAACCGCGCAGGTTTTCCGCGGCTTCGTAGGGGACCGCTCCTCCTATTCCGGCTTCACCTTCGGCGGACCCTACGGAAGCCGGGATCATTCATGGGAGTGCGACCCGGATCGACCCGTCGGAATCAACCCCGTGGGATGCCGGAAGGACGGTCGGAACCTCGACGGCGTCATACCGGACGACCAGCGTCGAGGCGGAAGCTTCGACCCGGACGACTGGCCTCCCCCGAAAGAACTCTACGTGTGGGAAGCGCTTCAGGGGATCATGATGCAGGCGATCATCCTCACCGAGGCCGGCTACAGGCCCTTCGAATGGGAAGACAGGGCAATCCTCCGCACCGTGCGTTGGCTCCACGATGAAGCGGACTTTCCAGCCGACCGAGGGAACACCTGGCAGCCCCATGTCGTGAACCACTACTACGGCACATCCTTCCCTGCACCGACGCCCTCCCGGCACGGGAAGAACGTGGGCTGGACCGACTGGACCCACCGCTAACCCGAGGCCTGATCGTGAAGGAGGGGTGGAAGTCCGAAGACTCGGGCTTCCACCCCTTTTCGCATCGGGGAAACAGAGCGGGCGCCATTCCGCCGCCTCGCCTGGCTCAGAATTTGCGTTTCGGGGCGCTGATCCATGGCGATCGCTTCCGTCTCATCCACTACCCGGAGGGCGTCGAGTGCTCACACCGGAAATCTTGTCCATGTTGTGGTGCCCGACCTGTCAAAAGAAGGAACTGGACACGGCTCCTGAAACCGTCGCCGGGCAACCCTTCGAGGAGGGGGAGCTTCGATGCACCCGATGCAAGGCGGTCTATCCGGTTCGTTTCGGAGTACCTCACCTTATTCCCCATGACGCCCTGACCGGCAACGACTGGAAGCTGTGGCGCGACCACCTCGCCAAGTTCGAAGCGCGGAGGAAGGAGCGAATCGACCACCCGGACCGACCGGTGACGCGACTGGCAAAGAAGTCGCAACCACAGCCCGCTTTCGCTCGGTTCACTGCGATCCAGGAGGGTACTCTCCTCGACGTGGGATGCGGACCCGGAAAGCTCCGCTCTCATTTCGACCTGGAGCGCGTCCAGTACGTCGGGCTCGATCCGATTGCTCTCCCGGAGGTCGCGGACTTCCCGTTCGTGCAGTCTCTTGCAGAATCGATTCCGTTCAAGGACGCCACCTTCACCGATGTGACGGTGCTTGCCGCTCTTGACCACTTCCGCGACAAGGAAGGGTTTCTGGCTGAAGTTCGCCGGGTGCTTAAGCCCGGCGGACGGCTGCACATCCTGCAGAGCGTGCACGAGGTGCGAGGTCCGATCTCCGCCGTGAAGGTCATGGCCCACAAGGTGAAGGACGGCCTCGAGGAACGGAGCGCAGGAGAGGATGCCGGAGACGTGCCCAAACACCTCACCGAGTTCACGAGTCGTTCGCTCCTCGATTGGTTGCAGGGCTCCTTCGACCTGGTTGCCTCGGAGCGCTACAGCGCGACGTGGTACAGCCCGGTGAAGGTGTTCCTTTCCTCGACCCCGAAGGACCTGAAGCCGACCCGCCCCTCCCCCTCAGGAGGTGAGTCGGCTGAGCCGAGGGCCGTGAAATACGGCGAATCGTAGATCACCGATCAGCCCAGGGCGAAGAGGCAGGGGAGACCTATGGGGACCAGAGAAGGGCTGGGCGCGCGAATGCTGCGCCCGTCACTGGCATTCCTGGCGTCCATCGCGATCGCGTCGTGCGCAGCGCTCGTGGTCGGCCCCGAGGCGCCCGATCAGCGGCCGTCGGCAGCTCATCTGCTCATCGAACGGGAGGCTACGGACGCCACCGACCTTCGAGTGGTCGGACCGAATCCTTGGCCGGCCGGGAGCGGGATCTGGATCGCACCCGAGCGACTCGCGCTTCTTCCCACCTGGGGGCCCGCGTGGCGGGGGCTGAAAGACGCAGCCGACCCTGACTGTCCCTCGTTCGACCTCTCCGACCAGGACAACCGAAACAACACATGTGTGCTCGCGAAGGCGCTCGTTTACTCCCGCACCGGCGAAGCCGCCTACCTCTCCGAGGTCGTCGAGGCGTTGGAGGCGCTGGCTTCGATGGGGCGCTACGACGGGAGGGCTCTCGCACTGGGCCGGAATCTGGGAGCGTACGTGATCTCGGCCGACCTGGTGGGACTCTCCTCCGTGAACCCAGCCCTGGACATGGCCGTACGTTCGAAGCTCAGGGAGCTTCTCACGACGTCGACCCGCGGTGCGGCCAGCAGCCTCGTCGACTGTCATGAACGCCGGCCGAACAACTGGGGCACACACTGCGGTGGTGCTCGTGCCGCCGTAGCCGTCTACCTGGATGACGAAGAGGAACTGGAGCGAACTGCTCAGGTCTTCAAGGGCTTTCTCGGCGATCACTCCTCCTACGCGGGGTTCGAGTTCGGAGGGCCTCGAGACGATCGAGATCACTCGTGGGAGTGTGACGGCGGGCGCCCCGTGGGAATCAATCCCGCAGGATGCAGGAAGGAAGGTCGGAACTTCGACGGGATCATACCGGACGACCAGCGTCGTGGAGGGAGGTTTGATCCGGATGACTGGCCTCCTCCCCAGGAACTGTACGTGTGGGAGGCGCTGCAGGGAATCATGATGCAAGCGATCGTGCTGCACCAGGCCGGGTTCGCTCCTTTTGAATGGGGAGACAAGGCGATTCTCCGCGCCGTGCGCTGGATTCATGACGAAGTGGAATTTCCGGCGGACCGCGGGAACACGTGGCAGCCCCACGTCGTGAATTACTACTACGGCACGTCGTTTCCTGCGCCCATTCCATCGAGCCACGGAAAGAACATGGGTTGGACCGACTGGACCCACACGCGGTGACTCGCTGAGACACCGGCGGGGATCACCGCCCCGATAGCCGTGGCGTTGGCGCTACGTTCGTAGGAAGCAGAAGACACGTCACCAGCAACAGTCCAGGTCAATTCGGATAGGGGAGCAGGCCCTCGTCGCTCGTTGTCCAGCTCAAATGGAGGGGGCCTTCGGGTGGTGGGATATCACGGTGCCACCAAAACGCCTTGTACGCGCCCACTCCCTTGAAGCCGGCGGATTGGATGGCCTGACGGGCCATTGGAGAGGTGAAGCGGGCCGTGATCCATTGAGGCCGGTAGGGGAGAAGTGCCCCTATCGTCCCTCTCAGGATGGAGTCGTAGAGGAGTACCGAGGGACGAGAGGCTTCGATGTGGAGGATCCGGGCCGCACGGAATGGCCCGTCCTGGTACAGGCGAACGAAGGAGAGGCCCTTCGCATGGGCCGTCTCGAATTCGAACCACATGAACTCCCCCATCCGGCCAGGGGCATTCCGGAACCAGTCGTGCTCCTCCGTCGGGAACACGGGCGCCAACCCGTAGGATCCTCCGTTCGTGGAGGCCTCGGGCATGGGCGGCGGGCCCTGTACCTGCCGCATTCCGAATTCCAACGACGAGCGGTGCGCACGGCCGCCCCAAAGCGTTCTCACCGAGAGGGGTCGGATCAGAAACCGTGGCACACGGTGGAGCGGAAATCGGACCGTCCCGGCAAGTACCTTCGCGAAAGCCCCGGTACCGGTCGGGAGCATATACGAGGCGACGTCTGGCAGCGCCTTGTAGCCCAGCTTTGGAAGAACGTTGCGGGTGTTGGGGTTTCCGCCAACTACGAGGAGCGCTTCCCCGCTCTGCATGAGCTTCCGGATGAGTCGGATACTGAGGAGCGGCCTGTAGCTGGGATGGCAGTACCAATCCGCGGGCTCCCGGACCCGGATCAGGCCGGCGCGCGTTCGGTACTGGCGAAAAAACGAATCGATGAATCCCACCGCCCGACCGTTGTCGTAGGCGATGAGCCCTTCCCCTTCAGGTCGCTCCAGGAAGCGCCAGCGAAAGATTCGTTCGCTCTGCAGCCGGTCCCACCGCCGTTGCCACACGGGCAGAAGAAGGGTCTCGAGCTCCGTGAGTCGGTCGGATGTGAGAGGTAGTAGCTCGATTGCCATGGCACTCTGGAGGAGGGTGCATATCCGGGGGCTCGAACGCGCGGAGCCGTCGAGCATGAGGTGCAAGCGATGTGCCGGTTGGCGGGACGCTCCCTCCACGGCGTGCTCGATCGATGGTAGCGATGTCTCCTCACATCCTGCGGCCTGTGGAGCCACCGCCTCACCCGAGCCGCCGAAGCCGGCCTTTCGAGTCCCTGGAACAGAGCGGGACCATAGGCTCTCGGGCGGCGTCCTCTGCGGCTCATCCGGGACAGGAGTCGATCGGTGCGGGTGCCGGGAACCGAACGACCCGGATGGCACATCGTTTGCCCTGCATCGAGTGCGCCCCCAGCCCACCAACGTGAACGCCGGGAGATCGATGCTCATCGAGCGAAACGGGATCGAAATCGAACTGATCACGGCCCTGCCCGCATCCGCGGACGTGCCGACTTCCGCCTACGAAAAGCGCATCACGGAGGTGGGGCGATGGAGCGAGAAACATGGGTTCTCGGCGAGCCTGATCTACGCGGACAACCGGCTGGTAGACCCCTGGATCGTTGCTCAGCTCCTGGTCCAGGCGACCGAGCGGCTCATCCCTCTCGTCGCGGTCCAGCCGGCCTATATGCATCCTTATGCCGTGGCGAAGCTCGTGACCACGCTCGCCCAGTTCCACGGACGCCGTACGTATCTCAACATGGTGGCGGGCGGTTTCAAGAACGATCTGGAGGCGCTCGACGACCGGACGCCTCATGATCGCCGATACGACCGCCTCATCGAGTACACCACGATCATCATGGACCTCCTCCGAGGGGGGACGGTGAATTTCGAGGGGGACTTCTACCGCGTCCGCGACCTGAAACTGTCACCTCACCTCCCCAACGACCTCCTGCCGGAGGTGTTCGTTTCAGGCTCCTCCGAAGCGGGAAGAAGGGCCGCGGATCATCTGGGGGCTCGTCCGGTCGCCTACCCCAAGCCGCCCGGCGATCAAGAGCCCTATCTCGCTCCGGCGGAGCGCAAGCCCGGCTTTCGAATGGGGATCATTGCGCGCGAGAGCAGACAGACGGCATGGCGGATCGCCCACGAGCGCTTCCCCCCTTCCCGAAAGGGAAAGCTCCTGCGCGAAATGGCCCGAAAGACATCGGACTCGGAGTGGCACCGGGACCTCACCGCCTTGGTGGACGTCAAGGTCGACGAAGCTGATCCGTATTGGCTCACCCCGTTCGAGAACTACAAGACCATGTGCCCATACCTCGTGGGAAGTCACCATGATGTGGGCCGAGAGCTGATGCGATACATCAAATCTGGCTGTCGAACCTTTCTCGTTGACGTTCCCTTCGACGAAGCGGACCTCGAGAATGCCAGCGCAGCGTTCGACACGGTCCTGGCGAGGGCGTCGGTGTGACGGCCGTTCATCTCCTCCACGAGTGGGTGACGCGTGCCGCAGAAGCGGATCCGGACGGACGAGCGCTGGTTCGGACCGATGAGGTTCTCACATACGAGGACCTGGAACGCACGAGCAACCGGCTGGCCCGGGCTCTTCGGGAGGTGGGGTGCCGCCGAGGGGATCGAGTGGCATTCCTCCTGCCACGAACACCCATGGCCCTCGCGGTCATCGTCGGCATCCTCAAAGCCGACTGCATCTATGTTCCTCTCGAGGTCCGAAGCCCGGCCGCGCGGCTGGCGAAGGTAATCGCGAGATGTGAGCCTACCGTGATCCTCGCCGGCCCGCCGACCCGCGCGAGGTTCGAGGAGCTCGCGGGGGAGGGTGCGCTCGACCAACCCGTCCGGTTGGGTTGGATGGACATCGAGCCCGAATCGGCGGGCACCATTCGTTCCGAGGCGCCCTCAGTCGATGCGTCTCCCAGCCGGGAGTTCGAAGCGGCCTTCACCTGGTCCGATGTCGAGGCGCTCCCCTCCTCTTCGCCGCAATCGGCCGGACACCCTGACGATGCGGCGTACATCCTCTTCACCTCCGGCTCGACGGGCACACCCAAAGGCGTGGTGGTCACCCACAGGAATGTCACCACCTTCATCGAATGGGCGGTCTCCTATTTCGGATTGAGTCGTGAGGATCGCATCGGTGGGTACACCGAGCTCACGTTCGATCTCTCCACGTTCGACATCTACGCGACCTTCGCCTCCGGTGCCGAGCTCCACATGGTCCCGGAGGAGCTCAAGCTCCTGCCGCCCAAGATCGTGGCATTCATGAGGAAGGCGAAGCTCACGCACTGGCTCTCCGTGCCCTCGTTCTTCGAGTACGCGACGCGGTTCGACGCCGTTCGCCCGGACGACCTTCCCGACCTGCGGTGGATGACCTGGTGCGGGGACGTGCTTCCGAACGCATCCCTCCGCTACTGGATGGATCGGCTTCCGCATACCCGATTCGCGAACCTCTACGGCCCTACCGAAACCACGGTCGCGAGCAGCTATTACCGGGTTCCGGAAGTCCCGGACGAATCCGCGGCGCCGGTTCCGATCGGAAAGGCCTGCGCCGGTGAGGAGTTGCTCCTCCTGGATGACGGCCTGCGCCCGGTGCCGCTCGGGTCGGTGGGTCACCTTCACATTCGGGGGGCCGGGCTGAGTCCGGGTTACTGGCGAGAGCCGGAACGAACGCGCGAGGTCTTCCTGCCCGATCCGTTCGACGAAAAGTCGCAGGGGTCCCGAATCTACAGGACCGGTGACCTGGGAAGGATGGACGGGGAGGGGAACGTGCACTTCCTGGGCCGCGAGGACCAACAGGTGAAGACGAGAGGGTTTCGCGTGGAACTCGGAGAGCTGGAGGGTGCCCTACGCTCTCTTCCCGAGGTGGAAGGGTGTGCGGTCGTGGGGTTCGCTCGCGATGGAGTGCCCGGAAAGCTCCTCGGCTGTGCCTTCGTTCCGGCGAACGGCCAGGCCGCCTCGCCCAGAGCGCTCAAGGAAGACCTCGCCCGGATCCTTCCGGATTACATGATCCCCGTGCGGTGGAAGGCGGTCGATCAGCTCCCCTTGACCAGCCGGGGCAAGGTGGACCGACGGAAAATCGAAGACTGGATGAAGGAGACAGCATGAACTTGAGAGCGATCCATGGGGACGAGTTCGAGACCGTTGCCGGATGGCTGCAGGACGAGGAGAACTCGCGCTGGCTCGACTTCGGGGGAGGCCGCAGGAGCGTCGATGCGATGGGCCTCAAGATCATGTCCCAGCGCAGCCTTCACTGCCTGCGCGTCTACGGCCCGAGCGACGCGCCGACTCCCGTGGGAGTGGTGGGCCTGAGCAACGTCGACCGAGAGTTCGGCACGGGAGAGGTGTGGTTCGTTCTGGGAGAGCAAGAGTACCGCCGTCGCAACCTCACGGTCCGAGCGGTCTCCGCAATGTTGGACCACGGCTTCCGAGTGATGGGCCTGCAGTCCGTATTTGCATGGACGGTCGAGGCCAATCGGGGCGGGCGGCGGGTCCTGGAGCGGCTGAACTTCACCCAGGTCGGACGAAGGCGCCGCTGCCACCGGGTGAAGGGACAGCTCTACGACCGGCTCCACTTCGACCTCCTGGCGGAGGAATTTCGCAGCTACCCGGAACCAACGAAGGGGAGTGGAGGAATCGCCACCGCTGCCCTGACCAAGGAGGAACGATAATGCTACCGAAGGCGGAGACGCGTGACCCTACCATCGCGGCGCGGGTGGCGGAGATCCTCCACCAGGGTCTCGAGGTGCAGGTCGGCGAAGACACGGACGTACTCGTCACAGGGCTCCTGGATTCCCTCACCTTCGTGGAGATCCTGGTACGCCTGGAGGAGGCGTTCGAGGTCGAGGTGGATGTGGAGCACCTGGACATCGAGGACTTCCGTAGTGTGGGAGCGATCACCTCCTTTCTGGAGAAACGTTTCGGGATCGTCTGACGGAGCCTTCGCCCGAGCCTGTCGCGGTGTGCCTACGCACTGTTGCACCGGCGCCGAAGGGCGAGGCGTTGCATACACAGCACCTCGCACGGAACGCAGGCAAGCGCCCAGCCCCGGAGTGGCGGCTCCGCTCGGGTATCGTTCTTGCTCTTCCGGGTTCGTCCACATCTTCACGGGAGAGAGATGTTCTCCACCTTTCAACCCTTTGTGCCCAGGTGGCGATGAATCCCGTCGAACGAGCCAAGTCGCTTCCCCCGGTCACGGTGCTGATGCCCGTCCACAACGGTGAGCGGTACCTCTCCACGGCAATCGAGAGCGTCCTGGCGCAGACGCACGACGACTTCGAGTTCCTCATCCTCGATGACGGTTCAACGGACGGAACCCAGCGCACCCTCGCTCGCTACGCCGCCGCAGATGATCGAATCAGGATCGTACGACAGCGAAACAGGGATCAGCCTGTCACCCTGAACCGTGGTCTGGAGCTGGCGCGTCACGAATGGATTGCGATCCTGGACCACGATGACGTCTGCGAGCCGGAGAGGCTGAAGCGGCAACTCGAGGTCCTGGCCCGAGAACCGATGGCTCGCGTGATCGGTACCTGGGCCGTCGAGATCGATTCCGAAGGGCGCACCATCGGCCGGAGGGCGATCGGTCCCACCACGACCGAGAGCTTCCTGGAGATGCGCGCGACGGGTCGGCGCGTACCACTCGTGCATCCCTCGGTGCTGATGCACGGTCCCACGATCCTCGAACTCGGAGGCTACGATCCGCTGTTCGGGCCCGCAGCGGACACCGAGCTCTGGACCCGCGTCGCGCACGACCACGTCATCGTGGTCGTGCCGGAGCCGCTGATCCGGTACCGGATCCACCGGCAGAGCATGTCCTTCGAGCGACTGTTCGAGCAGCGGGCGATGCTCCGGTTGATCATGGCCCGCGATGACGCACGGCGGCGTTCGGAGCCCATCCCCACCCTGGAGGAGTTCCAGGCGGACCGGCCCCTTTGGAGCGCACGCCGGTGGAGCGACATCAAACACGACCTCTTCTGGTACCTCCGCTCCCACTGCCTTCTCTCCGCGTCGGAAGGCTCCCGGATCTCCGCCGCAGCCTTCGCCGTCTGCGCTGCGGCTGCATCTCCGTCCAATGCGCTTCGGCTCATCCAGCGCCACGCCCGCGCCCGAGGCGCTCCGTCACGATGAAAACACTCCGTCCGAGGCTGCCCGTTCACCATCGCGCACCATCCTGACATGCCCTACCGGATCGTCGATCTCGAGTTGTCCGAGCCCTTGCCGGAGCTGGTGCCGGAGGGGGTCGAGGACGGGTTCGCCCTCGTGGGGCGCTGGCACGGGCGCCCGGTCGGCTTCACGCTCCAGCCGGTCCCGCCGGGTGGGACCCTATCCCCCCGTGCTCTCCGCCAGGCCGTCGAGCGGGAGTTCACTCGTAAGGTGCTCGCCCTCGAGGTCGAAGCGGAGCTCAGCGGGCGGTGGCCGCATCCTGATCCGGGGCCGGCACCCTCCCTGACGGTGGCGGTCTGCACGAAGGACCGACCGCAGGGCTTGGCTCGCCTTCTCGAGTCGCTCGAGGTCCTGCGTCCGGCATCGCCTTTTCGGTCGCTCGAAGTCCTCGTCGTCGACAACGCTTCCGCTGATGCGGCAACCCGAGAGGTCGTGGGCGATTTCGTGGGGGTGCGTTATGTGGAGGAGCCCCGTGTCGGGCTCGATTTCGCGCGCAACGCGGCGCTCAGGACCGCAGCCGGTGACCTGCTGGCCTTCCTCGACGATGACGTGGTCGTCGATTCGGGTTGGTTGGATGGGCTCTACGCCGCGTGGTCTGACTATCCGAATGCCGGAGGATACACGGGGCTGGTCCTGCCGCTCCGGCTCGATTCTTCGGCTCAAATCGAGTTCGAGCGTCGTGGAGGGTTTGGACGGGGGTTCACCCGGATCCACCACCGCGGGGCCAAGATGCACAATGCATTGCACCCGGTGGGCGTGGGAGTGGTGGGTGCCGGGTGCAACATGGCCTTCGACCGGAGGCTCCTCGACCGGCTCGGGGGCTTCGACGAAGCGCTGGACACCGGCGCGCCGCTCCCGGGCGGGGGGGATCTGGACATCTTCTATCGCGTGATCCGGGCGGGCCGCACGATCGTCTACGAGCCGGGATTCACCGTCTTTCACGAACACCGTGAAACGCTGAATCAGCTCCGCCGCCAGTACTGGAGCTGGGGCCTCGGATTCATGGCGTTCCTCACCAAGTGTCGCCGCACGGACCCGGCCCTTCACCCGCGGCATAGCGCCATGCTCCGCTGGTGGTTCGTGGACAAGACCATGGGGTTCGTGAAAGCATCCGTTCAGCTACGCCCGGGCCGCGCTCGGATGATCGCCGCCGAGATCCGGGGTGGGATCCAGGGGCTCCTGGGCGAATACGACCGGTCGCTCGAGCGGAGCCGCCGGATTCGCGAGGGGGTCGCATGACCTGGCGCGTGGTGCACCTGGACCTGAGCCGCGAAGCGCCGCCGGTCGACCCTGCGGAAGGCCACGCGTTCATCGTGTTCTGGTGGGGCAGCCTACCCCTGGGAGCCGAGGCCTTCGTCCCGGAAGAGCTTCCCCTCTCACAGGACCAGATCCTCACCCTCGCCGGTCGCTTTGCAGCGAAACAGCTCGCTGCCCGAGGGCCGAGCCTCGGAGGAGTTCCCGAGGCGGGCCGGGACGGTCGAGTCGAGTTGGAGCCGACCCTCGCGGACATCCGCGCCTGCAGAGGAGCCTCCGCCGTGCTCGATGCGCTCGCGGCCGACCCGCAGACACCCGCGGACGACGTGTCGGTGATCGTCTGCACCCGCGGCCGACCGAAACTGCTTCGTTCGTGCCTGGCCGCCCTGGACGCTCAACGGGCTCCGCCGGGGGAGATCATCGTTGTCGACAACTCGGAGTCCGGTGACGCCCAGGTCGTGTCCGCCCACTTCCGTCGTGTGCGTCACCTTCACGAGAAGCGCCCGGGGCTGAGCGTCGCGAGGAATACCGGGGTGGCCGCGGCTACGCGCCCGATCATCGCCTTCACCGACGACGACGTCGAGGTGGATCCCGGATGGACGGGGCAAGTGGCGCGGGCCTTCGCGTCAGCGCCCGAGGCGGATGCGATCACGGGTCTCGTCCTCCCGGCCTCACTTTCCACCCCTGCCCAACGGTTTTACGAACTCCAACTCGGAGGGTTCGGGACCGGCTACGTCCCGGTTCGCTTCGGGAGTCGGTTTCGCTCCGAAGGTCTGAATCATGGACTTCAGGTCTGGCGACTCGGGGCCGGTGCGAACATGGCTTTCCGCCGGGAGACCTTCATGCGCGTGGGGCTATTCGACGAACGGCTCGGAGCCGGTGCCGCGGGGTGCTCGGAAGACTCGGAGTTGTGGTATCGGATCCTCGCTGACGGAGGCTCCTGCCTCTACGAGCCTCGCGCCGTGGTCCATCACCATCACCGACCGGACTGGGGGGGGCTGGAGGAGCAGATGCAGGCCTACATGCGTGGACACGTCGCTGCGCTCGGAGCCCAGTACCTGCGCTATCGGCATCGCGGGAATCTCCGGCGGATCGGCCTGCAGCTTCCCCAATACTTCCTGCGGGTGGCGCTCCGGGCGCTCCGCGATGGATCGAGCGATCACATGCGGCTTCTCCTCCCTCAGGTTCGCGGCTGGTGGGGGGGACTCACCCTGGTCCTCCGCCCCGGGTGGCGCCGGTCGCATGCAGTGCCCCAGTTGTCCGACCACGGCGATCCGCTCGTCCGCCGCTCTTCTCAGTCCCGCTCCCCGGTCCGCCGACCAGTAACGACTTCCCTCGGCGAACGCAGCGAGCAATCCGCATAGCCCGCGGATCCTCAAACCTCCGTCTCCTGTACCGGCAGCGCTTCCGACAGCCTGCGCGGTTTCGACTTCATGCCTCGGTGTAAACGCGCGAAAGGCCCATCGGAAACGAGGAGCGCTTCCGGAGGGCCCGTCTCGACGACCCTCCCCTCCTCGAGCACGAGGATCTGGTCGGCGCTCTCCACGGTCGAAAGCCGGTGCGCGATGACGACGACGGTCCTTCCCTCCGCATACTCCTCCAGCGCCTCGTGGAATGCACGCTCCGTCTCTTGATCCAGAGCGTTCGTCGCTTCGTCAAGAAGCAGTATCTCGGGATCGCGGAGGATCGTGCGCGCGAGGGCGATCCGCTGGCGCTGGCCGCCGGAAAGGCGGACCCCCGAATCGCCAATGATCGTGTCGTATCCCCGCGGCAGCCCCATGATGAACTCGTGGGCACCGGCGATCTCGGCGGCTCTCCGGATCTCACCAGGCGAGGCGTCGACTCCTCCAAACCCGATGTTCACCGCAACGGTGTCGTGGAAGAGATAGACGTCCTGCGACATGAGGGCGATCCGGCTCCGCCAGCTTCCGAGGTCGAACGCGGGAAGCGGGGTGCCATCGACCAGAACCTCCCCGGAGGTGGGGTCGCGAAACCGGAAGAGGAGGTCCAGGAGTGTGGACTTTCCCGCTCCGGACCGACCCACGATGGCCGTGGTCCTCCCGCGGAGGATCGTGACCGATACGTTGTCGAGTGCCGGCGGCTCGTCCGACACGTACTGGAAGGTGACCTCCCGAAGCTCGATGCCATGTCGCAGCCGTCGGAAGGTCCGACTCCCACTGGTGAGGTACGGCTCTCGAGTACGCTCGAGGAAGTCCGCGACGTCCGCCACCGCTCCATAGGAGGAATCGAACCCCACGCGGGCCGACATCAGCTCCCGCACCGGCCCGCGCGTCCTCGTGAGCAGAGCGAGGAACGCGGCGAGGGACGGCAAGCCGATTCCCGCCCAGTGGCCGAGGAGGATCAATGCACCGATACCGAACGCCACCGCGACCTCGGACGCAGGTGCAGGGATCGACCAGAGCACATTCATGTGGAGGAAGCGGCGCCGAACGTTGTCCGACTCCGACTCGAAGCGGGACATCTCGTGCTCCTCGCGGGCACAGCTTCGGATCAGTCGGAGCCCGGTGATGCTCTCCCACATCCGGAGACCAAAGGACCTGTTCTGCTCCACCACCTCCTCGCCGACCGTCTGCGCCTTTCGGGTCACCAGGTGCACGACCGCCGCGATGCTGCCAAAGCAGAGGAGCGCGACCGCGGTCAGCCCCGGGGAGATCACGAAGAGGAGGGCGACGAAGACGGTGAGGGTGACTCCGCTGACCAGCATCCTGTACGTCTCCATCAGCGCAGCGCCGAGGGTCCAGGTGTTCCTCGTGATGGTCTCCACGATGTCGGTTCGGCGGTTTTCCACCCGATAATCAATGCAGGACGCGACCGTCTGACGCATCACGAGCGTCCGCAGCCGGTGCGCGACGAGTCCCTCCACGTAATGCGTCACGTAGTGGTTGAGATGGATGATCCCATTCTTCAGAACGATGCTCACGAACAGGCCGCCCACGAGGAGCGGAATGCGCCAGTCGGGCGGGATCGGGGAGAGGGCCCGTTCGAACAGTGCCTCGAGGGTGGAGCCGGCTTCGCCCGCAGCCCCCAGGGCTCCCACGAGGGGGATGAAGAGATAGAGCCCTGCTCCTTCCAACAGGGCGGCCGCCAGCCCGAGACCGACGACAGCGGGGGCCGCCCATCTGGGGGCCCCCGCTGTCTCGAGCAGGCGGGTGATGCGGAATGTGAAGGATGACCTCACCAGGGAGACTCGGCGCGACAGGGACCGTGGACGGCAAGTAAGGGCACTATCCCGGCGACCGCTGCAAGAGGGGTGCCTTCACCGATCGTGGAGAATGCACGCTCCCCCGGAGGTTACCCCCTCAGCCGAGCAGGTCCTGCTGATCCTCCCCGCTCACGTTCGGGTTCGTGTCGATCTCGGATTCCCCGATCGGGAAGCAGAGGCTCCGCCCGGTCATGTCCTCCGGCGCCGCTCCTGGAGCCCCGTCCACATGCCAGCGGCGAAGATCGCCGAGTCGGCGCCCCTCGAGCCAGAGCTCGATCGAGCGCTCCTGCTTGAGCGCGCTCCACGCCTCCTCGCTGTTGGAGATCGGCCACGCGTCCACGCCCACGTCCGCGCGCAGCCCGTTGATCAGATCGGACGCTTCCTGCCACTGCCCGCCGTGGAGCGCCGCTTCCGCGCGGACGAGCTCCATCTCACGTCCCGATGAGAGGTTGATCGGTGAATCCAGCTCGTCGTGCTTGAGCTGGAAGTACCAGGGCCACTGCTCCACGGTGCCCTGCGGAATGTCCGGATCGGAGCCCCACGCCGTGCGCGGGTCCCCGCTCTCCTCGTAGTACTCCTCGAAGTAGGTGCTCCAGACCGTGTGGGCCCGGAAGGGGCTCGCCGGATAGTTGTTCCCCCAGAAGAACCGGTTGTGGTCGTCCCAATCCTGCGTGAAGTACGTCTGCTGGTATACGAAGTCGCGTGGAACCTCCTGCGCGTCGGCTTCGGCGCCGGGCCAGTCGGCCATGCCGGCCCTGACGGAGGCTCGGCCCGCGTAGGCGGCCGTGCGAAGGTCCGACCGACCCGCCTGCCCCGCGACCTGGATCGCATCGGTGAAATAATCCTCCGCGCGCTCCAGATAGGCCGTCCAGGGCTCCGCTCCCCCGCCGTCGATCACCGCCACGCACATGTTCTCTCCCAGGAGGCGGTTCGCGTATCCGGCTCGCAGCATGACTTCGGCCACGAGGGGGCTCCCGCTGAGCTCGCCCGATTCCATGGCCACGCGAAACCGACGGATCGCGTCCTCGGCCATCCAGCGGGCGCGTTGAGCGTGCTGCCAGTGCGTGTCGTTTTCATCCTCGTTGAGCAACCCCTGACGAACCTGGGTGGGCGCTCCGAAGAGGTTGCCGAGATTCCCGGACGGCACGGTCTCCCGCGAGATGTAGGCAGAGGTGTAGGCGACCCAGTTCAGTGCGATCGCCATCGCCCGCTCCGTGCCCGCAACGACCGCCTGATGGGCGCCCGGGTCGTCCAGGAACTCGTCCTGCGCGGGGCCGGGGTTCACCACGTTCACGTCGCACGCGATGAGGCTCGCCCCGATGATCCCGAATACGAGGGTGCGGAGCCCGGCCGAAATACGTTGCTTACTGATTCCCTTCATCATTCCCTCCTCCTCCAGAGCGCTCGTAAGCCGGACCATCAGAAGACGACGCGTAGCGAGGCCACGAACGACGCGGGAGGCGGAATATGTTCCGTGATGCTCCGCGCGAGTCCCGATTCCATTCCCCAGTTCCCGGCCATTTCCGGATCCATGGCGAGGAAGTCGCTGTTCTTCCATGTGAGGGCGTTCTGCGCCGACATCCGGAAGGTCGCCTGGCTTGCACCGGGAAGCGCGAATGGGATGGGAAGCTGAAGCGTGAGGTCCCTCACCCGGAAAAAGTCTGCGGGGTAGACGAGATTCGCATGCTGGACCGATGGGTCGCACCACGACCGTTCCCGGGCCGTGAACTGATCCCGCTCCCCTGCCTGGATCCGCGGGAAGATGTCGTCGCAGAAGGGCGACGTGGCTCCCCGGCTGATGCCTCCGCCGTTTCCTCCATCGAAGATGTAGTGCCCGCCCTGATACTCACCCCGGCCGGAAAGCACGATGCCTCCGGGCAATTCGAAGGAGGTGTTCACCCCGATCGTGTGGGTGGGCTGGTTCGGCCCGAAAATCGAATCCCGCACGATCTCCGGCTCCGCGAACTCGTTCGGGTTCCGGATGCCCCAATTCCGGATCGCGGGAACCGGGCCGTCCTCCTCGATCCACCCTCCGCCGATCGCGAATGCCGGGGACCCGCCGAGGCTCTCGACCCGGCTCGTGTTCGTGTAGACGTTGAATCCCACGTCCCAGGAGAAGTCGGGGCTGCGGATCACATCGGCGTTCACCGCGAGCTCGATCCCCCGGTTCGAGATCTCTCCGCGGTTCTCGAGCTGGGATCCGGTGAACCCCTGGCTCGCGACCTGCTGTACGTTGAAGAGGGCATCGCGAGTCTGCTGATTGTAGTAGGTGAAATCCAGGCTCACCCGCTGATCGAGGATCGCTGCCTCGAACCCGACCTCGTACTCCTCCGTCCGCTCCGGCCCCAACTCGGGGTTTCCGAGGTTCTGTGGCATGAACCCCGTCTGGCCCCGCCAGGGATGAGGCACCCAGGTGCGCACGGCGTCGAACGCTCCGGGCGCCCGGCCCGCCTGGCCCCAGGCTGCACGCAGCTTTACCTCCCCGAACCGATCCTCGGGCCAGAAGTCCTCGTCGGAGAGGACGTAGGAGAGCGTGGCGCGCGGGTACGGCTGCAGCCCCATTCCTTCCCCGAACGCGCTGTTCCCGTCCACCCGCAAAGCGACGGTCAGGAAGTAACGGTCCAGGATGTCGAAGAGGTTCTGGACGAAGAATCCGGCAGTGACGACCCGGAAGCGCTCCTCGTACCCGAACCGATTGCCGGCACTCTCCACCGTGTGCTCGCCGGGGCCGGGAAGTCCATCACCACGTGCGGAGACCGAGACTTCGTCCTCATCCACCCACTGGCCACCCCAGGAAAAGCTGTTCCGGAAATTGGGTGTGAGCCGGAAATCCGCCGTCCCCACGTAGTCGAGGGTGAGGGTGCGGTTCTGCCAGTGCTGATTCGAAATCGAGCCTCCGGGATAGGCGATGTAGCCGTAGGGACGCACATTCCGCATCTCACTGTCGATGCGATCCAGCCCCACGCTGACCCGGTTCGTGATGTTGTCCGTGACCGAGTGGGTAGCCGTCATCCCTGTCGTGATGCGCTCGACATCGCTGAAGATGTCGTAGTCGAGGAGGCGAGTCACGTCCTCCTCGCGATCCGATCCGATGTAGTTCCCCGGCCGGCCGGCCGGCATGCGAAAGGCGTTCAGGGCGATGCTGTAGGGGTTGTTCCCCATCGTGGTGTTCGAGACCTCCTGGCGGCTCAGCATCGTGTTCCACTCGAGGTCCACGCCGCGGATCGGTTGGAAGCCGAAGTTGCTTCGGACGATGTACCTCCGGTCCTCGTCTCGTGGGAGGACCCCCTGGAGCTCGTGGAGGCTTCCGGAGAGGAAGTACTGGAGCGCGTCACCCCCGCCTCGCACGGACAGGTTGTACCGCTGGTTGTGGGCGTTCCGAAGCCAGGGGTCCATCCTCATGAGCGGCTCGTTGGCGGGACCAAAGCTCTGCATCCAGTCCACGCCCTGATCCACCTGGGCGGTCCACTGCGGATCGCCGGCCTGCCCCCTCCGGGTGAAGATCTGGATCACCCCGCCGGCCGCCTCGGTCCCGTAGAGGGCGGTCGCCGCCGGGCCGCGGACCACCTCGATCCGATCGATGTCTTCGGGGTTGATCGTGTTGAGCGGCCCCATCGACTCGTTCCCACCGAAGGAAACGTGCTCTCCCACGGCATGGTTCTTCGGGAGGCCATCGCTTCGCATCCGCACCCCGTCGATGTAGATGAGGGGCTGGTTCGACATCGCGACGCTCACGTTCCCCCGCAGCCGGATCTGGGCTCCCCCGCCCGACATTCCGCTCGTGCCCAGGACGTTTACTCCAGGTGCCCGTGCCGAGAGCAGGTTGTCCACGCTTCCCACCGGCTCGCGGATGTCGGCCATGTTCACCTGAGCGATCGAGGTGCCCACCTCGCGCTGGCGCGCCTGTCCCGCAGTCCCGGTCACGACGACCGCATCGAGCGCAAGCGCTCGCTCCCGGAGCTGGAAATCCGATTGAACCGTCGCGCCCGGAGTGACCTCGATCGTCTCCTCCACGCTCCCGTAGCCGAGGCGCTCCGCCCGGACGACCTGCTCCCCGGCAGGCACGTTCGTCAGAGTGAAGCTCCCGTCCTGCCCGGCGAAGACACCGACGTCAGTGCCAGGAATGTGGATCTGCGTGCCCTCCAGCGGTGCGAGGGTCGTCTGGTCCGTCACGGTCCCCGTGATCGTGCCCGTTTGTTGGCCGGCTACAGGGGCAGCAATCAGGATTGCCGCGACGGCCAAGCCCAGCATTCGGCGGATACAGCGACCCGGCTGACGTGGGATCTTCATAGGAGCCTCCTTGAAGGGCGGATGAGACCTGGAACCGCGAGTGGGACCGACAAGCCGTTTTCAAAAAAGCGGGGCGCAGGCTCCTCGAGCAGGCACTGCACCATGTGACCGATAAGGTGCGAGGACGGGGCGGGCAAGAGGCGCGACCCTCGGATGTGACGTTTCCGGGGCTGGCTCGTCTTATACTCGACAGCCCTGCGGTTCGGGATCTCGCACGGGCATACGAAGAATAAGGAGCGTGAGGGGGGACGAATGAACGACAGGATCCACCAGTATCTGGACGGGGAGCTGCCCTTCTCGAAGCTCTCCAGCGAGGAGCGCCGAGAGGTCGAGGGGTACGAGAGCCTGATCCGTGAGGCGCTCCCCATCCTCCGGGAAGCCGACCCTCCGGATCTGAGCGGGCCTGTGATGGGCCGAATCGGACGGGAGGCTGCACCGCCCGCGCCTTCGGCAGACCACGACCGGCCCACGCTGCCCGCGTGGATCCGTCTGCTCTGGGAGCCGCGACCGGTCCGGCTCCGCCCCGCATACGGACTCCTGGCTGCCGCGGCACTCCTCGTAGCCGTCGTGCTCCCAAATGGAGACGGCGCACCTCCGGAGATCGCTTCACCGGGAGAACAGCTTCCCGAGGTCGCGGATGCGCCGGAGGCCGTGACGGTTTACGTGCAATTCCGCCTCGAGGCGCCCGACGCCTCGGACGTGCGCCTCGCGGGAAGCTTCACGGGTTGGGATCCAGCCTACACGCTCCGAGAGACGAGCCCCGGTGTCTGGTCCATCCTGGTGCCTCTGAGCCCCGGGGTTCACGATTACGCATTCGTGGTCGATGGGGACGAGTGGGTCCCGGACCCGACGGCGCCTCGGGTGGATGACGGCTTCGGAGGGGAAAACAGCCGACTCGCTCTCCTCCTCAACAACGGTAGGGGGGACACCTGACTTCCGCCGAAAGACCGGGCCGGCGATCGCTTCACGGCGGACCGGGGATGGCCTTCTTCTACGCGCTCGTTTTCACGGCCTTGGCGCTCCTCCTCACCGGGGAAGCCTCCGCGCAGGAGTGGGTGGCCGACGTCCACGCTGGCAAGGCAAGTTACGAGACCGCACCTTTGGCATCCGAGTCCAGCAACGTCATTGCGGGGCTCCGCTTCGCTGTCGATCAGCGGTTCTTCCAGGTGGCGGCCGCAGCCCCCCTCTCCTCGGGCGATCTCTTTTGGGGGGCGGTCGTGGGTGGGGACCGGATCGCATTCCGTCGGGGCCGTATCGAGCTGGGGCTCGATGCGACCGGGCAGGCGCATGGACAGCGCGACGCGGTGGCCGAGGCACCAGGATGGGGAATGCGGGGAGAGCTCATGCCCGTCCTCTCGGTTTCCGTCGGTCCCCTGATCATGGAAGGCCGGAGCGGAGGATCCTGGTACCGCGGGAGAATGGGAGGAACGGACTGGTCCCGCGACCTCCACGTGACGGACTTCGCACTCTCGCTCCCTCTCGATCCCTCGATCCGGATCGAGGGCCACGCTCGCCACCTGCGACCCGAGAACGAAGCGTACACGTTCGTGGGCGGAGGCGCTTCGGCCGCCGTAGGCCCCGGTGGAGTCCAGGCCTCCGTCGGAAGCTGGGTCTCGGGTATCGAGGAGGACGAATCATCTTCCACCGCTTGGGCACTCGGCGGTTCGCTTCCGGTAACCCCTGCGACGACGCTCTGGGTGAGCGCGCGACGGGAGCCGTTCGACCCGCACTTCCTGGGAGCGGCGAGGACGAGCTGGGGCGCCGGAATCAGCTACCGTCTGGGCGGAGGAGACCGCTCGGCCCCCCCTCGGTCGGGAGCCGAGCACCGGTCCGGCGAACGGGTCGTGCTCCGACTCCCACTTTCCGAGGCATCTTCTCCTCCCATGGTGGCAGGAGACTTCACCTCCTGGGAACCGGTGCGGATGCACCGGAGGGGCGACTCCTGGCGACTCGACCTCGACCTGAAACCAGGCCTCTATCATTACGCCTTCCGCTCTGCGGACGGAGAGTGGTTCGTTCCGGAATCGGTGGCACACCGTCGCGACGACGGAATGGGGGGGTGGGTGGCCGTCCTGATCGTACCCGGAGGAGGTGCTCCATGAGCGAGACGGACGGGGAGGTCGTGGAAGCCGTTCTTGCGGGGCACACGAACGGGTTCGCGCTTCTCGTGCGGCGGCACCAGGGAATGCTCTTCCGTCATGCCCTCTCCCTGGGGCTCGACCAGGAGGAGGCTGCCGACGTGGTTCAGGACACCCTGGTACGCGCCTACGAGAACCTCGGCGAATGCCGGGAGCCGGATCGATTCCACGTATGGGTGGGCCGGATTCTCCGGAACCGGTGCCTGGACCACCTGAAGAGCGCGGCGAGCCGGAGGAACACCCGACTCGAGCCCCATCTTCCCGACGACCAGGGGCGACACCCTGAACGGGACCACGAACGAACCACCCTGAAGGCGAGGCTGGACGAGGCGATGAACGACCTCCCTTGGGACCAGAGGGAGGCATTCGTCCTCAAGCATGTGGAAGGGCACTCCTACGAGGACATGGCTCGGATGCTGGGCCTTTCGGTGAGCGCGCTCAAGATGCGCGTCCATCGTGCCCGGGAGCGTCTGAAGGCGAGGCTCGAGGCGGTGGGAGTGGACGAGAGTGTGACCTCCGCCGGGGGAACCTCGTCTTGATAGATGAAGGCAATGAATCGAAGTGGAAATGCCGCGCGCCCTGTCGAGGGCGTGCCGAGCCGGAGAAAGACACCATGAGCAAGAACATCAAGCGCGGGGGGCTGACCATCCTCGCTGGACTCCTCCTCATTCCTGCGGCCGGTTGGGCCCAGGCTCCCGAGGAGCGGATCCAAACCGCCTTCGAGCAGGCCGAGGAGAGAGGAATCCCGGCGTGGCTGCTCGAGAGCAAGTTGGCGGAGGGTCAGGCGAAGGGCGTCCCGGCAGACCGGCTCGCCCAGGCAGTGGAGCATCGTCTCGAGGGTCTCACCCGCGCCGCTCAGGCCCTGGAAGGGGTCGGAAGCGAGGTGGACGGGGTCCAGCTCGGCGTGGGCGCCGACGCCCTGGGAGCGGGAGTGAGAGAAGCCGTGCTGACCGAAATCGGCGGAGCCGCACCCACGGAGCACCGAGCCGTGGCCATCGCTGCCCTCACCCATCTGGTTGAATCCGGGGTGGTGCCGGACGAAGCGCTCCTCCGTGTTCACGAGGCGCTCGCCCGCGGACCGTCAGCCCTCGCAGAGCTCCCCGGAGCGGCAGCACCCCCCGTCGGTACCGTGGTTCCGGGAAGAGGCGGACCGCCCAGCGGGGTCGAGCCCGGCCCTCCCTCCCCCGTGCCGGCGCCCGGTCAGGGAGGGCCGCCTGAGCCGCCGACGGGAGGTCCGCCCAGCGGACCGCCGGGCGGACCTCCCGGTGGAGGAGGTTGAGTCGCAGGAGCCTTCAGCATCCTTGGCACACCAAATGGAGACGTATTCATGAAGCTGACCAGAAAGACCGCCATCACCTTCGCTCTCGCAACTGTGGTCGCAGCCACGGCCGCTTGCGACTCGAGTCCGAGCACCGCGGACGACATGTCCCGGATACAGGTCCTCATCACCGACTCTCCCGACGAGTACCTTTCGACAGCCTTCGTCGAGATCTCTCGGGTGTACCTGATCCCGGGGGAGGAGGATCCGGAGGAAGGACCGCCGTTCGTCGATCTCTTCAATGCCTCCGATGACGGAGTGGAGCCACTCTGGGTCGACCTCCTGACCCTTCAGGACGGGGTCGTGGAGGATGTCACAGGTGAGGTCGAGCTCCCCGCAGGAAGGTACCGGCAGCTCCGCATGATCGTGAGCAGGGCCGAAGTGACGCTCAACGAGGAGTATGAGTTCGCCGACGGTGGACAGACGCGGGATCTCGTCGTTCCGAGCGGCGCTCAGACCGGGATCAAGGCCATGCTCGACGAGCCTATCGATACCGAGGGCGGGATGGTGAGCGTCATCCTCCTCGACTTCGACGTGAACGAGAACTTCGTGATCCAGGGAGACCCGAACACTCCCGCAGGAATCCAGGGCGTGCTGTTCACACCGGTCCTTCGGGAGCTTGCGCGAAACACCAACCCCTGAGCCCTGCTCGATCGGTCCGCGGCTCGAGACTCGAACCGCGGGCCGACTTCCGGCCTATCCGCGCCCGGCCGCCTCTGTTCGAGGCGGCCGGGCTTTTTTTTTCTTCCTGCGGGCACAAAACGCAGCTCCGGGGTTTTGCAACGATCCCACGCGACCTGCCCCTGGAGTCTCTGGAGCGGGGGGCCCCTTGTGAACCGGCTCGCGCTGCGAGAACGTGGTACTCATGCGTCGATCACCGAGGACCGGCCCGGACAGCAAGAAGCCGACAAGACCATCTCCCCCCGGAGACGCCGTCGAGATCTACGTCATCGACACGGAATTTCGGCTCGTGCTGATGGACCTCGCGGCGCATCCCGACCTCGGCACCAATCCCCTCGGCCGCGATTTCAGTGACGTTGCCCGGCAGCTCTGGGACGTTCCTCGCGACGCTCGCCCATGAGCTACGCAACCCCCTCGCGCCCGTCCGCATGGCTGCAGAGTTGCTCGAGGTCGTAAAGGACGACACCACGCGTCTCGAGCAGGTATCCAACGTCATCACCCGCCAGACGGCCAACATGACTCGGCTCATCGATGACCTTCTCGATGTCAGCCGCATCACGCACGGGAGGATCGATCTCCGCAAGGAGCGGCTCGACCTCGGCTCCCTGATCGCCCAGACCGTCAGCCCGTTTCGAGACGAATGCGAACGCGCTGAGATCACCTTCACGTCAGAGCTCCCACGGAGCCCGCTGGTGATCGACGGCGACCCGGTGCGCATTGCTCAGATCATCGACAACCTGCTCAACAACGCTCACAAGTTCACCGAACCAGGCGGCAGCATCCATGTCTCCGCGACCGAGGAGGATGGGCAGGCTCTCATCCGGGTGAGGGACAGCGGGATCGGTATCGAGCGCTCGCACCTCGAACACATTTTCGAAATGTTCGCCCAGGTGGGCAGCCCTGGCCGGACGACCCAGGGAGGCCTCGGAATCGGACTCTCGCTCACCCGCTCGCTCGTGGAGCTGCACGGAGGCGCGATCGAGGCGAAGAGCGATGGCCGCGGGAAAGGCAGCGAGTTCACGGTCCGCTTGCCGCTGGCACCTCCCGGAGAGCCGCCGCACCCACCAGGGGTGGGCCGCACTGCCGGCGACGACCGCGAACCGGTCGACACCACCGATACCGCGTCCCCCCTCCGGTCCGTGCTTGCTGTCGACGACAATCGCGATGCACTCACAGCCGTTGCGACCCTCCTCCGGTACAACGGCCATGATGTCGAGACGGCGGAAAGCGGTGCCGAGGCCCTCGAGAAGGCTCGAATCCAACAACCCGATGTCATCTTCCTCGACGTCGGCATGCCGGAGGTCGACGGCTACGAAGTCGCGCACAGAATCCGCCGGCAGCCCTGGGGCCAGACCATATTGCTGGTCGCCGTGACCGGGTGGGGCCAGGAAAAGGACAAGGAGGAGGCGTTGAACGCCGGCTTCGACGTGCACCTCACGAAGCCTGCGGATCCCGAAGAAATCCACCGAATCCTCGTCGATCTCGAACGAGATCGGTAGTGCCGCCTCGCTCGCGACGGCGGGAACGCCCCCCTCTCGACCCGCCTGGGGTCGAGCCTTTTCAGAGCGAGTCGATCAAGCTTTCCATGCGCCGACGAGTCGCGTCGTCCGGGAGCCGGCCGACAGCTGCTCCCATGTTTTCGCGGAGGTGCTCCGGGTTGGAGGTCGCCGGAATGGCGCACGTTACCGCCGGATGAGACACGATGTACTTGAGGAAGAACTGACTCCACGCCGTGCAGTCGAACTCGGCCGCCCAGTCCGGGAGGGGCCTGTCCTGAACGCGCTGGAAGAGTGCGCCCCCCGCAAAGGGCCGCGCGGTGATCACGGCGACACCTTGCTCGGATGCCTTCGGAAGCAACCGTTCGGCCGATTCGCGCTCGGCGAGACTATAATTCGTCTGAAGGAAGTCGATCCGTTCATCATCGAGCAGGGCCTCCACGGCGGGATACCGCTCCCGCGAAGTGTTCGTGATTCCGATGTAACGGAACCGACCTCTCTCCTTCCACTCTTCGAGCGTGTCCAGGTGCGTTTCCACGTCCAGGAGGTTGTGTACCTGCATGAGCTCGATCGTCTCTCGCTGGAGCTCGGCCATCGATCGCTCCATCTGGGCGCGGCCTTCCGCTTCGCCTTCCGTCCACACCTTGGTCGCCACCCAGAGATCGTCGATCACGCCGAGCTCGGTCGCTACACTGCCAGCGACCTCCTCCGCCGGATCGTACATTGGGGAGGAGTCGATCACGGTGCCCCCCAACTCGACGAACGACCGGAGCACCTCCCGCAGCGGAGCGAGCTCCTCCTCCCGATCCTCGACCATGAAGGTCTGCCACGTTCCGAGTCCGATCACCGGAATCTCTTCGCCCGAGACGGGAATCCTCTTGAGGATCACATCCTGAGATACCGGACCTTCGGCGCCCGCGCGTCCGGCCATGGCCCCGGGGGAGATTGCCACTATGGCCAGGGCGCCCGCACCCATGCGGAGGGCATCTCTTCGCGTGAGCGCTCGACAGGCGATCGGTTCCGGGGCGGATGATGGCCCGTGGGGTCGGGATCGGGGATCCGTCTTCATGGCTTGGCCCTCGAGCTGGTCCGGCCCGACGTGTTCGGGGGTTCGAGCCCTCGCGCTTCCAGAACCCGGCGGTCGACCTCCGCCCAGAGCTCCGTCATATACAACTCATCGGCGCCGTGCACCGCGATGAACGCTTCGAGCTCTTCCTCGGTGACCCCCTGCTCCGCCAGGATGCTGTCGCGTTGAACCTGGGTGAGCTCTTCCGTCGTCGTTTCTGTGGCAGCAAGTTCGAGTTCGACCTGCGTCTCGATGAACGTGTCCCGGTCGATCTCGCCTTCGTCCGGAAAGAGCGCGTCGCAGGCAACGGTCGTGAACAGGACCGCAATGAGCGAGATGATCAGCAGATTGCAGGGGCCCGACCTCGATGCCGCGGCCGTACCGCAGGAGCCCTCTCCTCCCGGGCGACCGATCCGCCGCATGCAAGCGATCTTCGATCGGGGAATTCTCAGCGTCCTGTGCATCGGATCCTCCGTCGCCGGGGGCACAGAGCAGGCAGGCCAACAGATGGCCCAGTCCTTCGGACCACCACTTGCCGGTTGGTGTTCCGCACCGGAGGGGCCCTGCTTCGCGACCCCTTACCTTTTCGAGGACCAGAGATGCGTGATTTCTGCCGGGTGACATCGTGGGGGCCGACCACCACGGCCCCTTACCCTTGTCCGGGACACGGAACGCGCCCCCTTCGTCGTGCGTCGGCGATGAGCCACGGCTTCTGTCCGTGAGCGAAAATGGCGAACGGGGAATGCGTCACCGGCTCGGCTTCCTCCTCGGCCCCTGCCTTCTCATAGTGACCCTGCTCGCCCCTCCACCCACGGGGATGGAGCCGGAGGCGTGGCGCGCGGCGGGGCTCGGGCTTCTCATGGCGGCATGGTGGATCAGCGAGGCCATTCCCATACCCGCGACCGCTCTGCTCCCCCTGGTTCTGATCCCGATTCTCGGCCTCGGAGCGATCGATGCCGCAGCAGCCCCCTACGCCAACCCCGTAATCTTCCTCTTCCTCGGGGGATTCATGCTGGCCCAGGCGGTCCAACGATGGGGGCTCCACCGACGGATCGCTCTCCACCTCGTCCGGTGGGTAGGCACTCAGCCGGTCCGTCTCGTCGCGGGATTCATGCTCTCCACCGCGTTTCTGAGCATGTGGGTCAGCAACACCGCCACGGCGGTTATGATGCTTCCCATCGGCCTCTCGGTCATCGACCTCGTGATGCAGAGCGATCCGGATGCTCCGAGCGAGCCGGGAGACATGAATTTCGCTGTGGCGCTGATGCTCGGGATCGCCTATGCCGCGAGCATCGGAGGCGCAGCGACACTCATCGGGACCCCGCCGAACGCGCTCCTCGCCGGATTCATGGCGGAGGCCTATGGGGTCTCCATCGGCTTCGGGCAGTGGATGTCGATCGCGTTGCCCCTCGCGATCGTGATGCTTCCACTCACCTGGTGGATCCTGACACGTTGGATTTTTCCGATCCACCTTCGCGAGATCCCCGGAGGGAGAGAGGTGATCGATCGGGAGATCACCGAGCTCGGACGGCCCACGCGGGGTGAAAAGACAGTGGCGGCCGTCTTCGTGCTCACTGCCACGGCGTGGGTCGCTCGACCGGTCCTCGAGGAGGTGTTACCCGGCCTGAGTGATGCGGGCATCGCGGTTGGAGCCGCCCTTCTCCTCTTCGCGCTTCCTGTCGAGCGCCACGGGCGTCGGTTTGCGCTGGAATGGAAGGACGCGCGCAACATTCCCTGGGATGTCCTGATCCTCTTCGGCGGTGGGCTGTCCCTGGCCGGAGCGATTACACGAAGCGGTCTTGCCGATTGGATCGGTGAGGCTCTCGGTGGGGTCGGCGCATTCCCGATCCTTCTCGTGATGATGGTGGTCGCCTTCGTGATCATTTTCCTCACCGAGGTCACCAGCAACACTGCATCTGCCGCAGCCTTCCTCCCGGTCCTCGCGGCGCTGGCGGTCGGGATCGGTGAGGATCCCTTGCTGCTGGCCGTCCCAGCGGCCCTCGGCGCGAGCTGCGCCTTCATGCTTCCAGTCGCAACCCCTCCGAATGCGATCGTTTATGGAAGCAGCTTCATCACGATTCCGCAGATGGCAAAGGCCGGGATCGTGCTGAACCTTCTCTTCGCGATGGCGATTCCCCTCGTCAGCTACCTCACGCTCATGGCCTTCTTCGGCGGATAGGTCGTCCTGACGGTCTCGCCGTTCGCAGCACAACGGCCGGCCCGACCGGGCCGGTGGAGTCAGTAGAGCCGGTCGAGCACCTCCGGCAGGCCGGGCGCATAGTGCAACCGGATCCTGGTCGCGACGTCTTCCGATTCCAGGACCTCGAGCTCCAGCGTGTCCGCTGTCAGCATCCGGTAGAGGAATGCAACGTGCCCGTGGTGTCCACCGGGCACGACCAGAGCTCGGCCGTTGCTGCCCGTCACCCAGGTGAGGCGACCCAGATCATCCTGGTCGAAGCGGACGTTCACCTCGTGCGTGCTCGAGGATCCGAGATCCGCGGGCCAGAGGGCCATGACGACGATGTTCCCGTCCCCCACGCACGTCAGGACGAGGGACCCTGCACCCGACGGGTCCTCCCCTTCTACGATGGCCATGTCCTGACGGCTGCCCGGCGGGGCCCCCTCGACTTCGGCCGCGTACCTCCAGGCGCCGATGGTTTCCATCTGCTGGGCTTCGGTGGAGGCCAGCGCACCCCATGCGAGCAGAAGGGTGAGCATACCGAAGAGCGCTCTCGTCATCATGCTTGGAGTCCACCGAAGGCGGGGTGGTCGATGGTCGAGCGACCGAACTTATCGAGCAGCCCACCCATACGCGAGCGGAGGTCGACCAGGACCCCGCAGTGAACGTCCGGGAAAAGCGGGTCATTCCTTGGTGGGCCGACCACCGAGCCGGTTGCGATCCCCTTCCCTTCGCCCGGCTGAAGTCAGCGTGGCCCGGATCGCAGTTCGACCCCGTTCGACGACCGTCGGGTCGCGGCGGAGGACGGAAAGGTAGTTCGCCAACTCGAGGGGGGCGTAGAGATCGAAGGCGAGCTGCTGCGCATCCACAGAAGAGTCGAGTTCGCCTCGCTCCTTCGCGGTGCCGATCAATCGTTCGAGCAAAGCGAGCCATCCGCGCTGAAGCTCGACGACCTCGTCGTGGATCGGGCCCCGGGGCGCGTCGAACTCCGCGAGGAGCTGGGCGAAGAAACAACCGCCCGGGAAGACCCCACGCTCCACGTATGAAAGGTACGCCTCGCAGAGGCTTTCGAGCCGGGCGAGGCCGTCGGGTGCATCCAGGCCGGGTTCGAGGACCTCACGCTCGAACACCTCGCGGGCCGCTTCGATCGTCTGTTGCTGGAGGCGTGCCTTCGAGCGGAAGTGGGCGAACACGCCGCTCTTGCTGAGATCGAGCTCTCGCGCGAGTCGTCCAATCGTGAGGCTGCCCAGTCCCTCTACCGATGCGAGCTCCATCGCTGTCGCGAGAATCTGCTCGTGCGTCCTTGCGCCGTCGGAACGGCGACGAGTCCGCACGGTCCGGTCGTCGGGTTTCGCCATGGTTGACAAGATAACACGACCGTGCCAAGAATAGATAGCACGGTCGTACTATTTATTCCGCCGCCATCGCCATTCGAGCACCTCGACCCGGGAGTTTCAGATGACCGAGGACAGAATCCACCGAGCCACCTCCGAGGACGGCACGCAGGTCACCGCGCACGTGCATGGACAGGGCCCGCCGCTGATCCTCCTCCCCGCCGGACCCGCAGATGCGGAGACGACATGGCACTACGCCCTGCCCTACCTCAGCGAATCGTTCACCTGCCATCTGCTCAACACGCGCGGCCGCGGCCTGAGTGCGGATCACCCGGACCACTCGCCCGAACGCATGATCGAAGACATCCGGGCGTTCGCCGAAAGCATCGGAGGGCCCGTGGCTCTGGTGGAGTGGGGCAGCTTCGTGGGAGCCTCCTGGTCCCTCGTCGCAGCGCAGGGAAGCAGCTCGGTCTCCGCCGTCGCCACCTATGATCCACTCGTGCTCGAGGTGGCCAGCGAACAGGACGCTGCGCAGATCCAAGGGATTTTCGAACGCATCGCGGAACTGGCTACGGACGGCCGGTTGACCGATGCCGCCCGCACCTTCGTGGAGGCCATGGCCACGCACGGCTACTATACGGAAGAAGACATGGCGGACGGCGCCGCCGAGGGCTTGTGGGGAGCGTCACTGCAGAACATCCCGATGTTCGTGCAGGAATTGGACGTCGCCGAGTCCGAGGGAACGGTGTGGACCCAGCCGGCCACCCTCGCGGCGACGACCGTCCCCGTCCTCCTCCTGCACGGAGCCCGGTCACACCCGATGAACATCGAGTTCGTGCATTACGTCGCCGACCATCTGGCCGACCCTCACGTGCGAGAGGTCGCCGACGCCGGACATTACGGTCCCCATACTCAGGCCGAGGCCATCGCCCGCGAAATCATGCGGTTTCTCGAACCGGCACTCGTACGGGCGTGAACCGATCGAGAGCTCCTCGGAGGATCAGGGCACGGCTGCCTCGATCGGCCCCCCTTGCCGGACGACCCCGCGAAGCAGTCGGCCCAGGATATCGGTGCCGGTGACGATTCGACGCTCGTCTCCCCAGAGGAGGATGATGTCCTCCTCCAGAAGATCGTCCTGGGTGTGGGCAGGTTGAGCGCGAAACCGCGGGACCAGCGTTCCGAGGGGAGTGGACGGATCGGTTGCGATGATCGGTCTGTGGCAATGGGCATAGGGATTGAAGCCATCGTGGCGAAAGAGGGCGTCTCGAAGAAAGCCGTTGGCGTTCAGGACCATGCGGGCTTCCCCTGCCTCGTCCACGAGAACGATCCAGTCCTGCTCCGCCTCATCGATCTCCCGAAGGAGCGGATCCGAAGCACTCGGGCTGATGGGCGGAAACAGAGGGCGGCCTCCCTCGAAGGGGAGGGTTACAACCCCGGCCGCTCCTACCGCCTCTCCTTCGGCCGAGAGGGGGAGGTCGTCCAGGTCCAGAAAGTTCAACGCCCCGAGTCCCTCCATCCTTCCGATCTCCGTGTCGGCCCCATGCACGTGCAACTTCAGGAGCGTCCGGAGGTCTCGCTCCTCGAGATAGACGATCGCCTCCTGACCGAGCCAGCGGTCCAGGAGAAGGGCGGTCGGCCTCGCGACCGGAAAAAGTACGACCTGGTAGAGACGAATGAGGGGCGACAGGGCCGACGCCACGCGCACGGCGTGCCGGGAGAAATACGCCTGGGGCATGATCTCCCCCACCACGGTAATGATGACGGTCGAGAAGACGAACGCCATGACCCCGCTCATTACCGACCCGGAAAGGAGAGCGAGAAGGACGTTCACTGCCACATTTCCCCACAGGATGGTCACCAGGAGGAAATTCGCGTCCGTTCTGAGGGCCAGAAGGCGCTCCGCATCCCGGCTGCCTTGCGAGGTCTCCAGCTCGAGACGGAGGCGAGTGACCCGGAAGCAGGCCAGATTGAGTCCGGAGAGGGTGGCGGACTGGGAAAGACAGAGCGCGATGCCGAGCCAGGTAATCCAGGACATGACCGAGGAATCTGGAGGAAGGACGATTTCGAGTCCCCCAACGATATCACATCGAGCAGGTTTGGGGATCGGGCCCCCGGTCTCGAGGAGACTTTAGCCCCCGTCGCCGAAAAAGGTCAGGGGAGTGGTGAACTCGAAGCCCCACATCACCACATCGTTCCCTCTCGAGCTCCCGTGCAAGGTCGCGCTCGGCGCGTTGGTCACCTGGAAAGAGAACGTGTGTGGGCTACGCGGAATCTGTAGCTGCAGGCCGCCGCTCCACACGACCTCCTCGTCGGGCTCCCGGTTCCTCAGCGACACCACGTCTCCCGCAAAGGCGACCGACTCGCTCACGCCGGCGACGAGTCCGGCTCCGAAGGCCAGCCGGGAATCCGTCGTCTCGTACGCACTGGAGAAGGCGCGGACCACCCCGAGCAGTTGCAGGTTCGCCACAGGAAGCAAGAGGGACAATTCACCATCGCCGCTTTCCGCGGCGGTATTCCATGCGACGGTGAGGGATGCCCCGAATGGGACGATCTCTCCGGGATCGAGCGGTGTCCAGCGGGCGAACACCTCCCATTCGTTGGCCTCGACCACTCCGGAACTGCTCGCATATTGGGCCGCGACCAGCACGGTTCCCTGCACGGGAACGCCGAGAAGGAACGTCGGGGAGGCCAGCAATCTTCGCTCACCCGCGATTTCGGAGCGCCACATCCGGTGATTGAAGGTGAACTGCACCTGATCTCCGATCCAGCCGTTGTGGAGATTGGGGGTGCGTTCGAGCACCGATTGCGCATGGAGGGTGCCCCCGCCCGCGAGCGACAGGACGATGCCGAGCAGGATCAGGCGAAGGTTTGGCGGGCACATCATGGCGAACTCCAACCCTGGGGGGTCCCGGCTCGCCTGTTCGAGTACGCGAAGCCTGGGGGCCTAAAGCCCTGGGGGTTGCATGAGTTGTGCCGCCGAAGGACGGTCGAGGGGGAGCCGGGCGAACTACCTCGAGAAACCTAGGTGATTTTCTTGCCGGGCCGGAGGCGATTCATCCACGGAGCCGGACCAGGTAGGACCCACCTCCCGCCTCGAGCACGAACTCCTCGACATCACCTCTGAGCGCTCCCGACAACAGCTCCCGTATCCGTTCGAGATGAACCGGAGCGGCCTCTGACCGGCGTCCCTTTCCTGTGATGATGCGGAGCACAGTTCCAGGCCGGCGCCTCCGCCAGCTCTGCACGAGGTCTCGCACTCTTCGCTCGCCCTGCGAAGCCGTGAGGTTGTGCAAATCGAGTGTGGCTTCCGGATTGGAACCGTGGAGGGTTCGCACAGGATCGGGCTGCACCACCGGGTGTCGTCGTCGCTTTCCCATCGTAGGACTCCATTCCCCTCTCATGAGGGCAGCACCTGTCGCCGGTTTGGCGGACCCAACGACGCTCGACGGATTGCCAATGAATCGCACAAGGACGCTACTCAATCAATCCAGCGGACCTCATTTTCTCCTTCGGGCGCGCCGTGACGAACGCCCCCGTGGGATAATCGATGGCGGTTGAGGATGGAGTTCCCCATCGAACTGCCGTTTCATGGCCCGGGCGGAGGCGCGCTCGGACGGCAACTGCTCCATCGTGCGGTCGATCGCGTCCAGCATCCGCACCATTCGCCCGCGAATCGTGCCGAAGCTTCGCTCCGGCGCATCGGGGGTCGATGCCACTCCCGCCTGCAAGCCACATTTCGGGGGAGCGCAGGGGCGACCCGCCTTTCGATGGGCCGGATTGTCTCGGTGCTTGGTGGAAGCAAGCGAATCACGGCATCGCCATGGCTCAGGGTTCCCGCGTTTCCAGATCCGGTCTGCGTTCTACTTCCTCTCCTCTTTCTACAGGATGGCCGGCGCCTCACGCCGCACTCCTTGGGCTCCGTACCTCGGCACGCGTGACGGACAAGGAGGAATGTCGCATCTCGGAGAGCGCACCGGGGCCGCGGCTCTGCTCGTCGCTGCCCGCGCGTCCTCGAGCGCGCTGGTATGGATCGTGCTCTTCCTAAGGAGCATACCGGGCGAGCATCGGAGGGAGTCCCGTTCCCCTCTGTTCTTGGTCTCGGCACCCATCGGGTGCCAGTCGTTCCCCCTCGAGGAAGAGGTCGAGTCGTGGCGAAGATCCTCGTTGTCTACGGCACCACGGAGGGTCATACCGGGACCGTAGCGAAACGCATCGGAGCGGTGATGAAAGAGGCGGGCCACGAAGTGCACGTCCCCGACGCTCGGGACCTTCGCGGGGCTGCCCTTGATCAGGCGTATGACGGCGTGGTCGTCGGCGGCTCGGTGCACGGGGGAGAGCACCAGAGCAGCGTCCGTGAATTCGTCCGTCGCCACCGGGATCTGCTCGTTCGAATCCCTTCGGCGTTCTTCTCAGTCAGCCTCACCGCAGCGTATCCGGATGACGAGGCGCGCCAGGACGTGCAGGCCGTAGTAGACCGATTCGTCCGGGAAACGGGCTGGCAACCGCTCCGTGTCGAACCGATTGCGGGAGCGCTCGTCTATTCCCAGTACAACTTCTTTCTGCGCCACGTGATGAAGCTCATCGCGAAGCGCCACGGCCGGCCCACGGATATGACCCAGGACCACGACTACACCGATTGGGAGGCCGTCGAACGGTTCGCGGGTGATTTTGCAGGAGAGGTATCAGGGAGGTCACACGGCAGCGAGGGAGGAATCGCGGATCTCTGAAAGCCGCTGGACTTCAGACCAGCTCAGCTGAGTTCGCTGCACCATGATGTATTTTCGCCGGGGGCGCTCTGCACCGCCACACCCTTCCTCCGCCTCCACGAGCAGAGCCGAGCCCACATCGACGCGTCCATAGCCCATTATCTCTCGGCCGAACTGGTCGCACATGGGCCGCCCTCCAGTCAGAACACGAGCACCTTTTCGGCCCATTCGGTCCAGTCGGCCAGCTCTTCCAGCGTGCTCCGCTCGAGCCCTTCGGCCAATTCCTCGTCGGTGAGCCCCCGGGCATCCATGCACGTGCTGCAGACCCCTACTTGCACACCGCGTGAGCGGCCGATCTTGAACATGCGCTCCAGGTTGTAGAACCCCTTGGGGACCTCCTGGCCGGCCTTGGCGCATGACGCCGCATCCCCCTGAAGGAAGACCCTCACCTCCTGTTCCTCCCGTGCGCTCAGGGTGTTGGCCAGCCGGAGAGCGTTGAAGGCGTGTTCCGTCCCGTAGGGCGGGTGGTTCACGATGAAAAGCGTTTTCTTCATGGTTTCGTCCTGTCGGCGACGCCCTTGCTGACGCCCTTGCAACGGTAACCGTGTGGCACGCCCGGCGTTGCGGCGTCCCCCGGCGTCGAGGTACGTTGGGGCCTTCGGCGAGTTCCGCGACCCTTCCTTTCCACCCCCCTCACCACATGCGAAAAGCACGCGAAAGCAAAGGCGTCCTCGCAGTTCTGGCGGTATTCGCCCTCGGAGCCTGCGACGGTGCCGGAATCGAGTACCCGGAAGACTCTTGGGAGCGAGACGGAATGATCTTCGGCATGCCCGAGGCGCGGGTATTCACCGAGGACTACACCGGCCCGCCGGTCGTGGGCGAATACCTGACGATGCCGCCCTCGGTCGCCACCCTCGACTATGACGGAAACCGCATTCACGAAATTCGCCTGGACACCTTTGTGCAGGAGGTCGAGGTGGAGCGGGGCAACCGGTTCCAGGCGTGGACGTTCGGGGGAACCGTTCCCGGGCCCGTACTCACGGTTCGACAGGGCGACCTGGTGCGCTTCACCATGGCGAATCGCACGAACGAAGAAGTCGTCATTACCGAGCCAGGAACCGCGTCGCCCTTCCTGGAGCAGGTCGTGGACAACCCCTGGATGGCGCCCGAGGCAGCGATCTTCCCCATGGCGCACTCCATGGACTTCCATTCAGGCACCGTCGCGGCGGATGACAAATGGCGGACGATTCCTCCGGGTCAGACGATCGAGTTCGAGTGGGTCGCGAATTACCCCGGGGTCTTCATGTACCACTGTGGTACTCCGAGCGTTCTCATGCACACGGCGATGGGCCAGTACGGGGCCGTGATCGTCCTTCCGCGGGAAGGGTACCCGGACGAGGTCGACCACGAGTTCGCGCTGGTTCAATCGGAGTTCTATCTCGGGCCGCGTGGGGAGGATGGACTGAGATCGTACGACCATCAAGCCGCGGTCGATCGGGAGCCTACGATCGTCGCATTCAACGGGCACCGGTCCCGGCACGTCGTCGAACCCTTGGAGGCGACCGAAGGGGACCGGGTTCGTATGTATGTCTTGAACGCGGGCCCGAACGAGATCTCGAGCTTCCACGTGATTGGGGCGGTTTTCGACAAGGTGTATCCCGAGGGGAACCTGGAAAACGTCCAGCATGGGATGCAGACGATCACCCTGGGCGCGAGCCAGGGCTCGGTCGTCGAGTTCATCATCCCCGAAGCGGGTGAGTACAAGTTCGTCGACCACACATTCGCGCACCCGGAACGCGGGGCCGCCGGCGGCGTCATCGTCGTAGCCCCCCGCCTCGAGTGAGACCCTGGAGCCTGCCATGCGATACACTCGTCGATCCCTCGTCCTCGCGCTCGTCCTCTTCCCTTTACTGGCTGGATTCCGGGCCTCCGACGCATCCGCCCAGGTCGAAGCGGACGAACAACTCTACGAGATCTACTGCGGCGTGTGCCACGGATCCGATGGGGAGGGGGTGGAGCGCGCCTTTCCGCCGCTGGTCGAGTCCCGGTTCTTGTTGGAGAACCCTGAGCGGACGGTCGACATCATCCTCCATGGCCTGCTCGACCCGATCCGAGTGGACGAGTTCTATGAAGGTGCGATGCCGCCGGTCGACTACCTCTCCGACGAACAGGTGGCCGCAATCATGAATTACGTGCTCAACGCCTGGGGTCATGACGGCGGGACGGTCACGCCAGAGCAGGTGGAAGAACGACGTCGGGTCGGAGAGCCAGTACGCTTTCGTGATCCGAACCGGTAGGCACCAGGCGTAGATCGTGTATACTCTCGTACGCCGGTTCATCAAGACCGGCATCGCCTTCCTCTTCGCGGGACTCGGGGTCGGCGCCTGGGTCCTCGTACAACGAGAGATCTTCGGGACCTTCCCTCACCCTCATCTCGTCTCCGCGCACACTCACGCCGTTCAGGTGGGCTTCATCCTATTCCTGATCCTCGGAGTAGCGCTGTGGCTGTTTCCCAGAGCGCCGAAAGGGGATGAGCGGTACCGACCCGAGAGGGCTGCGCTCGCGTACTGGATCCTGGTGGTGGCGACCGCCGCTCGATTCGCGAGCGAACTGGCTCGATCGGCATCCGACGCTGGATGGCTACGATGGACGGTCGTTCTCTCATCCATAGGTCAGATCCTGGGGCTCGCGGTTTACTTCTGGACGATGTGGCCCCGAATCCGTCCCGTGGGAAGTCACCTCCGGGAGGCGAAGGGAGAGCGGTTCTAACACCACTGCATCGCCGGCCTTTCGTCCAATTCCTATCCCAATCCTGCAGGAGCCGTCAGACCAAGGCGCTCATCGCTCAGAGCCGGCACGGACGACGGTGAGGAGGAAGGTCCCTCCATGTTCGGAGGTGACCGAGTGCGGCTTCTTCGCCTGGAGCGCGAGGAAATCGTCCGGACCGAGGTCGTGCTCCGCATCGCCCACGGTGAACCGGATTCGACCCTTGAGCGGTTGAACCGTGATCGGCCCGGGAGCCGTATGCTCCCGCAGCTCCCCGCCCGGTGCCAGGGTGATGAGAGTCACGCGCAGGGCGTCGTCCTTGACGAGCGTCCGGGCCGTCCTGCCTCGTGCCTCGTGCAGCCCGTGCCGTTCGGCCTCCGCTCGCTCCTCGTCGAGAGCGAGGACGAGGGGGGATCCATGGAGCGATCGTTCGAGTGAAGACATCACGGTCTCCTGCCGGTCCGGTTCTCGATGCGTTCGTGCACGATCGATATCCTCTCACGACGGAGCCCCGTCTGGCAAGCACGCGAGGGGGCTTGGGGAACATGATTCCCTACACTTTCGTCCCCTTTCTCTCTAGACTCTGGCCTGCCCGGCAGGCACGCTAAACGCCAACGCGGCTCCAATGTCAGATCACATCCCTGCATCTCCTTGGAGAACCGGACTCAAGTCCGGCTTCATGATCGCCGCGCTAGGGGTGATCCTCTGGCTGACCGGGCGCCCGTTCGTCTTCCCAAGCCTCGGCCCCACCGCGTTCATGCTGGCCCTCCGGCCGAGGCAGCACCCCGCCCGGGAGGTGATCGGCGGCCACCTTTGGGGCGTCTCGGCCGGTCTTCTGAGCTACCATCTCGTGGCCGGCGGGCTTACGCTCGGCTCGATGCCCGCCGCATGGTCGCTCGAAGCCGTTCGTCTCACCGGGAGCGCAGTGCTCTCGGTCGCCCTCACCGCCGGTGCGATGGTTGCCACCCGGACCGTACACGCTCCCGCCTGCGCCACGACGCTCATCGTGTCGCTGGGACTCCTTCCGCTGCTTACGGATGGACTCTTGATCATGATCGGTGTCGCGTTTCTGTACGGGCTTCACCGTGCCATCGACGCCGTCTGGGCACGCGAGCCGAGGCGCGAGGCATAGCGCTGGCTTCCCGCTGGAACGGACGCGCGCTCCCTGTGCCGGACGTTTCATTCCTCCACCCCGTCCCGGGCGGCGCGCCTCTTGACCGAGCGCACCCAACCAATAACCTTCCAGTTATGTATCATCGAGACGCCCGCCGGAGTTCGGTGTGAACCAGGCTCCGCAACTCGAGCCCCGAAACCTCGACGCCACCTTCTTCGCCCTCGCGGACCCCACCCGCCGGGCGATTCTCGCCCGCCTCGCGGGTGGCGAGGCCACGGTGACCGAGCTGGCCGATCCCTTCGAGATGAGCCAACCGGCGATCTCGAAGCATCTCCGCGTCCTCGAGCGGGCGGGCCTCATTTCGGCGCGGAGCGAGGGACGCCTGCGGCCCCGCCGGCTCGAACCTGAGCCCCTCGAGGCCGCCACGGACTGGATCGAGCGCCACCGGGAGATTTGGGAGGCGAACTACCGCAGGCTGGACGCCGTCCTGGACGAGCTCCAGAGCGCGACACCCGGAGAGAATCATCCTCGATCAACCCGAAGCCCCGGAGAAGAGTGACGATGCCGAAGGTCACCCCCTACCTCTGGTTCAACGTTCCGCTCGACGAGGTGGTCGCCCATTACCGGTCCATCTTCGACGACTTTCGCGAGATCGCGACCTCCCCGCAGTCTGCGACCTTCGAGATCGCGGGACAGCGCTTCAGGGCGTTGAGCGGCGGTCCGCACCGGGAGTTCAACGAAGCAGTCTCCTTCTTCATCGAGTGCGAGGGCCAGGAGGAGGTGGACCGGTACTGGTCGCGCCTGACGGTGGACGGGGGCGAGGAGGGCCAATGCGGGTGGCTGAGGGACCGCTACGGCCTCTCATGGCAGGTGGTCCCGAAGGCCCTCATGCGGCACCTGTCCGACCCGGATCGCGCGAAGGCGGAGCGGGTCATGCAGGCGATGCTCGCGATGCGGAAGATCGATGTGGCAGAGCTCGACCGAGCGGCAGCCGGCTGAGCCTCCCCCCATTCCCCCGCCCCTCTGAGAGGAGTTCTGCGATGACCACGAAGGATCAGGAGCCGGCCCAGGTGACCCTTCCGAGCGACCGCGAAGTCCTCGTCACACGCAGGTTCTCGGCGCCCCGCGCTCTCGTTTTTCGCGCATATACCGAGCCGGCCCTCCTTCAGCGCTGGATGCTCGGCCCGCCGGGGTGGACGATGCCGGTGTGCGAGATGGACGTGCGCGAGGGTGGAGCCTTCCGTTGGGTCTGGCGTTCGGAGGAGGAGGGAAGCCAATTCGGATTCCATGGAGTGTTCGAGGAGGTCGACCCCCCGGCCCGGCTCCGGCACACCGAGATCTACGACCCCGGAAACGTGGGTGGGAGCATGGGGGAGGCGGGAGAAGCGAGGATCACGGTGACCTTCGAGGAGCGGGACGGCATGACGACTGTCACGACCCGGATGGACTTCGGCTCGAAGGAAGCCCGGGACGCCGCCATGGCCTCCGGGATGACGGATGGGATGGAGCTCAGCTACCAGCTCCTGGATTCGTTGCTGCAGTAGTCGACGGAGGACTCACCGGGGGCGGGAGCCCGAAGCGTTGTCGACGAAGTGACCTTCGGAGTCCTCCCGGTTGGGATCGTCGTGCTCCTCCACGATGGCCCAAACCGCTGGAACCGTACCGACCCCACGCTCCATGCGCTTTCGGGGCTGCTCCAGGAGCTCTGTCGTCACGCTCGGATCAGCCGCCGGGCTCCCCGCCGTCCGGATCCACCGCCACCAGAGGTGGATCCTCCGGGTGCGCAGGATGAGGACGCGAGAAGAGTCGGGCACGTCGGCGCGGAGGCAGGGGCGAATCGGCGGCGAGCCCACCTTCGAAGCCGTAGATCATGATCCCGAACACGAGGACGAGGGGAAGAGCGGCGGCGATGGCCACCGCCTGGATCGCCTCCAGCCCCCCCGCGGCGAGCAGCGACCCTCCGATCGCCCCGATCGTGATCCCCCACAAAAGACGGTGGCGTCGGAGCGGATGCGTTTCCCCGCCCGCGATGAGCTGGTTGACCACGTAGGTGGCTGCCGCCATCGAGGTAAGGAAGTAGGTACCGATGAGAACCACCACGAGCGTGAGCGCCAAGGGAACGAGCCACCCGGCGAGCGGGAGGAGCTGGAGCGTCCGGAAGAGCGCCACGGCCTCGTGCTCCACAACCGCATCCACGAGTACCCCCGGAGACGCCAACTCGAGGCTCAACGCCGTTCCCCCGAAGATGGTGAGCCAGAGGAGGGTGAGCATGGTGGGCACCACGAGAACCCCGAGGACGAACTCGCCGATGGTGCGGCCGTACGAGATTCGGGCGATGAAAATCCCCACGAAGGGCGCCCAGGAGATCCACCAGCCCCAATAGAAGAGGGTCCACGTGCGGTGCCATCCCGCCTCCTCGATCGGAGACACCCACAGGGATTGGCCGATGAGGTTCTGCAAGTACTCGCCCAGCCCATGCACCCCGAGATTGACCAGGAAGAGGGTCGGACCGGCCAGCAGGAGGATCGCGGCGAGCATGACCGTCAGTCCGAGGTTCACGTTCGAGAGGTTCTCGATCCCCCGGCGCAGACCGGCCATCAGAGTGGCGGTACCCAGCACGGTGATGAGCGCCACCACGATGAGTTCGGTGCTCAGCCCCACCTCCAGATCCGTAAGCTCGCCGAGTCCCACCACGATCTGCTGTGCGCCCAGACCCAGCGAGGTCGCGACCCCCGCGACCGTACCGAAGACCGCGAAGACATCGACCGCGTGACCGAGGGGCCCATAGATGCGCTGGCCGAGTACCGGATAGAGGGTGGTGCGGAGCGTCATCGGAAGCCCGTGCCGGAAGCTGAAATATCCGAGCGCCAGCCCCATGAGGGCGAAGACGCCCCAGGCGTGGAGGCCCCAGTGGAAGAAGGTGAGACGAAGGGCGGCGTGGGCCCGCCGGCTATCAGTCTCCCCGGGGCCGGCGAAGGGGTTCGACGCGAAATGCTCGATCGGCTCGGCGATGGACCAGAAGATCAGCCCAATTCCCATCCCGGCCGAGAAAAGCATTGCGAACCACGAGACGGTATTGAACTCCGGGCGGGAATCGTCGGCGCCCAGCCGGACGTGCCGGAAGCGTCCCAGTCCGAGCCGTAGGAGGTAGACGAGAACCCCGGTGGTGAGGAGCACGTACGCCCAGCCGAAGCTGGTCTCGATCCGCTCGCGCAGTGCACCGAAGGCTTCCGCCGCCTGGTCCGGCCGGCTCCAGACGAACATCAGAAAGAGGACGAGAACAAGAACGGAAGGCCAGGCGACCTCGGGAACCTGACCACGGGGGGTGGAATCGGGACTCATGCGGCGGAAACGTGTCCCCGCCAGGTCTCAGGCGCCACCCCCCTCGAAGTGGACCATACCCTGCCACACGGGGAACACCGGTCCGGCCAATGTCTTGATTACACCGCGGTATAACCTCCGTCCACGAGGTAGTATCCGCCGGTCATGAACGAGGCTTCGTCCGAGAGCAGGAAGCGCACGAACGGTGCAACCTCCTCCGGCCTGCCGAGGCGTCCAAGGGGATGCCGCGATACCAGTTGGTTGCGCACCTCTTCCGGGAGCTCCGCCAACAAAGGGGTCTTGATGTAAGCGGGGCCGACGCAGTTGATGCGGAGGCCCTCGGGGCCGTACTCGGCGGCCGCGTTCTTCGTCAGCCCCACCACGCCGTGCTTAGCCGCCGTGTAGGCTCCGTTCCCCACCGCCGCCACCATCCCGTGGATCGAAGCCATATTTACGATGGCACAATCGCGCGCCCCGGACTCCAGCATGGCCGGGATCTGGAAGCGCATCCCGTAGAGAACACCGTTCAGATTGATGTCGATCACCTTCTGCCACTCGGCCAGGTCCGTTTCCCCCGCTGGCGCCTGCGCACCGCCGATCCCGGCGTTGTTCACAGCGTAGTGGAGCGCTCCCCAGCTCTCGACGGCGTGCTCCACCACGGCGCGGCAATCCTCTGAATTCGCCGTGTCCTGGCGGAATGCCCGAGCCGTGCCGCTTCCGTCGCGGATCCCCTCGGCCACCCGCTCGGCGGCGTCCCGGTCGATGTCCGAGACAACCACCCTTACGCCCCGGGCAGCCAGGTCCTTTGCGATGGCCTCTCCGAGACCCGATCCACCACCCGTGACGATGCCGACTTTCCCGTCCAGCGAACTCATCTCATGCCCCCCGGTTCAAAACCCATGTTTCGCCGCATGTCCCCCTCGACATCGCCCCGCCGGGCCCGTGCAAGATGATCGAGGAACACCTCTTCCGTGGATCGAGACGACATCGGGACCTGTTCGTTCGAGCGATAGAGACGCTGTCGAAGGCAGAAAAAATGGGCCTTCGGGGTTTCCCTGGGCCGAGCGCAAGCAAGGCGCCTCCTCCCTCGACATGAAACCCCCTGCAACTCATCCCGCATGAACGATGTCTCGAAGGCTCTGGCCGACCGCCCGTCCCGGGTGCGGTGCTCCGGTCTCTGGCGGATGAATGGTCTCTTCGTGACATTCAGCAGCACGATCGAGAAATTTCGATCGATTACGCGCGAGTTCGAGGGACGGAGCCCGGCCAGGAGTGACAGATGGCGCTTCCCAGCGGCGATTTCCTTTCGGGCCTGAGGGTCCGGGTGGAGACGATCAACCGAGATGTCCGGTGGCTTGCGGAGGGGCTCACGGCGGAGCAGCTCCTCTGGCGGCCCCAGCCCGGCCGGTGGGGCGTGGCCGACTGCTTTGAGCACCTCCTCGTCATCGCCGAGGCCTATCATTCGAGGATCCGGACCGCGTTGGAGGAAACCCCGGCCTCGCCCTCGACCACATATCGTCCCCGGCTGTTCGGGCGCCTCTTCATCAAGGGTGCCGAACCTGACGGGCCGGTCAGAATCCGGGCTCGAGGACCCTTTGTTCCGCCTCCCCCGCGACCGGACGCACCCCAGAGGTTCATTTCGTCGCAGGTTGAACTCCTGGGGTTCATTCAGGACGCAGCCGGTGCGGACCTGAACGGCATCCGGATCCGCTCTCCTCTGAGCCGCTTCATCACCCTCACTCTGGGCGAATGCCTGGAGATGCTCGTCGTTCACCAGCAGAGGCACGTGAACCAGGCGGAGCGAGTGGAAGCGGAAGCGGGATTCCCGAGCCAGTAGAGGGTGGAGGACGCGCGCGAGACAGGGGGCCGTCACCCGGGCACGGTACTTCCCTTACCCACCTGACCCTTCCGCGACGCTTCCATTGCGAGCCGAACCGACGAACCCCGAAGGAGCCCTTCATGAAGGTCGAGATCTGGTCCGACGTCGTCTGCCCCTGGTGTTACATCGGAAAGCGCCGCTTCGAGGCAGCCGTCGAACAAGCGGACATCCACGTCGAGTTGGTGTGGCGGAGCTTCGAGCTGGATCCGGAAGCGTCGTCGGCGCCCGAGGGCAGCTTGGCCGAGGAGCTGGCTCTCAAGTACCGGATGAGCGTCGAAGAGGCTCGGGGGATGATGGACCACATGACCCGGACGGCGGCCAGGGAGGGCCTTTCGTTCGACTTCGAGCGGGCTCGGAGGGGAAACACTCTGGACGCCCACCGGCTCCTCCACCTCGCCCGGGAGCGGGGGAAGCAGTCCAAGATGAAGGAGCGGCTGCTCCGTGCATACTTCACCGAGGGCCGGGCGATCGCGGAGCGGGGTGAGCTGGCGACGCTGGCGGCCGAGGTGGGACTGGACGCCGGAGAGGTGGAAAAGGTGCTCTCCGGCCCCGACTATGTGGACGTCGTCCGGGAGGACGAAGACCGGGCCCGCTCGCTGGGCATCCGGGGGGTCCCCTTCTTCCTGATCGACGAGACGTTGGCAGTGTCCGGGGCCCAGTCCACGGATCTCATGCGCCAGGCGTTGGAGCGGGCCGCTTCAACCGGGTGATCTCCGCCGGCGGCCGTGGTCGCACCGGCTGTGCGTGTCAAACCCGGGGTCGCGCTGCTGGGCGGGCGACTCGCTTTCGGCTCGGCGTCACGCCGCCGACCCCCTCACGCTCCGCACTCCCACGAGAATGAACCACGCCATCGCCAGGGGAGTCGGGGCCATGAGCAGCGCCAGCGCCTGGATTCCCATCCCGATGTAGAGGATCGCACCCAGGGCGAAGGCGACGAGGGCCAACGACGCGACACCGGCGACCGCTCGTGCGGCGGCCCCTCTGAGTCGGAGGAGACGGGCCGTGACAGCGAGCGCCGCGGCGAGCCCGAACCCGCCGTACCCGATCGCGGCCAGCCCGCTCTCCATCCCCAGTAGCGCCGCCTTGAGATGCTCGGCACCCGGCGTGCCCCGCAGTGAGGCGAGAGCGGGATTCGTGAATCCATCGATCGTCATGGTGATCATGGCCATCACGCCGAAGACGGTAGCGCCCGCCAGGCCGATGGTTTCCGCCGTGGATCGTTCCGAGCCGGGTTGCCTCGCGGCCAACTCGATGAGAGCGGCCGTGGCGAGCAATCCGAACCCCACCGCTCCGAAAACGTGGATCGTGGTCCACGCATCGGTGCCCGCCGCCATTTCCACCGGATGTCCCCGAGGGTGAGCCACTGCCACGACCAGACCGCAAATCCCGCCCAGGAGAAGGGCCCACCCCGTAGCTCGCCCGGGTCCCGACTCGACCGCCGCTCCACCTCCAACCTGCTCGACGACTGGAGATTCCATGCCCCCTCCTCGGTCGCGTATAGCCCGGACCAGGAAGGGGTGGCCGGGCGAAGACGGCATCATATTGCCCGGTGCGGGAAGCGGCAACTGGACGAACCGCGGGGAGACCGCGCCTCCGGGAGGGAGGCGGCGCCGTCGCGGCAGGCGCGGGCACGGCCGATCCCGCCGCTCGGTCGGGGCTCCGAGACGAAGTCCCGGCAGGCACGGATCATGGCGGGGGATGTGGATGTCGGATCGATCAGGGTTCCACGAGGGTGGCTCGCACCACGATGGTCAGTTCCGGGAACTCCTCGTCCAGGTATTCGTTTCCTCGAGCCAGAGCCATAGCCCCATAGGGCCCATCGCCCCGCGGCGGACCGTCGCCGTATCCGGAATGGAACGCGCCCACCACCTCCATCCCCTCCACCACCTCCCCGAAGGGAGCGAAACCATCCTCGTCCAGGAAGGCGTTGTCTTCAGTGGAGATGAAGACCTCGGTGCTCCGGGTGTGGGGGCCGGCCTTGGCGAAGGCGATGCGCCCCCGTCGATTGGACTCCACCACCGGGTCATCTCGGAGGAGGGCACTCCTCCAAACGTAGTTCACGTACGGGTCCCCGTGGATGCCGAACTGGGCCATGAATCCGGGGACCACCCGGTGGACACGGGTGTCGTCGTAGTAGCCGGCCTTCACCAGATTGTAGAATCGGTCGGCACCCACGGGCGCCCATTCCCGATGCACCTCCACGACGAAGTCCCCTGCGGTGGTCTCGAACCGGACGGAGAATCGAGAAGGGCCGGTCTCGGTGAACTGCCCGGGGCGGAGGAGAGGGTTCGGGGCCTCCGACGGGTCCTCATCCCCCGCGTTCCCGCACCCCGCAGCCACCGCCAGGAGGAGGAGAGAGGCCAGGGCCAGGGCGGGGACTGCACGTTCCAACGAGGAGGGGCGGCGAGGACGCACGAGGCCCGGTGGGACGAAGGCCCGGAGAGTGCGGCGCGTGCCACTCCGGAGGCGATGGATCGTGGCTTCCAAGGTCGTCCTCCGGCCTCTCGCGAACTCCGGGCTTCGTCCAACTCGAACCATGAGTCTCGGGGGCCCGGCTCGTCGGCGCAACGGAGGGAACAAGACCCCGGGAGGTCGGGACGGGCACAGACCGGCGATTCCCCTTCGTAGCCATCGAGGACGACGTGCTGCCAGGGGAACCCTGCCGGGTGTTCGCCATCACCTGTCCGCGGGCAAACCACTCATCTGAGTCGTTATCGAGCTATCCGCCCTGGATGAGCTCGAGGAGCGCAGAGCGGAACGAACCCGCCGTCTAAGGGGGCGGGGGGCGCGGGCCTTCCTGGGGGAGTCCCAACACTGGCAGCCGAAACCCGAAGAGGATGGCGGAGAAGCGCAGGAGGAGGACGAGACCCATTCCGCAGAGGGCGGCCACCGTATCCGGAACCCCGACGCCCAGGAGGAGAAGAAAGAGGCCGGCCCCCGCGATAGCGGCCGTGGCGTAGAGCTCGCCGCGGCGGAGGATCATGGGGACCTGGGCGGAGAGCACGTCCCGGATTACTCCGCCGGCGACACCGGTGACGGTGCCCATGAGAATCGCGATCCCCCAGTGGTGGCCCGCAAGGAGAGTGAGTTGCGCACCAGTGATCGCGAAGAACGCCAGGCCCAGCGCGTCCGCGAAGGCCAGCGAGTTCATGGGTGGTGGGGCGATGCGCGTCCAGAATATGGTGACCCTGGCCGTGACGAGAATCACGGCCAGGTAAATGGGGTCGTCGATCCAGAAGACCGGGTGGCGATCCAGGAGCAAGTCGCGGGTCGTCCCTCCTCCGATCGCCGTGACCGCCGCCACCACGGCAACCCCCAGGAGGTCCATTCGGGCCCGAAGCGCGGCCAGAGCACCGCTCACGGCGAACACAGCCACACCGGCCAGGTCGATGAGCTGGTGAAGTTCCGGGGGGAAGAAAGGGCATGGCGAGACAACCTACCGAGCCGCCTCGGGCGCCGGAAGATCGGCCGGGTCAACTCGTTTTCCCGGAGGTGGGGGGATTGCGTGGGTGCCCTCCCCCGGCACAGTTGATTCGTCGGGGATGGGCTGGACGAGCTGGAGCTGATCCTGGAGCAGCCGATGTCTACGGAACGGACTGGACGGAGCGGCGTCGTCGAGACCCGGACGACGGACGCTGCCGGAGTCGCGGTAGTGATGCGCCCGTCGCGGCTGCCGGCGAGCGATCAAAACCTCGCCGTGGACGTGGTTCGCCCCATCGGTGTCGAGATTCGTCTCGCCTGGCGAGACAAACCTCGACCGAGACCGGTCCGTGATCGGTCGACGTCGCTCTTTCTCTCGTTTTCCGAGACAAACCTCGATATCGATACGGAAGAACACGTCGCGGTCGACATTTGTCTCGGCACGGATCAACCGGGGTTCCGGACCGGCGAGTTGAGGAAGGACGGGAGGAGCGCACCTTGAACACACCGCACCCGAACGTGCACGGCTCACACGCCGTGCACCTCTCGTGGGTGATCGCCGGGCTGATGGTCTTCCAGTCCGCGGGAGGCCTTCTCTTCCCGCAGCTCTACCGGGACGTGGAGTGGATTCGTGCGGCCTGGTTCGGCAATGACCTGGTCACCCTCCTGGTGGGAAGCCCCATCCTGATCGTCGGGCTGGCACTGTCGCGCCGCGGGTCCGTTCGGGGAGAACTCGTCTGGTATTCTGCCCTCGGATACGCGATCTACAACTACGGGTTCTACCTGTTCGGCGCCCGCCTGAACGTGTTCTTCCCCCTCTACGTCCTCCTTTTCGTGCTTCCGGTGATCGCCCTCATACTCGCCCTCGTCCGCTTGGATGTCGGGCGCGTTGCAGGAGCGTTCGGGCCAGGTACGCCGGTACGTTGGGTGGGAGGCTACATGCTCCTGACCGGAGGAGGGCTCGCCGTCGCCTGGACGATGCAGTGGGCCTTCTTCATATTCGCTGGAATCGAGCCTGCTGTCGGGGAAGAGGCCTTCGCCCTGATCGCCGCTATGGATCTCTCGTTCGTGGTTCCCTTCTTCCTGATTGGCGGGGTCCTTCTCTGGCGACGGCGACGGTGGGGCTTCGTTCTGGGCCCGATCTTGGTGCTCAAGGGCGCGACCTACACCCTCGTTCTCACTGCCGGCTCGACCGTCGCGGCCCTACGGGGCATCGAGGGTTCCGCAGCGCAGATTCCGGTGTGGGCGACGTGGACCCTCGTCGGACTCGTGGCGTTCGGGCTGCTGCTCGGAGGCGTCGAGAGCCGACGGCCGGAGACATGATCAGGAACGGAGGGCACATGGCGAAGGAAGAACCCGGAATCTCGGATGCCGCGGTCACCGAAGCGACGGGCCGATCATGGAAGGAGTGGGAAAGGCTCCTCGACCACCTTGGGGGCGAAGGGCTCTCGCACAAGGAGCTCGTGGCCCTCGTTCGGGACCAGGGGGAGGTCGCCCGCGGGTGGTGGCAGCAGAGCGTCGCGGTCGGCTACGCAAGGCTGAGGGGGAAGAGGGCCGCGGGCCAAACCGCGAAAACGGGCTTCCAAATCGGTGTGCAGCGAACCGTGACCGCACCCCATGCGCGGGTATGGGAGTGGCTGACGTCCCGAGAAGGGATCGAGGCGTGGCTCGGAGCTTCGGGCGAATTGGTGCTCGAACCGGGGGAGCGATACCGGCTCGATGACGGGTCCAAAGGCGAGGTGCGGGTAGCGCGTGAGGGAGATCGCCTGCGAATCACCTGGAAGCCGCCGGAATGGGATCGCCCATCGACCATCCAGGTACCGGCTGAACCGAAGGGGAACGACCGAACCGTCGTGGGCTTCCACGAGGAGCATCTCCCCAGCCAGGAGGTGAGGGAGGCACGACGAGGTCACTTCAAGGAAGCCGCGAACCGGCTCGTGGCTGCCGTCACCTCCCGGGCTTGACCGCTTCGATCGTGGCCGAGACGACGTAGTCCTCGACCCCGCGACCCGGGGCCCAGTCCCGGATGAACTCGCGGGACTTGTCTTTGGGTGCTATGCGCACGTCGGTGAAGCCGGCTTCGGCGATCGTGGACTCCAGCTCCGCGACGAGGGATGCGTTGCCCACACAGCCGGCGACGAGCCCCTCGTCGGTCCGCATCTCGTCGGGCAGCTCCACGGTGGCCACTACGTCGGAGATGGCCAGGCGCCCCCCGGGCTTGAGCACACGAAAGGCCTCGCGGAAGACCTGAGGCTTTTCGGACGAAAGGTTGATCACGCAGTTCGAGATGATGACGTCGGCGGTCGAATCGGCGACCGGGAGCTGCTCGATCTCACCCAGGCGGAACTCGACGTTGTCGAAGCCGCCGCGGTCGGCGTTTCCGCGAGCCTTACTCAGCATGTCCGGGGTCATGTCCACCCCGATCACCCGGCCGCCCGGGCCGACCTCGCGGGCAGCGAGAAAGCAGTCGAATCCGCCGCCCGATCCGAGGTCTACGACGACCTCGCCGGGCCGGAGGGCCGCGATCGCCTTGGGATTGCCGCAGCCCAGGCCCATATCGGCGCCGGAGGGAACCTGCGCGAGCTCTTCGGCGCTGTAGCCGAGCCGCGTGGAGATCAGCGTGTTCACGGTCGCGTCGTCCGACACGCCGCAGCAGCCGGAGTCGGGGCCGCAGCAGCCGCCCTCGGCCCCGGCCTGCGCGACCCGGGCGTAAGCATTGCGAACGCTCTGGCGGTGGGTATTGTGCTTCGTATGGGTACTCATGAGGTCGCTCCTCGGGTGTGGGATCGGTGCGGACGGGCCTCCGTGGAGGCAAACGGGCCGGAGAAGAATCCGGCGAGTTCGTCCAGCGTCGCCGGCTCCACCCAACAATGAACCTCCTTGCCGCGCCGCTCCATCTCCACGAGCCCGGCGCGATTGAGCTCCTTCAGGTGGTGCGAGAGCGTGGACGGGGCGATGTCCAGGCCCTCGCCCAGTTCGCCGACGCAGTGGTGGATCTCGTCCTTCGTGCTGCACGTGGTCCCCGGCTTACAGCAACGGCTCAGGCGCTCGAACAAGGCCAGGCGGTGCGGGTTCCCCAGGGCCTTGAGCATCCGGGCCCGCCGTTCCAGAATACTTCGAGTATTCGACATATTTAGAATAATAGGAGAACTCGACACTCCGTCAAGGGGACATGACGCGCCCTTTCGCGAATCCGGCAAGCGCGGTTAGGAACCCATACCGCACCAGCAGCGTCCCGAGCGCGAGGAATACGAAAGGACCCGGTCCGTCCCGAGGTCCACCCACCCCTTCCCCGCAAGACTCTCTGGCGTCCCACCAGCGTTCGCGCCCATGATGGGACACCAACAGCGACCGACACCACTCCAGGAAAAGCTCGATGCAAGATTTCCCCGGCTTTCCACTTCACTTCTCCGTCGACTATCCGGATCGGAACCTCGACCGGATCAGCACCTTCCTCCGACCCGTGTTCGCGATCCCCATCGCGATCGTCCTCGGCTCCGTCTTCGGCACGACCATCATACGCGGTGGCGAAGGGACGAACGCTACGTGGGCAGCCGGCGGACTCCTCGTGGCAGGCCCACTCCTGATGATCGTCTTCCGGAGAAAGTATCCCCGGTGGTGGTACGACTGGAACGTCGAGCTCCTCCGATTCGCCAACCGGGTCGTCTCCTACCTGGCACTCATGGACGACCGCTATCCCTCGACCGATGAGCGGCAATCCGTGGAGCTCGATATCCCCTACCCGGAAGCGGAGCGAGATCTCAGCCGATGGATGCCTCTCGTCAAGTGGCTCCTCGCCCTCCCCCACGTGATTGTCCTGATCGTGCTCTCCGTCGGAGCCGCGGGCGCGGTCATTCTCGCGTGGTTCGCCATCCTCTTCACCGGCCGATATCCGGAGCCGCTCTTCCGGTTCGTCGAAGGGGTTCTCCGGTGGCACAACCGGGTTGTCTCCTACGCGGTCATCCTCCTCACCGACCGGTACCCTCCCTTCTCTCTGGCGGCGAACAGTGGATAGCCGTTTCTACACCATCGCGCCAGATCCCCGACACTGAGGCCCGGACCCTCTGGAAGCGGGCATCCGAGCTCCAGGCCCAGGAGGCGCGGGCCCGAACCGAACCGCCAGCCCTCTGCTCCCTCCAGACAGGCAGCGACTCGCTCCGCGAAGTCTTGGATGCAGCCGACGATGCCGGGATCGAGCAGAAGCGGAGTCACAGGCTTCCGAAGCCTCAACCGCTGGGGAAGGAGAAAGGGCGAAGCCGAACTCCTCCGCCTGCTCCAGACCGTAGCCCTGGAGGCGGAGAGCAGGCTCTCGTAGCACCTGGCCCCATTGACCAGAACTCACGACCGAGGAGGCACGATGCCGATCGAGGAAACGCATGAGGTGTCCACTGAGGCAGCGGACCGGCTGCAGGAGATGGTGCGCCGCCTCACGAAGAAGCGGGGCGTACGCCACGCCATCGTCGCCGTGGGATCGGGCACCGGCGAGCCGATCTGGACCGGAGCCGAAGGGACCGCCGACGGGGCGGAGACCCCGATAACGCCGGACACACCCTACTTCCTCGCCAGCGTGACCAAACTCTACATCGCGACCGCGGTCCTCCGCCTCTACGAGCAGGGCCGCGTCCACCTCGACGCGCCCATGGGTGACTACCTTCCCGCCGGTCTGGTGGCCGGACTTCACCGCTGGAAGGGTGAAGATCGGACCGGGGACATCACCGTCCGACACCTCCTCGGCCATGCCACGGGCCTCCCCGAGTACCTGGTGCTCGCCCGAAAGGGGGAGCGATCACTGTTCGAGCGAGTGGGTGGCGACCAGGACCTGGAATGGGGGATCGAGGAGATCGCGGACCTCGTCCGTGACGTCGGGAGCCCCGACTACCCTCCTCGCCCCTTCGACGGCCGGCGGCACCGGATCCAGTATTCCGACACCAACTTTCAGCTCCTGATCGCCATTATCGAGCGCACGCACGAACGCCCACTCCAGGAGGCATTCGAGGATCTCGTCTTTCGCCCACTCGACCTCACCCGAACGTTCCTTCCAGGGACGCCGGCCGCGGCCGGCATCTCCCCGGCGCCCGCGGCGTTCTGGGCGGGCGACGACCGCCTGGACACTCAGCCGGGATCCCTTCGCTCGTACCGAGACCTCTACAGCACCACAGAGGAGACCCTCCGGTTCATGGCCGCTCTCGTCCACGGCCACGCCTTCGACCACGCCGCGACCGCCCACCTCATGAGGGAGCACTTCAATCCTTTTCGGTTTTCGCTCAGCCTCCGCCCCGTTGGGCCTGGGTGGCCCTCGGAGTATGGGCTGGGAATGATCCGGTTCAGGATGCCACGCATGTTCACCGGGTTCAAGCAGGCCCCCACCCTCTACGGTCACACCGGCGTCACCGGCTCCTGGCTCTTCCACGTACCGGATCTCGACCTCATCCTTTCCGGAACCGTCGATCAGGTCACCGGTGCTCCCCTCCCCTACCGCTTCCTTCCCCGCCTCCTGCTGGAACTCGAGGCGCTGGGCATCCGCGGTCCTGCCGCCCCATAGTCGCACGGGCGAGGCTGGCCGCCCTCGTCGCCGAGCCTGGTCCCAATCGTGGTCATGGTGTTACCTGGTGGGACGCTTTGCGTCGGGCCGGGCGCCCTCACTGAACCGAGCGGTACTCCGTGGGGGGATCGAGGCACTGCCCTGCACCACCGGAGACAGATCCCATCCCCGGCGGCTCGATCATCCACAGAAGGGAGACGTTCCAGATGAAATCCAGGTTGCTTCCGGCCTTGCTCCTGACGACCGGTGCGGGCCTCCTCGCCGCCTGCGACCCACCTCCGGGGCCGGGCGAGGAAGCGGAGGCGGTCATGGTGGAGGACGCGACCGAGGTCGTGACCGGCCGGCTCTTCCGCAGCTCCGACGGCTCGCTCATCGAGGAAGGTGTGGTGGTCCTCGCCGGGGAGCGGGTCGCCTGCTCGGGAGAGGCCGGAGCGTGCCAGTGGCCGGAGGAGACCCCGGTGCACCCCTTCCCAGGCTCCACGATCCTTCCGGGACTCATCGACCTCCACGTCCACGCACGCCCGCACTACGTGGGAGCGTTCCTCTCAGCCGGCGTTACCACCATCCGGGACGCGAACAACGACCTCGAGACGGTCCGGGCCCTCCGATCGGCGGAGCACGCCCCGCGCATCTTCGCCAGCGGTCCTCTCCTGGATGGGCCGGATGCCTTCTTCGCTCAGTTCCCAGGAAGCGAACCGGGGCACCCCGCCCGGCAGTCCCTCGATCGGATCATGCCCGTGATCGTGGAGAATCCGGAGGAAGCCAGATCGGCGGTGGCTGCCCTCGCCGACGCGGGGGTCGATCTCATCAAGCTTTACGAGCAGATCGATCCCGTTGCGTTCCGCGCGGCCGTCGACGAAGCCCGGGAGCACGGCGTACCGGTAGCGGCCGACATCGGGACCGCGTTCACCCGCGGCCTCAGCGGGGCAACCATGGACATCGTCGATGCCGCCGAGGCAGGGGTGACCACGGTGGAGCACTTCAGCGGGTTGGCTCTGGCGTACCAGCGGAGAGGCGGCGATCCCTTCGACCCGGAGCTGGACGAGGCCGTTCTCGACGCCATCGCCCGCGCCCTCGTCGATTCCGGCACCGCCTTCGTGCCGACCGTAGCCACGCCCATCCAGGCCGAAGCTCCCGAGACGCTCGCTCTCGACGACCTCCCGGGACTGGCGGGGATGGAGCCCCATCTCGAGGCCGGGTGGGCGATGGCCCGACAGATGGGCGAGATGGGCCGGGACGCCCTCCAGGCGGAGCTCCGGCTCGTTGAGGCGCTCTTCGGGCGTCTCCACGAGGGAGGAGCCCGGATCGGCGCCGGATCGGACCTGCCCGCCGCGCCGGGGATGATGCCCGGCTGGGGGCTTCACCAGGAGCTGGAAGCGCTCGCCCGGATGGGCATGACCCCTGCCGAAGCCCTTCGTGCCGCGACTTCGGTGGCCGCCGGGATCCTGGGCGATACGTCCCTGGGACATCTCGAGCCGGGGGCTCAGGCCGACCTCGTCGTGGTGCGAGGAGATCCCACCAGTGAGATCACCGCGACGCGGCAGGTGGAAGCCGTGTGGTTCGGTGGCCGGGCCGTGGACCTCGACGCCGGGTGGTCCGCGGTGGCCGAAGGGTTCGAGGCCATGGCGGAGGCGATGCGGGCGCCCTGATGAGAGCGTACCGGCCCCACGACGAGGGTCCCGGGATGAGATACGGATCGTCGAGGTGTTTCGCCAACCCGACGTCCCGGACGTGTGCCGAATCCGTCTGATATCCGGTGTGCGGACGGATGCTTTGTTGAGTCAGGAGTGGTCGCACCCCGCCGGATCAGCGGGGGCGTCGGCCGCTCGCCGGCGGTAGAGATCGACCAGCGCCTCGGCGACCCCGATGGCAGCGGGTGGGCTGAAGTTCGAGAGCACTACCAGGACGCGGTCCGACCCGGCGTCATATCCCAGGGCGGAATTGAGTCCTCGGCTTCCCGGCCAGACTTCGATCCGGGCAGCGCTCACGCGAGCCGGTGCCGGAATAGGCCGAGCTCCGTTCCGAGCACGGCCGCCCCCAGGCCAAGGAGTCAGCGGACGCCGAATCGCGAAGCCCCTCCAACGGAGACAGATCGGATATCTGGTTGTCCCGGAGGCGAAGCACCTTCAAACGCTCCAGATCGCTGAGCGGCGATAGATCGGAAACCTGATTACTGTAACCCTCCAGTTCTTCGAGGCTTCTAAGACCGTCGAGAGGGGACAGGTCCGACAGTTCGTTCCCCCACACGTCGAGCGACCGTAGCCGGACCAGGCCGCCCAAGGGAGAAAGATCCGAGATCCGGTTCCTGCCAACATCCAATTCCTCGAGGTGGACCGCGTGCTCGAGACCGGTGAGGTCGGAGATTCCCTGCCCTTCCGCCGGAAGAACGGTGAGTTCCTCCAAATCCGATGCATGGATCGGTCCCTCCGGAAGCCCGATGGTTCCCCGGACAGCCGCCTCAAGGGCTGGATCGGCGAACCTAACGGTGGGATCCCGATCTGGGCCGAGGAGGTCGCACGCCCCTACGAGGAGAAGGACCCCAATCGTGAGAGGCTTCAAACACAAGGGCCCTTCTCCCCCGAGCCATGCGCGCCCGACGAACCCGGAACCTCGCCCGGTTCCCTCCTTCGGTGGATGATGCTTCAGGGTATCGGAATCGCTCAAAATCGGCCCGGAACCGCTTCTCGTGGAAGTATGGTGGCTGCGCACCGTCTGGGTGCCTCCCCTCGTTGGGGGGTACTTCCTGGCAGAAGTCCCTGCAAGGTAAGGCCCCAGGCGGTGTTTTGCATCCTAAAACGACCCTCTTCGTGCAGGATCCGTGTTGAACTCTCTCCCCAGCTTTTCGCCGTCCTGGCTGACGGTCACTTTGTTCGCCTCAACGACGAATGGAGCAAGACGCTGGACTGGGATCTGGTGGAGCTCATGGCCCGCCCCGTCATGAGCTTCCTCCAGGAGGACGACCGGGAACAGGCCGAGCGGGGGCCCCGGTGACGCCCCAGGGTCTCTCTGCCGAACGCCTTCTCGATGAACGTGAGCACCGCGTCGGCATCGCTTACCACCAGGTAGGGCGTGACCGTGTGATGACCTTCGGGAACCGGTTGTACGGAACGGGCCATGGAAGTCCTCCCGGTTTAGAAATGAACGGTTCTTCGGACGGCCGATCGACACCTCTTCCGCGCGAGCCACTTTCTCGCGCGGGAAACCGGAGCCCTCGCTTACCCCCCACCCATCCACGGGTGGAACGTGTTCAGGTCCTTGCCCTGGACCTTCAGGCAGTAGAAGCGCTGGCCCTTGTGCTGCCCAAGATGCCAGATCATCCCGCTGCAGTGCTGCAGAAGGGTGACCTCCGGACCGCCCCAGGGGGCGACGCGCCGCTCATTCAGAAGCCGGTGGTCCTCTACCCCGGCCAATGTCTCCATGCAGAGCGCCTCGTCCTCCTCGAGAAGGCAAAGGGCCTCCTCAACGCTCGAGACGGACTCCCTGTCTTCGGCCCGGGGAACCATTCCTTCAGCCTCCGGCAGGTCGGTCCCTACCGGTACGCGCCCCACCCGTCGACCACGAACCCCTTGATGGTGTGGCCGCACGCTTCCGTGCAGTGCTTCAGGAGCCGACCCGTCGTCATCCAGTTCCGACCGATGGTCGGCTTCCACTCCAGATCATCGAGCTTCTTGAACAAGCGGCTGGGCCCTACCGCGAGTCATCGTTCCGTTGGTCCGCCACCGGGTTGAAGGTGGAGGCGGACCCAGCCGGAGCGGACGTGAGAGCCGCCCTTCGCTCGTGGCGTTCGCACACTCAGGTGTTGACGCTCACTCCAACCATGACGTCCTTATCGGTATGCTGCGCGTGCTCTTTCTTCTCTCGGCTCTGACATCTGCAGGGGGCGGGCCCACCCCGCCCCTCGATCTGCATGTCGTATCCGAGGCAACCGCTACGAGTAGGGCCTCGGCATCGGCCACGACTCCTTTCGGATCCCAGCACGATGAGGCGTTCGCTCCCGGACCTTTGGCTCTCGCAGTTCCGGCACCGTCCCGCGGTGCGTCGCTCGGGCCTCGGTCGAGGACATCCGGTTCCGGACCGGGCAGCGGCAATCGGAGCGACGAGTGGGCCATCGCCCTCCCCGCCGCCGAAACCCACACGTCCAAGGCGCGCACCGCTAGCCCCTGCCACCTCTCCGGTGATCCTGGCGAGTCCCCGCGACCTCCGCCCGCGCGGCCCGGCACTTCTTAGATCCTGACGATCCGTTGGCCCCTGGGACTTGCTCAGGGTTCCACGAAAGTGCTCCCTGCGCCGATTCGCCTTCAGGCACCCCTGAAAACGCGTCGTGCGCCACATGCGGGACCTTCTGCCCGCCCCGAGGTCGCAATGTATCCTGTCGATACACCATCAGAGGGGATCGCCTCGAGGATGCCAGGCGGTCCCGATCCGGTACCGCCTCTCCGGATCATTCTCGTCGGCACCGACCTGAGCTAGTGCCCATCCGGAAACCTGAAAGCCCTTGTGAGACAACGGAAAGCGGCGCATCCGAGGTAGCGATTCTCCGACTTGCGGGATAATTTGGAAGTGCGACCAACCAAATGCACCGCAAGT
>SKKN01000023.1 GCA_007121455.1 Gemmatimonadota bacterium | reverse complement strand
GTGGCCCGGTGGTCCTCGTCCGTCTCCCCCGGGAACCCCGTGATGATGTCCGCCCCGAGACCCAGGAATTCGAACTTTTCCGCGATCTCCAGTGCCCGGGCACGATACATCTCCCGGGTGTGCCAACGCCGCATGCGACGAAGCACCGGGTCGGCCCCGGACTGGAGCGGCATGTGGAGGTGAGGTGCGACCCGCCCGTTCGAGCGGACCAGAAGATCGAGGAGATCCTCATCCACCTCGGTCGCCTCGATGCTTCCGAGGCGGAAGCGCGCCTGCGGAACCTCATCGAGGAGGCGCGCAAGGAGACCGCCGAGCGTGATGGGCGGGGTGAGATCGCGCCCGTAGTGTCCAATGTGGATTCCGGTGAGGACGAGCTCGGGGTGCCGGCGAGCGAGGGAGCGAGCTTCTCGAACCACCTCGGAAGGATCGCGGGAGCGACTTCGCCCACGTGCGAGCCGGGTGGCGCAGAAGGAGCACTGGCGGTCGCACCCGTCCTGGATCTTGAGCCAACCCCGGGTTGCCCCCTCGCGCCGGGTCAGGATCTCCCCGCCCACGGGCTCCAGGTCGATCCCATCGAGCGATCGGTTCGTGCCGAGTTGCGCCAGAGGTGGTCCCCCGGCCGCCGCTCCGGCAACCGCCACCGGGTCGTGACCCTCGACGACTTCGAAGACCTCTTCCATCGACCGATACTCTGGAGCCCGGAGTGCAGCCGAGCACCCCGCCACCACGATCCGGATGTCCGAATTCTCCCTCCACACCTTCCGGATGAACCTGCGCGCGCCAGCATCCGCCTGGTTCGTGACCGTGCAGGTGTTGACCACACAGAGATCCGCAGCCGCCCGGTCGTACACGGTCTCCGCACCCCGCGCCTCGAGCTCCTGGCGCATGCGCTCCGTGTCGTACTGGTTCGCCTTACAGCCGAAGGTGTGATAGTGGACCTTCACGCCACCTCCCCGGCGAGCAGGGGCCGGTGCCCCCGCACAACCCGTCGAATCGAACCAGGCTCAACCGCCCGCGAGGCGCAGGGTCACGGTGGTCCGCCAGAACTCCTCCGAGAACGTTCCCGCATCGCGGTCTCCACGCTCCACCGCGACATCGCTTCGGGCGAGCGGCATCGCTTCCGCATCGGAGAGGTGGATCCCGATCCCTCCGACGGTCGAGCGCTCGGATGCCGCCTGCCCCTCGAAGAGGAAGGGAAGGTCGGCCGCCCGATACCCGAACCGGAGCGGCAGCGTTCGGCCGAGAAGCTGGATCGCCGACCACTCGAGGCCGCCGCCATAGTTCCAGGCCCGCCCCACCGTTCCACCCTCCTGAAGATCTTCCCCGGTGGAGGTCCAGTCGGCAGTTCCAACCCCCAGGGAGACTGCGAGTTGAGACGTAAGCCTCCCGCTCGCCGCGAGCCGCAACTCGACCGGAAGGTCGTACGTCCCACGCTCGTCCTCCGCTTCCCCGCCATCCACGGAACGCATCTCGAGGGAACCGGGCCAGGTCATGCTGCCACCGAGTCGAAGCGACGACGATGGCTGCCAGGTCACCCCCGCCAATCCGTTGAGCCCGCGGGCATTCCAACGTCCACGCGCCCGGAAGGGCTCCACATCCTCGCCCACGGCCTCCTGGTCGAAGGTTCGGCTGAACTCCCGATCGATCGACCCGAGATACGTCCCCAACGCGGCGCCGACCCCGAGCGTCGTCCCGATTCGGCGGGACCAGCCCACCCGCAGGCTGGAAACTCCTCCACGGGACCGGAAGATGTCCTCGACCACCACGGGTTCGCCGGCGAGGTTCATGGTGGACTCGACACGGGCATCCCACTCCTGGTCCAGAACGCCCGCGAGGGTGACCGAGAGCACCCCGCGATCAAAGGGGTAGGAGACGGCCACGTGAGGAAAGTAGGTTCCGCCCACGTCGAGGGTCTCGCCATTTCGAACCATCTGGCTCGACGTCGGCTGAAGCGTCGCGGTCACGGACGGAAGGTTCATTCCCGCGCCGGCTCCAGGGTCGTGGGGGGAAAGGTGCCACCCAAAGAGCCCCGGGCCGCCGGATCCCATGGCCCGCGCACGCGCATCCATCGGATCCACCGGAACCCCGAGGCCCCCGGCCCCCAGAAGGGACTGAGCCTCGAGCGGGCCCGGGTTCCAAGGAGCCGCGAGGAAGAGGAGAAGGAGAACGAATAGGACCGGGATTCGGCTCATGGCAGGCGGATCCCTTCGGTGACGGTGATGAGTAGGCGGACCTGGGGCTCTCCGTCCTCTCCCGGGCGGGCGAACATCGCCACCCCTGGAAGCGTGGGTTCGAACGCGGAGAGAAGTGCAACGGTCTTCGGAAAGTCCGTCCGACCTTCGGCCCGAGACTCCAGCATGTCCCGCACGTGAGGCGTGATCGGCACCTCGAGGGGCTGTCCGCTTTCCTCCCCGAACAACGGCGGGTTCATCCGCACGGACCGGGACTGTGCCGCACTTCCGAGAGGAGAGCGAGGAAGCCGGTCCGGGTCGAGGACCGGTCGCATCTCTATCAGGAGCGTATCCGCCGGCTGGAGGCCCGCAGGATCCGTCGCTCGCGTCTCCAGCAGGAGAGAAGCGAAAACCACCAGATCAGGCGTGAGGGTCAAGGGACAGTTGATTCGGGCGCAGAGGTGGTCAGGAGGATCCACCGTCGTCGGAAGGTCGAGCTGGAACACCGTGCGGAATGCGGGGGCGCCCCCCACCCGGACCGCATCCCCCGAAATTTCGGCCGTAGGATGGTAGATGAATGTCATTTCCCGCAGGCCGGCCCCGACGGTCACCGTCGTGTCCGGGTTCACGCTCGGTTCCGCATCGATCTGGAGGGCGGCGGAATTGATCCGCACCCGAGCGCCCGTGGTCTCCGAACTGACCCGGAGTCCCCGGGACTCGTCCTCCGTATCTTCCCAGCCTGCGATCGCGAGAGAATCCACGTCCACGATGACGGAATCCGCTTCGGCCGGGTCCCACACTCCCTGCCCAACCGTGCGGAGGGAGCCGCCGCCTGGCACCTCCCACGGCAGCTGCTCACCCAGCGTGTCGATCGCCATCTCCCACGAGGCGGACCCGGCGTGCCAGCGCGACTCGGTGGCTTCCAGAGTCAGCGTGAACGGTGGTTCGCCCTGAATGCTCGTGGTGTCCATCCGGAGAACCACGCGGCCCGAGCGATATGCGAGCGCCGAGTCCACCTGCGTCTCACCTTCCGCATCCTCGACGGTCGCGGTGGTGGGAAAGGCGCCGAAGCGGAGGAGCGCTCTGGACTCGAATCCCTCCGGACGGTCGAGCGAGACAAGTCCCAGGTTCAGCTCCGATGGGGCTCCGAAGCCGCCGAAGACGCGGAAGTCCTGCCCGAACGCGGAGAACGGCAGCCACACTTCGAAGGTCTCTGCTCGAATGGGAATGAGATCCGGATCCTCGCTCGTGGGCACGGCATCGGTGCACCCCGAGGAGATCAGCACCACGATTGCGCCCCAGAGCGCTGTCTGCCGTCGAGCGGTCACTCCGGCACCTCGTTCCGCCCTGCCCGCCCTTCGACATCCGCGACAAACCGCTCGGGAAGGAGCGTTTCGAGGCTCCATGTCGCTCGCCTGCCCCCCTCCGCTTCGGAATGGATCTCCATCGCCGGTTCGAACTCGGCGAGGACCTGCCGACAGGCCCCGCAGGGGGTCACCGGCAACGGGCCGTCCGTCACCAGGACGAGACGGTCGAAGCTCCGATCTCCGGCCGCGACCGCGCTCGAGATCGCTCCTCGCTCAGCGCAGAGGGTCAGACCGTACGAGACATTTTCCACATTGCACCCCAAATGAATGCGCCCTCCTCGTGCTTCCAGCGCTGCTCCAACCCGGAAGCCCGAATAGGGGGCGTACGCTTGCGCCCGGACCTCGTGGGCCCGCGCGAAAAGGTTCTCCAACTCGTCCTCCACCTCCGACCGGGTCACGCGCCCTCCTGATCAAGCCAGACCCGGGGCAACCGCGGTGTGAACCCGGTGAGGATCTCGTAATGGATCGTCCCAGCCAGGTCCGCGACCTCTTCCAGAGAGATCCGTTTGCCTCCGTCGCTCCCAACGAAGGTCACCACATCCCCGGGAGCCACTTCCGGAACGTCCGTGATGTCTACCACCGTCATGTCCATCGAGATCCGTCCGATCACCGGCACCCTCCGCCCGTGGACCAGGGCGGAACCGCGATTCGACAGGGCCCGGGGGAGCCCATCCCCATACCCGATCGCCACCGTCGCCCACCGCTCCAGGCCTCCCGCACGATGAGTCGCACCATAACCGGTGGTGCTTCCGGGAACCATATCCCGAACCAGGACGACGCGCGCACGCACCGAAACCACTCGCTCGGGTTCCGGTAGAGCCTGTCCCGCCGTTCCACCGTAGAGGAAGATTCCCGGACGGACCGCGTCCGCTGCATACTCGGGAGTCCGGAGAGCCGCCGCGCTGTTGCACGCGTGGATCTTCATCGATTCCGCAGAAACGGGCAATGCGGCAAGGGCGTCCTGGAAGCGCCGCCACTGCATCCGTACGGACTCGACGTCCTCGACGTCGGCAGAATGGAAGTGGGTGAAGCATCCCGTCCAGCGCTCGCGACCCGCTCGGGCAAGGAGGCTCTTGCCCCACGTCCGCGCCTCCCGCCAGTCGAAGCCGGAGCGGCCCATGCCCGTATCGATCTCCACGTGGAAGGCGGGAGCCCGGCTCCACCGCTCCGCCGCCTCGCGCACGACTCCCAAGGTGTCCAGATCCGAAAGGGTGAGCGTCAGGTCCTCGCGGACCGCCGCACCTACGGATTCGGAGGGAGTGGGACTGAACACGAGCACCGGCCGTTCGATCCCGAGCGCTCGGATGGCCCTTCCCTCCTCCACCGTGGCCACCCCGTAGCCCCATGGATCGAGCGGCTCCAGAGCCCTGACGACCGGCCCCGCCCCGAGCCCGTACGCGTCGGCCTTCACCATCGGGATGAGATCCGGACCCTGCCCCACGGCATTCCTGATCCGCTCGGCGTTGCGGCGGAGGGAAGCTCCCTCGATCTCGATCCAGGCGCGGGCCCGTCCCTCCGTTGACATGGTCGTCGAAAGATGCGAGAAAAGAGCCACGGAGCAAGGGCTTCCAGCCCCTGCGCATCAACCTCCACGGGAGCGCTTCGAATGGGAGAGGGCCGATCCGGGCCGAAACGGACGTCGGATGGAGGGCGAGCCGGCCCATCCGAATCAGGAGCCGACGACCATCCTCCTCCGGAAGAAGCGGCCGGAGAGGGTGCGTCCGAGCCGGGAGCGGAGGTCCGCCCAATCCTCGACCGCGCCCTGAGCCTCGTGGAGTTCCTGAGGAGGGAGTGCCCGTGGGACCGCGCCCAGACGGCCCGCTCACTCGTACCTCACCTCTTAGAGGAAAGCCAGGAGGTGGCGGAAGCGATTTTCCACGGCACTCCCGAGGACCGACGGACCGAGCTCGGAGACCTCCTCTTGAACGTAGCCTTCCAGATCGTCGTTGCCGAGGAGGAAGGAGCGTTCGACCGGGACGAAGTCGTCCGGGTTCTCGAGGAGAAGATGCGCCGACGGCATCCGCACCTGTTTGGAGGCGAGCGCGTGGCATGGGAGGTGATCAAAGCGCAGGAGCGGCGGTCACGGCAAGACGCCGACCCCACAGGAGTACTCGACGGCCTCGTTTCCGGGCTGGGTCCGCTCCTCCGTGCCCACCGCATCCAGGAGAGGGTCAGCGGAGTGGGCTTCGACTGGGACGATGTGCAGGGAGCGCTCGCGAAGGTGAGAGAGGAGCTGGAGGAAGTGGATCAGGCCATCGAGGTGGGGCAGACGGAGCAGGTCGAAGAAGAACTCGGAGATCTCCTCTTCGCCATGGTGAACGTCACCCGTCTCGCGGGATTGCACGCGGCCGTCCTCCTCGAAGGTGCGAACGCGAAGTTCAGGAGACGCTTCGAACGGCTGGAGGCGCTGGCACGGGAGCGCGGAGTCGCATTGGGAGAGGCGAGCCTCGAAGCGTTGGATGTCCTCTGGGACGAGGCGAAGGAGGAGGAGAAGAGGGCCATGACGAGCCGGGAAGAGGACTCCTAGCGGGCTCAGTAGCCCGCCTCCAGGTCCACGAGGTTCCGAAGGGGTCGGCCGGAAAGGTACCGCTCCACGTTCTCGGTGATGAGATCCGTCTCCCGCCGCCAGAACGCGCGGGTCACCGCGGAGACGTGCGGAGTGATGAGCACGTTCGGGAGCTGCCAGAGGGGGTGGTCTTCGGGCAAAGGTTCCGGCTGGAACACGTCGAGCGCCGCTCCACGGAGATGCCCGCCCTTCAGGGCGTCCACGAGAGCGACCGAATCGACGATCCCGCCACGCGCTACATTCACGAGCACCGACCCCTCCTTCATGAGGCCAAGCGCCTCCCTTCCGATCATCCCGCGGGTGAGGGGGGTCTCGGGAACGGCGACGACGAGGTAGTCGCTCTCCTCGAGGATCGAGTTGCGTCCCTCCTCGCCCACGACGAGCTCGTCGACTTCCTCGCCGGCGTCCCCGGCCTTCCGCTTCCACCCGATCGCCCGCGCGCCGAGGGGACGCACCCTCTTCGCCACTTCACGGCCGATCCCGCCGAGCCCCAGAATTCCGACCGTGCTCCCGGCGATCTCCCGTACGGGAGTATCGGCGCGCAGGAAGGGCTCCGTCCACCACTCGGAGCGCGCCTGCCCCCGGACCGCGAAATCGAACCCGCGTGCGAAGTGCAGGATCATCCCCAGGACGGCCTCTCCGATCGGCGGCCCGTGGATCCCTGCGGAATTCGTGAAGAGGACCCGGCCACGGCGCATTTCCGGGGTAAGCGACCCTCCCACGCCCGCCGCGCCGGAATGCACCCAACGGAGGGTTTCCCCGCCGGCCCTGAGGATCTCCGGCGGGATACCGATGCCCACATAGACCTCGGCACCCGACACCGCCTGCAGCACTTCGGGATGTCCGCCCCCGACCCCGTCTCCGGAGCCGTCAGCCGGCGTGGTGGCGACGTGGACCTCCCAGTCCTCGGGCAGCGACGCTCGCACGTCGCCCACCGCCCACCCGGGAATCGCCCAGATGGGCCTCTTGTCGTTCAAATCCAGAACGAGGCGCCTCATGGCGTCAGCCGGTTCATCAGGCGCGGGAAGGGGATGAGCTCCCGCACGTGTGGGCGTCCGGTGATCCACGCCACCGTTCTCTCGACCCCCATTCCGAATCCCGAGTGGGGAAAGGTGCCGTACCGACGAAGATCCAGATACCACTCATACGCCGCTTCCGGAAGCTCCTCTTCCCGGATTCGCGCCAAAAGCCGGTCCGCGTCGTCCTCTCTCTGGCTCCCCCCGATGATCTCCCCATAGCCTTCGGGAGCGAGCAGGTCGTTGCAGAGCACGGTCCGCGAGTCCGACGGGTTCTCCTTCATGTAGAAGGCCTTTGCTTCCTTCGGATAGTCGTGCACGAAGAGGGGCAGATCGTGGAGCCCCGCCAGGATCGTCTCGTCCGCACCTCCGAGGTCCTTTCCCCACTCGATCGTGCTGTCCCGTTCCTGAAGCACGGCCACGGCATCGGAATACGAGAGGCGGGGGAACGGTGGGCGAACCCGCTCGAGGGTGGAGGTGTCCCGCTCCAGGAGCTCGAGCTCCTGCGCGCAACGATCCAGAGCACGCTCCACGAGATAGGAGACGAAATCCTCCTGAAGGCGCATGTTCGCTTCGGAGTCCGCGAACGCCACCTCGGGCTCCACCATCCAGAACTCGGTGAGGTGACGGCGCGTCTTCGACTTCTCCGCCCTGAACGTCGGGCCGAAGCAGTACACCTTCCGGAAGGCTGGACACGCCGCCTCCACGTAAAGCTGCCCCGTCTGCGCCAGATAGGCCGTCTCCCCGAAGTAATCCGTGGAGAAGAGGGTACCGGCGGACTCCCCGATCGACCCCGTCAGGATCGGCGTGTCGATTCGGGTGAAGCCTTCCCTGTAGAGGTAGTCGTGGATCGCCTGGAGAACCTCGGAGCGGACCCGAAGCACCGCTCGCTGGGGCGTGGAACGGAGCCAAAGGTGCCGGTGATCCATGAGGAACTCCACTCCGTGCTCCTTCGGCTGCACCGGATAGTCCTCGCTCTTGCCGATCACGCGCAGGGACCGCACGAGCAGCTCCTGACCCCCGGGAGCTCTCGCATCGGGCTTCACTTCCCCGGTGACGGACACGGAGCATTCCTGCGTGAGCGTCGTCCCCAGCTCCCAGGTCGCGTCGTCGAGATCCTTTCGGGCCACCACGCACTGGACGAGCCCCGTTCCGTCCCGCACGACGGCGAACGCCACCTTTCCATGCACACGCAGCGTCTCCACCCATCCGCCGACGGTGACCTCGGCCCCTGCATGGTTTGCAAGGTCCCTGACCTCCGTGTATTCGCTCCCGCTCATTGGGCTCCTCATCGCCTCACCTGGAATGCAACGTGGTCGCCGTGAAGGCACGGATCCGGATCTCGCGGAGGTCGGGCAGCCGGAAAACGCATGGGCAGCCGGTCCGGGTTGGATCCAGCGAAGGAAGGTAGGGGAGGCCTCGAGGGGGATCAATGAGGAATCATGAGCCAACGATCCCGGGGTGGCGTGACCGGAGGGGCCACGACTGATATCTTCTCGCCCGCCCGACATCGGAAACGACCCGACCCCCCTCTCACCTGGACCCAGACCATGCAGCGGACGCTCCACGCGGTTCTCACGTCCACCGTCCTCCTCCTCATCGCCGCCCCCTCCGACGCGGACGCCCAGTTCCGAGGCGGGGGGCACGCCATACACGCCGGGCAGCTCTTCGGAGGGAGCGGAGGTGTGGGACTTAGGGGCGGGATCCAGCTCCCTCTCATCCCGATCGACCTGATGGCCGCGGGAGAGTACTTCTTTCCCGATTGCGGAGAGCTCGCAGGATGCGGCCTCCAGGGAGTCACGCTCGATGCGAACTTCCGGATGATCTTTCCCGTGGTCCGGCCCTACATTTCGGGTGGGCTCGCGCACCGCCGCTATTCTCCAGGAGGAGATGCTCTCACGATCAACAGCTCCGGCCTGAGCGTAGGAGCCGGGATCGACGTGAGGCTGGGCGGTCTGGGAGGGTTCGCGGAGGCACGCTACGAGTTCACGGAAGCCCCGCGTTCGCAATCGGTCGTGAGGATCGGGATCCTGCTCGGCCTCTTCTGACGGGGCGCAATCCATCGGCCACGACCGGGAGGAGCTCGAGCGCCTCCCTAACCCACCTTCCAGAGCTTCATCCGCTCCTGGTGCCGTCCCAGGAGAAGCCGCCGAAGCGCGGCATGCTCCGGTGCTTCGAGCTCCGGGTCCGCTTCGATGATCGTCCTGGCACGGCGCTGCGCCGTGACCAGGAGGTCTTCGTCCCGGGTCAGGTCGGCGAACCGGAGCATGGGGTCATGCCCATGCTGCTGGTCTCCGAAGAGGTCCCCCTGTCCCCGGATGCGCAGATCGGCGCGCGCGATCTCGAATCCGTCGGAGGTTCCCTCGAAGGCGCGCAGCCGCTCCCGGGCCAGCTCACCCGGCTCCGATACGAGGATACACCAGCTCTGCTCGCCGCCCCGTCCGACCCGGCCGCGGAGCTGGTGGAGCTGAGAGAGCCCGAACCGCTCGGCATGTTCGATCACCATCGCCGTCGCGTTCGAGACGTCGATCCCGACCTCGACGACGGAGGTCGCTACGAGGACCTCCACCTCCCCGGCCAGGAAAGCGCGCATCACCCGATCCTTTTCCTCGGAGGGGAGCTGACCATGCACCAGGCCCACCGTGTGCTGAGGGAAGACCTCATCCTTGAGGCGGGCATGCTCCTCGGTGGCCGCGAGGAGGTCGGTCTTCTCCGACTCCTCCACCTGGGGGTACACGATGTACGCCTGCCGTCCCTTCTCCACCTCGGACTCCACGAGTTGATACACCTTCTTCCGCTCGGAGGGGCGGTAGAGGCGCGTCTCGACCGTTTTCCGTCCCGGAGGGAGCTCGTCGAGGACCGTCAGATCCAGATCGCCGTGGAGCGCGAGCGCGAGTGAACGAGGAATCGGCGTCGCAGACATGATGAGGACATCCGGACGCTCCTCGCGCTCCCCCAGAACCATTCTCTGCCGGACTCCGAACCGGTGCTGCTCGTCTACGACTGCGAACCCGAGCCTGTGGAACTGCACCCCCTCCTGGATCAGGGCATGCGTCCCCACGGCAATGCCGGCGGTACCCGACGCGAGCGTCTCCAGCCGCTTCCGTCGCTCGGAGGCCCCTATCCGACCGGTCAGGACCACGACGTTCACGCCGAGCGGGGAGACGAGGGCCTCGATCGTGCGGGCATGCTGTTCGGCCAGCAACTCGGTCGGCGCCATGAGCGCCGCCTGATACCCGGCCTCGACCGCGAGAAGCATCGCGAAGACGGCTACCACGGTCTTTCCCGAGCCCACATCCCCCTGGAGAAGCCGGCTCATCCGACGCGTGGAGGTCATATCCCCAAAAATCTCCCTGAGGGCCCGCGTCTGCGCGCCGGTGAGGTCGAAGGGAAGCGCCTCATGAAGGGGCCGGACGAGATGGTTCGTCCGCTCGAAACCGGTGCCCGGTTCTTCGATCGTGTCCCGGTGCCGGACTTTCGCCTGTACGAGTTGGAGGAAGAAGAGCTCGTCCCAGGCGAGCCGCCTCCGCCCCTCCTCGACCTCGATCATCCGCTCCGGTCGGTGGAGGCGTCCGAGAGCTTCCGGAAGGGAATGAAGCTCGAGGCGCTCGCGCTCGACTTCCGTCAGATACTCCTCGGGGCCCACCTGCCCGAGGAGCTCATCCAGATTCCGGCTGAGAATTCCTCGCAGAACCCACTGCGGCAGGTCCTCGCCCGCAGGGTACGTCGGGAAGATCCGTCCCCCTTCCGGTTCGACTCCACCTCCTTCCTCGCCGTGCCCCCGCGAGATGATCGTAAACTCCTTGGGTTGGAGCTGATGTCCGTGGAAGAACTTCACGGGTCCCGTCGCGAGGATCCGATCTCCTTTCCGGACGCGGCGGGAAAGCCAGGGCTGCCCCGGCCAGGCACACGTGATCATCCCGCTCTCGTCCTCCACCACGGCCTGGAAGATCCGAAGCCCGGAACGAGTGGGGATCACACCGCAGCTTCGCACCCGACCGCGAATGCTGGCGTCCATCCCGACCTGGAGACTGTCGATGGAGTGAAGGGTGGAGGCGTCGTCGTACCGTCGCGGCACATGGTACAGGAGGTCTCGTGCGGTGAGGATCCCGAGGCGTCCGAACACCTCGGCACGTTGGGGGCCGACGCCCTTCACGAACTGGACCGGGCGGTCCAGTGACGAGACGGTCATTCCTCGAAGACTCCCTCCACGAACGCTCGAGGATCGAATGCCTCGAGATCCTTCATCCCTTCACCCGTTCCCACAAGCTTCACCGGCAGCCCGTGCTCCTGGGCAAGAGCGACGACGATTCCGCCACGTCCCGTCGAATCCGCCTTCGCAAGCACGATCCCCGTGAGCTCCACGGCATCACGGAAGGAGCGAACCTGCGAGACCGCGTTCTGCCCCACGGTGGCATCAAGGACGATCAGCGTCTCGTGAGGCCCGCCCTCGATCTTGCGTCGAATCACCCGATCCACCTTCTGAAGCTCCTCCATGAGGTTTCGGTGGGTATGTAGGCGACCCGCAGTGTCGACGAGGACGACATCGATCCCGCGCGCACGCGCCGCGTCAATCGCATCGAAGGCCACCGCGGCCGGATCTCCCCGGTCCTGTCCCCCGACGAACTCCGCACCGACCCGGTCCGCCCAGATCCTGAGCTGCTCCGTCGCCCCTGCCCGAAAGGTGTCCGCAGCGGCGAGCAGGACGGTCAGCCCCTCCTGGCGGAGATGCCAGGCCAGCTTTGCGATCGAGGTCGTCTTGCCCACACCGTTCACGCCCACGATGAGGTAGACCGTAGGACCCTCTGCGGCCTCGGCGAGCTCGTCGGAGCCCGTTGCGCCCAGGAGCCGCTCCACCTCTTCCGCCAGCCCGTCGCGGAGTCCCTTCTGGTCTCGCACCTTCCCTCGCCGGGTCAGCTCCTCCACATGATCGACGAGCCGGAGCGTCGCACCTACGCCGAAATCCGCGGAGAGGAGCTTCTCCTCCAGGGACTCCAGACTTTCGTGATCCATCCCATCCACCACGACGCGGACATCCGTGAGGGCCAGATCCACGACCTTCTTCCAGAACCCTTTCCGCTGCTCTTCCTTCTTCCGGAACAACCTCATCTCGAAACCGACCCTCCTCGCCCGTCATCGATCATGAATATCGCCTTTGGATCCCCGGCTCCACGAAGGGGTTCCCCGATCCGCACCGACGCTGCAGGGATCAGCGCAGCCCAAGCCGTCGCCTCCCGACCCACTCCGTGCAGAGGAGCAGGAGGAGGAGAATCCAGGGTGCCGGATGCGTCCGGAGTCCACGACCGTCCTCCGCCGGCAGCGCGGCGCCTTCCGCTCGAAGCTCCTGCCGCTCCTCGGGCTCCCACACGGGGACCGACAGCTCCAGAGACCGGACGAGGAGATCGAATCGTCCCGACCCGAGAGACGTCTCCGGCTCTCCGGCCGCCTCCACATCGTACTCGTAGGTGCCCGATGGAAGACGCGACGTCTCGAAACGTCCCGGCGCGTCCACCTGGAGAACGGTATCGGTCGCCCACTCGTCACCGGGGGATGCAGGGGACGCTCGGATCCGAACCCGCACCTCCTCCCCCGCGCGTCCGGGCGCGGCCCACCGTACCGGGTCGTGAGGGGAAAGGACCGGTTCCTCTGGGCGCACCTCTGCGGCCGCTGTCATGGGATCCCCGGCGACGAGCCATGCGGACACGCCGGCCCAGAATCGCCGGTAGGTGTCCCGGTGTTCTCCTGGACGCATCGCCCACCGCCAGTACCCCTGCGCAAGTCCGGTAGCCACCCTCCTCCCATCCTCCTCTCGGAACACCACCACCGCCTGCGGCTCACCACGCGCCTCCCTCCGTGCCACGAGAGGGACGGGTCCAGGAGGCGCCTCCTCCAGAGCAAGAACCCCACTCAGTGGGGGAAGGCGATCTCCCCCCTGGATGCGCTCGCCGAGGTAGGGGGCTACCGGGGAAGCCGGAACGAGAGGATCGACGAACCATTCGCCATCCTGAGCCGGCCCCGTCACGAGCCCCCCCAGGTCAGCGGCCGCCCGGTCCGCTGGAAGGAAAAGGAGCCTGGAGGACGTGGTGGCAAGCTCGGCGACCCACTCCGGGGCATCACCGCTGATCCCGTGCAGGACGAGCAACTCGGCACGTTCGAGGACCTCCCTGACCTCTCCCTCCTCCACGGGCTCCGCCGCCGTGCCCTCGAAGACGAGTGGGAGAAAGCGACCCTCCCCAACCGAGAGATACCCCCGCTCCTCGAGCCCCGTGGCGTCGCCGAGGACCGGGAGGAGGAATCGCGGCTCCCAATCCGGCCGGAGGGAGAGGAGGACGACGCCTCCAGGATCTCTGTCCACCTCTGCGTACGCGACCGCTACATCATCCCATGGGAACCCATCGCCTTCGAGTTCCACCTGGGCCTCGTAGCGGACGGACCCTTCCCCTCCCGGCGGAGGCAACTCGACGGAGATCCGTTCACGCGCTCCGATCGGCGGAAGGGGAAGCCACTCCGAGAAGACCAGCGCATCCTCCTCCCGGACCTCGACCCTGACTGAATCGGCCGCGGAGGCACTTTCCCCAAAGACCTCGATCACACCTTCCACCGGCGCATCCGACTCGATCGACCTCGGGAGCTCGAAGCGGAGGATCCCCGCATTCCGCGGCTCTCCCGCGAGTTCGACGAACCGGACGGGGACGCGCCCGAGCGCACGAGTCACGGATTCCCGGTCCCGCACCCGAAGGTCGGAGAGGACCGTCACCTGAGAGGCTCCACGCTCGAGCGCGGACCGAACCGCATCCGCGAGTTCGCTTCCGGGGCGGGTCGGCTCGTGCGCCAGGAGCGCCTCTTCGGGCAACGCTCGGGCCGCACTCTCGTCCAGCAGGAGCAGGGAGGCAGTCCCGCTCTCTCCCGCATCGACGTAGTCGATGACCCGGTGCCACGGGGAGCGTTGCTCACGGTCGAGAGCCGTCATCCCGAGGGTCCCGTCGATGACGTACCAAGAGGGTCCCGCCGCCTCCATCGGTGCACGGACAGCAGGGTTCCAGAAAAGAAGGAGGACGAGAAGGATCACCCCGACCCGAAGTCCCGCGAGAAACCCTCGCCCACGCACGGGTGGCTCGTGTCGCAGGTAGGTCCGGACCGCCACCGCGCCCAGCACGGCCCCGGCGAGACCGAGTAGTAGGAGCCCGGGCGTCATGAGGCAGGTCGGAGCGGCGCCTTCGGCTGCTCGAGGCTCCTCAGGCCTCCGATCTGGGAAGGCGGGTCAGCGGCTTTGGGGCCCCCGCCGCCCTGGCGGAAGGACCGACCCGAAGTCACTCGTCCTCTGACCCCCCGGCGTGTTCCTCTTCAGCATCATCTCGCGTCGCAATCCGCACCCCGGGGGCTCCCGGCAGTGTCTCGAGCATCGCGAAATGCACGTCCCTCGCTTCACGCCACCGCTGACGATCCTCGGGCGGGATCGGCTCCCCGGCGGGAATCTCGACGCTGAGAGGATCCATCGGCCGTCCATCCCGGTGCATCTCGTAGTGGAGGTGCGGCCCCGTCGCCATCCCCGTCATTCCGACGTAGCCGATCACCTGCCCCTGGGAAACCCGCTGACCGGAACGCTGCCCGGATGCGAATCCGTTCAGATGCGCGTACCGGGTCATGAAGCCGTTCGCGTGGCGAATCTCCACGAGATTCCCGTACCCACCCTGGCGGCCACGCACCGTGATCACGCCATCACCCGTGGCCATGACCGGTGTGCCGGTCGCAGCCGCGTAATCGACACCGATGTGTGGTCGTCGCTCCTGGAGCACGGGATGAAACCGATTCGGATTGAAGCCCGACGAGATCCGTCGGTACTCGAGGGGCTTCGTGAGAAACGCCCTCCGAACCGAATCGCCGTCCAGATCGTAGTAGCCCCCTTCCCCCTCTCCCTCCATGTCGAACCAGATCGCGTGAAAGGGCTGGTTCTGGTTCACGAGCTCCGCAGCGAGGACGCGGCTTTCTCGCATCGATCCGTCCGGCCGCACCTTCCGCTCGAAGGCCAGCCGGTAATGATCGCCCCTGCGGATCTGCCGCGAGAAGTCGACCTGCCACTGGAAGATCCGGTCCATGAGGTCGATGAGCTGCGCGCGGTCGCCCCTCGGGAGTTCGGACAGGTCCGGGTTCAGCACCACGGCGCTCCAGAGATCCCGCTCGATCTCACCCGCTACGTAGACCGTGTCCGTCCAGACGGGCGTCTCGATCAGGCTGGAGTTCCACCCGAGCTCATGCCTCTCGATTCGCACGACCTCATCGGGGTTGACGGCGACGTCGACCCCCCGGAGCCATCCGTCTCCTCGCCGCCACCGAAGCGTCACCTCCGTCCCGATACGGATTCTCTGCGGACTCGCGTGCTCCTGGAACGCCAGGAGGAGGTTCTGTTGGTCCGAATGCGGGATCTCGGCTCGACTGAGAAGCTGGCCGAGCGTTTGACCCCGGCTCAACGTCTCGACCTCCACGTCCTCCGCGGCCGCCGCGTAGAGCGGCTCGAGACCGCCTGCATCCGGAACGTCCGCGAACGAGGGCGGCCCGGCAACGACGAACCCCAATCCGAACACCAAACCGCCCACCCCCAGGAAGGTCCCCAGGGAAGATCCGGGACGAAAATCCATTGCGCCTCAGCCCCCTCACCGCATCAACGGCACGATCCGATCCGTCCCTCGTGACCGTTCGGTGCTCACGTGTCATCCTGCGCGACGTCACCTCAGTCCATCAGTCCAACTGTCGCCGGATGAAGGTTGGAATGTCCAGCTCCCCAATCTGATCGCGTCGAACGACACGGTCCGGGAACCGATTCAACGGTACGACGCTCTCAGCCGCGCCGCCAGCCCCAGCGGCGACTTTCCGCTCCAGTTCGAGCGTCTCCTGGACCGGAGGCCGCCCGGATGTCTGCGGGCGCGGTGCGGCCTGGCTCCTTCCGGAGGACACCTGCCCCTGCTGCGCCACGCGGCGAAAGTCCGGTCGGATCACCTGACGGTCCTGGACCTCTCCACCACCGTCGAACCCCGTTGCAATCACCGTGACCCGGATCTGGTTCTCCAGGTCCGGAGCGTGGACGGCTCCGAAGATGATCTCCGCCTCCTCGCCTGCCTCTTCCTGAATGATACTCGAAATCTGGGTGACTTCGTCAATAGCAAGGTCCATGCCCCCGGTGATGTTGATGAGCACACCCCGGGCTCCCTGGATCGACACATCATCCAACAATGGAGAGGAGATCGCCTCCTGAGCAGCTTCCTGGGCGCGGTTCTCGCCTTCTCCGAATCCGGATCCCATGAGCGCCGGACCCCGGCAGGACATGATCGTGCGGACGTCGGCAAAGTCGACGTTGACCTCCCCGGTAACGCGGATGAGGTCGCTGATGCCCTGTGTCGCGTGGAGGAGGATCTCGTCCGCCTTTTTGAGGGCCGCCTTGAAGCTCGTCCCCTTCCCCACCACGGAGAGGATCCGGTCGTTCGGAACCACGATCATGGTGTCCACCGCACGCCGCAGCTCAGCGAGCCCCTGCTCCGCCTGACGCATTCGCTTCTTCCCTTCGAACGCAAAGGGACGCGTCACGATTGCGATCGTCAGGGCTCCGAGATCCCGGGCGATGTCACCGATGATCGGCGCCGCTCCGGTTCCGGTTCCGCCACCCATCCCCGCAGTGATGAACACCAGATCGGCGCCGTCGAGCGACTTTCGAACCTCCTCCTCGCTTTCGGCAATCGCCTGGCGACCGATCTCCGGACGGGCACCGGCACCCAGTCCCCGCGTCAGCTTCTTACCGAGCTGAATCGTCACCGCGGAGCACGAGTTCTTCAGCGCCTGGGCATCCGTGTTGGCCGAAATGAACTCGACACCCTCCAGGTCCTCATCGATCATTCGGTTGACGGCGTTTCCTCCGGCACCACCGACACCTACCACCTTCATGTTGGCGTTCCGCGCCGCGCTGTCTTCGAATTCGAAGATCATCATCTGGTCCTCCGTTGTGAGAGGTTCATCCTGCCCTTCCTTCGCTTCGTGTCCAACTCCATCCATGGGGCCCCGCATCAGAAGAACTCGCGGATCCACCCGCCTACCTTCGAAGCGAGCCCGGACGAGAGCGTCGACACACCCTCCCCGGTCTCGTGGAAACGATCGGCTCCATAGAGCGCAAGCCCGGTGACGGCCCCGAAACGAGGCCGCCGGACCGAGTCTGCGAGGCCGGTGAGGCCTTCGCCGGGAATCCCGGACCGCACGGGTGCCGCGAAGACCTGCTGTGCCATCTCCACGACCCCCTGGAGGGCCGCGGTGCCTCCTGTGAGGACGACCCCCGCACCGAGCTGCCCGACGAGCTGACGGTCCTCCAGTTCCTGACGCACCAGGCCGAAGATCTCATCCAGGCGCTGCTCGACGATGTGGGCGATGAGCTCACGCGCAACGTGACGCTTCTGTCCCGGTGCCGGTCCCGGAAGCTCCACGGTCTCCTGTGGGTCGACGAGCTGGGCGAAGGCGACGCCGAACTGCTCCTTTGCGCGCTGCGCCTCCGCAAACGGAATCGACAGTCCCTTCACCAGGTCGTTCGTGACCGTGTCGCCCCCCATCTGGACGAGACCCACGTGCCTGATCTTCCCTTCGAAGTAGACGGCGAGCTGCGTCGTCGTCGCCCCCACCTCCACCATCGCGACCCCCACTTCCTTCTCGTCCTCGGTGAGAACCGCTCGGGCAGAGGCCAGGGTGTTCAGCACCAACGCCTGAACCCGGTAGCCGGCGCGACCGACGGCCTTCCGGATGTTGTTCGCCGCAGGGCTCGCACACGTCACGATGTAGACGTCCGTCTCGAGACGCGTTCCGGTCATGCCAATGGGGTCCTTGATCCCGCTCTGGTGATCGACGATGTACTCCTGCGGAATCGCATGAAGCAGCTCCCGGTCGGGCGGGAGGGCCACCGTGCGCGCGACCGCGTGAACCCGGTCCAGGTCCTTCTTCGAGATCTCGTCGTCACTCACCGCCACGATCCCCATCGACGAACGAGCGTCGATATGGTCGCCCGATATCCCCACATACACGCGGTCGATCGACACCCCGGCCATCAACTCGGCCTCGCTGATCGCCTTCTTGATCGAGTCGGTCGTCTCTTCGATGTGGGTGACGACCTCACGGCGAATGCCCGAGGTTCGAGCCTGGCCCACGCCGAGGACCTTGAGCTCGGGGCGGCGTCTCTGATCCCCCACGAGCTCCCCGATGACGGCACAGGTCTTCGTGGTTCCGATGTCCAGGCCTGCTACCAGGTTCGAACGCATCGTCAGTTCCCCGTGCTCTTCGTGAAACGAACCACGACCTGATCTCCAAAACGGAGATCCAAGGCGGTCGGTGCTGCGTCTTCCGTCCGCTCCAGCGCGTCGGCGAGGACCAGGAGGCCCTCCCTGAGCCGCCCGGGCCGGAGCGGTGGGTTGTACGTGAGGTCGACGCGCGGATCCGTCAGGCTCAGGATCACCCCTCCATCCGGTCCGGCACGAATCTCGGACAGTTGTGCGGCGAAGTGGGGGTCCAGGTCTCCGATCCGAACGAGCTCGGAAGCGAGGAGCGCCACCCTGGTGGGCACCGGTTCGTCCGAGTCGTCTTCCTCCCGGTCCGCCCCGGGCGCCAGCAGCGGGAGATCGAGGCGGAGATCGGCCGGATCGAGAGGAAGCACATTCCCTTCGCCATCCACCGGCATGAGCACCTGTCCGGCGACGAGCCCGACGGGCTCCCGTTCTCGCAGCTCCACCCGCAGCGTGGAGGGGATGCGCCGGCGCACCCTCACATCCTGGACGAGCGGGTGACTTTGAATGCGTTCGGCGACCGGATCGGTCGAGTCCCAGATCGTAGCTCCGGTCGGCAGCGCCGCGATGCTCCGGACCTCCTCCGAGGAAAGGTGCCGTCCCCCCTCCACATCGAACCGGTCCACATGGAAGAGCTCCAGGTTCGCTGCCGACTCCGGGATACCTGCGAGCACCATCCCGGACACGGCAGCCGTGACCAGGAGGAAGAAGATGCGACGCTCCTTACGCATGCTCGCCCCCGTTTTGAAGATGAAGGAGGAGCTCCGGGCCGATCCCTTCGATGGAGCCCGCGCCGAGGGTCAAGCACACGTCCCCGCGTTCGAGGTGGTCGGCCAACGCGCCCGGCAGGGATCCGAGGTCGGAGTGGAAGCGGACGTCATCGCGACCGCTGGCCGTCACCTCCTCCGCCACGGCCCGCCCGTCGATCCCGGGAATCGGGTCTTCACGTGCCGGAAAGACCTCCGTCACCCACACCGTGTCCGCGGCGGATAGGGCGTCTCCGAAGTCTCCGAGGAAGTCACGGGTCCGGCTGTAGAGGTGGGGCTGGAAGACCGCCACGATTCTTCGCCTGGGGAACGCGACGCGGGCCGCAGCGAGAGAAGCCCGGATCTCGCTCGGGTGATGGGCGTAATCGTCGACCACCGCCACCCCACGTTCTTCTCCGAGGCACTCGAACCGCCGGGCTACTCCGCGGAAGCCCTCGAGACCCTCGCGCACGGCGTCCCAGGGTGCTCCGAGGCGGCGGGCTGCCCCGGCGGCTCCCAGCGCATTCAGCACATTGTGCATGCCCGGGACACCGACTCGCAGCTCCCCCTCGTCCCGTCCTTCCTCGAGGACCCTCAGGAGGCTTCCTTCGGACCCCAGCTCCACATCCAATCCCCTGAGCCGAGTCCCTGCGCCCAGTCCATAGGTCACGCTCGGCGTATGGAGCCGGGGCAGCAGTCGTCCGAGCTCCGAGTCGTCTCCGCACGCGATCACCGCGCCTTCCTCCGAGACCCGGCCCAGAAACTCGACGAAGGCACGACGGATCCCCTCGAGGTCCCCATAGATGTCGAGGTGGTCGGCCTCGAGGTTCGTAACGACGGCAACGTCGGGAGCGAGGGCGTGAAAGGACCGATCGAATTCGTCCGCTTCGACGATGAAGAGATCGTCCCCACCCGGACGATGGTTTCCGCCCCAGGAAGGAACCCGCCCACCGACGAACGCCGTCGGATCCGCGCCGGCGCGGATCATCACTTCGGTGACCATCGCGCAGGTCGTCGTCTTTCCGTGGGTCCCTGCGATCGCGAGCACCCGTCCCACTCCGACCCAACTCCCGAGCGCCTCCGCCCGCTTGATGACCGGTATTCCCCGCTCCTTCGCGTAGGTGATCTCCGGGTGGTCGAAGGGCACGGCGGATGTCACGACGAGGGCCGCTGCGCCTTCCCCGTGGGCAGGGTCATGACCCTCGTGGATCTCGGCTCCGAGCGTTTCGAGTCCGTGCGTTGCCGCGTTTGCCTTCATGTCGCACCCCGTGACCTGCCCTCCGGCCCGGAGCACCGCCTCGGCGAGCGCGCACATCCCCGCCCCACCGATTCCCACGAAGTGGAGAGGTCCACGCTCCATCAGCCGACGGATGTCGACGCTCGTCATGACCCCTGCCCTTCTTCCAGCCCCGCAGCAGGGGGAAGATGGCGAGCGAGAGCCTGCGCGATCTCGCTCGCGGCATCCGGTCGCCCGCGCTCGCGGGCGGCCGCCGCCATCGCATCGAGGCGGAAGCGGTCACGGGCGAGGCGGATGATCTCGTTCCAGAGCACCTCGGGTGTGAGGTGGTCTTCGGAGAGGTGGATCGCAGCACCCGCGGCGGCCAGCGCATCCGCGTTTCGAGACTGATGGTCGGCCGCCGCGGTCGGAAGTGGCACCAGAATCGCAGGAATTCCCCAGGCGAGGAACTCGGAGGTGGCCATGGCTCCGGCACGGCTCACCGCCAGATCAGCGGTGGCGAGCGCATCCGGGATCTCCTCAATGTATCCGGTCGCTCGGATCCACTTCGGGGCCCCTGCATCCGACAGCTCCCGGACCACGGACTCCTCGTGGGCCGGTCCGGTAGCCCAGAGGATCTCGAGCCTGGCAGCCTGCGAGAGGCGGCCCGCAGCGACCTCCTTCGCGACTTCGAGCATCACGCGGTTCAGTGCCTGGGATCCCTGGCTCCCGCCGACCACGAGGACGATGAACGCGTGGGGATCCAGCCCGAACCGGCCCGCCGCCTCTCGTCGTCCGAGTCCCGTCGGAGGCCTCACAGGGTTCCCCGAAATCCGGACCCGCCGCCGCGCCGGCCGGGGCAGGCGATCACGGGCTTCGGGGAAGGCGAGATGGATCTCACGCGCCCAGAGACTCAGCGCCCTCGACGTGAGGCCGGGAACCGCGTTCTGCTCCTGCACCACGAGACGGATCCTCATCATGGCGGCCATGAGGCCGGCCGGACCGCTCGCATAGCCCCCGGTCACCACCACGAGGTGAGGCCGGAGCCTCCGGAAGAGGCGGCCGAGCTCCAGGAGGGCGCGCAGGAGAGCCCTGAGAACCGGAAGGTTGGCCCAGGGCCGGTCCCGCCGGAAGCCCTCAACTGTAAGCAGCGTATGCTCGAGCCGCCGTTCGGGGAGCACCCTTGCCTCGACGCCCCTCTCGGCTCCGACGAAGTAGGCGCGAAGGTCGGGCCGGAGGGCCCTCAGGGCCTCAGCGAGCGTCAAGGCGGGATAGAGGTGTCCACCCGTGCCGCCCCCGGAGAAGACGGCCACGACCTCGTCCCGCGTCTTCATGCCGCCCGCCGGGGCAGAGGCTCGGGCTTCGTCGTGTCGCGCCCTATGGAGATCAGCACCCCGACGGCGATCAGCGTCACCACGAGGTTGGACCGACCGTACGAAACGAGTGGCAGGGAAAGCCCCGTGGGCGGAACGAGCCCCAGTCCGACCATCATGTGGAGCCACGCCTGGAGGGCGATCAAGCTGGCGAACCCGACAGCCAGGAGCTGTCCGAAGGCATCCTTCGCACGCCCCGCGATGCGAAAGCCCACCACGACGATCGCGAGGTACAGGCCGACGAGGAGGAGAACGCCCATCAGTCCCCACTCTTCACCGATCATGGAGAAGATGAAATCGTTGTGGGGCTCGGGGAGGAAGCCGAATTTCTGGCGCCCTTCCCCGAAGCCGACCCCGCCGAGACCTCCCGAGCCGAGCGCGATCAAGGACTGATGCACCTGGTATCCGGCCCCGGCGGTGTGCGCTTCCAGGTCCCGAAAGGCTAGGATCCGCTCGACCCGAAACCCGGAGCCGAGCTCCCGGGCGAGAAGGGGGGCACTCAGGATGCCAAGAAAGAGAAAGTGGCCGATTCTCCCTCCGCCCGTGAACACGACGAGAGCGCCGAGCGCCGCAAGCACGAAGGAGGTCGAGAGGTCCGGCTGAAGGAGGACCGGAACGATGATCGCCGCCCATATGATGAGAAAGGGAAGGAGGCCCCGGCTCAAGCTCGCGAACTCGTCCCGCTTCTTCACCGCCAGGGCCGCAGTCCAGACCACCACGGCTACCTTCGCGAACTCGGCAGGCTGAAACGCCACCCCCAGCCGGAGCCAACGACGTGCCCCGTTCACCTCGGGTGCGATCTCATGCGTCCAGGGGAGGACGAGAAGGAGGAGAAAGACCCAGGTCACGAACAGGACCGGCCATGCCGCCTTCTTCCACCAGGTGTGGGGGATCCAGGCACAGAGGACGAGAACGACGAGACCAACCGCTGCTCCACCCGCTTGTCGAACCACGTAGAAATAGTCGGGGAGGCTCTGCCGCTGGGCGAGGAACGCACTCGCGCTATAGAGGTTCACCAGCCCGAAGCAAAGGAGGAGGAGGACGGCGCCCATCAGCGCCGCAGGCTCCCACCCGCTCCCGACCCCGGCGCCGGTGCCGGCGAGGGAGGGCCGCCGCTCGGGAACCACGTCCGTTGCCCGCGGCGTCATTCCGATCCCCTCGCGAGGCTGGCGAATCGCTCCCCGCGCTCCTCGTAGTCGCGGAACATGTCGAAGCTCGAGCAAGCCGGCGCCAGGAGGATCGCGTCGCCCGCCTTCGCGACCCGGTCCGCCTCACTCACGGCGTCCTCGAAGGACCCTTCGATTTTCAGGTGTGGGACCTGCGCTCCGAGCGCCTCCGCGAGCCGACGCCTCGCCTCGCCGTAGAGCACGGCGTAGCGTACCCGACCCTTCAGGGTCTCTGCGAGGGACGTGAAATCCTCTCCTTTGTCCTTCCCGCCAAGCAGAACGACAAGCGGCCGCCCGAGGCTCTCCACGGCGCTTCGAGCCGCCTCCACATTCGTGGCCTTCGAGTCGTTGACCCAGAGCACCCCGTCCCGCTCGATCACGGGCTCGAGGCGATGCGGCAGGGGCGGGAAGGCGCGCAGGCCTGCACGAATTCCTTCCACATCCGCTCCCGCGAGGCGGGCGGTGAGCGCCGCTGCGAGAGCATTCGCCACATTGTGGTCACCCAGGAGCGAGAGATCCTCCGCATCGAGGAGCTCTTCCTCTCCGCTCCCCTCGGCCGCCACATCCGTCAGGACGAGCCGACTTCCGCGAAGAAAGGCCCCCCTCTTCGGACGCGACATCCGGGAAAACAAGAAGCGCTCACCCGCCGCGTTTCCGGCGAGGGAAAGCACGTCGGGGCTGTCTCCGTTGAGCACCCACCGACTCCGAGGAGTGGCGTTCTGGAACAGGCGGGCCTTGTCGCTGAAATACGCCTCGACGGATGCGTACCGGTCGAGGTGATCCGGGGAGAGGTTCGTCACCACCCCGATATCGGGCTGCAACCGCTCCACGCCGGCAAGCTGAAAGGAGCTGAGCTCCAGCACGTACCACTTCGGCGGGCGCGGCCTCAACGCGAGCTCCGACGCAGCCGGAGCCAATCCCGAGCCGACATTCCCCCCGAGGGCAGCGTCGACGCCCGATCGTTCCAGGAGGTGCGCCGCGAGAGCAGCCGTCGTCGTCTTGCCGTTCGTTCCGGTCACTGCGATCAGTGGACCCTCGTAGAACCGAACGGCGAACTCCGGCTCGGAGATCCAGGAGACCCTGGCCTCGCGGAGCTCCCTGAGCACCGGAGCGTCTGGCGGGACTCCCGGGGATACCACGACGGTTCCGGCCGCTGTGATCCGGGCCAGGTCGTGGGAGCCCAACTCGACGACGGCTCCCAGGGCGCGGAGCCGCTCCGCACGAGTTGAAGTCGAAGCATCGGAACGCAGATCCGAGACATAGGTGCTTCCTCCTTGGCTGAGGGCCAATCGGGCGGCGGCTTCCCCGCTCGCTCCGAGCCCGATCACTGCGACGGTCTCCACGATCCCTCTTCCCCCGTCAACGGATCTTCAGGGTGCTGAAGGCCACCATCGCGCACAGAATTCCGGCAATCCAGAAGCGGATGACCACCTTGGTTTCGGCCCACCCCAGCTTCTCGAAGTGGTGGTGGATTGGAGCCATCCGGAATACGCGCCTCCCCGTCCCGTACCTCCGTTTCGTCCATTTGAAGTACGAGGTCTGAACCAAGACGGAGAGCGCTTCGACGACGAAGACGCCGCCGACGATGACGAGGAGGAATTCCGCTTTGAGCAGAATCGCAAGCACGCCGAGGGCGCCGCCGAGGGCAAGGGATCCCGTGTCGCCCATGAAGACGTCCGCAGGTGGGGCGTTGAACCAGAGAAAGCCGACGGCTGCCCCGGCGAGGGCCGCGGCAAAGACGGAGAGCTCGCCCGAGCCCGGCAGGTAGAAGAGCCCCAGGTAGGCCGAGGTATCGACTCGGCCCACGAGATAGGCGAAGACGCCGATCGTTCCGAGCGCGATCGCCGAGAGCCCGGCCGCGAGTCCGTCGAGGCCGTCCGTGAGGTTGACCGCATTCGAGCTGCCGGAGACGACGAGTGCCACGAAGACTACGTACGCCGGCACCCAGAAGTGCGCGTACCAGGTGTCGAAGAAGGGGACCATCGTCCAGTTCGGGGGGATCGGAGAAATCGGCTGAAGTACGAGAAAGAGACCGAGGAGAAGCCCGAAGCTGAGCTGCCCCACCATCTTGTAGCGAGCGACCAGCCCCTTCGAGCGACCCTGGACGACCTGGAGGTAGTCGTCCATGAACCCGATCGCTCCCATCCAGACGAGGGACAGGAGCGCAAGGGCCGTGTACCAGTTCGTGAGCTCCGCCCACAGAAGCGTCGAAATCGCGCCGGCGAGCACGATCAGCGTCCCTCCCATCGTGGGCGTTCCCGCCTTCTTGAGGTGCGTCTCCGGGCCTTCGGTGCGCACCACCTCTCCCACCCGAAGCCGCCGCAGCCACCGGATCGTGCTGGGCCCGAGCAGAAAGGCGAGCACGAGCGCAGTGGCACCCGCTCCGACCGCCCGGAAGGTGATGAACGTGAAGAGGTTGAAGACGATGTGATACTCGGTGAACTGGGGGAGGAAGTGGAAGAACATGATCAGGCCTCGCCCCCAGAGCCGTGGTGCTGGGTGCTCGAGCTCCACTTCTCCTCGAGGTGGGGAAGCAGTCGCTCCAGGGCGATCCCACGGGACCCCTTGAGCAGAAGTAGCTCCTCACCGGAAAGCTCCTCTTCCAGGATGTTGAGGGCTTCTTCGGTGGATGCGACGGTCCGGACGCGTGACGCCGGCTTCACGTCCTCCCCGAGGGACGTAGCCGCACGGACGAAATCCTCTCCCACGAAGAGGACCAGCTGAAACGAGCGCCGGGCCGCGTCGGCGATGATCTCCTGATGATGAGACTCGGAGGCCGCGCCGAGCTCGAGCATGCTTCCGAGGACGGCAACCTTCCCCTTTTCGGCCGGCACCGCACTCAGAAGCTCGAGCGCTGCCCGCATGTTCTGGGGGTTCGCATTGTAGCAATCCACGAGGACCGTGAGCCGGCCGAAGTGCCGCGTCTCCCCCCGAAGAGGCGGCGCCGGCACCCCTCCGATCGCCTCCGCAGCCTTCGCCGAAGGAACCCCGAGGCGATCCGCCACAGCAAGGGCGAGCACCGCGTTGCGCACCGCCGGAAGGCCGGGGATGAGGAGTCCAACGGAGTTCCCTCGCCAAAGGAAGCGGTAGCATCCATCCGAGCGCATCTCCAGCTCGTCGGGCCGGTACCGCGGGTCGGCGGCGGGAGAGAGCCCTGCCACTACCGTGGAGGAAAAGACGCCACGTGCACGTACCGGGAGATCCGCAGGATCATCGCCCACGACCGCCCATCCGTCCTCGGGGAGCCCGGACAGCAGGGCGAGCTTCTCCAGGAACACTCCCTCTCTCGATTCGAGCCCCTCGAGATGGACCTCTCCCACGGTCGTGAGGAGAGCGAGATCGGGCTCTGCGATCGCCGTGAGAATCTCGATTTCACCTGGTTCGTTCGTGCCCATCTCCGCCACGACCACCTGACTCTCCTCCGGCGCCTCCAGGAGGGTCAGGGGTAGACCTACGCGGTTGTTTCGATTTCCTCGCGTGGCGTGTACGGAAAAGGAACGGGAGAGCGCGGCCCGAAGGAGATCCTTTGCGGTCGTCTTTCCCGCGCTCCCCGTGATTCCCACCACGGTCCACCCGAGACTGCGCCGCCGGAAACGCGCGAGGCGTCCAAGCGCGACCAGCGTGTCCGGCACCTCGAACACCGCCGTGCGGACCGGCACCTCAGAGCCTTCCTCGACAACCACCCCTGAAGCCCCGCTCGAGACGGCTTCCTCGAGGAAATCGTGGCCGTCGAAGCGAGGACCCCTCAATGCGACGAAGAGATCGCCTTCGGCCAGGGAGCGGGTGTCCGTGGAAACCCCCGAGAAGGTGAGCTCGTCTCCGGATGGAGCGGAATCCAGAGCCTCTCGAACCGCCGCTCCCGTCCACCGAAACGCCGGCTTCATCCTGCCCCACGGCGCTTGAGAAAGTCCCGGACGATCTCCCGCTCGTCGAACGGCACCTTCTCTCGACCAATCGTCTGGGCCCGCTCGTGCCCCTTTCCGGCGAGGAGGACGACGTCTCCATCGCGCGCCACCTCGAGCGCACGGGCAATCGCTCCTCGTCGGTCCAAGATACGCTCGTAGGGAAGCCCTCCCATGCCCGCGACGATGTCATCGATGATCGCCTCCGGGTCCTCGGTACGGGGGTTGTCCGAGGTGACGACCGGAAGGTCGGCGACGGCGGAGACCGCCCTGCCCATCGGAGCTCGCTTCGAGGGATCCCGGTCCCCACCCGCTCCGAAGACGACGATGAGCCGACCCGGGAAGAGGGGCCGGAGCGCCTCCAACACACGCACCAAAGCCGCGGGCGAATGGGCGAAGTCGACCACGACCGTGAATCCACCACGGTGCACCACTTCCAGCCGGCCTGGAAGCTGTGGGGCTTCCCGAAGGCCGCGCGCCACCTCGCCGAGGGGGTGCCCGCGTGTGAGGGCGACTCCTGCCGCGCCCAGGGCGTTCTCGATGTTGAACCGGCCGAGGAGGGGGAGCTCGACGAGCTCTCGCTCTCCCTGGTGCTCGAGCACGAACGATGCTCCCTCAGCGCCGAGATGCACCCCGCGTGCAACCAGGTCCTGATCGCTGCCGCCGGCATCCTCGCCGGGACCCTCTCGTTCAGCATCTTCGAGGATCCGGAAGACGAGTCGACGACCTGGGTGCGGAGGGAGCGCCTCCCAAGCGGCATCGGCACCGTTCACGATACGGACGCCGGTCGGAGCAAGGAGCTTCAGGAGACGGGCTTTTGCACGGAGATACGCCTCCTCCGTGCCGTGGTAATCGAGATGATCCTGGGACAGGTTCGTAAAGACGGCAACGTCGAACCCGATCCCATCGAGACGCTCCTGCTCGAGCGCGTGCGAGGACGTCTCCATCGCCACGGCTTCCACGCCTTCATCCGCGAGGGAACGGAGCCAACCCGACAATTGCACGGGTCCGGGCGTGGTGAGCCCCTCCGTGCCCGGATGGGGTTCTCCGTTCGGACCGATCATCCCGAGCGTACCGAGCGCCGCTGTCGGCTCGCGGAGGGAGAGAAGGTGCCGGCAAAGCAGTACCGTCGTGGTCTTCCCATTCGTTCCCGTCACTCCAACCATGAAGAGATCCCGCCATGGAGACCGAAAGAAGGCGTCGGCCACGAGAGCGGCGGCACGCCGGCCGCCACGTACCCGGATCTGCGGGATGTCCACATCGGGAACCACCCGCTCGACGACCGCGGCGAGGGCGCCCTTCTCCGCTGCTTCGGGAAGGTGCTCGTGCGCGTCGTGCTCGGTCCCCTCCCAGCAGAGGAAGAGGTCGCCCGAGCCGGTCGTCCGAGAGTCCTGACTCACCCCCTGAACGCGAGTATCCTCCGGCACCGACGCTTCCAGGAGAAGGTCGGCGGCGCGGAGGACGTCGAGGACCCGCCCGAGGGAAAGACCGCTCTCACTCATTTCGAATGCCGCTCCCCGCCGGGCTTCGTCCGGGAGGGCCGGTGGACGCAGCCGAGAGAAGACGAATCGTGTCTCCGGGAAGGAGAAACTCCCCGGAAGCCGGTGCGGTGCCCTGGATCGACCCGCCGCCGTTCCAAATCACTCGAAAGCCCTGGGAGTGGAGACGCCGCGCCGCTACCCGCGGCGAAAGCCCCCGGACCTCCGGAACCGGCCTCGCATCGCCGCCCCTCGCTTCGGCCGGCGCTGGGGAAACCGGTCCCGGATCAGCGGGCCGGGCTCCAGTCGAGGCAAGGGTCACGCCCGACGTGGGAGCGGGGCTGAGGGTACGCTGCAAAGGCCGGCTCACCCTCGCCAATGCGCTTCGGTCGATCGGAGGATGGCGTGCCGCGAGAACCGCTTCCATCGTGGCGCGAGTCACGGGCGCCGCGGTCGCGCCACCGTAATACTCCCCCTGAGGCCGTTCGAGCTTCACGAAGACGAGCAACTGTGGGTCGTCCGCGGGAAAGAACCCGATGAACGAAGCATAGTACCCGCCGCGCTCGTAACCTCCATGGCTTCCATACGCCCGGCTCGTACCGCTCTTGCCGGCGACTGCAAACGTCGTGAGCTGTGCCCTGGAGCCGGTGCCGTCCTCGACCGCGCCCACGAGAGAGGCGTTGATGTCCCGCGCCACTGCTTCGGGGATCACGCGTCGGATCGTCCGCGACTCGAATTCCTCCGCGACGGTTCCGTCCGGGTTCCGGACCTCCCGAACGATCCGGGGCTGCACGAGTTGGCCGCCGTTCGCGAGCGCCCCGTAGGCCATCGCCATCTGGAGGGGGGTGACCCCGATCTCGTATCCGATCGCGAGGCTTGCGGACGATTGGCGAGACCATCCGGCCGGTCGCCGCAGGAGCCCCGAGGCCTCCCCAGGAAGCCCCATCCCGGTGGCTACACCGAACCCGAAGTCCCTGAGGACCTCGTACTGCTCGTCTTGGGTCAACCGCTCTGCGAGCTTGGCGATTCCGACGTTCGATGAAACCCGCAGCGCGTGCTCCAGCGTCACCTTCCCCACCGCCTGCACATCCGTGATCGTGCGCCCATGGGACGTCCAGCGGCCATCACCGGTATCCACGGAGTCCCCCAACGTGGCGTAGTCGCCCGCGAGGAGTCCGGCCACGGTGAAGGGCTTCAGCGTCGAGCCCGGTTCGTACGGGGAGTGGAGGGCGGACAGGTCGGTCGATCCGTCCGCCTTGAGAGACACCATGGCGAGGACCTCGCCCGAGCGTGGATCGGTAACGAGGAGATCCCCACTCCGTGCCCCGGTCTTCTCCACGGCCTCCGCGATCGCCTCGTGGGCAATCTCCTGCAAGTCCAGATCGAGCGTGAGGACGACCTCCCCTCCGGAGCGGGGCGGCCGCACGGTCCACGCATCGCCGGGAATCGGTCGCCCTTCGCTGTCCCGGGCCATGACCTCGAGACCGGGATCACCGTGGAGGATCTCCTCGAACGCCTGCTCTACCCCGCCCCTCCCCATACCATCCACCTCGACGCCGAGAACCGCACGCGCGAGCTCTCCGTGGGGCCGGAACCGCCGGAGTTCCCGCTCCACGTACACTCCCGTCACGCCTGCGAGCTCTTCCCGCACGATCGGCGGATACCGACCGGGCAGGACCACCCAGCGCCGGGTCGAATTCACCACCCTGCGGGCCTCCTCCGGAGACATGTTCAGGGCGCCCTCGAGGCGGCCGGCGATCTCGTCCCCCCCGTTCGCTCCAGCGGCGATCTCGTGCGGAGCCACCGACACCCGAAAGGTCTCATGGCTCAGTGCGAGGGGGAGTCCCGTCCGGTCTCGGATCGTGCCCCGAGGAGCGGGAACCTCCGCCTGAGTGCGGTGCTGGCGATCGGCCTCGGCCCTCCATGCCGCGACCTCGGTCACCTGGAGCTCAGCCGCGCGCCAGACGATGACGACTGCCGCAGCGAGCCAGGCCACGAGCAGGAGTCGACGGCGGAAGGCAACCCGGGTGTCGTGCTTCTGGGATCCCCCTGCGAGGGGGGGCCGGCTCATGGCGCCCCCCCCGGAAGGATGACGATCTCCGAGGCAGTCGGCGTCTTCATGCCCAGCCGCTCCCGCGCTTCAGGGACGATCCGCCCCCTGCTCTCCAGAACCTGAATCCGCCGCGCGAATTCGCCCTGTTCGGCGCGTACGAGGGAGAGCTCCCGCCTGAGCCCGTCCCACTCAGCCAGCGCTTCCAGTGCCCTCGACTGGCGCCAGGTCACGAAGCTGAGCGCCGCGAGCAGCGCGGCCGTCGAAAGCGCGATGACAGTGAGGCCTGAGATCTTCACGCCGCCTTCCTCCACGCCCGAAGTCGAGCGCTCCGGGACCTCGGATTCCGCATCACTTCTTCCTCGTCAGCCATGACGGGCTTCCGCGTCAACACTTCGCCCAGGGCATGCCCTCGACACCGGCACACGGGGAGGGCGGGGGGACAGACGCACTCGCGGCTCCACTCCCGGAAGGCGTTCTTCACGATCCGGTCCTCGAGCGAGTGATAGCTGATCACGACGATCCGACCGGCCGGGCCGAGACGCTCCCGGAAGCGCGGGAGGCTCTCCTCCAGCGCCCGAAGCTCCTCGTTGACTGCGATCCGGAGCGCCTGGAAGATCCGGGCCTTCTCCTTGGGTTGAGGGTCCCGTCTGAGCACGTCCGCGAAGACCGCAACCAGGTCATCGCTCGTCATGAAGGGCCGATCCGTGCGGCGCCGCACCACTCGACGAGCCAGGGCCCGGCCCCTGCGCTCCTCGCCGTAGTCGCGGAAGATCCGGGTCAGCGTCGCCTCGTCCTCGTGATTCAGAAGGTCGGCCGCGGAGGGCCCCTTCCCCGCCGCCCCCTCCATCCGCATGTCCAGAGGAGCTCCCTCGCGAAACGTGAAGCCCCGCGCAGTGGAGTCGATCTGGTGGGAGCTCACGCCAAGGTCGAGGAGCACGCCGCTCACTGAATCGGGGGCTTCGGGACGATCGAGGACCTCATCGAATCGCCCCGCGACGAGGCGCACGCGGCCACCAAAGTCCCCCAGGGACTTCTTGGCGGCCTCCAGGGCATCGGGGTCCCGGTCCACTCCGAGCACCCGGCACCCCGGGCACCGCTCCAGCACGGCGCGGGCGTGGCCGCCCCCCCCTACCGTCCCGTCCACGATCCATTCCTCCCCTTTCGGGTCGAGGTAGTCGAGCACTTCACGCACCAGAACGGGTGCGTGGTAGCCCCGGCCCTCGAGGTAACTTCCTTCCCTGTCCATGCGTTCTCCGTCCGTCCGATCATCCGAAGATCTGCGCTGCGAGATCCTCGAGCTCCGCCGACTCTTCCGGCGAAGCCCGACGGAACGCTTCAGGATCCCAGATCTCGATCCGGTCGATCGCCCCGACCATCAGGAGTGTGCCGTCCAGCTCCGCAGCCTCCTGCAGCCAGGACGGGATCAGGATCCGCCCCTGCTTATCGGGGGATACTTCGACGGCATTCGATGTGATCCGACGGAGGAAGCGCCCTGCATCCGAACGGCTCCTCCGGTGCTCGAGCAACCGCTCTCGCACGGTTTCCCATGCGCGCTGTGGGAAGAGCGTGAGATAGGGACGTTCCCATTGGAGCAGGACGAAGCTGCCGTCCTCCGCATCGCGGCGGAACGCGGCAGGGAGACTGACCCGTCCCTTCGGGTCCATCTGGTATTCGTACCGCCCCAGGAATCCGCTCACCGGTGGCACCGAGTGGGTAGAAGTGGGAAAGAGTGGTATCGATTGGGACGAACTTAGGGGTCGGGTGGGAAACCCGTCAAGAGTTCCGTTCGCTGGGAAAGTGGCCCGCTCGAGGGGAAGACCGAGCGGAGGTGGGACGCGCCACCCCTACAAAACGACCGCGGCGCCGGAGGATGACTTCTCCGGCGCCGCGGATCAGCGGGCGTGAACGGGCCCGCGAATGTCCTTCAGAAGGGGATCAGCGACGACCCCTCCGAAGGATGAGCTCCTGAATCTCGACGTACTGGTCGACCGCGCCCAGGAACTGGTCCAGATTCACCTGGGGCATCTGGTCGGCGTACTCCGAACCCGCCTCGAACATCTGGCGGGCCTGATTGAACATCGGCAACGCCCGCTCGGCCGACTCGACCGTCTGCGGCTCCTGGATCTGCTCACCTCTCCGGAAGAGCGCGAATCCGTGCCAGAAGTCGAGCTCGCCCCTCACCTCACTGCCCGGCTGGAACTCCTTTGCCGTCTCCAGGAGGGCAATCCCCTCCTCGTAACGGTCCTGCTGGATGTACCCGTTATATGCCACGCTGAAGATCTGTCGCGCGACCTGGTTCTCGTCGCGCTCTCCACGCTCGACGGACTCACGGAAATACTCGAGCGCCTCATCCGCGTTGCCGCTCTCCAGATTCCACTGGCCGAGCCGCGTGTACAGGTTCGAGTAATCCTCATCGAGATCCCGGACCCGCAACATCGCCTCGATTGCAGCGTCATGCTCATCGAGGTCGTGAAGCGCCTGGGCATGAAGGGCGTGAAGCTGCGGGCTGTCCTCCCGCGCCGCGAGCGACCGCTCCGCCTGCTCGATCGCACGGTCCGTCTCGCCAAGCTGCAGGTAGGCACGGATCGTGTTCGCGAGGTAGCTCGTCGGCGTATCGGCGCCCTTCTCCTCGAGCACCCGGTTGTACGCGTCGATCGCGGTCTCGTACAGATCCTCCACCGTCGTGGATACCGTAGCATTCCCCCCATCGGCCGCCGTCGCCTCCTCCATCCGGCTCTGCGCCGCACGGAAGGCGTATCCGCCCACGGCCTCCCAGAGGTCGACGTTGTCGGGCTCGTGCTCGAGGCCTTCCTGGACGAGCTGGAGCGCTTCCTCGTGACCCCCAGCCTGAGCCAGGTCGTACCCGACGCGGAGACGCACGCTCGTCGCCTCCGGGTTCAGGTCGAGGTACCGCTCGTAGAATCCGAGGGCGGTCTCGGTGCGCTCGAGCTGGGTCGCGACCCAGCCCGCGTTCTCGAGGCTCGCCTCGTGGTACTCATCCTGCTCGAGGACGGCTTCGAAATCGGCGAGCGCGTCCTCGAAGCGCTCGAGCTCCATGAAGGTGCGGGCCCGTGCGAAGAGGACGGAGACAGTCTCGGGATTCAGCTCATAGGCGCGGTTGCAGCTCTCGAGCGCGCTGTCCCAGTTCCGGCTCTGGTAGTCCTGGGCGCAGAACGCCGCGTAGCGCGTGCGGTCGATGATCCCCTGGAACTCGGAGAAGATGTGGTCCGCGGCTTCGGCCACATCTCCACGCTGCCGCTGCACCTGGCTCGGCTCAACCGCCAACTCGTCACCGGACTCCACGGCGATGAACTCGGCGCTGAACCGGTAATCGTCGCCGTCCCGGGCGAACGTGCCGCACATCACGAGCTGCGCGTCGATCTGTGTGGCGAGCTGACGGGCGGTGATGCAATCGAGATCGTCTCGGCTGAGGCCGAACTCGCGAAGCTGGTCGCGAACCTCATCTTCCGGCACCACCGAGTGGGTCCCGAGCCCGTCGATATGATCGCGCATCTGCTCGGCCACGCGTTCCCCGAACCGGCTGTTGGTGCCCTCTTCGGGCTGAAGGTCGGGCACGAGCACCCTGAACTGCTGGTTGGCCTGGGCTTCTACTGCGGCCTGGCCCGGCAGGAGCGGGATGGCGAGGAAGGCCAGAACCGTGAAGAGTGTGATACCGGTGCTCAAGCGTCCAGACATGGCGTTGCTCCTGAAACTGCGGCGGCCATGCCTCCGTCCGGACCACGACGGCGACAGACCCGTTCAACATGATGGGAAGACCCCCTGAGCCCTATTTGGTCCCGAAAAAAACCGTTCACGACCGGTTCGTCAAGCTTATAATATATGTTACGTCTTTCGGAGCCGGGAGGGCCACCCCGGAGGGCCCGGCTACAATGGCTACAATGGCTACAATTACGAGTACATTCGCAGGGTCGGAAAAGATCCGCTTCCCCTCGAGGGGGTTGAGATTGGACCCGGCACGCCCGGCATCTTAGACTACGGGTCAACTGTCTCCGACACTCGAAGGAATCCTTATGGCAAACATCATCGTGCCGCCAGGATGGAGGCTCCCGGAATCTCTGGCGACACCCGAGAGCGTGTATTGGAATCGGCGCCGCTTCATCAAAGGCATTGGATTGGGCGTGGCCGCCGTCGGACTCGGAGCGTGTAGCCAGAGCTCGGAGGGAGCCTCGAGCGAGGGGGAGGAGGGTGTTGCGGTGGAGCGCCCCGACCACCCGCTCGCCACGATCCCGGACACCCCCACCCGGGACCTCTACCCGGCGGACGCCTCCGACCGATTCACCCTCGACCGGCCCCTCACGGACCGGATCGTCGCCGCGACCCATAACAACTTCTATGAGTTCACCACGGACAAGGACGCGGTGTGGGAGCACACGGGTCCCTTCCAGGCCCGCCCCTGGACCGTGGAGATCACGGGCGAGGTGGACCGCGGAGGAGTGTTCGACGTGGCGGACCTCGAAAGGCAAATCGGTCTGGAGGAGCGCCTCTACCGGTTCCGGTGCGTGGAGGCATGGGCCATGGCGGTGCCATGGACGGGATTCGCCTTTCACGAGCTCGTCCGTAGGGTGGAACCGCGATCGACGGCTCGCTACGTCCGCTTCATCACCTTCGACCGTCCGGACGAGGCGGTAGGCCAGCGGGAGCAGGACTGGTACGAGTGGCCCTACTATGAAGGGCTCCGGATGGACGAGGCGATGAACGAGCTCGCCTTCGTGGCGACGGGGATCTACGGGGAGCCGCTCCCGAAGCAGCACGGCGCTCCGATCCGACTCGTGCTGCCGTGGAAGTACGGCTTCAAGAGCCCCAAATCCGTGGTCCGGATCGAGTTCCTTCAGGAGCGACCCCGTACCTTCTGGAGCGACCTCCGGCCGGACGAGTACGGCTTCTATTCAAACGTGAATCCGGACGTGCCGCACCCCCGATGGTCTCAGAGCACGGAGGAGATGATCGGAGAGGACCTCGAGAGGGAGACGCTGGTCCACAACGGATATGGGGAGTGGGTCGCCGACCTCTACGACGCCGAGGTGATGCGGGGTATCACCTGACCCCTCCGTCTCGCCGGCTCGGGAGGGGACCTCCCTCCCGGGCCTCGATCCGGCTCCGGACCTCCTCCGGCACGGCCACCGTACGGCCCTCCGAATAATCGTACATGAAGAGCGTCGTGCTTCCCGTGACGAGGCGCTCTCCTTCCTCGGATCGAACCGCGTACTCCATGACGAAGTACTTCTTCGCGAGGACCGCGATCCGGACCCCGACCTGCAGACATTGTGGGTAGAGGATTCGCCGATGGTATCGAACGGAAGCTTCCGCGAGGATGAAGTCGATCTCCCCCGGGTCGCTCCTTCCGGTCACATCCCGCCAATATGCGCCCCGAGCTTCTTCGAAGTAGACGAATGCCTGAGTATGATGGACGTGCCCTCCCAGGTCGAGGTCCCGAAACCTGACGTCGACAGGATGGGTGAAGCGGAATGCCCCGGCCGGGGGCTCGTGGTTGGATTCGTCGGATCGGGAACTCAATGGACCTCCGGGGGCTCTTCTTGCGCGCGGTCACGAGATCACGGCCGTGCGTCGGGACCTTCGAAGGGATCCAGAAAGGGCACACCCCTCGACACCAGGACACGAACTTAGGCCGGCAACGGGTGATGAGCGAGACGGTGGTGGTCGGAGGAGGAGCGGTTGGGTGCGCGGTCGCCCGCGCCCTCGCGCTCGAAGGCGTCGTGGTCCACCTCTTCGAGGAGGGCCGGCCCGGCCGGAAGGCGACGTGGGCCGGTGCCGGGATGCTGTCACCACTCGGAGAAGCGCTGGACGAAGGGCCTCTTCTGGACCTCGCGCTTCGAAGTCTCCGGATGTATCCGCAGTTCGTTCAGGCCCTGGAAGAGGAGACCGGACTCCGCCTCGGGTACCGGGCTTCCGGAAAGGTGCTCGTGGGGTTCGATGAGGGGGAGGAATCCGCGCTTCGAACACGGGCAGCATGGGGACGTCGCCACGGGTTTGGCACGGAGTGGATCTCGGCGGGGGAACTCCGAACCCGGATTCCCGGGATCTCCGAAAAGGTCAGAGGAGGCCTGTTGATTCCGGAGGATCACCAGGTCGAGAACCGAACCCTCGGCCCCGCGCTCTGGTCCGCAGCGGAGCGCGCGGGGGCGACCATGGAGATGGAGCGCACGGTATCGGAACTCGTGTGCGAGAGTGGCCGGGTCGTGGGGGTACGGCTCGACGACGGGATCCTCCGACACGCGGAGCGAGTCGTGGTCGCCGCCGGGGCCTGGAGCGGGAGGGTTCCCGGAGTTCCCGTAAGCGTTCCCGTCCGCCCGGTCCGAGGCCAGATCGTGGCACTCCGGCCCGATGCATGCGCCACTCCGCTCATGGCCGCGAGCTCGAAGGTGTACCTCGTTCCCCGAGAAGACGGCCGTCTTCTCGTCGGGGCGACGATGGAGGAAGTGGGCTTCGATGAGCGTGTCACGGCGGAAGGGGTGCTGGGAATGCTGCAAGGCGCGCTCGAGCTCCTCCCCTCCCTCGGGACCGCAGCGATCGAAGAGGTCTGGGCGGGACTACGCCCGGCCACGCCGGACGGCCTGCCCGTTCTGGGTCCCGACCCCGAGGTGAACGACCTCTTCTACGCCACCGGGCATTTTCGAAACGGCATCCTTCTCGCTCCAGTGACGGGAAACCTCCTCCGCGACCTGATCCTCGGCCGGACGCCGTCCACGCCTGCACGCCCCTTCCTCCCCGACCGGTTCCGGGAACGCACATAGCCCCACCCGAGCGCGAACCTGTGAGTAAGCGCCCCCTTGTCCCGACCGGGGGGCACGACCCAACATTCCATGGCGTACGCTGGGACTCGGGTGATAGCTTGGTTTCGGTGTACTGGGATCTTCGGTATCCTGCCGACCCTGCATGCGGTCCACCGAAATCCGGGTTCATAGACCTGACAGGAGGCACGATGAACGGATGTGATGGTTTGAACGGGCGGCCGGGGCGGAAGACGACTGCCTGGCTGCTCCTCGCCCTTCCTTTCGCGGTGGTTACGCTCGGTGCGGGAAGCCTCTCCGGCGACGGCGGTCAAAGCGCCACTGCGCCTCTCCCACAGATCCACCAGCCGGAATGCGAGGTGAGCCCCCGGATGGACGTCGAGGGGCGTGCAAGCCCGCTCGATTCCGCGTCGGTCGAGATCGCGGGAGAGACGGTCAAGGTCTGCTACGGAGCGCCGTCGGCTCGCGGCCGGACGATGATCGGGGGCGAAGCGGTGCCGCACGGGGAACTCTGGAGGACGGGGGCGAACGAGCCCACGATGATCCACCTCACCACGCATGCGCTCGTGGCTGGAATTGGCCTCGAGCCCGGCGCCTACTCCCTCTACACGATCCCCGGTGAGGAGGAGTGGCAGCTTTTCATCAGCCGCTCTACGGAGCACTGGGGCCTGGCCATCGACGAGGAGGTCCGGGCGCAGGAGGTCGGGGAGGCGGTGGTCCCCCGTGAGCACCCTCCGCAGCACGTGGAGACCCTAACGGTGCGCTTCGAGGAGGAGATGGGCGACTCCGCGACGATGATCCTGGAATGGGAGGACTACCGGATCCGTGTGCCGATCGAGTTGGTCGGGTAGCCGAGCGGCCGCCGCGGGGGCGTGAGGCGTGTCGTCGACACCAGAACCCTCACGTCCCCGTGACGAGCTGTGAAGGATCCATCGAGATCATCGCTCACCGGGGCTTCAGCGAAGTCGCTCCGGAGAATACGCTCGCCGCTCTCCGGGCCGCCGTCGACGCCGGGGCTCGATCGTTCGAGTGGGATGTTCGGGTCACCGCCTGCGGCACCCCGATTCTCCTCCACGATTCGACGCTCGATCGAACCACGGATGGCTCAGGTTCCGTCGAGAAGCGGACGTTCCAGGACCTTCGATCTCTCGATGCCGGCGCCTGGTTCTCCTCTCGCTTCCGGGGGGAGCCTCTCCCGTCCCTCCAGGAGGCTCTCCATGCGGTGCGGGAGGCGGATCGGGTCTATCCCGAGATCAAAGCCGCTCCGAACCCGGAAGCGCTCGAGGCCATGCTCTACCTGGTTCGCGAAGCCGGGCTCCACGAGCGCTGCACCTTCCTCTCCCTCGAACACCGGCTCCTGAGGCGCCTGCGGGCCATGGATCCCACGATCGGCCTCGGCTACGTGGTCGAGGGGGAGGCACGACTCGACCACGCGCTTGAGGACGTGACAGGGGATCCCCGTGCCCTACTGGTGCCCGACTTCCGGATCCTGCTGCGGCATCCCGATTGGACCGAACGGACCCTGCGAGCCGGGATCGCCCTGTCTACCTGGACCGTCGACCGTACGGAGGACGCCACCCGGCTCGAGGCGCTCGGTGTCCGCCGGATCACCACGAATCGGGTGAAAACGCTCCTTGAATGGGCGAGCGAACACGCCTCCGCGCACGGGCCGACGGAGGAGCGACCTCCCGCTCGAGGAGAGGAGGGGTGACGGGCGACGGGAGCGCCCCTCGATTCCTCGTGCGCGAGGAGGCACTCGAGGCAATGGCTGCGGAACCCGTCGACATCGCCGTGGTGGGCGGTGGGATCACGGGCTGCGGGGTCGCGAGGGACGCAGCCCTCCGCGGCCTCAAGGTCGCCCTCGTCGAGCAGGAAGACTTCGGCTTCGGAACGTCGAGCCGATCCTCGAAGATCATCCACGGCGGAGTCAGGTACCTGGAGCAGTTCCAGCTCCTGCTCGTGCGAGAATCGGCGACGGAGCGGAAGATCCTCCAGCGCATCGCCCCCCACCTCGTCCATGAGATCCCGTTCCACTACCCGGTGTTTGACCGCGACAGCTATTGGAAGGTTCGGGCCGGCCTCGCCGTCTTCGACATTCTTGCGGGCAGCCGGGGCCGGGAACGATCAACGGGATTGGACGCCGCGGAGACCCGGCGGGCCCTTCCGGGGCTGCGAGGCCCTCTCGCCGGCTCCGTACGCTATCCCGAGTTCATCACCGATGATGCCCGATTCACCCTCGAAAACATCCTCTCTGCAATCGAGCACGGCGCCCTCGCGGCCAACCACGCGCGGGTCACCGGGCTTCTGCGGAAGGGAAAGCGGGTCGCCGGCATTTCCGTTGAGGACCGCCTCACAGGCAAATCCCATGAAGTGCGGGCAAAAGCAGTCGTGAATGCGACCGGACCGTGGGCGGAGGAGTTTCTCGAAGAGGTGGGCTGCAGGATCCCGAAGTCCCTCGTGCCGAGTAAGGGTATCCACATCCTCCTCCCCGCCGATCGACTCCCCATCCTGGGGGCCACCTTCCTCCGCTCCCGGGCCGGGCGGCGCGGTCTCGCAATGCGAAGAGGCGAATGGGTCTACGTCGGTACCTCCGATGACGAATACCGAGGAGATCTGAACCGGCCGCGGGCCAACCGTTCCGAGGTGAACGAGCTCCTCGAGATGACCCGCGATTGCTTTCCGGAAGCCGGACTGGAGCCGCACGACGTAAAAGCCACATGGGCGGGCATCCGTCCCCTCATCCTGCAGAAGGGGAAGTCCACGAGGGACATGTCACGGGAGGACGAAATCTGGATCGGCCCTCCGGGGCTCGTGACGGTCGCAGGAGGGAAGCTCACCACCTACCGGAAGATGGGCGAGCGGGTCCTGCGTGCGGTGGCACGGACGGTCGAGGGGCCGATCCCGGGGGGTGGCGCAACCGCCCGCATCGCCCTCCCCGGGGCGATTCCGCGAGAAGGGGCCGAGCATGCCGCGCCAGAGCAGGAAATCGAAGCTCTGGCGGACCGGGGTGTCCGGGCGGCCACACTGGAGCGTCTCCGCCGCCTCTTCGGAAGTCAGCTCACGCTGATCCGAAGGATGGGTGATGAGGACTCGGCATGGCTCCGGCCGCTCGGCGACGGGGTGCCGGCTCTCCGGGCAGAGGTCCGGCTCGCAGTGGGATCCGAGATGGCCACGACGCTTTCCGACTTCATGGACCGGCGAAGCGCGCTCCTGCTCTTCGCACCGGAGCATGGCCTGAAGGGTGCGAACGAAGCGTCCCGGATCATGGCGACGATGCTCGAGTGGAGTGAGGAACGCCGGAGCTCCGAACTCGCGGAATACGGGAGGCTCGTCGAGGAGCACGGCCTGCCGGAGGACCGGACCAAGGCTGCGGATACGGCCTGAATACCTGTGTTTACGTTGACACGGCGGGGTCATCGAGGCTAGGATAAGCTGTGGATGATAACCGTTCTCAAGAACTTCCGGGGTCACCGATGTCCCCCGTAATCTCCCTCGATGGTGTGAAGAAGAGCTTCTGGCCTGGGCCGGTGGAAGCAGTATCCGACGTTTCCCTGGAGGTTCGAGAAGGAGAAATCCTCACGCTTCTGGGGCCGAGCGGGTGCGGGAAGACGACGACGCTCCGCCTGATCGCGGGCTTCGAGGCTCCGGACACGGGAACGATCCGCGTGCGTGGACGCACGGTGGCCGGAGGCGGGTCCTGGGTTCCTCCGGAGAAGCGGGGGGTCGGGATGGTATTCCAGGACTACGCTCTCTTCCCCCACCTCACCGTGGGAGAGAACGTGATGTTCGGCCTGGACGGAATTCCTCGGAAAGCCCGCAAGGAACGCGCTCGCCTCGTCCTCGAAACGCTCGACCTCGCCCCGCTCCTCGATCGCTACCCCCACGAACTGTCGGGAGGACAGCAGCAGAGGGTGGCGCTTGCCCGCGCGATCGCACCCGAGCCGGTCGTCGTCCTCATGGACGAGCCCTTCAGCAATCTGGACGCCCACCTCAGGGAAAGCGTCCGGGACGAGGTGGTGGCGACCATTCGACGAGCCGGCGTGACCTGTGTGTTCGTGAGCCACGACCAGCGGGACGCGCTCGCGATCTCCGACCGGGTAGCCGTGATGAACCAGGGCCGGATCGAGCAGCTGGGCACCCCGCGGGAGATCTACAAGCACCCCGAGTCCGTCTTCGTCGCCACCTTCGTCGGGCGAACGAACCTCCTCCAGGGATTCGTCAAGAACGACCACGGCTGCGTACAGACCGACTGCGGTGCCTTTTGTCGAGTCGAGGGGAGCGGACTTCCCGAAGGCACGCCGGTAATGGTCTCCGTCCGACCCGACGCCTTCGAAGCCTCGGAGGAGGGAGTGCTCCACGGTCGCATCCTCTCGACGAAGTACACCGGGGCGCATGTGGAAGCCGAGATCGAGGTCCGGACGGACTCCGGAGAAGGGTGTCGGCGCCTCGTCGTTCACCTTCCTCCGACGCGAGCCTACGTGCCGGGCGAGGATCTGACGTTCCGGATCGTCTCCGAATTCGCCTCCGTGGTTCGTAACGCCTGTCAGACGCTCGGGTTCTCCCCGCTCTCCGCCTCGGCCCCCTCAGAGGAGACGGCAGCAGCGGGCTGATCGTTCTCCACGATTCTTCCAGGGCGCCCCCCGAAGTCCTCCGGATCCCCGCTGTCGAACCCGGAGTCGGTCACGGCCGTCGGCCTTCCCGAGGAAGCGAGCAGGTGGTGAAGCGCTCTCCATGTGTGGTAGCCCACCCGGTCGACCCACCGCATCCACTCCACCCCACCGAATGCCTCTTGAGGCGACCGCTCCCCGGCTGCGATGGCCTCCAGAAGGCGTGCGCGACGAGTTCTTCGTAGGTCGGCCACCTCCTGGGCGATCCGATTGACCCGCTCGATCGGTCCGGGGTCCACGTTCCCCTCGCGCAACGCTGCCAATCCGATCCCCAGCGCCTCCATCACCGGCGCCCCCACGAGGGCATCTTCCCCTTCATCTCTCTCGAGGAGGGGGTCAGCCGCCGTCTCCAACGCGTCGAGGAGCCGGTCCAGATGGTCGGATGCGTGAAGCACTCCGAGGTGCCTTTGGTACTCGCTCGCGAGTTCGGGAGGTGTCCTGATCGAACTCAGGAATTTCCGCACCTCCTCGAGCGCCGTGCGAGCAGCCTCGAGGCGCGGGTCGACCGGGGCCGACGCCGCTCGGGCACTCCCCATCCGCTCCCGTGCGACCTCCAGCACCACCTCCCCCGTCTCCATCACGGATCGGCGAGCAGCCTCCACCGCCACCGCTGGGATCTCTGCCACCGATCGATCGAGGTGCCTGGTGAGGACCGGCCCCCGCTCCGGGACGGCCCGCTCCACGATGCGGCAGAAGGGCGTGAGGAAGGGAAAGAGGACGAGGACCCCGAGAAGGTTGAAGGTGCTGTGGAAAGCAGCGACGATCACCGCTGGATCACCGGCTCCCAGAAGGCGGCCCAGGAGTGGGAGGAGCACGGGCAGCAGGAGGAGGGCAATCCCTCCGGTCACCACGTTGAAGAGGATGTGGGCGAGCGCCGTGCGCCGAGCAGGGACCGATGCACCCAAGGCAGCGAGCCCCGCCTTCACGGTCGTTCCCATATTCTGCCCGATGACGAGAAACGCCGCCTGCTCCATCCCGACGGTGCCCGCGTGCAACGCCGTGAGCGTGGTCGCCACCGCGGCGCTCGAGGACTGCATGAGGACCGTCATGACGGCCCCGACCGCGACGAGTCCCGCCGCGCCGAGGAACGTCGGGTCCGGGAACGAGGAGGGGTCGACCCGCTCGGCGAGGGAAGTCATTCCCACCTGGAGGGCGTCGATCCCCACGAAAATGAGTCCGAACCCGGCCAGTGCCAGTCCGAGTTGAGCCCGGCGTCCATGGGACAGGAGGCGGAGGAAGGCTCCCACGCCGATGAGGGGGAATGCGATCTGCCCGACCTGGAGCTTGAGTCCGAGAAGGGAGACGATCCATCCCGTGCTCGTCGTTCCCAGGTTCGAACCGAAGATCACTCCGACCGCCTGGGGGAACGTGAGAAGCCCGGCGCTCACGAACCCGATCGTCGTCAACGTCGTCGCGCTGGAGGACTGAACCACCGCCGACACCCCCGCTCCCGAAGCGACACTCGCGAGGGGCGTTCCAGTGAAACGGGAAAGGATCCCACGGAGCGCGTCGCCCGCCGCGGCCCTGAGCCCTTCGGTGAGGAGGATCATCCCCAGGAGGAACAGCCCCACGCCACCGAGCAGCCCAGCCAGCATGGGGATCACCGGATCATTCGCCCGGAGCGCTTGCCTGCCTCAGACGACCGCACGGTACCCTTCCCGGTAGGAGGGATAGTGAAAATCGTAGCCGCTCGCCCGGAGCCGACGGTTCGAGCAGCGCTTGCCGGCCGGAAGCACCGCGCCGGCGCTTTCCTCAGGATCCGGTGGTGTCACGCCAACCTCCCGGGCAAGCCAACGGAGCACCGCACACCGGTCGGCCGGCTCGTCATCGACCCCCAGATAGACCCGCTCCGGTTTCGGATGGAAGAGCAGGTGCTCCAGGGCACCGGCCGAATCGTCCCGGTGGATTCGATTCCCGTAGACCACGCCGGGGGGGCACTGCGCCTTCCCCGCACGAACCCGATCCACAAGTCGAGTCCGCCCCGGTCCGTAGATGCCTCCGAGCCGGAGCGCGACTCCGGGCACCCCGGATTCCTCGAGAACCGCCTCCGCTTCGAGGAGCACCCTGCCGCGGAAATCGACCGGATCCGCCGCGGTGTCCTCATCGACCCATCCCCCGCGGTTCTCGCCGTACACAGCCGTGCTCGTCACCAGAATGAACCGGCGGAGGGGAGCTGACGCTTCCGTGTGCAGACGGTCGAGGAGCCGGTAGAGTCCCTCGACGTAGGCTTTCCGGTACGAGGCTTCCTCCCGTGCGTCCGGAGAGACGGCGTACACGACCTGCGTTACTCCCCGAGGGAAGGAGCTCAGCTTCTCCGCCTCGACCACGTCACCTGCGAGGGGCTGCACTCCCCGAGGGAGCAATGTGGAACGCCGCCGAAGGCCCCAGACCTCCATCCCTTTTCGAACCAGTCGTCCGGCAAGTTGTGAGCCCACGTAGCCGCAGCCCGCCACCAGAATCCTCTCTTTCCCTTCCTCTGCCATTCGGCTTCCCCTTCTGACCGCCTGCTCGCTTCGTGGAACGCGGCGGAAACCGGGTTCCGCCGCTCCGGAAACTTTCCTCATCGAGTCCGATCCCTCAAGATGGGATGCCGCCCGGCGTCGCATCGGGCGTGGGTCGAGGGATCGCTCTACCCCTGTGGACATGAGGAGAACCAGAGCCGGGGGCACCTGTCATGAAAGCACCGCCAGTGGGTGACCGGCCGGCGAAGGAGGAGAAGGACGAGCCGGCCGTCCGACGACAGAAGGGCCCGAAGGCGATCCACACCGTCCTGGGCCCCCTCCTCTTTGTCCTCGTTCTTCTCCTTCCCGGGGACATCCCCTTCGCCGTCCGCTGTGGGATCGGGCTTCTCCTCTGGATGACCTGGTGGTGGATCACCCGCCCAGTCCACCTCGCCGTCACGGGGTTCCTTCCCCTCGTCGTCGCCGCCGTCTTCGACTTCGTGCCGGTGGGAGAGATCCTTCCATCCTACTCGGCGCCCCTCATCATTCTCCTGCTTTCGGCGAACATCATGACGACGCTATGGGAGCGGTGGGGGCTGGACCGGCGCGTCGCGCTCGTATCCCTCATCGGCGTCGGGACGAATACGACACGCCAGATCATGGTCTGGTTCATCATGGCCATGCTCCTCAGCGCCATCCTGCCCAACACGATCGTCGCCGCCACCATGATCCCGATCGTCGTCGCGATGCTCCGCTTCATCGGAATCGAGGACTTGTGGGAGAGTCGGGTCGGAACAGCGCTCGTGTTGGCGGTGGCATGGGGCACCAGCGCCGGCGGCGTGACCACACCGCTCGGCGGGGCGCCGAACCTCCTCACCGTACAGTTCGTCGAGGATTATACCGGAGAGGAGTTCCTGTTCATCACCTGGCTGACCCGGTTCCTTCCGTTGGCACTTACGGTGATGCTCGCCATGCTCCTCTTCGTCCGATTCGTCTTCCGGCCGGAGATTTCCGAGGTTCCGGGCTCCCGCACCTATTTCCGAAAGGAGCTCGGGATGCTCGGGAGGATGAGCACGCCGGAGAAGTGGGGCCTCGCCGTCTTCTCGGCCGCAACCCTCCTGGCCTTCACCCGACCGCTCTATTCCACCCTGTTCCCGTCGCTCACACCCCCGTTCGTCTTCCTCACCCTGGCGATCGCCTGCTTCGTCATCCGCCACCGGGGCGAGCCGATCATTACCTGGGAGTACGCGCAGTCGAAGATGATGTGGGGCCTCTTCTACCTCTTCGCGGGAGGAACGGCGCTCGGGAGAATCCTCACGGAGTCGGGCACGGCCCTCTTCATGGCCGACGCTCTCGTGCCATACGCACGCGGAGGAGGGCTTGCCGCGGTGCTCATCTTCGGGGTGCTCACAACGGTGATGACTCAGACAACGAGCAATACCGCTGCGGTCGCCGTGACGGTGCCGATCACGATCTCCACCTTTCAGAGCCTGGGCATGAATCCCATCCCCTTCATCTACATCGTGACGGCCATCGGGAACTGCGGCTTCGTGCTCCCGACCTCGTCCGGGGGAACCGCCGTCGCCGCAGGCTACGGGGTCAACCTCAAGACGATGTTCGTCAAGGGGCTTTGGGCCTCATTACTCGTCCTCGGGCTCGTGGCCGGAGTGGGATACCTGCTGGCGATGTTCTGGCCGGCCTTTGGAACCGCATGAGCGCGATCTTTGCGTCATCGTACTCGAGACTCGAGGTTCCCGCATGTTCGCTCGCCTCCCGCATACCCTTCGGGGACGGTTCCTCCTCGTCGCCATCCTCACGCTCCTCCCCCTCCTGGGCTTTTTCCTCCACACCCGCAACGAGCTTCAACGACTCGGAGCCGAGGAGCGAGAGCGTGACCTTCTCACCCTGGCAGACGGCGCAGCGGAAATAGGGGGATGTACATGTCGGGGTTCACGGAAAGCGCCGTACTTCGGATGGGGCTGGGGGCAGCCGGGCGATCAGCTCCTGCAGAAACCCTTCACTCCGCATCTGCTGCCCCGACGAGTGCGGAAGGCACTCGAAGTCAGCCTCGAAGAACCGGCCTGGGGAGAGGGCCGGAACGTTCGGTCCCAGCGAGTCGAACTCCTCGGTTGGCACCTCGATGAGCTCGTAGCCACGTCCGGTCGCTTTACGATCACCCGGCGCAGGGTGTCCACCATGCTGTGGCCGCCGAAGGTCGCTGGCATGGAAACCCTCACGCGTCGCGGCGGGATCGGGGTCGGGGGCTTCAAAGTCGTGACGATGGGCGCTGCTGGACTCGAACCAGCGACCTCCTGCTTGTAAGGCAGGCGCTCTAACCAGGCTGAGCTAAGCGCCCCGGATTTCTGGCTACTTCACCAGGGCGACCGGGAAGAGGATCAGGTATCCGAGGGCGAGGAGAAGGGGCGCCGCGGTGATCGAACCCTGGGCGAGGAGAACGTAACCCGCTACGACGGTCACGAGCGCAGCTCCCCCGAAGAGGGCATTCACCGAAGTGAAGCGGAGGCCCTCGTCTCGCTGCCGGGTTCGCCCCCCTTTCGGAGGTTGCCCGCCCTCGCCCTCGCGCGCCCTCCTGCTTCGGCGCTTCCGACCCTTTATTTCCGCACTCTTCGCCATGATGCCCGAATGCTACCGAGGGTCTCCAGAGTGGTCAAGCGGTTCGCCGCCCTCGGGGCTGTCGTCGGACGCACCGGTGGGCCTCCTCCCGCCGCCTGTCGGGCCTCGCTCGCCCCCCTCCCCTTCTTCCACTCCCTTCACCCGGTCGGCAGCCCAGATCCAGTATGCCGGATCGTCGGGCAGCTCCTCTGCCCGAAGCCGTTCGAGACGTTCCCGGTCCCGAACCCGGCGCCGGTGGAAGAGGAAGAGGACGAGAATGGAAAGGATCGCCCAGAAGACGAGGGACTGTGAAAGCAGATAGAGCCAGCCATAGCGCCTTGTCACATGACTCCGCCAGGCCGATTCGAACGATGCGGTCGTGAACCCGAAGGTGAGCCGCAACCCACGCTCGAAGCTCCCCTCTTCGCGCCAGCGAGGGAGAAGGACCTCCAGCCCCCGATCCCCGGCCCGGCCACGGAGAAACTCCACGGCCGTCGCGGAGAGGAGGTATGCGATCCTGGCGGAACCCTGGTCCCGCGGCCAATTCAGGGAGAGAGAGTCGAGGGGAGGGGCCCGTCCCGAGGCAAGGGCGATCCGGAGACGCCATGCCTCTTCCACAGACCAGCTTCCGGCGGCGATCTGGGCGTACCCCTCGTCGAACCATCGCGGGATCCGAAGCCCGGACATGTACTCGTGGAGCCCGAGGTGCGCCCACTCGTGCCGGAGGGTTCGGTCCTCACCCCATGGGTCGCCCCAGGGACTGGAAAAGAGCGGGATCACGATACGGTCGAGCGAGGGTACGGCAACTCCCGCACCCCATTCGGGCACGCGTCCACCGGTGAGCAGATCGAAGCGTTCACGGTCGGGTGCCAGATAGATCCGGGCATGGGTCGGAAGCCCGTCCGGAAGCGCGGGGAGCCGGTGGTGGACCTCGAGCACTCGGAGCACCCGCTCCACCCGGTGCTCGTCTCCCGGCCAGTGAATCACCTGCACGCGCCCTGCCAACGGAGGTGTATCCGGCGCCACGGCCACAGCCCCGGGAGGCAGGAAGTCGACGTCGGCCGGATCCTGGAACCCGCCCTGGAGGGCAAGGGCCAGGAGGAAAACGATCATCGCTCGGGGGTCGCCGCCAGAAGCTCCAGATTCGTCCGCACGACCTCGTTTCGCGGGTTCAACTCGAGGGCTCGTTGCCAGAGCCCCACCGCCCACTCGCGCTCCCCCTCCTTGTAGGCCAGGTTGCCGAGCTTCAAGTAGGTATCGTCTCCGAGCTTCGGGTCGATCCGGATCGCTCTCTCGTAGTGAGCACGAGCGCTCGCCGGGTCCCCCCGGCGGTACGCCAGGTCCCCCAGGTTCTTGTGCGCCTGGGGAGGCGTGTCGCCTCCGGAGACGGCTCGCAGATAGAGCGCCTCGGCAGCTTCGGTTTCACCCCTTCGCTCGAGGACCACTCCGAGGTTGACCATGATCGCCCCGTCCTCCGGGAAGCGCGTGAGCCCCTCCCGCCCGAGCGCGAGCGCAGCTTCCGGGTTGCCCGCCGCCCCTTCGGCGAGAAGGGCGTAGGCGTAGTAGATCGGCGAGAGGGCCGTTCCCGATTCCTTCCGGTATTGGCGGAAGATGTCTCGCGATCGCTTCGGATCTCCCCGCTTCAGGTTGAGGACCGCCCGGGCGACGTCGAGGTCTTCTTTCGCGACACCGCTTGTTTCTGCGCGTGCCAGGGCGTCCAGCGCATCGTCGTAACGCTCCAGCAACTCGAGGGCGAACGCGAGGTTTCGAAGCGTACCGGGGCTCACCCGAGCATTCTCTGCGAGCCGGACGAGGTGCTCCAGCGCCTCCTCGGTCCGCCCCGACTTGAGCCCGATCAGTGCGAGCGTGCGCCGGGCTTCCACCTGGGTGGAGTCGATCTCGAGCGCACGGTCCAACTCCCGCTCGGCATCCTCCAGCATCCCGGCTCGGTAGAAGGCAAGCCCGAGGTTCAAATGCTGGTGGAGCAGCGCGTCACCCGGCTCTTCGGCCTTTTCGGTCTTCTGGCCGGACCGCCGCGCGAAGCCGGCCTGTAGAAGCCCATAGACCGCCTTCGCCACGTCGAACTCCACCAGGCCCGATTCTTTCCCGATCTCCTCAACGCTTCGCGCCCCGTCGAGGAGCGGGAGCACCTTCCTCTGCTCCTCGGTGAGCTCCACATCCTCCTCTCCCAGCGGATCCCTTTCGAGGGAGAAGACGAGATCCATGCTCGGAATCTTCTTCTCGATCATGCTCCACTCGTCCACCCTCCGGGCACCCTCCAGGAGGAGGCCTTCCGCATGGATGGACACCTTCAACGCCCCATCGTCCGGGCGCTCTTCCGGGTCGAAATGGAAGGTTCCCCGATCCCATCCGAAGAGATGATACACGGCCTCCTCGATCTGGACGGTGATGTATCGAGTCAGCTCCTCCTCGGTGAGGCTCCCTCGCTCCACGAGGATCTGACCCAGTCGCTTCCCTGGATGGTGCGCCTGCATCTCCATCGCCTGCGAGAGGTCCCCTCGCGTGATCACGTCGTTGCGGACCAGGAGCTCACCCAACCGGTCCGGTCGGTTCAGGATCGAGGCGTAGCTGATCCGGCCCTGCTCGAAGTACACGTAGCCGAAGTTCGAACGGTCCGTGACCGTCAGGCACCCCGTCTTCCGCCCCATCGCAAGGAGCTGGCAGATATCCGCCAGATCGACGTCGGTGAGGGATCCCTCGATCGCCATCAGTCGTCCTCCTCGAGGACGTCCGCAAGTCGCGGCCAGCGCCAGACCACCTTCTCCGGGTTCGGCCTCCACACCTCCTCTCCATCCGGCCCCTTGGCCGAAGACCCTTCCGCCACAACGCTTCCCTCTTCATCGGGCTTCCGAGTGGCACGGGCCCCGACCCCGGAGATTTCACGGATCAGGGCGAGGTCATCCGAGTGCGTTCCGGAGCGAGGCTTGCCCGTCCCGTCGCCCACCACACCGGTCGGCGGAACCGGAACGTCCGGAACGACGGTTTCCACCCCGGCAGTCGCCGGAGCGGGGTCTTTCCCGCGGTCGTGCTCCTCGACCTCGGCTACCGTGCCTTCCCCCGCGGCGCTCCCGCGTACTTCGAGCTCCACCTCCCCGCCCCCGGTATCGGTGACTTCCAAACCGTCGACCTCCACCACGAGCCCTCCTTCGAACCGGGAGCGCAGGCGGTCGTCGATCTTCTCGATCTCCGAAGGAGGGCAGTCTGCGGTGATCAGGATGCGCGCATCCTGCCCCTTCAGTGCCTCAAAGAGGTGAAAGAACTCGTCCTGTGCCCGTTCCGTGTCGGAAAGCGCCTCCGCGCCGCTGAGGAGGAAGAGGTCCACGCTCCACCATCGCTCCCGCCACGCTCCCGCCACGCCCTCGGAGATCGCCCGGATGAAGTCCTCGGCGAACTCCTGCACGGATACGAGCGCCACCCGGGCGTTCGGCCGAATGCCGAGGAGAGTTCGGCCGGTCGCCCGCAGAAGGTCGTTCGCACCAACCCTCTCCGAGCAAACGACGTAAAGCGGGTTGTACTCCGGCCTCTCCTGTAGCACGAACCGTTCCGCGGCACGGAGTGCCAGGGGTGGGTAACGACCGGTGAGCTCGGAAAGCACGGGGCCATTCCCGATTTCGGGGAAGGGTCTGCGCCGCTCTCTCGCAGAAGCGAGCAGGGCCTCGGCCTCCTCTAGCCGCTCGGGATCTTCGAGGACCGTCTGGTCCGCATCCGACGACGGACTCCCCAGCTCGATCAACGCCGCACCAATCTCCTGAAGCCGCTCCACGTCACGACGAAACCGTCGGACCACCCCTTCCAGGTCCTCAGGCTCGACATCGGCCGCCAGGAGTCGGTGAAGTCGCGCCGCGGAGTACCCTTCCTCCTCTGCGACTGAAGCCTCCTTCTGGAGGGTCTGCCTCCATGTCTCCGGCTCGGGTTCCGGCTCCTCCTCGACCTCAGGGACGACCGGTTGGGGCTCCGGCTTGCCCTCGTCCGCGCGGCCGGCGTCCCCCACACCGAGGATGCCGTACACCTCATCGGGCGCCACCTGGCGGTCCTCGAGGTCCTGGACCGCCAGCACCCGGTTCAGCGCTCCCTGCAGCTCCCGCACGTTCTTGTACGGATGGCGGGCCATGGCTTCGGCGACGCCCGGGAGGAGCCGGGCACTCCTCTCCTCGACCTTTCTCCGCATGATCGCGACTCGCGTCTCGTAATCAGGAGTGCCGATGTCGACGATGAGCCCTCCGGAGAAGCGGGAGAGAAGTCGGGCGTCCAATCCGTTGATCTCCGCAGGCGGCCGATCGCTCGCAAGGACGACCTGGCTGCCCTGGGCAGCCAGGGTATCGAGGGTTCGAAGAAGGAGCTCCTGCGCCTGGGTCTGGCCGGTGAGAAACTGCACGTCGTCCAGGAGGAGAATCTCGAGGTCGCGGTACCGGTCCCGCATTCCGTCCTTGTCCCCGCTCCCAAGCGACTGCGTCAGCTCATCCAGATACCCTTCGAGCGACTGGTATACGACCTTCCGCTCCGGTTTGGTGCGGGTCGCGTGCTGCGCGACGGCAGTGAGGATGTGCGACTTTCCCAGTCCGGAGGCAGAATAGAGGAAGAGGGGGTTGTAGCTGGTCCCCGGCGAATCCGCGGCTCGACGGGCCGCGGCGGTGGCGAGACGATTCGCGGGCCCCACCACGTACGTGTCGAAGGTCATCCGACGGTCGAGCTCCATTACACACCCTCCTCCGCATCGGCTCGGTCCTCCTGAGCGTACCCTCCCCCGTCGCGCGCCTCCTGGTCCCTGTACCCCTCCTCCACCCATTCGACCACATGGGCGAGGTCCGGAGGCAGCGGCACTTCGAAGCGCATCGGCTCACCGGTCGAAGGGTGGTCGAAGGCCAGAACTGCGGCATGCAGAAATTGGCGAGGTACGCGCCGGGCGAGTTCCATCGCCCACCCCCTGGCCGGTCCACTCATCCCCCGCTCCCAACCAACTCCATAGACGGGGTCTCCGACGATGGGATGCCCGAGATGGAGGAGGTGCACCCGGATCTGATGCGTCCTTCCGGACTCGAGCGCGACCTCGAGGAGCTCCGCGGCGGGCCATCGGTCCCGCACCCGGAATCGGGTCGCCGCCCGCCGCCCGCCGTCGACCACCGCCATGCGTTTCCGGTTCCTGGGGTCCCGGCCGATCGGAGCATCCACTCGCATCTCATCCTCGGGGAGATGCCCCCACACCAGAGCCTTGTAGATCCTTCGAACGTTCCTCGCCTTCAGCGCTTCGGAGAGGCGTTGGTGCGCCTCGTCACCCTTTGCAACCACGAGAAGTCCGGAGGTGTCGCGGTCGAGCCTGTGGACGATCCCGGGCCGGAGCCGCCCCCCGATTCCGGAAAGGTCATCCACATGGTGGAGAAGCGCGTTCACGAGCGTCCCCCCGGGGTGCCCGGGCGCGGGGTGCACGACGAGCCCTGCGGGCTTGTCCACGACGAGGAGCGCATTGTCCTCGTAGACGATGTCGAGCGGGATGTCCTCCGGCTCCTCGCTCAAAGGCTCGGGAGGTGGGACCTCCACCTCGATCCGCTGGCCGGCCTCGACTTGCTCTGATTTTCGCGGACGCCTCCCGTCGACGAGGATCATTCCCTCGTCGAGCAGGTGCTGGATCCGAGTACGGGAAAGGTTCAGCGTGTCCGCGAGGTACCGATCTACCCGGACTCCTGCTTCGAGCTCTCCCACTCGCAGGGTCTCCTTCCGGCTACCGGACACGGCGCCCCCCGTCAGGACGAAGGAGAACGAGCAGCTTTCTCGTCGACCCCATCCTCCGATCGATGTACCTCCCGCTCCTCCTGCCAGATCGATACGGCGAGGAGCACCGCCCCCACGGTGATCCCCATGTCAGCCACGTTGAACACGGGCCAGCGCATGGTGCCGAATCCGACGTCGAGGAAGTCCACCACCCCCTCGGGAAAGCGGACCCGGTCGAGCAGGTTTCCGAGAGCCCCGCCGACAAGAAGACTCACGGCTACGAGGCGGAGGTAGTCCCTCCGGGCAGCATACCAGTACATCCCCCCGAGGAAGAGGAGAGCGCAAATGGTGAGGAGGATGAAAACCAGCCGCGAATGCTCCCCGATGTGCAGACCGAAGGCCGCACCGGGGTTCATGATATGGGTGAGGCGAAACACGTCGCCCAGCACCTCGACGGAACGGCCCAATGGAAGTGTCTGCTGGACGATCCACTTCGTGACGACGTCGAGGAGGAACACCCCTCCCCCGAAGATCAAGAGGATCGGCAGCTTTCGGCCGCCCAGATCGCCTCCTCCCGCCGTCCCCCCATTTTCGGTCCCGTGTCTCCCCGCCGGATCCGTCACGTCACCGATTCCTCCGCTCGACTCAGGGACAGCCGAACTCGACGGCCGTCGATCTCCACCTGTTGGATGGCTTCGTACCCGTCGCTATCCCCCTCTGGTCCCCTGGATACATCCACCGCGAGCGTTTCCGCCGCGATGAAGTCACCGAATCTTTCCACCGCTTCCGAAACCTCTTCGGGCCCGAAGATCCCGATCCGCACCCGATCCGTGATCGCGAGCCCTCGGTCCTTTCGAAACCGCTGAATCCGATTCACGAGCTCGCGCGCTACACCCTCCTCGATGAGATCCCGGTCGAGCGTGGGGTCCACGGCGGCAGTGAACTCTCCATCGCTCCGTACCGCCAGGTCTCCCGCGGCTTCCTCCATCACCTCGAGGGCATCCGGCTCCAGGACGTGCTCTTCCTCCCCGATCCGGATCGTCACCCTGCCTTCCTCCTCGAAGCGACGCAGCTCCTTCTCGGGGAGAGCGCGGATCGCCGACGCCGCCTCTTCGCTCCGCTTCTGGAAGCGCGGGCCGAGCGTCCGAAAGTTCGGGCGCGCCACCAGGCGGACCAATGCATCGGCCGAGTCGAGAAAGCGCACCTCCTTCACATTCAATTCGTCCCGCACCACATCGAGGATCGCTGGTCGGAGCTCGATGCCCTCCGGCACCACGGCGTGGAGCGTCCGAAGGGGCTGGCGCACCCGAATTCCCACCTCCTCACGGGCAGCACGGCCGAGTGTGGTGAGCGCGCGAGCAGCCTCCATCTCCTCCTCCAACCCGAGGTCCCGCAGAGTCACCTCCGGCTGCGGGAACGCTGCAAGGTGGACCGTCTCATCGGAGAGGGCCCTGTGGAGCCAGTCCGCGAAGAAGGGAGCCACAGGCGCGAGCAGCCGCGCCGAGTCCCGAAGGATCTCCCAGAGCGTACGGAACGCGGCGCGGGCATCATCCGTGTCGCTGTTTCCCCAGAACCTCGGGCGGGAGCGACGGATGTACCAGTTCGACAGATCTTCGTTCATGAAGTCCACGACGAGCCGGTACGCGCGGGTGATCTGGTATGCTTCGAGCTCCCGGCCCACCTCCTCGACGACCCCCGTGAACCGGGAGAGGATCCAGCGGTCGACCGTACTCCGCTCAGATGGGCTCGGAGCCTCATCGGTCGGACGCCAATCCTCGACGTTCGCATACAGTGTGAAGAACCGGTAGGTGTTCTGCACCGTATCGAAGAGCTTCCGAGCGCTCTCCCGTACGCCTTCCGGATCGTAGCGCTTCGGCACCCACGGATTGGAGGAGGTGATCAGGTACCACCGCAGCGCGTCGGAACCGAACTCTTCGATCGCGTCCCAGGGATCCACGGTGTTCCCGCGGGACTTCGACATCTTCAGCCCCTCGGCATCCAGGATCAGGCCGTTCACGATCACGTTGCGGTATGCCGGTCCCCGGTCGAGCAGCGTCGAGATCGCCATGAGGGAGTAGAACCATCCCCGGGTCTGGTCGAGCCCTTCGCAGATGAAGTCCGCCGGGAAGTGGCGCTCGAATTCCTCCTCGTTCTCGAACGGGTAATGCCACTGGGCATACGGCATCGCACCCGAGTCGAACCATACATCCACGACCTCCGGAGCCCGTCGCATCGTGCCCGAGCACGTGGCGCAGGGCCAGGTCACCTCGTCGATGTGAGGCCGGTGAGGATCGAACCCTTCCGGGAGACCACCGGCCTTCTCCTCGAGCTCGGCCAGGCTCCCGACCCACTCCACGGTCTCCGGATCCTCATCACAGATCCATACGGGGATCGGTGTGCCCCAGAACCGGTCCCTGGACAACGCCCAGTCCACGTTGTTCGCGAGCCACTCCCCGAACCGTCCCACTCCGACATCAGGCGGGTGCCAGGCGACCTGCTCGTTGTTTTGGAGCATCCTCTCCTTCTGCCCGGAGGTCGCGGCGAACCAGGAAGCCCGCGCCATGTAGAGAAGAGGAGACGAGCAGCGCCAGCAGTGTGGGTACGAGTGGGTGACCCGCTCGACACGGAAGAGGTTTCCGACCTCCCGGAGGCGCTCCACGAGAACCGGGTCCGCATCCTTCACGAACATCCCGCCCACCTCGGGCACGCCGGAGCGGAACCGCCCTTCGTCGTCGACGGGGTTCAGGAGCGGAAGCCCGTGCTTCCGGCCGGCCTCATAGTCGTCTGCACCGAAGGCGGGAGCGAGATGGACGATCCCGGTTCCGTCGTCCGCGCTCACGAACTCCTCCCCTACCACCTGCCAGGCGCGCGCCGTTGCCTCCCCGGCGGGAGCGGGCACGAGGTCGAGCGAACGAGCGTATCGGGCGCCTGTGAGTTCGGAACCACTGTATCGGGCCACCACCGGTGTACCCTCACCAAAGAGAGCCTCCACGCGGGACTCGGCAAGGATGAGTCGCCGGCCCTTCCATTCGACCTCGACATACTCGAGGTCCTCGTGCACGGCGAGGGCGACGTTCGAGGGGACGGTCCAGGGCGTGGTGGTCCAGGCCAAAAAGGCCCTCCCCTCGGAATCCAGATCGCCGGAAGCGGAAAGGAGGGGGCAGAGAAAATAGAGCGAAGGATCCTCCACCTCCTGATACCCCTGCGCGACCTCGTGGGAGGAGAGAGTGGTTCCACAGCGAGGACAGTAGGGGACGCTCTTGTGACCGCGATAGAGGAGCCCCTTGCCGGCGAGCTGCTTGAGAACCCACCAGACGGATTCGATGTACTCCGAATGGAAGGTGACATAGGGGCTGGAATAGTCGAGCCAGTATCCAATCCGGTCGGAGAGCCGCTCCCACTCCTCCTTATAGGTGAAGACCGACTCCCGGCACACTTCATTGAAACGGGCGATGCCGACCGCCTCGATCTCGGGCTTCCCCGAGATCCCAAGCTTTTTTTCGGCCTCGATCTCGACTGGGAGACCGTGCGTGTCCCAGCCGGCGATCCGGGTGACCTGCCGCCCCTGCATCGTCCGGTGCCTGCAGACGAGATCCTTCATCGTGCGCGAGATGATGTGGTGGAGCCCGGGTCGTCCGTTCGCGGTCGGAGGACCCTCGTAGAAGACGAACGAATCCCCGTCCCTGGTCTGGTCCAGGGTCTTTCGAAACAGATCCTCCGCACCCCACCGCTCGAGGATCTCTTCCTCGAGGGCGTGGGCGGACGGGGGAAGCTCGGGATAGTTCATCCGGTAGATGGGGCCTCGAAGGGGGAAAGGGTGCGCACCACGGAACGAACGAGCTCAGTCAGCCGAGGCTCGGCGTCCTTCGCAGTGCGGATGATCGCGGGAACGTCGATCGGCTCGAGCGCGTCCGGAAGACAAAGATCCGTGACGATCACCAGGCCGAGGACACGCACTCCCATGTGCCGCGCGACGAGGACCTCGGGCACCGTGGACATCCCCACCACGTCCGCCCCCAGTGTCCGCAGCATGCGGTATTCCGCGCGGGTCTCGAGCGCCGGGCCCAGCCACGCCGCATAGACTCCCCGGCGAAGCGTGATACCCAACTCGAGCGCCACGTCCTGAGTCAACTTCTGGAGCGCGCGGTCGTAAGGCTCCGACATGTCCGGGAAGCGGGGACCGAGCTCATCCAGGTTCTCCCCCACGAGCGGATTGTCCCCGAGGAGGTTCAGGTGGTCGTCGATGAGCACGATGTCCCCGGCGTCCCACAGCGGGTTCATGCCGCCGCACGCGCCGGATACGACCAGGGTGTCGATCCCGAGCATTTTCAGAACCCGAACCGGAAAGGCCACCTCGAAGGACGTGTAGCCCTCGTAGAGGTGGAAACGCCCCTGCATCGCGACGACGGGAATTCCCTCCAGGAGCCCGATCAGGACCCTTCCGGCATGGCCTTCGACGGTGGGAACCGGAAAGTGCGGAATCTCCGGGTACGGGATCGCTGTCTCGACCTCGATCGCGTCCGCAAGTGACCCGAGCCCCGTCCCGAGGATGATCCCGATCCGGGGCTCCCGGTCACTTCGGTTTCGAATGACGCGGGTCGCTTCCGCGATCCGCCGCATCGCCTCCGCGGCCGATAGCCTCGCTTCCCCGCGGGGGGCCCCCGTCACTGCTGCACCTTCTCGTCGCGAGGCTCCTCCGGTCCACCATCCCCCGAACCGAACGCGGCCTCTTCGCGATCCTCCACCGCGCCCCCGGAGCCCGGCACCTCGTCGCCTTCTGCGATCACTTCATCCGAAGAGCTACGGACCTCCGCCGGCCCGCTCAGGTCCACCGAAACACTCCGCCGTTCCTCGACTTCCACCGTATCCAGCTCCCGCGCGAGAAACCCCCGCAACTCGCGAAGGACCTTGCTTCGATGCCGGTCGATCTCCTCGAGGTGGTTGGTTCGCTCTTCGACCAGTGCAGCGGCCCTGGCACGGATCCGCTCCACTTCCTCCTCCGCCTCCCGCCTCACGAGGTTGGCTTCCCGGGACGCGTGGACCCGGATCTCCTCCCGGAGCTCCTGCGCCATCACCAGGGCCTCCTGCACAGCCTGTTCCCTCCCCTCCCCTCGGCTGACCCGCTCCTGCAGGTCCGCAACCTGTGACCGGAGCTCCTTGAGCTCCTTCACCGTCTCTTCCAGCCGGTCCGCGGCGAGCTCCAGAAAGGTGTCGACCTCCTGCGGATCATAGCCGCGCAACGCGCGTCCAAAGTCGCCGCGCTTCTTCCGGATGTCGAGGGGCGTGATGTCGATCATCGAGGCCGCTCCCCCAGAAGGGCCGTGCCAAGGCGGACCATCGTGCTGCCCTCCTCCACGGCGATGGCATAATCGTTGGACATTCCCATCGAAAGCTCCTGCCCTGAGTATCCTGGTAGCGTCAACGCGCTCCGGTGCACCTCTCGCAGACGTCCAAACGCGCGTCGCAGCACGACCTCATCGTCCGTCAGAGGAGCCATCGTCATCAGCCCCTGCACCCGGAGCGAGGGAAGGGCGAGGATGGCTTCAAGCTCCCCCAGGATCCCCTCGGGCTCGAACCCTCCCTTACTCTCCTCGCCGGAGGTGTTGACCTGTACGAGAACAGGGAACGGATCCCTACCGTCTTCGGGGAAGACCCGCTCGAACCGCTCGGCCAGCCGCACGGACCCGAGAGAGTGTAGGATATCCGCGAGTTCCAGCACCTGGGGCGCCTTTCTCCTCTGCACGTGACCCACCATGTGCCAGCGGCAGGCGTGCCGTCCGATCCGCTCGACCTTTTCTTCCAGCTCCTCGACCCGGTTTTCACCGATATCCTCGATGCCCGCGTCCAACGCCGCTTGCACGACTTCCGCCGGATGCCCCTTCGTGACCGCGACCACGGTGACCTTTCCGGGGTCGCGACCGACCCGAGCGGCCGCGGCGGAAATCGTGTCACGAACCCGCGCGATGCGGCTTTCGATATTCGCAGTTTGCATAGCCGTTAATTTTACAGCATCGATCGGGTCCGCGGAACCGCTCGATGGTTCGTGCACAGATAGCCATCGGGCCCCGCCGGAGATCCGGCGGGGCCCGATGGCTGAAGGAGCAGGAAGCGCCGGCCGGTCCTCGCGCCGTCACTCCGGAGCTCGAACCTCAGTTCGTCGTGAACGTAATCGGAATCTGAATCCAGACCGGCACCTGCTGGTCCCGGTTGTACGCCGGCGAGAACTCGAATGCCTCAGCCACCCGGAGCGCCGCGTCGTCAAGCGCGGAGTGGCCCGAGGTCTCGGCGACGATGAAGTTCTCCACCACGCCTTCCTCGTTGATGAAGAAGTGCATCATCACGGTGCCACCGATTCCGGCGTCTCGCAGGAGAGACGGATATTCCCGCTGCAGAGTCCGCCCCACCTGTTGACGGTTCGTCACCTCTGGCGCCTGCGTGAACGGCGTGAACGTCGGCTGATCCGAAAGGTCGACGGCACCCTCACTCGGTGGCGGCGGCAGATCCTCCGGGAGGTTATCCTCGAAAGTCGTCGGCTCGATCGTCACGTCCTCGTCGATCGTCGCGTCCGTCACGACCGGTGTGGCGGGCCGCTGGATCTGCTCGGGCGGCGGTGGGATTTCGATCTCGGGAGGGAGCTCGATCGCCTCCATCTCGTCCTGAGTGAACCCGACGTCCTCTGCCGTCATCGACGGCCAGAAGGACATCAGAACGAAGTGGAACGCGGTAGCCGCGACCATTGAACCCCAGAACCACGACCCAAACGAACGCTTGAACTGGTCATTCGCCGTTTGGAACTCGTTGAACTCGCTCTCTGGGGCTTGCTGCAACTCTTCGTCCGGGACCTGTCTCTCGTCGGTCATCGTCTCTCCCTCGCCATTCTACGCTCCAGGTCCGTGGCGAACACGAGGTAGATCGCGCCCGCCTGCTGAAGCTGTTCCTGAACGGTGTTCACGAAGCGATAGGGTACGTTTGCATCCGCTCGGAGCGAGATCACAAGCCGCCTCCCCGACGCCTGCCAAGCCGGCTGCACGACGTCCGACACCTGCTCCATCGGCGTGAGCCGGTCGTTGATCCAGACGTCCCCGTTCTGCTCGACCCACACGTACATGATGCGGTCGCGCTTCTCATCGATCTGCTCCGTGGCTTCCGCGGTCGGCCACTCGATCGGCCGATCCTGCTCCGTCCTGAAGACCGTCGTCAGCATGAAGAAGATGAGCAGGAGCAGGGCGATGTCCGCCAACGAAGACTCGGGGATCTTGTCCGATGTCTTCGACTTCCGCTCCAAACCTCCGCCGCCTTTGAGTCCCATCGATCAACCCTCCAACATCTGCAGCGAGATCCTCTGAGCACGCGCCAGATGGAGCGCGTCGAGTACTGCCACCATGTGGCGATGTGCCGCCTCCGGGTGGGTCTGGACCCCCGCGATCAACTGCGGATTCTGCGCCACCTCCTGCCGCCAGATTTGCTCGAGCTGCTGAGGCCGAACTTGCTGGACGTCAGGGCTTTCGCCACGTCGCAGTTCCACGATTCCTGTGGGCTGGATGTGGATGTGCAGGATGTTTCTCTGCGGAATCTCCACCTCTTCCTGTGCTTCCGGAAGCACGATTCGCAGCCCCTGATCCCGCGGGAACACCGTCGTCACGAGGAAGAAGATCAGCAGAAGGAACGCGATGTCAGCCATTCCTGCGCTCGACATCTCGTCACTGACCTTCGACTTCTTCTTTAGAAGCGCCACCGCTCACACCTCTCCTGATCGAGGAACCACTCCACATCTCATTTACCATACGACCGCACCGAGGTTCCGCGTGCGGTCAGCCGCCACCCTTCCGGGGCTCGTCCAGATCGGGCGCCGGCGGTGTGGCGGGCGGGGCCGTTCGACCCAGGTCGGCTCTGGGTCCCGTTCCCCGGGCGGCCGATCCTGAGCCCGCCATCATTACCTCTCCCCTCCGCTCCAGGTCCCAGGCGAGGTTCAGAACCTGCTGGGTCCCCTGCTCCATATCGACGATGAGCTTGTCGATACGGGTCACGAAGAAATTGTACGCGATATTCACCGGTATGGCGATCGTGAGGCCGGTCGCGGTGGTGAGGAGCGCCACCTTGATCCCGCCCGCGACCAGCGTCGCGTCGACATCTCCGGCCGCCTCGATCGCGGCGAAGGCCATGATCATCCCGGCTACCGTCCCCAGGAAGCCCATGAGCGGAGCGACGTTGGCGACCGTCGCCAGAATCACGAGGCCTCGCTCCAGGAACCCGAGCTCGATCGTCCCCGTGGTGTCGATCGCCTGCTCGAGCTCCGCTTCCCTCAACCGCTTCTCACGGATGCGTCTCAGCCCGGCAAGAAGGATCGCCGCCGTGGGTCCGGGTGTGTTGGCGGCGACCCGGATCGCATCGTCGATCTGCCCGGCCTGGGTGAGCTCCCCCACCTGGGCAAGGACCGAATCCGTCTCACGATGGGCCACCCAAAGGGTCCACGCCTTGGCTATGATTACCCCCGTCGCAATGAGGGAACAGAGCATGAGGGCGTACATCATCGGTCCGCCGTCGGCGAACAGCGATAGAATCGTATACTCAGTGTCCAAACGTGGCTCCTCTCGTTGTCCGGTGTCCCTTGTTCTTCGACGACGCTGAGCACCCGGAGGGGGCGATTGGCGACGGCTGCACCCTGGACCGGGACCATCGGCGCCAATGTACGGGGGGGGTCCCACCGCTGTCAACGAAACCTCTGCGCTCGTTCACGGTTCCCCTCGATGCGAGAAGGGTGGGCGGCTCTCTCAGCTCCCCTTTCGAGGGGCCGGAAGACGGCGGTGCCCCGGTCAACTGGGCGAGGCCGCCAGCTTCAATCCCTTCTGCTGCTTCGGCACCGATCCTTCCAAAATCTCACGCAATCTCTGGGGATCGATCCCCACCTGCAGGCGGCCCGCCGTCGCCACGGAGATCCGTGCCGTCTCCTCACTCACCACGACCACCAGCGCGTCGGACTCCTCACTCAGGCCCAGTGCGGCACGGTGGCGCGTTCCGAGCGTTCGGTCCTGCAGCGGACTCTGGCCCAGAGGCAGGATCGCCCCCGCCGCCTTGATCGTATCTCCGACGATGATCACCGCCCCATCGTGAAGGGGTGAGTTCGGCGTGAAGATCGTGGTGAGCATGTCGCAGGAGACCCGGGCCTCGATCGGGCTTCCGGTGCGGGCGTACTCGTCCAGACCCACGTCGTTTTCGATCGCGATGATCGCCCCGGTCTTCGAGCGGGCGAGCTGCTCCACGGCTTCGACGAGCTCGTCCACGACCTCGTTCCCCTCCAGCTTCGTGAAGAGCCGAAGCATGCGGTTCTGCCCAAGGCGCGCGAGCGCCGAGCGCAGTTCGGGCTGGAAGATCACGAGCGCGGCGATCGCGCCGTACTGGAAGAGGGTCTCGAGCAGGGTCCGGATGAGATCCAGCTCGAGGATCCGCGCGAGGAAGTACCCTCCACCCAGGAGGGCGACGCCGACCAGGATCTGCATGGCGCGGGTGCGCTGCAGAAGGATGAGAATGCGGTAGAAGAGCGCCGCGACGATGAGGATCTCGATCAGGTCACCCCACCCGGGCCGAATGATCTGGAACTGATCCCAGAGCGCGCTCATCCTGCGGCCTCCCGTGTCCCTTCGGGCCCCTTCGCGGCCTCCTTCTCGCGTGCGCATCCCCCCAGCCGCTCCAGACCCGGCGCCCCTCCGGCGCGGTCCACCGCTCCACCGATTCCCTCTCCCTCCACAGCCTCCGCAACCCGGAGAGCGTCGACCACCTCCCGCACATCGTGCACACGAAAAATCCGCGCCCCCTGAAGGAATCCGAGAACGCACGCCGCTACGCTTCCGTCCACTCGCTCCCGCGGCGGACGCCCGGTCACCTTGCCCAGGAAGCTCTTTCGGCTCGGCCCCAGGACGACCGGACGCCCTATCGTCCTGACGCGGCCCAGCTCCCGCAATACGCGCACACTATGCTCCGCCGTCTTGGCAAACCCGATTCCGGGATCGAGCGCGATTCGCTCGGGGCTCACCCCCGCCGCGCGGGCTCGGCCGAGAGCGGCCTCCAACTCGCACAGGATCTCCCCCATGAGGTCGTCGTACCGCGCATGGGACCGCATGTCGGCAGGCGTGCCCCGCATGTGCATGAGGATGAGCCCAGCTTCCGCTTCGGCCACCACCTCCCCCAGCAGGGGGTCATGGGAGAGCCCGGAGACGTCGTTGATCACATGGGCTCCCTCAGCGAGCACCCTCCGAGCCACGCCGCTCTTTCGGGTGTCGACGGAGACAGGCACGGAGAACCGCTTCACTGCCTCCTTCACGAAGGGCAGGATTCGGCGGATCTCCTCCGCCTCCGGGACCTCCCGGGCACCGGGACGCGTCGACTCGCCTCCCACGTCGAGCAGGCGCGCTCCCGCGTCGACCATCGCTTCCGCTTTCCGGACCGCTCCTTCGAGATCCGGGAGTTCACCTCCGTCTGAAAACGAATCCGGGGTGAGGTTCAGGATCCCCATCACCGCAGGCCGCTGAAGGGAGAAGGTGTGGTCCCGAAGACGCCACTCGGACGCGGACGCAGAGAAAAGGGGACCAGGGCCCTTTCCGACCCCGATCCCCTCGGCGGGTTCGGCGGGTTCCCGCTTCCGGTCCATCAGCGGGATGCGTCGGCTTCCGGATCCTCCCTCCGGAAGCGCGCGGCAGAGGCCGGAAGGGAATCCTTCTCCTCCTCGTTCGCCTCCTCTGGATCGTCGGACCCGGAACCGCCAGATCCTTCGAGCTCGGAAGCGACGCCGGCTGCTTGGCGGCCCTCCATTCCGGGCTCTTGTTCGTCACCCACCTCCGTGTCAGGGTCCGTCGCACCTTCGACGGGGGGGAGAGGCTCCCCGCGAGCGAGAATCCGGATCTCGTTCCCTTCGAGCGTTTCCCTTTCGAGCAAGGCCCCGGCGATCCCCTCGAGCAGCTCCTGTTCGCGCGTAAGCACTTCACGGGCCTGCTCGTGGGCCTCGTCCAGGATCCGCTTCACCTCCTGGTCGACGAGCTGCGCGGTATGCTCCGACACGTCCCGGCGTTGACCGATGTCCTTGCCGAGGAATACCTCGTGGTCCGAGTCTCCTACGGCCATCAGTCCCACCGCGTCGGACATTCCGAACCGCGTCACCATCCTCCGCGCCATCTGTGTGGCGCGCTCGATATCGTTGCCCGCACCTGTCGTCACCTTCTCTGGCCCGAAGATCATCTCCTCCGCCACGCGACCTCCGAAGAGCATCACGAGCTGAGCCTCGAGCCAGTCCTTCGTATAGGAGTGCCGGTCCTCGCTCGGAAGAGACGCGGTGATGCCGAGGGCCCGGCCGCGAGGGATGATCGTCACCTTGTGGATGGGATCCAGCCCCGGCACTCGCAGACCGATCACCGCATGGCCGGCCTCATGATATGCCGTGAGCTTCCGCTCCTTTTCCGTGAGGACCATGCTCTTCCGCTCGGTTCCGAGCATGATCTTGTCCTTCGCCCGCTCGAAGTCGGACATCGTCACCGTCTCCCCGCTCCGGCGCGCTGCAAGGAGGGCCGACTCGTTACAAATGTTCGCCAGATCGGCTCCCGAAAGCCCCGGAGTCCCTTTCGCGATGACCGAGAGGTCCACGTCATCGGCCAGGGGGAGCTTCTTGGCGTGGACCTCGAGGATCATCTCCCGGCCCTTCACGTCCGGGGCGTCGACCACGACCTGTCGGTCGAAGCGACCGGGACGAAGGAGGGCGGGGTCCAGCACATCCGGCCGGTTCGTCGCGGCGAGAAGGATCACGCCCTCGTTCGCCTCGAAGCCGTCCATCTCCACGAGAAGCTGGTTCAGGGTCTGCTCTCGCTCGTCGTGACCGCCGCCGAGACCGGCCCCCCGATGTCGGCCTACCGCGTCGATCTCATCGATGAAGATGATGCACGGCGCATGGGTTTTCCCCTGCTCGAAGAGATCACGCACCCGAGACGCTCCGACCCCCACGAACATCTCCACGAAGTCCGACCCGGACATCTGGAAAAACGGTCGCCCCGCCTCTCCGGCCACGGCTCGCGCGAGCAGCGTCTTTCCGGTTCCCGGGGGGCCCACGAGGAGCACGCCTTTGGGCAGACGGCCTCCGAGGCGGGAGAACTTTTCCGGATCTTTGAGGAACTCGATGATCTCCTCGAGCTCGTGTTTGGCCTCATCCGCCCCCGCCACGTTATCGAAGGTGACCTTCGGCGTGTCCGGGGTGATCATCTTCGCCTTCGACCGACCGAACTGGAACGCCTTGTTCCCTCCTCCCTGCATCGTACGAAGGATCCAGATCCAGAAGGCGATGATGAGGAGCCACGGAAGTGCCGAGATCGCAAAGGTCCACCACGGGGTGCCCTCTGCTTCCGCCCGGATCACCACCTCCTGATCCTCGAGCTGCGTTACGAGGGCGTCGGAAATCTCCCCGGGCAGCACGGTCTCGAAGTGCACGCGCTCCTGCCCGTCTCGCGTCACCGGAGATCGAAGCTCACCGCGGACCTCCCGGCCTTCCACGACCGTGACCTCGTGGATGTTGCCCGCTTCGAGCTCCGCGCGGAACTCCGTGTAGGTGAATTCCGCGGACGGCTCCTCCTGCTCCCTCATCATGTTGAAGAAGAGGAGGGGGAGGAGGAGCATCAGGATCCAGAAGGACGCCGTCCTCGAAAGACGGGCCCATCCCGAGGCCTGGGGCTCTTTACGTTTTGGGTCGCGCTCAGCCATAGTCAAAACGGGGCCTGGCCCCGGGGGTCACACGCTCGCGATGAAGGGCAGGTGACGGTAGTCTTCCGAAAGATCGAGCCCGTAACCCACCAGAAAGTCCTGCGGGGCATCGAAGCCCACCCACTTTGGCTCCTTCCTCAGAGCCACACGGCGCTTGTGAAGAAGTGCACAGATTTCGAGGCTGCTCGGTCCCCTTCTCTCGAGGATCGGCACCAGATGATCCATTGTGGTTCCGCTGTCCACTATATCCTCCACAAGAAGCACGCTCCGACCCTCCAGAGAGGTATCCGGATCGTAAAGGAGCCGGACGTCGCCGCTGCTCACCTTTTCATTCTGGTAGCTCGAGGCCACGAGAAAGTCGACCTGAAGTGGACGGTGAATCCGTCGCACCAGATCGGCCAGAAATATAAAGGATCCCTTGAGGAGCCCCAACACAAGGAGGGTTTCCTCCGGTGGGTACGAGCGGGTGATGTCCCTCCCCATCTCCTCGACCCTCCGACCCAGCTCCTCCTCGGTGAATACGACTCGCCCGAGGTCCTTCGCTCTCAGCCAGGGGAGCACGGCGTCAGGCACCGTGATCCTCCCCTACCTTCAGGAAGAGGGGATCGACCCCGGCTACCGCCTCCGCCTCGGGGTCGATGGCGACCCCTGGAACCCACAGGATCCGGCCCCTCCCATCGGCGAGCACCGGAGTCCGGGCCCGCTCGCTCAACGGGATCCTGCGCTCCACGAACAGTTTCTTCAGCTTCTTCGAGCCATGGGACAGCCGGATCCGATCGCCCGGGGCCCATCCGCGAAGCCGAAGCGGGCCTGCGAGCCCTGAAGCCCGGATGCTCGCCGGCCACCCCTCACCCACCGGCTCTCGCCTACGACTCCAGCGAGCCCGCATCGCGCGCCCAGCCACCACGAAAGTGCCTTCCCCCTGGTCGCCCCCGATTTCGAGGTGCCGGTCCTCCGCTGGGGTGGGGTCAAGGCCCGATCTCTTGAGGAGGATGAAGTCGAATTCGCGGGCGAGAGTAATCCCTCCAGGAAGGCGGAGGCTCCGCCCGCTCGAACCTCTGTTGATAAACTCCACGATGGTCCCGGTTCCAGAGTGGCTCGGCACGCTGCCCAGTTGGCGAAGGAGGTACCGGACCACCTCCGCGAGCACCTCTCGGGGAAGCTCGACAAGGCGACCCCGAGGCAACGAGATGGAGACCTCTCCCGCTCCGTCCTCGGTCATCTCGAAGCCGACGGATTCGAGCCAGTGACGCACGAGGAACTCGGCCGCCACCTCCCTCTCCCCCTGCAGGGAAGCCAGCCGGACGAGCGCCTTTCGCGCCCCCGGCGCCACCCTCTCCTCCACCCGGGGAAGGATCTCCCGCCGGAGCATGTTCCGGGCCGGGTGCAGGATGTGATTCGTGGGATCCTCCACCGGTCGCAGCTTTGCCCGGGAGGCATAGGCTTCCAGCTCCTTCCGCCAGAAGGGGAGCAGGGGCCGGAGGACGCTCGGGGCGCGAGTTGCAGGGATGCCGGCCAGCCCCCGGGGCCCCGTTCCCCTCAACATTCTGAAGAGGACCGTCTCGGCCTGGTCGTCTGCGTGATGGGCGGTCACCAGCCACCGTGCCTTCAGAGCGACGCGCCGCTCGAGGAGAAAGTCATACCGGAGGTCCCGCGCCTCGCTCTCGTTGGAAGGCGGGCTGGCGGCCTCTCCTCCGTGGAAGGGGACGCTCCACGCGCGAGCCGTGCCCCGGCATCGGAGCATGTCCTCCTCGCTTCCCGGCCGCATCCGATGATCGAAATGGGCGGCGTGGACCTCCACTTCCGGGAGCTCGGGAGTGAAGCGAAGGAGGTGGAGGAGCACGGATGAATCCAAGCCGCCGGAGAACGCGACGAGCACCCGATCTCCTTCCGCGAACCAACCCTCGCCCTCCGACCGGCGCACGAGGCGGCGGGCGAGGTCCGTCACGGTCGGACGCTCTCCTCCGGGCTGCCTCGATCCGCTGGAGCCGGCGGCCGCCCCGTGACCTCCGTGAGGACGCGGGAGAGGACATCGGGCCGGTCCGAGAGGATGCCATCGACTCCGAGTCGGAGGAGGCGCCGCATGTCGGCGGGTTCGTTCACCGTCCAGACATGGACGGGCATGTTCCTCGCATGTGCCTCCTCGACGAATCGTAGGGTCGCCACTTCCCGCCCCTTCCAGCTGTCCGGGATCTGGAAGGCGTCGGTCGAGGGGGTATAGAAAGAGCCAAGCGCCATCCGCTGCAGAAGCATGAAGAGCCGAATCTGGCGACGCGTGGCACTCGACGGACCCCTGTAGCCGTGGCGGGACGCCCGGGCCCCCTCCTCCGCCGTGGCCATCAGAACCCGCTGCTCGGCGCCGTGGCGCCTTACGATCCGAACGAGGCCCGGCGCTGCATCCGGAGACTTGACCTCTACGATCATCCGGATGTCGGGGAGGGCTTCGAGGACCTCCTCGAAGCGCGGGACCCCCGCCCCGCGCCCCCGCCAGGAGTGGGTACCGTCGAGGTCTCGGAACCGGTACCCCGCGTCGAGCTGTCGAACCTCATCCCACATCATCTCCCGAACGGGGCCGGTGCCGTCCGTCGTGCGATCGACCGTCGGGTCGTGAAGGACCACGATCTCCCCGTCCCGCGTGGCACGAACGTCGAACTCCAGCATATCCGCCCCCCAGTCCCTCACCGCGCTCATGAGCGCGGTGAGGGTATTCTCAGGCCGGAGGCGAGCGCCGCCCCGATGGCCGATCAGTAGAGGGGCGCCGGCGAAGAACGAATGGCCGGGACGCGCGCGCGGGAAGCGGGTCAGCGGCCGGCCCCTCCCTCCACCTCCTCCGAAGAGACGCCGTGATACTCTCTCAGGGTGAGGTCCAGGAGGCGGCTGGTGAGCACCTCTTCTTCCTGACGCTGCTCCCGGTCCCCGTTCGCGCCATTCACCTCACTCCGGAGATCGACCAGGCGGTGCGCGAGGAAAAGGATGATGTCTTCGACCACCTCCGGTCGCGGCTGCGGGCCGGCCAAACTATCGGCCGGCACCTCCTCCAGAAGAAGGCCCCGGATGAACGCGAGGAAACCGGGAAAGATGAGTTCGGCCAGAGGCTCCCCATCGACCTGTTCTTCATCCGTGACGCGCTCCCACTCGAGCTCGTTCCAGTAGAGGTCCTGGGCCTCCTCCATCAGGTAGACTTTCCTCTTCTCCGTAAGGGGAGTCAGGTCCGGTGGAGCCGTCGGATGCGTGAGAGCGCGCCCGAGCTCCTGGGAAAGTCGTTTTCTGCGGGCTTCTACGATGCCGGTCGGGGACTCGGTCATGATTCTCCACTGTCGGTATTGAGGGGGCCGGAAAAGCCTCGGGCTTCCGGCAAGATAAGGGCGCGCCCCAGCCGTCTCCAGTCCCGGGTGATCAGGGGGCTCTCGGAGTCCGCGGGATCCGGCTCCCGAGCCACTCGTAGAGGCCGGAAGGGAGGAGGCGGGCCGCGCGAAGCACGGTGACGAGCGGCCACGGAAAGGCGATATGGCGCTTCCGGGAGCGAACCCCCCGCATCACGACCTCGACGGCGTCGTCGAGCTCGACCAGGAAGGGCATCGGGTGTCGGTTGGAATCGGTCATCGGGGTTCGGACCCACCCGGGGGAAACGATCGTCACTCCAACGCCTTCGTCGCGGAGGTCGATCCGGAGCCCTTCGAGGAACGTGGTTATCGCCGCCTTGCTCGCCGAGTAGGCGGGTCGAAGCGGGAGCCCCCGGAATCCAGCGACGCTGCTCATCCCCACGAGGTGGCCGCTTCCGCGGCCGAGCATGCCGGGGAGAACCGCCTCGATCGCATAGACCATCCCGAGGAAATTGACCCGGAAGATCCGCTCGATCTGAGAGGCGTCGAAGGCGCGCACGGAAGTATCTTCGCTGATGCCCGCGTTCGCGACCAGCAAATCGACCTCCCCCAGCTTCTCCTCGAGCTCGCGGACCGCATTTTCCACGCTACTCCGATCGCCCACGTCACAATGAAGAGGCCAGGCAGATCCACCGTTTTTCCGGATCCCCTCCGTGACGTCGACCAGAAGCTCCCTTCGGCGTGCCGCCAGCCCCACGCCCCACCCGTCGCGGGCCAGCGCCTCCGCCAGCCCCCGTCCGAGGCCCGACGAAGCACCGGTCACCAGAGCCACCCGTCCCATGTCGCCTCCCCTTCAATCTTCTATCCGCTCCAGAAGGCGGGAACCATGGCCGACCCCGGAGAGGCGCGCAACCGGGGCGTCAGCTCTTTCGCGACGTCTTGGCGAAGACAGGCGAGAAGATCCGCCGCGTCTCGTTGCCCCCACAGGCAGGGCACGGGGGACGCCGATCGGAGTCGTGGTCGGCGATCTTTTCCACGAGTTCGAAGCGGTGGTCGCACGTCGTGCACTCGAAATCGTATCTCGGCATGGTGAACCTCCTTCGGGGGGAGGGAGGGCCGCGGGCGGCCGCGGCCCGATGAGGGTTCTCTTTTCGTACACAGCGATCGCGCGGGCGTGCCTCGACCGCAGGAGTGCAGGAGCCCCCACCGCCATCCCACCCTGATTCAAGCCCGCGGGAGTGTCCAACGCTACGCCGTTGGATCTGTCCCCATCCTCACCCTTGTCGACCAGCGCCTTCTCGATGCCCCCCAGCCGGGCGATCGCCGTGTGGAGCGTGTCGAGTCGCTGCTTCACTTCCAGCACCGGTTGGGGGTGGCCGTGCGATCTTCGGGCTCGTGGAGCTCGGTAGGGGGCGGGGACCCAGCCCGAACCGAGACAGATCTCGTAGGCGCCCCCCGTCCGCGGCATGCAATCGAGATCTCGATCGGAAAGCGGGCTGGATCTCGAAGTCGTCGCCCGGCCAGACGGTCGCGATCGAGATCTGGCCCGATATCCGAGACGGATCTCGACCCTGATCCCGCATCGCCCTTCAGTGTCGAGATCTATCTCGGCCAGTCAGAGTCGGGCACGATATTGTGGTTGACGCGGAAGAGATTGTCGGGATCGTACTCGGTCTTGACCTTCTGTAGGCGCTCGTAGTTGTCACCGTAGGCGATCCGGAGCCGGTCTTCCTCACCCTGGCTGAGGAAGTTCACGTAGACGCCGGCAGCGACGTGCTCGGCCAACGCATCATGACACGCGCGAACCCACGCGATCGACTCTTCGCTTTTCGCGGACTCCTCCCAGCGTCCACCGGGAGTCACGACGAACTCGATGTCCCGATGTGCGTAAGCGGTTGCTTCGGGGGGGAGATCGTTGATGGCCCCGCCAAGGTGGTGGATCAGGATGTCGGACTGCGGTGTCGGCAGGTTCTCGGCGCACCGGGCGAGCGTGTCGATGATCTCGTCGGTCAACGCTGTGAGGTTATTCGACTTCCAGTAGTTGCCCGCTCCTTTGGCATACAAGGAATCGACCATGCTCTGGGCCGTCGTGTAAGGAGTTGGCGCGACCGCATCTCCGACAGGATTGCCAAACTTCCGGAGAGGATTGAGTACTTTCTCGCCGTTTTCCACGCTGCCCGCAAAAAACTGAATCAGGGAAAGCACCGTCGTTCCGTGGACGTCTCGAGGCAGGAACGGCAGCGGGGGGGCGGTCAGGAAGTCGACGTACACACTGCATTCGTTCGGTGCACTGCGGATGAACTCCCGGTAGTGCCGCAGCACGCGCGTTGCGTCTTCGAGCCGATAGACGGTAGGGCCATAGAGCACCTCCGGGCCAACTTCACGGAGCCGAAACTCGAACGACGTGACGATGCCGAAGTTGCCGCCGCCACCACGAATCCCCCAGAAGAGATCAGCGTTTTCGTTCATGCTCGCCCTCACGAGCTCTCCGCTTGCCAGCACTACATCGGCTGAGAGGAGGTTATCTGCGGCGAGTCCGTACTTGCGACTGAGCCAACCGAAGCCTCCGCCGAGCATCAGGCCACCGACGCCGGTGGTGGAGATGATGCCACCCGGCGTGGCGAGACCGAACACCTGGGTTTCGCGATCGACGTCGCCCCAGACGGCACCGCCCTGGACACGTGCGGTACGAACTTCCGGCTCGACGTGAACGGCTCTCATCTCGGACAGATCGATCATGATGCCGTCATCCACGCTGGAGAGCCCGGCAACACTGTGTCCACCACCGCGAACAGCCATCGCCAAGTCATGATCTCGTGCGAAGTTCACGGCCTCGATCACGTCCGCCGGGCCCGTGCAGCGGGCGATGAGGGCGGGTTTCTTGTCGATCGTTCCGTTCCAGAGTGTGCGCGCCTCCTCGTAGGCGGCATCTCCCGGCTGCAACACCTCGCCACGGAGGCTCGCCCCGAGGGATTCCGGTGTGTCGCTTCGCATGATTCCCTCCTCGTCTAGCGCGGATTTCCGCCGCCTCGATTCCCTTCAGCTCGGGGCGACATCCCGGAGGCCGTTCATCCCCCCGGGAGCCGGTCCCGGGCCTCCGTAACCCCATCGCGGTGCGCCCCGGCCGCCTCCGGGAGCTCGGCGAGCTCCTCCCAGTAGGGAAACGCGCGCGCCTCCTCTCCCGACGCCTCCGCCGCTCGGGCCGCGCCCAGAAGCGTATGATATCGCCCTGGCCAGGTCTCGAGAGACGCCTCATAGGCCTCCAGCGCCTCTGCAGGCCGATCAACTTCCATCAGGAGATCGCCGAGCAGCTCCTGCGCGGGCTGCAGATCGCCCGGCGTCACGCCGTGCTTCTCCATCCCGTCGTGCAGCTCGGCCGACTCGGACATCACCTCGACGGCCTCCTCCGTCCTTCCCTCGGCCAGAGCCACCCACGCGGCAATAGCACCGTGCATTACCTGGATCTGCTGCGGCCAGTACTCGTCCCCCCATGCCTCTCGCGAGGCCGCCTCCAGCTCCTCGAGCCGGCCCAGGCTGGCGCGGGCCCCGTCAAGGTCTCCCGTGCGCGCGCCACCCAGGCCCCGAGCGAAATGACTCATGGCCTCGGACTCGGGGAACCGGTCCCACGGAAACGCCTCCGGGACGCGGGGCTCCAACTCGGCGGCGCCGGCCCAGTCCCGTCGCTCCACGTGCCAGCGAGCGGGCACCGCGGCCAACGCGTAAGCGGCCCCGAAGGCGGGCTGATATCGCTCGCCCTCCCGCAACTCGTCGAGTACGGCGCGGGCCTCGTCGTCCCGTCCCTGCTGCAGGAACCCATACATCAGGTAATCGAGAGCGTGGGCGTAGTGCAGAGAGAGCCCGTCGTCGGCCGGGAGATCGAGCGCCGCATCGGCGGAACGGCGGTTCCACTCGATGACTTCCTCCCACTCGGCGAGGCGGACGTAGATGTGGCTCGGCATGTGGAGTGCGTGCGGGATCGACGGAGCGATATCCTCGTAGGCGCGGGCATAGGTCGCTCCTTCCTCGGCCCTGGCGTCCACGTCGTGCGCGTGGATTCCGTAGTGGATCGCGCCGGGATGCTCGGGCGCTTCCTCCAGGACGGCCTCCACGAGGGTGCTGGTCCGGTCCTGAACCGATGGGTCGCCCGGAGCAGTGGAAAGGTGTGCCAGGGCGTAGAACGCCGTGGCCTCACGATCATCGGGAAAGGCTCGATGCAGCTCCTCCATGGCGGTCTCCCAGCTCCGCACGCGCTCCGACAGCGAGGCGTCGGGCGCTGCAAAGTAGGCGTGGACCGCCTCAGCGTATTTCCGTTCCCGCTCGGTGGAGGCCTCGATGGTGACGGCTCGCTCTGCTGAAGGCCGACCCCCTTCGACATCGTGTTCGCCCCAAAACGGTTGGAAATGGGCCATGGCGAGGCCCCAATGCGCCATGGCACAGTCGGGCTCCTGCTCCGCGGCCTCCCGGAAGACATCCCGAGCCTCCACGTAGGTCATGTGATGGAGGAGCGCCACGCCGCGTTCGAGCTCCGCTTGCACCGCATCGGAGCACGACGTGGGAAATTCCACGTCACCGAGATCGTGGTCATCGTCGACCCGGATCCCGTCGAACGGCTCCAGATCACAGGCAGAGAGTGCGAGCACGAGGCCCGATATCAGGAGCGCCGGAATCTGGACCGGGCGTGGAGACGATCGCATCGTGCCCTCCGTGTTTTCAGGAGTGCCGGCCGATCTCAGCGGGATATATGTAGACCGACCTTCATATCCACCATGCAGGTGTTCGGGGCCGGGTGTCAAGGGCCGCATTCCGAATGCCCGGATTGGACGCTCGACGAACCCACGCACTCTTCTGGCCGAAGGGACAGAGCCCATGCCGAGGTTGCACGGCCCGCGTGGACCGATCATCATACACCAGACCCTACCATCGATCGAGGATGATGACGGAAGGCACACGCGAGCGGTTCCTCACAGCAACCGCAAAGCTCCTACAGGCCCGCGGCTACCGTGGCACGAGCCTGAACGCAATTCTCACCGAAAGCGGCGCCCCGCGCGGCTCCCTCTACTATCACTTCCCCGGGGGAAAAGAGGAGCTCGTCCGGGAAGCCACTCAGCGCGAGGTGCAGTTCATCAGCGAATATCTCGCCACCGCATTCCGGGAGTGCACCGTTCCTGCAGAAGCGGTCCGCGCCTACGTCGAGGGGGCTCGTGATCACACCCGCACCGGAGGATTCTTGCTGGGCTGCCCGGTCGCGTCCCTGGTGCTCGACTCGCCTGAGGCGTCGTCGTCGATCCGGGATATCTGCGAAGAGGCCCTCGAAGAGTGGCACCGACTGCTCCGCGACGGCATCGCCGCGGGCGGCGTCCCGATCGCGCGCGCCGACTCCCTTGCCACCCTCGTCCTCACGTCGGTCGAGGGCGCGCTGATCGTCGCCCGCAGCCAGCGCGACACGCAGCCCCTCGACACCGTCGCAGAGGAGCTCGCGTCCGCGGTGTCCGCCGCATCGAAGCAGACCGAAGGCGTTTGACCGTTCAGGATCTTCGAACAGTGAATCGTCGTGGTCGGGATGGACGCTGTCACCCGAGGGCATGAAAAAGCCCCTCCCGGGGAATCTCCCAGGAGGGGCTAAGTCGTTGTGGCGCTTCAAGTGCCGGAGGAGGGACTCGAACCCCCGACTCGCGGATTATGATTCCGCTGCTCTAACCAGCTGAGCTACTCCGGCAAGGAAGCAAAACGCTACCGACGGGGGGGAGCGGTGTCAACCCGTTCAGACTCCCCTTCCGACGTCTCCGGTGAAGCTTCCTCAGGAGGCTCCGCGAAGCGGTACAGGATCTCCCCTTCCCGAATGAGACCGAACCGCTCGCGGGCGAGGCGCTCGAGGGTGCGAGGGTCGTGCTCGAGCGAGTCGGCACGCGCCCGTAGCCGCTCGAGCTCGGCCCGCTCCTCCAGCACGTTCGCCTCCGCTTCCGCACGCTCCCCGTGAATCCTGTAGAAGTCGACGAGCGTGTACTCGCCGCCGAACACTGCGTAGTAGCCGGCGACGGCGAGGACGAGAACCAGAACGAGCTTCCGTACGTTCAAAGTCCGGCGTCCAGATCCCGCCCCGGATAGCGAGCGTCCGCTCCCAGCATTTCCTCGATGCGGAGGAGCTGGTTGTACTTCGCCACCCGGTCGGTCCGGCTAGCGCTTCCGGTCTTGATCTGGCCGGCCTCCGTCGCGACAGCCAAATCCGCGATGAAGGTGTCCTCCGTCTCTCCGGACCGGTGGGAGATCACCGACTTCCAGCCGGATTCCCGTGCGACCCGGATCGCCTCGAACGTCTCGGTGAGAGTCCCGACCTGGTTGACCTTCACGAGGACGGCGTTCGCGGCCTTCTCCTCGATCCCCCGGCGAATGCGATCCGGATTCGTCACGAGCAGGTCATCCCCGACGACCTGAACCCTCTCGCCCAGCAGCCCGGTGAGCCGGGTCCATCCGGACCAGTCGTTCTCGTCGAGTGGATCCTCGATCGATGCGACGGGATAGCGCTCGGCCCAGGAGGCCCAGAACTCCGCCATCCCACGCGAGTCCCTCCGCTCCCCGGACGACCAGCGAAAGACGTACTCACCGTTACGATAGAACTCGCTCGCAGCGGCGTCGAAGGCGAGCAGGATGTCCTCCCCGGGCCGGTAGCCGGCCTCCTCCGTCGCTCGGATCACGACCTCCACCGCCTCCTCGTTGTTCGCCAGATCCGGAGCGAACCCCCCTTCGTCCCCGACGGCCGTGCTCTTCCCGAGCTCCATGAGCACTCCCTTGAGGCGATGGAAGATCTCCACCCCCATCCGGAGACCTTCCGTGAAGGTCTCGGCTCCCACCGGGACGATCATGAATTCCTGGATATCGACGTTATTCGGGGCGTGCGCTCCCCCGTTCAGGATGTTCATCTGGGGAAGGGGGAGGAGCGTCCCCTCCCTTCCCGCGAGGCGGGCAAGGTGTCGGAACAGGGGTTCCCCTTCGCGAAGGGCCGCGGCGCGGGCCGTTGCCAGAGACACGGCGAGGATCGCGTTCGCTCCCAGCCGCTCCTTGTTCGGCGTCCCGTCCAGCTCGAGGAGCCGTCGGTCCACGCCTTCCTGGTCCGCCGGATCGAAACCCTCGAGAGCCTGCCGGATCTCGCCCCTGACGTTCTCCACCGCGCGCCGGACGCCGCGTCCAAGGTAGCGGTCCGGATCACCGTCCCGGAGCTCAACCGCTTCATGCTCCCCCGTTGACGCGCCGCTCGGTACTGCCGCCCTGGCGACGGTTCCTCCCGTCAGCTCCACCTCGGCCTCGATCGTCGGATTCCCACGGGAATCCAGGATCTCCCTCGCCCGCACATCGCCGATGCGTCCCACGCTCACGCCTCCTCTTCTCCAGGTGTGCCCTTCTCGATCGGATCGTTGCGTCCATGCAAAGCCCCCACGAGCTCCTCCTCGCCATCTCCCTTCAGGATCGCCACCTCCCGCCATACTTCGTCCCGAAGCCGGTTTCGGTCCCGATGCCTGAGACCCTCGACCGGGACCGGCGTGCCCACCTTGATCTGTATCTTCCCGGGCCGGATTCGCCAGGCGCCTTTCGGCATGACGTCGTGCGGCCCGATCAGTGCGACCGGAAGCACAGGCACTCCCGACTGAATTGCGAGAACGAATGCTCCCTTCTTGAACGGCTGCAGTCGGCCGTCCGGAGAGCGGGTGCCTTCGGCGAACATCACGATGATCTTCGATCCCTCGCGGACCTGCCGACTCGCTTCACCAAGCGAGCCGATGGCGCTTCCCCGGTCCTCCCTGTCGATCGAGATGTGGCCGCAGGCCTTCCAGGACGGCCCGAAGACGGGAACGTTCTCCAACTCCCGCTTCGCCACGAACCGAATGCGACCTGGGAAATGGGCAATCATGGCGAAGACGTCGAACCACGACTGGTGATTTGCCGCCAGGATGACCGGAGCCCCTTCGGGGATTCGCTCCGCTCCTTCGACATGGACCCGTACGCCGCTCATCCGGAGGATCGCCCGCGACCAGCGCTTCGCCAGCCGTTCGCAGCTGCACTCCGTTCGCTTCGCCCCCAGCCGCGCGAGGAGGAGGAGCCAGCTTCCGTAGACGACCGTGAGGATCGCCACGCCGACAAAAACGAAGGCGGTGCGGATCACGGCCGCCCGCTCCCGTGCTTTCCGAAGTGGTCGAAGCCTCCGCGGTCGAGGGGAATCGCCTCCCCTCCCTCGATGCGACGAAGGTGGACTCCAGACCCGGCCTCGATCGAGCCGATGCGGGAGAGAGGAACGGAGAAGCGGGACTCGAAGGCCGTCACCGTCTGCTCTCGGACCGTGTCCGGAGACGTCACGAAGCAAAGCTCATAATCCTCACCGCCGTGGAGGGCCAAGGTCCGGGCCGCCGCCGGTGCCGATCCACCCGGGCCGCGCAGGGCCGGGTTCACGGGCACCCTCGCCTCGTCCAGAACCACGGCGACCCCGCTTGCTGCCGCGAGGTGGGCGGTGTCACCCGCGAGCCCATCCGACAGGTCGATGAGCGCCCGCAGAAGCCCCCGTTCCTGAAGCCACAGGGCCTCGCGGGTTCGAGGCAAAGGGTGGGCATACGCGCGCTGGAGGGGCTCGGAGGGCTCGCGACCGGCCTGGTGCTCCGCCACCGCCGCCGCGCTTCCGCCCAGCGTTCCGGTGACCCAAAGCTCGTCCCCGGGGACGGCGCCGGTTCTGAGTACCGGCCGGTCCGAGCGCCCGAGCACGGTCACATCGAGAAAGAGTAGTCCCGGTGAAGCGGAGAGATCTCCGCCGAGGAGAGGCGCGTCGAGCATCCGGCACGCCTCCTGGAAGCCTGCACGCAACTGCGCGATGAACTCATCGTCCGCTCCCCGAGGAAGGCCCAGCGCCACGAGAATACCCACCGGCGTAGCGGCCATCGCGGCCAGATCACTTCCCGCTGCAGCGACCGCCCGGTACCCGATATCCCGCGCCGACAGCCACGACTTCTCGAAATGGATGCCTTCTACCGTAAGGTCGACGCTGACGACGAATCCGTCCACCACGGCCGCATCGTCTCCGGGACCCACGAGCTCCGTCCGGGAATCCGCGGTGCCGTCCGATGGCTCGAGGAAGGCTCGGATCCGGTCGAACTCGGCTCCCGGCCCCAGCGGCACGGTCCTCACCGAGGAGGATCCTGATCGAAGGTGACGAAGGAGAGGTCCAGGTCCGTCTCGCCCGACCCATACTCCCGAAGCGCATCCCTCAGATGGGCGATCACGTCGTCGGGAAGGAGCCCTGGGCCCTCGCGCACGATTCGAGCCGCTCGACCCGTATAGTGCAGAGCGAGCCCTCCGGCGACGGATGGATCGGATCCCTGGGCGAGGAAGGCCCCCGCCGAGCCCGTGAGGACGTCGCCCATGCCGGCCACGGCGAGATCGGAGCTTCCGGCTCCATCGATGAGGAGGGTTCCATCCGGAGATGCGACGAGAGACGGAGCTCCCTTCAGGAGAACCGTACACCCGAACTCCGCGGCGGCTCGACGCGCGACCTGCGGACGGTTCAGCTTCAGCTCCTCGCGGCTCAGGGGGGCAAGTCTCATCATCTCCCCCGGATGGGGAGTGACGAGGAGGGGCCGACCCCCAGACACCTCCTGAAGGGAGGGGATTTCTCCGCTCGCCGCCAGGTTCAAGGCATCCGCATCGAGAACGGTGGGGAGACCATCGGAGAGCTCGAGCACGCTTCTGAGGGCACCGACGGAGGACTTCCCCGTCCCGAGCCCAGGGCCCAACGCCACCGCCCTGCTCGAGGAGACAGCCTGCTCGAGGGCCGCCCGATCCGAGGCATCGACGAAGACCGCGCCGGAGACCGAAGCCTGGAGGACGTGTCGACCTTCCGACGCAGAAGCGACCCTCAGGTAGCCGACCCCGGAGCGGAGCGCAGCCCGCGCGGCGAACACGGCCGCCCCCATGAGCCCGGGGCTCCCCGCGAGCAGGAGGAGTCCACCAACCTCACCTTTGTGGGTCACGAGGGCGCGGCGCGGTCGGTGCACATCGGCCCAACCTGGAGTCAGTATCCGAGTCGGAAATGGATGCTCCCCGGGAGGCGGGAACCCGATCTCGACGGCGATCAGTCGACCCGCTCTCGCACGGCCGGGATGGAGCACCGTCCCCAGCTTGGGCCATCCGAACGCCACGGTGGCAACGGCATCCACGGTGTCCCCGGGAACCTCCCCGCTCTCCGCGTCCACGCCGGAGGGAAGATCGAGGCTCACGACGGGGGCGACGCTCCGATTCATCGCGCGAATCCATGCAGCAGGCCCCTCTCGTGGCGCCCCCCGCGCTCCGGTGCCCAGGAGGGCATCGACGATCACGGCGCCGCCCTCGAGAGCGAAGTCGAGACCGTCGGGGTCGCCCGGCTCCGGCGCATCGATCTCCACCGGCCATCCATGGAGAAGGGGACGGGCGAGCGGACGTCCCGTGCCGCGAAGGATACGGACGGGGCGGCCCCACGAGGCGAGGGTTCGGGCGAGGACGAGGCCGTCACCCCCGTTGTTGCCGCTCCCCGCCACGACGACCACCTCCCCACGCGGGTGGAGTCGCTGGAGCACGAGGGCCGCCGAACGCCCGGCGTTCTCCATGAGCGTTTCCTGCGGTACTCCCGCCGTCTCGATCGCCTGAGCATCGAACGCGGCGGACTGCTGTCCAGTGGGCAGGAAGACCCCTGGGCCTCCGAAGGGACGTGGCCCCTGGGTATCGGGCGACATCATCGCTTCCGGACCGGGTGAGCGGGGATCGGCGAGGTGCGCCGGCCTACTTGAAGCTCTGGCCGATCGCCCGGCCGAAGGTGATCTCGCCGTTGTCGATCCGGATGTTGAACCCGCATTCCGGATTCGAGCAGACCCATGCCTTGTACCGGATGGGCGCACCGTCCCGACCGTAATCCGAAAGGGGAATGAGGAGACCCGTGTCGCACTTCAGGCATCCGGGAAAAACGCGATCGTCCACCATAAGCAACCCCTCCCATCGACGTCGAACTTCCGGGCTCGAGTCTCTCCCCGGGAGGGTGCCGGGAGCCTACTCCACGACCTCCCAGGGGTAGTTCCTCTCGAAGGCCTCCTCGAAGTCGAAGACCCCGCGAAAGTCCTCCGGACGATCCTCCGCCTCCTTGATCAGGACCCCACACTCCACCAAGGCGAAGACGATCTCCCCCAGGTCCTCGGTCGCGTGGATTCCCCAGTACTCCAGGACCGTCCGGGCAAGCGGGCCAAAACGCTCCAGTGCCAGATCCCGAACCCCCTCTGCGAGTTCTGCCCCGCTGATGTGCCGGGGCTTCTCGAGGGAGTCGAGAACATGGTGCAGCGCCGAGAGGAGAAAGAGGTACGCCTTCCCGTGGAAGCGCGGGTTCCTCTCCTGGAGGCGGTCGAGGATCTCGTCTGCGAACTGAAGCTCGGTCATGAGTGCAATTTCGGGATCTTGGCCCTGAGGCGCCAGGGTCGGCCGCGGATGCCGGTCCGGGCTCCGCTCAGGCAGTGCCACCGATCTCCTCGTAAAGTGGGAAGTTTCGGCAGAGATTCCGGACCTCTTCCTGGACCCGGGCTTCCCGTTCGGCATCCCCGGGGGCCTCCAGCACATTCGCGATCCAGTCGCCGATCTGCTGCATCTCACCGGTTCCCATCTCCCGGGTCGTGAGGGCGGCCGTTCCGATCCGGAGTCCCGACGTGACGAAGGGAGACCGGGGTTCCCCCGGCACCGTATTCTTGTTCACGGTGATGCCGGCCCGTTCCAGCGACTCCTCCGCGTCCTTCCCCGTGAGATCGCGGTCCCTCAGGTCGACGAGGAGGAGGTGGTTGTCGGTACCGCCGCTCACGAGCTGGAACCCATGTTCCATCAATCGTTCCCCGAGGGCCCTCGCGTTCTCGACCACTCGGTCCGCATAGGTGCGGAAGCTCGGTTGAAGGGCTTCACCCAGCGCGACCGCCTTCGCCGCGATCACGTGCATAAGCGGGCCGCCCTGGATCCCCGGAAAGACGGACTTGTCGATCCCCTTACCGTGATCCTCCCGGCACAGAATCAGCCCGCCACGAGGTCCCCGGAGCGTCTTGTGGGTCGTCGTGGTGACCACGTCGGCATGCGGCACCGGGGAGGGGTGTGCACCTCCTGCGATGAGGCCGGCGATGTGCGCCATGTCGACGACGAGAAGGGCATCGACCTCCCGTGCGATCGACCCGAAGGCCTCGAAGTCGATGATCCGGGGATATGCGCTCGCCCCTGCGATGATCATGCGCGGCCGCTCCTGGCGGGCCTGCTCCCGGAGCCGATCGTAGTCGATCCGTCCGTCGGACTCGCGGACCCCGTAAGCCGACACCTCGTAGAGGATTCCGCTGAAGTTGACCGGAGAGCCGTGTGTGAGGTGTCCTCCATGGTTCAGGTTCATCCCGAGAATGCGATCACCGGGCTTCAGGAACGTCATGTATGCCGCCATGTTCGCCTGCGCGCCGGAGTGCGGCTGTACGTTGACGTGCTCCGCCCCGAACAGCTTCGTAGCGCGAGCGCGGGCGAGCTCCTCGACGGAGTCCACATGCTCGCAGCCGCCGTAGTATCTCCTCCCCGGGAGCCCCTCCGCGTACTTGTTCGTAAGCACGGTGCCCGCCGCCTCCAGGACGGCCCGTGAAACGAAGTTCTCGCTGGCGATCAACTCGAGGCCCTCCGCCTGCCGGAGAGCCTCGCTCCGTACCGCCTGCCAGATCTCAGGATCTTGCGTCTTCAAATGCATCAACGACTCGCTCATTCCATCCTCTTGGTTGTTTCGGTTCCGGGTGGGGTCCTGATATCCGTGGACTCGTCTAAACCCAGGTACGGTGGAGGTGACGAACCTCTTCGATCCGGTGTCGCGCGACCCGATCCGCCGCGTCTGCGGTCGAAACTCCTTCATCCTCGGCCCTCTCGAAGATCCGGAGAAGCGTGGCGTAGATCTCCGCCGCCTTCCGCAAGCTCCGTTCGGAGGACCAATCACGAATCTCCCCGTAGACGTTGATCAGACCACCGGCATTGATCACGTAGTCGGGAGCGTAGAGGATCTTCCGCTCCTCCAGCGCGCTTCCGTGTCGACCCTCGGCAAGCTGATTGTTCGCCGCTCCGGCCACAATGTCCGCCCGCAGGACCTCGAGGGTGTCATCGTTGATGACGGAGCCGAGGGCGCAGGGAGCGAAGATGTCGACATCGATCCCGTAGATGTCGGCCCCGGTAACGGACTCGACGTCGAACTGCTCCTCGACCCGGGCGACCCGGTCCGGATCGATGTCGGTCACGGTGATGCGGGCTCCCTCCTCGGCAAGGAGCGAGCAGAGGTGGTATCCGACATTTCCGACCCCCTGCACCGCCACCGAGCGATGGCTCAGATCCGCGTCCCCGTACCGCATCATCGCGCACGCCTTGATGCCTTGGTACACGCCGTAGGCGGTCACCGGCGACGGGTCTCCCGATCCGCCGTGGACCCCCACCACGGAGTCCGTCTCCATGCGGACGTATTCCATGTCATCAACGGTCGTGCCCACGTCCTCCGCGGTGATGTACCGCCCCCGTAGCGATTCCACGGCTCTTCCATGCGCCCGAAACGTCATCTCCCGGCGGACGGTCTTGTTGTCCCCGATGATCACCGACTTGCCCCCGCCCAGATTCACTCCGGCGAGCGCCGCCTTGTAGGTCATTCCCTGCGCCAGGCGGAGCACGTCGATGAGCGCCTCCTCGTCCGTGGCGTAATTCCAGAACCGGGTCCCGCCGAGCGCCGGGCCGAGGGTGGTATCGTGGATGGCGATGATCCCGCGGTAGCCGATCTCGGGTTCGGACCAGAACGAAACCTGCTCGTGCCCGGCGGAAACCAACCGCTCGAAGATGTCCATCGGAGACTCCTTCTCGAGTTCGGTTGCCGAGGTCCGGCCTGTGGGTATCGGAATCTCAGTCGACGGCTCGGCGGACATCCCGGATCACCTCCCGGGCGATGAGATGCCGCATGATCTCGTTCGTCCCTTCGTAGATCTCCGGGCCCTTCGCGTCCCGCATGAGCTTCTCCACCGGATAGTCCCTCATGTATCCGTACCCTCCGAAGATCTGGACCGCCTCGTCGGAGACCCACATCGCAGCCTCGCTCGCCGTGAGCTTTGCCATGGCCGAGAGCGCGTTCGCCGAGGGAAAGGCGCCGCTTCCAGCGGACTCACGCTCGGACTCTACCGCGCGGGCCGCTTCATGGGTGAGCGCACGGGCGGCGCAGATGCGGGCCGCCATCCCGGCCAGCTTTTCGCGGATCGCACCGAAGTCGGCGATCGAGGCACCGAACTGCTCCCGTTCGATCGCATAGCGGGTCGCGTGCTCGAAGGCGGCCTGGCCGATGCCGAGGGCCTGGGCGGCGATTCCGACCCGGCCCACCACGAGCGACTCCATCGCGTAGCGAAAGCCCCGCTCCGGATCCCCGAGCACCGCGTCCGGCGGCACGCGAACGTCCTCCAGCCGAACCTGAACCGTCTCCGACGCACGGAGACCGAGGGTGCGCTCCCGCTTCTCTACCGTATACCCCTTGCTCTCCCTCTCCACGAGAAACGCGCCGATTCCGTCGGCCCCGTCCGTCTCCTCCGTTCGTGCGAGCACGAGGATGAGCCCAGCCCGGTCCCCGTTGGTGACCCACCGCTTCGTTCCGGAAATCGACCAACCCTCGGCCTCCCGCACCGCTCGGGTTCGGATCGCCGATGCATCGCTCCCCGCCTCGGGCTCGGAGAGGGCAAATGCACCGATGACCTCGCCCGTCGCGAGCCGGGGGAGCCACCGTTCCCGTTGCTTCTCCGTGCCTCTGCGGAGAATCGCTCCTGCCACCGGCCCATTTTGGATCGCCACGGTGAGGGCCATGGAGGCATCGCCCCACGCAAGCTCTTCCACGGCCATCATGTAGGTCACCAGGTCGAGCCCGAGCCCCTGGTACCGCTCGGGGACGAGCATTCCGAGAAAGCCGATCTCGGCCACCTTCCGGATCACCTCGTTGTCGAGCTCCCGGCGCTCGTCCCAGCCCGCGGAGCCGGGACGGATCTCCCCCTCCGCAAACTCCCGGGCGAGGACTCGGATCTCGGACTGTTCCGTCATCGTCATGAGGCCTCTCCCGAACTCAGCCGTCGTAGGTGTAGAATCCGCGTCCCGCCTTGCGCCCCAGCCACCCCGCGGCAACGTGCTTGCGGAGCAGAGGGCAGGGCCGGTAGCGGTCGTCCCCGAGTTCCCGATGGAGAACCTCGAGGATGCTGAGGCAGGTGTCGAGGCCGATCAGGTCCGCCAGAGCCAGCGGCCCCATCGGATGGTTCATTCCCAGCTTCATCACCGTGTCGATCGCCTCGGCCTCGCCCACCCCCTCCATGAGGCAGAAGACGGCCTCGTTGATCATCGGCATCAGCACCCGATTCGAAACGAATCCCGGGAAGTCGTTGACCTCGACCGGCGTCTTTCCCATCCGACGAGCCAGCTCGAGCACGGCCTCGGTCGTCGTGTCCGAGGTCGCGAGGCCACGGATCACCTCCACGAGCTTCATGACCGGTACCGGGTTCATGAAGTGCATGCCGACGACACGGTCGGGCCGTCCCGTCCTCGCCGCGATCTCCGTGATCGAGATCGAAGAGGTGTTGCTCGCCAGGATCGTCCCTTCCGCTGCAGCACGATCCAGGGCGCTGAAGATCTCGTATTTCAGCTCCGCCTTCTCCGGAACGGCCTCGACCGCCAGTTCCACGTCGCGCACGCCCTCCTCGGTCGAGCTCGTCGTCCGGATCCTCCCCAGGGCGGCGACCTTCTCCTCCTCCGAGAGAAGCTCCTTTCGGACCTGGCGGTCCATGTTCTTCTCGATCGCTCGCATCGCGCTGCGAAGCTGATCCTCGGAGACGTCGATCAGCCGAACCTCCAACCCGGTGAGGGCTCCGACATGGGCGATCCCATTCCCCATCGTTCCCGCACCGAGTACCGCAATCCTGTCGATCGTCATTGCAATTCCCCTTCGGACATTCGCATCCTTCGTGAGCGGCGCGGCGGGAGGTCCGCCGGCTTCACGACCTCAGCTTCCTGGAACCGGGAGTGAAGCGGCCCCGGCCGCGAAATCCGCGACCGGGGCCGTGCTCGCTGAACCGTCACCGGCCCGCACGCTTTACCGATAGGGCTACGGCATTCCCACCGCCGAGACATAGCGTTGCGAGGCCGGTCTCCACGTCGCGGTGCTCCATCGCCGAGAGAAGGGTGACGAGGACTCGGGCTCCCGATGCGCCGATGGGATGGCCGAGGGCGACCGCCCCACCATGGACATTGACCCGCTCCGGATCCATCTCGAGTGCCTTGATGTCCGCAATCGCCTGAACCGCGAAGGCCTCGTTCACCTCCACGAGCCCCCAGTCGTCGATCCTCTTCCCCTCCTTCTGCATCAACCGCCGCACCGCCTCGACCGGGGCGAAGAAGAGGTCGCGCGGCTCCGTTCCGCCCGACGCGTAGCCGGTGATCGTGGCCTGCGGGGTGAGGCCGTGAGCGCGTGCATACTCGAGGGAGGCAACCACGAGCGCCGCGGCGCCGTCGTTCAGGCCCGGGGCGTTCCCCGCCGTCACCACCAGCTCCTCCAACCCCTCCGGTGCGTCCTTCGGAAAGGCGGGCCGGAGCCGACCGAGCGCCTCGAGGGAGGTATCCCGACGCGGTCCCTCGTCCTGGGCCACGACCGTCGTTCCCCTTCGGCCCTCGATCTCGATCGGAACGATCTCGGACTCGAACCTTCCCTCGTCGATCGCCTTCACTGCCTTCTGGTGGGACTCGAGGGAGAAGGCGTCCGCCTCCTCCCGGGTGATTCCTGCCTTGTCCGCGGTGTACTCCGCGTGGCCGCCCATGTGGCAGTCCCCGAAGGAGCACCAGAGCCCGTCGTGAATCAACCCGTCCTCGATCGACCGGTCGCCGAACTTCACCCCGCTCCGGTGACCCCGGAGGTAGTACGGCACGTTCGACATCGACTCGAAGCCGCCGGCCACGATCACGCGGGCGTCTCCGGCTCGGATCGCCTGCGCGGCGAGCATCACCGCCTTCAGCCCCGACCCGCAGACCTTGTTCACCGTCACCGCCGGCACGGTCGCCGGAATCCCGCCGCGGACTGCCGCTTGCCGTGCCGGAGCCTGTCCCGCGCCTGCCGACACCACGTTCCCGAGGATGACCTCCTCGACCTCGCTCGGATCCAGCCCGGAGCGCTCCAGCGCAGCGCGGACCGTCCGCGCACCCAGCTCCGGCGCGGAAAGGGGGCTGAGCCCTCCGAGAAAGCGGCCGACGGGGGTACGGGCACCGCTCAGCAGGACCGGGGTCCTGGCCTCATCGCTCATATCGTCTCCGATTCATGTGTGCGTTTCGGAATTGGGCAGAAGGCAGGCCTCGCCCGGTCATGGCCCGGTACACGTCGAGGCGCCGAAAAAGTATAGGGAAATCCGCCCGGGAGGTCACCCGCCCCCCGAGCCTCTCCGGGGTCAGCCCGGTGCCTCGAGCCCCTTCAGGTCCTCGGACAGGTAGCCCCACGGCACCTCGGGGTCGTGCTCGAAGATGAGGAGCCATTCCTCGTGGAGGGCCCGATCCCAGAGTCCCCGCTTGGACTCGAGCGTCGCGAGCGGATCCAGGTCGTACCCCATGATCCAGGGGAGGGGGACATGCGCGGTGGTGGGACAGACGTCGGCGAGGTAGCACGCCGTCTCCCCCTCACTCTCGATCAGGACGGACTGGTGGTACGGTGTGTGTCCTGGAGTCGGGAGGAGCCGGATGCCTTCGGTGAGGAGGACTTCCCCTTCGACGAAGTCCCAGAGGCCCGCCTCCTGGACCGGATCGAAGTTGTCCGGCAGGTAGCTTGCCTGGATTCTCTCGTTTCGGCGGTGGGCGAAATCCCACTCTCCGCGTTGTACCGTATACCGCGCGGCCGGGAAGGCCGGCTCCACCCCGCCGTCCGGCCTGCGGATCGTGTTCCCTCCAGCATGGTCGAAGTGGAGGTGCGTGCTGACGACCAGATCGACGTCGCCCGGCTCGAAGCCCGCTTCCCGGATCGCCTCCTCGAGACGGGTCGGCCGGCCTTCGTTTTCGACCCCATAGATCGCCTTGAACTTGTCCGACTCCTTGTTTCCGATTCCGGTGTCCACGAGGACAAGCGCCGAGGGCGCCTCCACGAGGAGGCAGCGCAGAGCGAGCGGAATGCGGTGGCGCTCGTCGGGTTGAATCCGCTTCTCCCACAGAGGTCGCGGGACCACGCCGAACATCGCCCCACCATCGAGTCGCTGGAGGCCCGCTTCGAGCGCGTGGATCTGGACCCCGCCGACCGACCGGGTCCTCACGAGAGGGAGGTCGGACACCGTGGGATTCGTCATAGCCTTCCTTTCGTATGGGATCGCCTGCGCGCTCCTCCCTTTCCCATCACCCCGATGAGCCCGACCAGATCCGTCGCGCCCTGGAGCGCCGCCTCGTCCAGGAGCCTGAGCAGGATCCGGGCAGTGGCGAGCGCGTCCCCATAGGCGCGGTGACGACCTTCGATCGTAACGTCGAAGTGGCCCGCAACCGAGTCGAGATGGTGGCGCCGAAGCTGTGGGAGGAGCGCACGTGCGAGTCGGACGGTACAAAGCCTCGTCACCTCCGGCACCTCCCCCGACGCGGCAAGCAGCTCCGCCTCGACGAATCCCCAATCGAAGGGCGCATTGTGTGCGACGAATACCCGTCCCGCCAGCCGGGCGGCAACTTCCTCCGCCACCGCGTCGAAGTGGGGTGCCCGTGCCACCATCTGATCGGTGATTCCGGTAAGCGCCTGGATCCGCTTCGGAATCCGCCGCCCGGGATTCACGAGCGTCACGAACGAGTCGGAGACGACCCCCCCCTCCACGAGGACCACGGCCACCTCCGTGACACGGTGCCCTCGATGATACGGGGAACCGGTCGTCTCCACATCCACCACTGCGAAGTCGAGGCTCGTCGGGACAGGGCCCGGGAGGTCCGTCGGATCGGAAAGCCTCCACCGGCCTGCCTCGTCGACCTCGAAGCGATCGTCGCGCTCGAGCAGCGTCCGGACAAGGGAGGCCGCCACCACGGGGGGCCCAGTGAGACCCATGATCTGGCGGGCGAGGTCCGCTGCCGCGAGCGGGCCGCCCTGAAGGAGCACTGCGGCGCGGCGCGCGAGGGAGGTCGAGCTCTCCATCACCCCTTCACCTCAAGGCCCGATTCACGAGTGCGAACGACAATGCTTCGAGCTCCATCGCCATGTTCACGTCGTTCACGACGACGTCATTCGGAACACGGAGCTGTGTGGGGGCGAAGTTGAGGATTGCCTTGATTTCCACGGAAACGACCCGGTCGACTACGTCCTGTACGACCTCTTCCGGCACTGCGAGGATTGCGATGTCGACCTTCGTCTCGCGGAGCGTCTCCTCCAGCGTGTCGACATGCCGAATCCGAGTCCCGTCCCACAGCCGCCCCACCTTCTTCGGGTCGTGGTCGAGCACGGTCACGATCCGGAAGCCGCGTGTCCGGAAGTTTGGATATTCGAAGAGCGCCGCGCCGATCCGGCCGGCTCCGACGAGCGCCACACGCCAGCTGCGGGAGAGGCCGAGGATCCTCCGAATCTCCCGGCCGAGGAGCGGCACGGCATAGCCCAGTCCCCGCTTCCCGAAGGACCCGAAGATCGAGAGGTCCTTTCGAACCTGCGCTGCCGTCGTGCCTCCTCGACCCGCAAGCTCTTCGGAGGAGACGGTGGTTACCCCCTTTTCTTCGAATTCCTCCAGGAAGCGGAGGTAGAGGGAGAGCCGGCGAACAGTGGATTCGGAAACCTTCTGCGGTGATGCGGCCACGGACGCCCGGCAGGTTGGAGGAGGCCCGGATTCGCCCCTTCGGGCCGCCACGATCCGAAGGTTCCGGGAGTTTGTGAAAACGTTCACAATTCTATGTGGGAGCCTGGGACACCGTCAACGCGAGGGGTCCGCTCCGGAGCCGCGGAGGGAGCTCAGCACACGGCTCATCTCGATGAACTGATCCGGGGAGAGGGACTCGGGACGGGCAGTGCCCGAAAGGCCCAACTCTCGAAACAGAGTGTCCTGTGCCTCCCGAGCGACCTGGAGGTCGGGGTGGTCCCGGAGGATCTTCTGGAGCTGCTTCCTCCGCCACTGGAAGGTGGAGCGGACGAGGATCCGGAGTTCCTCCTCCTCTTCGAGGGTGAGCGGCTCGGGGTGGATCGGGGTGATCCGGACGACCGTGGAATCCACGCGAGGTCTGGGTCGAAAGGCGTTCCGCGACACCTCGAGCACCCGCTCCACCCGGGCGACGCTCCGCACTCCCACCGCGAGCGCCCCGTAGGCCCGGGTGCCGGGATCCGCCAGGATCCGATCCGCGACTTCGCGCTGGACCATGACGAGGATGTCCCGGGGCCTCGGCCTCGAGAGAAGCGTGAAGAGAATCGGCGCGGTGATGTTGTAGGGGATGTTACCGATCACCCTCAGCTCGCGTGGACGGTCGCTCAGCCGTTCAGGAGCGATCTGGAGGATGTCGTCATGGACGACCCGTACACGCGGGTCACCCTCGAAGCGAGCGCTCCACCGCCGTGCAAGCGCGTCGTCGAGTTCCACCAGGATAAGGCGGACGTCCAGGTTGGCGAGGTGATCCGTGAGGGCCCCTTCCCCCGGGCCAATTTCGAGGACCTCGTCCCCCGGCTCGAAGTGCCCCTCCGCCACGATCTTTCGCTGGAGATTCGGATCGACCAGGAAGTTCTGCCCAAGCGATCGCTTCGGTCTCCGGCCGGTGGAGTCCATGGGCGGGCCCTGGCTAGACCCTGAGGACGATCGCAGTGCGGTCGTCTCCATCCGGCCGACCCAACTCCTCTTCCAGGCCCACAGGCCGGTCCTGCTCCAGATCGAAGAGGATCCGCACGATCTCCTCCGGATCGCGGTCCCTGTGGCGTACAGCCGTCTCGATGACCCTGTTTTCCCCTTCCCGTCGGTTCCGGGCGGAGAGCACCTCGGACAACCCGTCCGTGAAGAGGAGGAGAAGGTCGGAGCCACTCTCCCATGCGACCCTTCGCTGATGGTACGCCCCCTGCTCCGCGATGCCCACCGGAGGGTCCATCGCGGGCAACCGCTCCTGGGAGCCGTCCGCCCTGATCATGAACGCATGGGGGTGCCCGGCGTTCGCATAGACGAGGTTTCCCCTCTCCGGGTCGACGACTCCGTAGAAGAGGGTGAGGTACATCTCCGTGGTCTCCAGCTCGTCCTGCAGGGCTGCAGCGATCGCACTCAGCACCCGGTCCGGTGTCTCGACCTCCGATGCGTAGATCGTCGCCGCACTCATGCCGAGCGCCATGATGAGGGCCGCTGGGAATCCGTGACTCGACACGTCGCCGATCATGATGCCGAACTGACCGCGAGGAAGGCGGAAGAAGTGATAGAAATCCCCTCCCACGGAGTCCGCAGGCTCGACTCGAGCGGCCACCTGTGCAGGCTCGAAGCCATCGAGAGGGGGGAGGAGCTTCATCTGCAGGTCGTGAGCGAGCTCCATCTCGCGGGCCACCCGCTCCTGAAACAAGCTCTCCTGCACGAGCCTGTGGTTCTCGAGGGCCGCTCCAATCTGACTTGCGATCGCGGAGAGGAGCTTCTGGTCGCTCGCCGTGAACCGTCCGCCTCGCTTGCGGCCGATCAGGTTCACCACGCCTACGGTCTTTGGCGTTCCATCAGGAGGCGTATACCGGACGGGGACGGCGAGAACGGTGTCTCCCTCCTCCGTTCCCGAGCCGGTATTCCCCTCCCCCGAGAGGATGATCGGTCGTCCCTCCCGGAAGACCTCGGCCGTAATCGCCTTCGGGTCCGCGGGGCTGATCGGTCGCTCCAGCCCCTCCTCGCCCACCGACGCCGTGAGGTGGAGCTTTCCGTCATCCGCGCGGTGCACCCAGAGCGATCCGCGTCGGGCTCCCATCACGTCACACACCTCACCGAGGATGAGGCGAGCCGCTTCTTCGAGCCCGAGGAGCGACCCGAGCGTTTCGCTGATCGAGTAGAGGAGGTTGATCTCCTCGTAGCGCTCGGAGACCTCGTATGTGAAGAAGTGGATCTCCTCCGCGTGCTCGTAGAGTTGATCGAGCGTCACAGTGAGGACCCGAAAGGCCTTGTGGGCCGGGCTTCCGGAGACCGCTCCCGCGCTCACCGACATCGCCACTCCGCCGGGGGCCGCGAGGCCGTGACGGAGGCGAACCGAGCCAGGAGGAGGGTCTCCCGAACCCTGGGGCGGCCAGAGCGGCGAGCCCTCTCCATTCTCGTCGGCGAGACACACCTCGAGGTCGGGGAGGAATTCCGACTGGAACTCGGCGAGGACGCGCTGAACCGCCTCCGGAACCAGGTCCCGGGGGACCCGGCCGGGAGTCATGCCTCCACTCCGCCTCCCAGCCGATTGCCGGAGGGAAGGCGGAGGATCAACGTCACGGAGTTGCCTCGTTCGTTGAAGCGGACCTCGTCCATGAGTTGGCGCATCAGAAAGAGGCCCCGGCCCCCGACCCTCTGGCGATTTCGAGGAAGCGTGGGGTCAGGAATCGCCGTGGGATCGAATCCGTTGCCCTCGTCGGTCACCCGGGCCGTCACCTTCGCGCTCTGGACGGCCACTTCGACGCGCACTCTCTTCGAAGGGTCTCTCCCGTTGCCGTAGAGGATCGCGTTCGAGAGCGCTTCGGTGAGACCGACTCGGAAGTTCAGTTGAAGCTTCCGGGCGTTCTCTTCACAACATGGACACTGTTCGACGACGTACCGCACCACTTCCTCGATGGCGTGCACGTCGTTCGGGATTTCGAGAACGAGCTCAGTGTTCATCGGGTGGTGATCACTCCGCGCCAATGCTCCGATGCGGAGGCCTCCGGGGCTCAAAAACCCTGGAGAGCCTCCTCGCGGGTCGTTCCGATGCGAAAGAGCGTGTCCAGCTTGGTAAGCTCGAACAGGGTCCGGAGGTCCTCGTTCAGGCTCGAGAGGCGAAGCTCGCCTCCCTGTTCCCGAACCTTTTTCGAAAGGCTCACGAGAACGCCAAGCCCGGAGGAGTCGATATAGCCGGTGCTCGAGAAATCGATGAGGAATCGTCGCTCTCCCTTCTCCAGCTCCGCCAGGACCTTCTGCTTCAGCTCCTGACGATTTCCGACGATGAGCTGCCCGTCCACATCCACGACGGTCACGTCCCCTTCCTTCCGCACATGAAAAGCCATCTTCGCTCCGTCTCTGGTCGCCAGGCTTCGGGGTCGGCGGCACGAAATCCGGCCTGGCGGGCACCGGGGCCACCCTTCAACGATAAACACTTGTAGCATGGACCGGCAAGACGACGCTCCCTCGCGGCCGTGCCGCCCATGCGACCGGAGAGCGCCCCCTCCCTCACTCCGACATCAAGGCCGTGATGCATGCCACGTTCACGATGTCCTCGGAGGACGCCCCCCTCGAAAGGTCGTTACATGGGCGGCACAGACCCTGTACGATCGGACCCACCGCACCGGCATTGGCGATCCGCTGAACGAGCTTGTAGGAGATGTTCGCCGCGTCCAGATTCGGGAAGACGAGAACGTTCGCCACACCTCCCACGGCCGAGTGCGGGGCCTTCCGGCGAGCCACCGCTTCGACGAGCGCTGCATCGGCCTGGAACTCACCATCTGCGGGCACCCCGGGCTCCATGGCGCGGAACGTCTCCAGTGCGCGGCGCACCTTGGTGACCGAGGCTCCCTCCGCGCTGCCGCGGGTCGAGTAGGAGAGGAAAGCCACCACCGGGGAGTCGCCCACGACGCGCCGCCGCGCCCGGGCGGCACTCGCTGCGATGTGGGCGAGCTGTTCGGAAGTGGGCTCGGGGACCACCGCCCCGTCCGTGAATGTGAGCACCTCCGGTTCACTCCCCCGGAACGCAGGCACGAGCATGTAGAAAGAGGACGAGACGACCCGGATTCCCTCCTGCGTTCCCACGCACCAGATCGCGGCCCGCAGCACCTCTCCGGTGGAGCTGACCGCCCCGGCCACCGATCCATCGACCTCACCGAGCGCGACCATCAGCGCCCCTCTCATGAGCGGCTCTCGAACCCGTTCGCGGGCCTCGGGCTCGGTCATCCCCTTCGCCCTTCGGCGATCGAGCAGCGCCCGCACGTACCGCCCCACTCCCTCGAGGCTCGCCGGATCCACGACCTCCACTCCTTCCGGATCCCCCCCCTCCCTCGCAAGCGCCTCGACGACTTCGTCGGGAGCTCCGAGAAGGACCGGGAAGAGGAGCCCCGCACGCTGGATCTCCGTCACCGCCTGGAGGGTCCGCGGCTCGGTACCCTCCGGAAAGACGATCCGACGGGTACGGAGGCGTGCCCTGCGGCGAACCGATTCGACGAAATTCACCGCTCTTCGGCCTCCCCCAGCTTCTCCTGAAAGAGCCTTAGCACGGGAGGCGACACGAAGTTGGCGATGTCGCCGTCGAGTCGCGCGACTTCTCGGACCAAGGAGGCCGAGAGAAAGGAGTAGTCGACGTTCGGCACGAGGAAGATCGTCTCGAACTCTCCCCAGAGCTCACGGTTCATCTGCGCCATCTGGAACTCGTACTCGAAGTCCGAGATCGCTCTCAGGCCGCGAATCACGAAGCGGACGTCACGAGACCGGGCAAACTCCACGAGAAGACCGTGGAAGCTCACGCACTCGATCCCTTCGTCCTCCCCGAAGACCTCTCTGAGCATCTCCAGGCGCTCCTCCAGCGTGAAAAAGGAGCGCTTCGTCTGGGTCGCCGTCTCCGCGACCGCTACGAGAACCCGGTCGGCGAAGCGGAGAGCCCGCCGTGCGATGTCCTCGTGGCCGAGGGTCACGGGGTCGAAGGAGCCGGGATAGATGGCCACCAGGGGACTCGAACGGGTCATGCCTCCACCTCCGCTATCGTGATCACGGTGTCCCCGTACCGTCGCTCCCGCAGCCCTTCGAGCTCGGGAACCGGGTCGGACGAACGATGCTCGACCCAGAGTGCGCGCGCAAACGGGCGGTCGGCGAAGCTTCGAAGCAGGCGCTCGGCGTGCCCCTCTCCGTAGGGGGGATCGGCGACGCACAGATCGAAGGGTTCCTCCCCGAATCCAGTGAGGAAGCGGTAGACGTCCCCCCCTACGATGCGGCAGCGATCACCGGCGCCCAGGAGCTCGACGTTCTCGCGGAGCACCCTAAGCCCGCCGCGGGAGCGCTCCACGAAGACGACCTCCTCGGCTCCCCTGCTGAGCGCCTCGAGTCCGAGAGCCCCCGATCCGGCGAAGAGATCGAGGACCCGGGCGCCTGGCAGCTCGGGTCCGAGAGCCGCCATCCAGGCCTCCCGGATCCGGTCCGTCGTGGGACGGATGCCACGTTCACGGACCGGCCTGAGCCGCCGCCCCCCCCACTCCCCCGCGATGATCCTCATCCCGCCACCCCGGAGAGCCGAACGTCCAGGAGGCGGGCCTGCAGGGAGCGGGTGCCCCGGTACTCATTCTCCCGAAGTTGGAACGCGACATCGACTCTGCATCCGTTCAGCCCCGCCGGTGGAATCCGTCCGCAGAGACCGAAGCCGATCGCGTCGAGCGTCGTCTCTCCCTCTCGGAGACGTAGCTTCAGATGACCACGCCCAACCTCCCGGGGGGAGCCCGCGACCTCGAGGCCCCGTCGGAAGAAGACGGGTCGCGGATTGCCGATCCCGAAGGGTCCCACGTAGCGAAGAAAGTGGTGAAGCTCCTCCGTCGCCGACCCAAGCGGAAGCTCGAGATCCACAGAGAGGCGCGGGACCGGAACGATCCCCTTCAACCCCTTCCGCGCCGCTTCGTTAAACGCCTCGCGGAACGCGGGAAGCCGCTCGGCCCGGATGTCGAGTCCGGCAGCCTGCCGGTGCCCTCCAAATCGCTCGAGATCTCCGGAGCAGCTTTGAACCGCCTCGAAGAGGTCGAAGCCCGGGATCGAACGGGCGCTCCCCCGCCCCCCATCCCCATCCAGGGCGACGAGCACCACAGGGCGGTGAATCCGCTCGACGACGCGGGACGCCACGATTCCGATCACTCCGGGATGCCACCCCTCAGACGCCACGACCACGCCGAAGTCTTCGTTCGGCCGGAACGCCGCCGCCAGGGCCTCGAACGCCTCGCCGGCCGTTCGTCCCTCCTCCTCGCGGCGCTTCCGGTTCTGCTCCTCGAGGACGTTCGCGAGCCGCTCGGCTTCGTCGGAATCCTCGGTCAGGAGCAGGCGCAGCGCCCGGTCCGGATCCGAGATTCTCCCGGCCGCATTGATCCGGGGGGCGAGTACGAAGCCTACTTGACCCGCATCCACCTCCTTCCCTTCGAGCCCTGACGATCGCAGGAGGGCGTTCAGGCCCGGCTTCTCGGTCCGGCTCAGCGCACGGAGCCCGAAGCGCACGAGCACGCGGTTCTCCCCTTCCAGCGGCACGAGGTCCGCGACCGTCGCCAACGCGACGAGGTCGAGGTGTCGGAGAAGGGCCTCGCGGTCCGTGCCGAGACGATCCGCAGTGAGGAGGAGGACCTTGAAAGCCACGCCGACACCGGCCAGCCCCTTCCATGGATAGCTGCAGTCGCTGCGATTCGGGTTCACCACCGCGTAGGCGGAAGGGAGCGAGTCCGATGGGGTGTGGTGATCGGTGACCACCACGTCGATCCCCTGGCTCCGGGCCCGTGACACCGCCTCGTGCGCGACGATCCCGCAGTCCACGGTCACGAGCAGGCTCGCTCCCGACTCCTCGGCGGCCCGCATTCCCGCCGGCCCCAGGTCGTAGCCGTCCCGGACCCGGTGAGGTATGAAGGGAACGACCTCGCCGCCCATCTCACGGAGCCCGCGTGTGAGGAGCGCCGTCGCGGAAATGCCATCCACGTCGTAGTCCCCGTGGACGAGGATCGTCTCCCGGCGCTCGACCGCGGAGGCGATCCGCTCCGCCGCGCGAGGAGCATCCCGGAGCCCCTCCGGAGGGTGGAGGGAGTCGAGGAGGGGCCGGAGGAATTCCTTCGCCGACGGCGGGCTCTGGAGCCCCCGCACCGCGAGAAGCGCGCAGAGCGGGGCGGGCAGCCCCAGCGCGGCACGGAGCGCGGCCACATCGTCCGCATCCGGCGGGGAGCGGGTCTCCCAGACCGGCCCGGGAGGAGGAGGAAGCTCGGGAGCGGGACCTTCCGAGGCCCTCAACTCTCCGGCGAGGTCTCGGGCGCGGCCACGATCACCCCGCACGCCTCACAGCGAATCATCTCGCCACCGCCGCGGATCTCGTTTTGCACCTGAAGGGGGATCATTCCGAAGCAGTTCCCGCACGCTCCATCCTCGAGGAGGTGGGCAATGACGACCCGGCGGCCGCTTGCTCGAAAGCTCTCGTACACCTTCCGCTCACCGTCGCCGATCTGCTCCACCCATTCTTCGCGTCGATCTTCCAGTTTGCCAAGTTGGGCCTGCTCGCGAGCCCGCTCCGACTCGAGTTCCTCGCGCTGGGGGCCCAGCTCGGCTCTGGCCTCGGCCACGCTGGCTTCGAGCTCGTCGAGGCTCACCTCCGTCCGGCGAATCTGGTCGAGGAGGCCCAGCGCCTCCTGTTCGTCGGCCTCCATCGCGCGACGAACGATGTCGAGCTCCGCGCGGACCGCTACCTCCTCCCTGAGGTTCTGGACCTTGGTCATCCGCTCGTCCAACTTCTTGATTCGCGCGCGCTTCTCGTCGGCCGAGCTTTCGAGCTTTCGCTCATCCAGCTTCATCTGGGAGAGCCGGTCGCGGGTAGCCTTCGCCGTCTCCTCGGCCTCCAGAAGCGGAACCTCCGCCTCTGCGAGCCGTTCCTCCACGTCTTCGATCCTCTCCCGTACTTGGCGGATTTCGTCATCGACCTTCTGAAGCTCTTTCAGCGATACCACGGTTTCCTGACTCATATGCCCTCTTCCTCGAAGTTCTTCAGGGGTGATCCCGGTGCTCCCTCGTCGGGCTCCAGCGGGCGGTGGAGGACCAGTCCAGCCCAATCTCGTTTCGCTCCCGTCGAAGCCGCGCCTTTTCAACAACGAGGGCCCGACGCTCCTCCTCGTCACGGGCCCCCTCGATTCGCCGTTTCAACTTCTCGTAACGCCGGTCCAGGCTCCGTCCCCGGATTTGCGCGACCGACCCCTCGAAGACCCGCCCCGCGTGGAGGAGTTCCTCCGGGTCCTCGAGCAGCTCCTCGAGTCGCCGGGCCGCCGCTGCGTCCATGCCTTCCGGCGCCGACCGGAGGTCCGGGTCCTCCACCAGCGCGCAGAAGATGGTGCGATACACAGGGTCCTCGAAGTCCTCGGGTCCCACGCGCTCCGCAGCGCGCTCGACCCATTCGCCGGTCCGGAGAAGGAGCTGCACGAGCTTCCGCTCCGGCCCCATCGGCGGAAGGACGGGCCCCGATCTCCCTCGTATTCGGCCCGGTGACACCCGCTCCGTCTCACGGGGGAGAGAGCGGGCAACGGGTGGCGCATCCCTCGCCATCTCTTCCTCCAGGGTCTCCCGCCTCACGCCGGTTCGCTCCGAAACCTTCGCTACGTAGAGGTCCCGGAGCGTGGAGTCGCGGGCAGCACGGAGGGTAGGGAGGAGCCGGTCGACCGCCCGCCGCGTCTTTTCGATCGAGGAGAAGTGATCCCGCTCATCCAGGATCTGGAGCTTTCGATCGAGGAGATCGACCGCTTCGCCGAGATGTCGCCGCAGGCCTGCGGCTCCGTCCTTCCGGACAAGGCTGTCGGGGTCCTCCCCTGGAGGAAGCGTCACGACCGAGGGATGGACTCCTTCCCGGAGGAGGATGTCGCCCGACCGGAACGTGGCCCGAAGTCCGGCGGCGTCCGAGTCGAAGAGAAGCAGCGCGCGACGGGCATAGCGCCCAAGCAGACGGGCCTGCCCGGACGTGAGGGCCGTGCCGAGCGTGGCTACGGCATTCTCCACTCCCGCCGCAGCGAGTGAGACCACGTCGGTATAGCCCTCGACGAGAAGCGCCGTCGCGTCGTCGCGTCGGATCGGGTGCCGTGCGCGGGAGAGTCCGTACAGGATCTCCCCTTTTTGGTAGACCGGAGTCTCAGGCGAGTTGAGGTACTTGGGAACGCCGACTCCCCCCACCCCCAGAACCCGGCCACCGAATGCAACGACCTTCCCGGAGGTCGATTCGATCGGGAAGATGATCCGATTCCTGAAGCGGTCGTACGGCTCCTGACTCCGCTCGCTCGTGGTGAGAAGGCCGACCTCCAGGAGGAGTGCGTCCGAGATCCCGTGCTGGGCGGCGGATTCCCGCAACGCCCGCCATTCGTCCGGAGCATATCCGAGGCCGAACTTCTCTACCGTCTCGGCGCCTACCCCACGCTCCTCAAGGTAGCGGCGGGCCTCCGACCCATCCTCTCCGGCCAGCACCGTCCGGAAGAAGTCCCTTGCGAATGCATTCGCTTCGTGATGTGCGCGATACGGGTCTTCGCCCTCTCCACCTCCGACCTCGCGCACCCCGACACCGGAGCGCCGTCCGACCTCCTTCACCGCCTCGACGAAGTCCAGCCCCATCTTGTTCATCAAGAACGAGAATACATCTCCGGACTGGCCGCAGCCGAAACAATTGTAGAATCCTTTTGCCGGAACGACGAAGAAGCTCGGCGTCCGCTCGTCGTGGAAGGGACAGCTTCCCTTGAAGTCCTTACCCGCCTTCTTGAGGGTTACGTGCTCCCCGATCACCTCGACGATGTCGGCGCGGGCGCGAACCTCCTCGACCACGTCGTCCGGGATCATCTGAGTGTCACCACCGTCACCCCGACACCGCCCTCCCCCGCACCCCCTGGACGAAAGGTCTCGATCCTCGGATCCTTCTCGAGAAGCTCGCGGACCCGAGCGCGGACCGCGCCCGTACCCTTTCCGTGGATGATCCGAAGCTCTGCGAGATCGCCGATGACCGCCTGGTCGAGGAAGCGATGGAGCGCGCCGTCCACTTCGTCCACCCGGAGACCTCGGAGGTCGGCCTCCATCTGGGCGTCCGGCGCCGGCCCCGTCCATCCTCGACTCCGGGGCCGCTCGTTCCTGTCCTCCTCTTTCTCCGGGCCGGGGCCTCCCTCGACGAGCTCCAGGTCCGAGGCGGAAAGCTGAAGGCGAAGGCCCGAAGCTTCGACCGTAACTCGGTCGTCCCGGATCTCCGTGACGATCCCGCGGGTGCCACTTCCGACGACCCGCACCCGGTCTCCTGTCGAGTAATCCGGAGGGTGTCCCGCCTCCCGGGACGGGGTCGGACTCTGCTGCTGTTGACTCCTCGCCGCCCCCTCGACTCGCTGCCGGGCCCGGCGCGCGGTCTCGTTCAACTCCTTCTCCCCTCCCCTCCGAACCTCGTCGATCGCCTCCTCCACCTCCTCCCGTGCCTCGAGCAGGAGACGCCGGGCCTCCTCTCTCGCCCGTCGCTCCGCAGTTCGCTCCCTGGAGCGGAGCTCGCTCTCGCGGCGCCCCAGCTCCGCCTGGAGGCGGTCGACTTCCTGCTGCTTCCGGCTCAAGTCGTCGAGGAGCTCTTTTGCCTCCCTTTCCTTTCGCTCCAACGTCTCGAGAAGGGCCTCCACATTCACCTCGCCCTCGCCCATGTACCGCTCCGCCCGGTCCAGGATCGGGTGGGGGAAATCGAGGCGCCTCGCGATCGCGAGACCATAGCTCCGCCCAGGACGGCCCTTTCGGAGGACGTACGTCGGGGCGATCCGCTCCGGATCGAACTCGAGAGAGGCATTGACGATCCGACTGCCCTCCGCATCGAGCCGCTTGAGCGCCCCCAGGTGGGAGGTGGCAAAGGCGAGCGCTCCACGCGCCGCAAGCTCCTCCAGCACAGCTCGGGCGAGTGCGGCCCCTTCGGCCGGATCCGTCCCTGTCCCCATCTCATCCATCAGCACCAGCGCATCGGCTGCGGCACCTTCAACGATCTCCCGCTGATTCCGGAGGTGCGCCGAGAAGGTGGAGAGGCTCTCCGCGATCGACTGCTCGTCTCCGATGTCCGTGAAGATCTCCCTGACGAAAGGAAGCCTGGTGCCCGGACCTGTCGGAGGGATGACCCCACTCTCAGCCAGAGCAACGAGGAGGCCCACGCTCTTCAGGAAGACCGTCTTGCCGCCCGTGTTGGGTCCCGACACCACCAGGACCCGCTCGTCCTCGAGAAGCTCCAGATGATAGGGCACCACCTCCGGCCCGTCACTCTGCTCGAGAAGGAGAGGGTGACGGGCGCGCGCGAGCACGAACCCGGCGGCTTCCGGCCGAACGAGCTCCGGGGGTACGCCCTCCCAGGCAAGTGCCGCCCTCCCTCGAGCCCACAGCGCATCGAAGTCGACGAGCGCTTCGAAGCTGCCGCGGAGGAGGCCCCGCGTCGGGCGGAGCCGGTCCGTACACTCCCGTAGGAGCCTCTGGATCTCCCGAAGCTCGTCCCGCTCGAGGTCCCGGAGCTCGTTCATGAGCGCGATGGCAAGCGGAGGCTCCACGAAGAGCGTCCCCCCGCTTCCCGATTCCCCGTGGACGACGCCTCCCACCTCGCCTTTTGCCTCCCGTCGGACCGAGATGACGTAGCGACCATCCCGGATCGAGATCGAAGCGTCGGGCACCACCCACCGCTCGGGAAGCGTTCGGAGGTAGGCTTCGAGTCGCTTCACGATCCGTCCTCTTGAGGAGCGGAGCCTACGACGAATCCCGCGGAGGGCCGGGCTCGCTTCGTCCCGAACCTCCCCCTGTTCGTCCACGACCCGAAGAATCTGCTCCTCCTCCGCCCCGTCCAGATGGAGCCGGTCACGCAGGACGGTGAGCAGGGGCATCTCGGACGCCTCCTCCTCGGCGAGCGCTTCCGCGAGGAGCCGAGATGCATCCAGAAGCCGAGCGACGGCCAGAAGGTCGACCGGATCCAGGACGCCCCCGTCCACGTCGAGCGTCCGGAGGGGCCGGCGAACGTCGGGCACCGCTGGAGGCGCCCATTCGGGGTGGCCTTCGGCGATGGATACGGCCTCGGCAACCCTCGCGAGCTCCCGCTCCGCTCGTTCGAGGCTCTCCATGGGCCGAAGGGAAAGGACCGCTTCCCGTCCCATCGAGCTGGAGGCGCGGGCTGCGACCCGCTCCAACACCTCGTGAAACTCGAGGACCCGGAGGGCACGATCGTTCACGATACCGACCCGAACGAGGAACGGGCGCCGACCCGCAGGTCGACGCCCGTGCGTCGCGAGGACCGATCGGACCGGGGACCAGGCATCATCGAGCCAGCTCCTCCCGCACGATCCGGTTCGCCTCCTTGCCATCGAATCGTCCCTGGATCTGCGACATGATCCGACCCATGACGGGACCGACGTCGCCTGCGCCCTCGCCGATCGCCGCTCGAACGAGAATTCGAACCTCGTCCTCGGTCAGGGGAGGGGGAAGATACTCCTGGAGGATGGCCGCCTCTTGCTCCTCCCGCTCTGCGAGTTCGCTCCGCCCGCCCTGCCGCATCTGATCCGCGGCTTCGTTCCGCTGCTTTCTGGCGCGGGAAAGCACCTGTCGCACATCCTCGTCACCGGCCTCCCGGCCATTCTCGATCTCCCAGTTCCGAAGCTCTGAGAGGGTGCTCGACAGGACGAGAGTCGTCAGCTTCTCCCTGGCCTTTCTGGCCCGGTCCAGATCCTTCTGCAATCGCTGTTTCAGGTCGCTCGCCAACGTTCGGAACCCTCGTCTGGGAGGCGTCTTCGCCAAACCTACCCGGCCGGCCCCGGAGTGGTCAACGGACAAGGCGCTCCGACGGGGCGCGGTCAGCCCGGCGGCCAGGTGAGTCCCCGCCCTCCAAGAACGTGGACATGAAGATGATACACCGTCTGGCCCCCGTCCGCTCCATGGTTCACGACCACGCGGTACCCCGAATCGGACAGACCCTCCTGCGCTGCCACCCTTTTCGCAGCGAGAAGAAGCCTACCGAGGAGGTCCGAGTCCCCCTCATCCGCGACGTCCAGCGAGGCGATATGCCGCTTCGGAATCACCAGCACATGCGTCGGAGCCTGCGGGTTCAGGTCGCGAAAGGCCACGACCTCATCGTCCTCCATCACCCGATCCGATCCCAGCTCGCCCTGGGCGATCCGGCAGAACACGCATTCTCCCTCGGGCCTCGTCATGTCGCCTCCTCCTTCCTGAGTCAAGGTGCGCCTCTTTCAGCCATGGGTCGACCCCATGCTACGGGTTACCCTTTTCACGCACGGCACTTCCACGCCCTCATCGACACCGATCGAACCAGGAGGCTTCCATGGAACTCTCTCCAGACCAGGTCGCCAGGATCCTCCGGCGACGCCCCGAGCCCGCGTTCACGCTGAGCTCCGTGCTCCGCCTCACCGAGCGTGAAGGTTTTTCCCGGGTCTCCGATCCGCACGTCCTTCTCCACATGCTCCGCTCCCGTCCGGATCTGTTCCGAGTCATCGAACCCGGAGTCCTCGATCGCCGCACAGCCCGTACCGCAGTTCGGGAACGGGGGCCCGCGCCAATCCATCCGCCCATCGAGCCCTGGGTCGTCCCGACGGGGCCTCGAGAGGAGCCGTGGGGGCCGTCGACCGGCCGTCGATCGCCGTGGCGGGTCCTCTCCGAGAGCGTCCGCGCCCTCTCCCGTCAGATCGACACCGACTCGAAGGTAGCACTCGCGAGATGGGCCCGAATCGTGCGCGAGACCCGTACGCTCCCGTTCAGACCCCGGCCCTGAAAAGACCGGTCCACCACTCCTCTTCCCGGTCTTCCTCGAGGAGCTCCAGGTCGGAACTGGCGGCCTCCTCCACGACCGCCTGCGCCTCGTAGTGGAGGATCCCGCTCACCACGAGGAGCCCTCCCGCATCGAGGGCCGCACGAAAGGAAGGAAGGAGAGGAAGGATCACGCCGCTTTCGATATTTGCCACGATGCCGTCGAAGGGGCGCAGGGAGGAAAGGAGGTCGGGTGTCGCGAGACCTGGAAGAATCCGTATCTGCGCTTCGACGCCGTTGCGGCGTGCGTTCTCCTCGATCGCGGCGCAGGAGAGCCCATCCGGCTCGATCGCAGTGACGAATTCGGCGCCGATTCGAACCGCCGCGATCCCGAGGATTCCCGAACCCGCTCCGATATCGGCCCATCGGCCGTCGGGCTCGACGACCCGGTCGACGAAGCGGAGGCACCCGCGAGTCGTGGGGTGCTCCGCGGTCCCGAAGGCCACGCCGGGATCGAGGGTGACGAGGACTTCGCCCGGCTGAAGCTCCGGATCCCTCCAGGAGGGGCTCACGACGAGTCGATCCGTGATCCGGCGAGGCTCGAAGCCCCGCCGCCACGTGTCCGCCCAGGCCTCGTGCTCCTGCCAGCGCCAGGACAGATCAAGGCTGGACGTACCCGTGTACGCCTCGATCTCCCGCCGGACCTCCTCGAGCAGGAGCTCAGGATCCTCCGGCTCGGGGAAATAGGTAACGAGCCCGCCCCGATCATCCTCTTCGGCCCCTCCACCGCCGAGGCGCCGGATGGCTTCCGGTAGCAGCTCGGCCACATGGGGGAACCCCGATCCATCGCGTACGGAGAGCGCCAGCCACCGACGAGGGGCACTCATCCCGAAGTGAAGGCCTCCTTGACCCGGGACCAGAACCCCTTCGCGCTGCGGGCTTTGTCCATACGCTCGGGAGCCTCGTCCTCCACCTCCCGAAGCCTGTGCACCGCGGCTTCCTGTTCCGCAGTGAGTCCTTCCGGAACCCAGACCTGCACCCGGACGAGCTGATCCCCGCGACCCCGACCATTCAACTCCGGAAGCCCCATTCCCCGGAGGCGAAGCACCTGCCCACTCTGCGTCCCGGGAGGGATCTTCAGCCGGACGGGTTCCCGGATCGTCGGGACCTCCACATCGTCACCGAGCGCCGCCTGGGAGAACGTCACCGGGAGCTGATAGAGGAGGTCGGCCCCCTCCCGGTAGAACCGAGGGTCCTCCTCGACCGTGAGGAGAACCATGATATCTCCCCGGGGTCCCCCCCGCGGCCCGGCGTTCCCCTGGCCGCGAAGCGTGAGAAAATGCTCCGAAGTGACGCCTGCAGGAACCTCGACCTCGACCTCCCTTCGGCTCCGGACCCTTCCTTCTCCGCTGCAGGCGCCGCATGGATCGCGGACCACCTGACCCTCTCCCGCACACGAGCGGCAGGTCGTCACGCTCACGAACTGCCCGAAGACGGATCGCTGGGCGATTCGCTCCTCGCCCGTGCCGCCGCAGGAAGGGCACGGCGCCGGGGCTTGCCCTTCGCGAGCCCCCGACCCGTCACACTGGTCACACGGATCCAGGAGCGCGACCTCGATCGTCTTCGTGACTCCCTCTGCGACCTCCTGCAGAGTGAGCGGAAGCTTCACCCGCACTCCTTCTCCCTTCTGGGTACGCGAGCGAGAGCGGCGCCCTCCACGACGCGCTCCTCCGAAGATTTCATCGAACCCGGTCGCCCCTCCGGCACCGAAATCCCTCATGAAGATCTCGATCGCATCATGGAGGTCGAAGCCCTGGAACCCGGCGCCGGCACCGGCCTTCACCCCTTCCTTCCCGAACTGATCGTAGCGCGCTCGCTTCTCCGGGTCCTTCAGGACCTCATACGCTTCGGAGAGCTCCTTGAAGCGCGCCTCGGCTTCCTTCGACCCCTGATTCTGGTCGGGATGATATTTGAGGGCGCGTTTTCGGTACGCCTTCTTGATCGCTTCGGTATCCGCATCCCGGGGCACGCCCAGGATCTCATAGTATTCAGCCATATTCTCCGGTCACCCGGATCATTCCAGGATCTTGTTGACGAGGGAGGACGTATGCCCGACGATTGCGATCACCTTCTCATACGGCATGCGGGTCGGGCCGATCACGCCGATGATTCCCTTGAGGCCGCCCATGCGGTACTCCGCAGTGACCAGGGTGAAATCAACGAGCTCCTTCGTCCCATGCTCCCCGCCGATCGTGATGTGGATTCCCCGCGGATGGTCCCGTTCTCCAAGCACTGCCGCGAGCAGGTCCCTCTGCTCCGTGAGCTCGATCAGGCCCTTGAGTCGCTCCCCGCTCGTGAACTCGGGCTGGTTCGCGAGCACGCTCGCGTTACCGAGGTGCACGTGGCTCCCGTCCACGTCGGAGAAGTCGAAGATCTCGCGGCTCGACTGCATGAAGATGTTCAGCAACTCTTCAGCCGCAGGATCATCGTCGGGGAAAGCGTCCCGCATCCTGGTGCTCAGGGTCTCCCGGACCTCCCTGAGCGTGAGGCCGGCGAGACGCTCATTCAGCAGGAGCGCCAACGTCACCAGCGTATCGTCCGGCACCTCACAAGGCAGGTCGACGTACACCGTCCGGACCATCCCGCTCCGGATCGACGCGACCAGTAGAACCTTCTTGGACGAGACCTGGATCAGGTCGAGCTTCTCCAGTACGGCCTCCTCCAGGTGAGGCGCCACCGCCACTCCGAGCTCGTGCGAAATGACGCTCAATGCCTGGGTCGCGTTCCGGACGAGCCTTTCCACGGCAGACGCAGTCGTGCTCTCGAGCACCCGCTGCAGGCTCTCGCGCTCCTCCGCGGAGAGGGAGGCCGGCCGCATCAGCTCCTCCACGAAGATCCGGTAGGCCAGGTCTGTGGGAACCCGCCCAGCCGAAGCATGGGGATGGAAGAGATACCCCTTCTCCTCGAGATCGCTCATGGTGTTCCGGACGGTAGCCGGAGAGACCCCCAATTCGAATCGCCGAGCGACGTTCCGGCTCCCGGCCGGTTCCGCCGTTTCGACGTAAGAGCGGACCACGGCCTCCAGGACCTGGCGCTCCCGGTCCGAAAGATCGCTTCCCGCCTGTGATTCCATCCGTTCTCGCTCCACCATGTTCGCACCGATCATCAACAGGTTTCCACTTCTACCCGGCCCTGGTCCCTCCCGCGCCACAACCGGGCCCGAAGGGCACGCCACAGCCCCCCGAGGATGCATTCGGCAGGATCGGGCCGTCCGCTCCCTCCAGGGGGCAGCCTTTCAGTATGGACCACCGTAGAGTATGCGCGCCACTCCCTGAGGTTCCAGGGTTGCCCGGGGAGGCGGAGTCCCGAACTCACGCGCGACCGGAAGTCCGCCCGTCCCGGAGCAGCGGACGGCGGTCATGCCGGATCATTCCGTCGGGCTTTCCCGTCTCCTCGGTCGGGCAGGCGCCAGCTCCACGAGGCGGCCCGGACGGCGGCGGACCCGACCATCCAGCTCGAGGACGGAGAGAAGGGCGGCGATCCGGCGAGCCGGCAATCCCGAATCGCGAACCATCGCATCGACCGACTGCGCGCCCCGCTCCGCCAGCAGCGAGAGCAGGAGAGAAGCCTCAACGTCCGCTGGATCCTCGGGAAACGGATCCGGCGCCGTCTTCCTCTCCGGGGGCCATGGCCACCTCAAGGCACGGTAGACGCACTCCGCTCCGGCAGCCACTCTCGCACCATCCCGGAAGAGGTCCAGGTTTCCCCGGACCGCCGGATCCTCGACGGCTCCCGGCACCGCCAGCACCTCGCGGTCCAGGGAAAGCGCCCGGTTCGCAGTGATGAGCGCTCCACTCCCGCGCCCGGCCTCCACGACGACCACGGCCTCCGGCAGAGCCGCCAGGATCCGGTTCCGCCGTGGAAAGTGATGTGCTCGAGGGGGTGTTCCAGGGGGGAATTCGGATACGACGAGGCCTTCGCGGACGATCCTGCAAAAAAGCCGGCGGTGTGAGGGCGGATGTGCTATATCCGGACCCGAGCCAAGGACCGCGACGGTCGTCCCTCCCCCTTCTAAGGCCGTCCTGTGTGCGATGCCGTCGATCCCGAGGGCGAGGCCGCTCATCACGACGAGCTCGGTTTCCGCCAACTCACGGGCAAGGCGCTCGGCCATGCGACGGCCATAGGATGTCGCCTTGCGGGCACCTACCACGCTTACGAGCTGGCGTTCGAGAAGGGAGCCGTTCCCGCGAAGGAAGAGGACGGGGGGAGGGTCATCGAGCCGATCGAGGGCGGAGGGATACCCGTCGGCTCCCCGGCCAACGATCTGAACCCCGAGATCCCCGCATCGCCGCCGGACCTGCTCCGCCTCCCGCTCGATCGCAGCGAGGTTGGAAGGAGCACGGCCTCGGGCGCGTGCCCATCGGTCCGCGACCGACTTGGCCTTCCGTAGAAGCTGGTCCGACGAGCGGGCTACCCGGAGGAGGTGGGCAGCCGTTCGATCCCCGACGCCGGGGAGGAGACGGAGGAGGAGCAGGGTGTCTACCTCCACACGAAGCGGATCATGGCTCACGGAGCCGGATCCCACCATGCCTCTCCCTCTGCGGCGGCGGAACCCTCTGCGTTCCGGTCGCTCTCTGCGCGAACCTTCTTCCAGAGCTCCTCCAGGAGTTCCGGAACACCGGAGCCGGTGACTGCAGATAGGGTCCGGACGTCCCACGCCCCTTCCACGTCGACGCTGGCCGGCTCCGCGTCCGGCGGAAGGAGATCACTCTTCGTGAGGACGAGGCAGTGTGGACGGCCGGCCAACTCCTCGCTGTACCGCCGCACCTCCTCGCGCAGGCGCTGATATGTCCCCTCGGGGTCCGGGTCGTCCACCGGAACGAGAAAGGCGAGGGTGCGGGTCCTCTCGATGTGGCGGAGGAAACGATGCCCCAGCCCCTTTCCCTCGTGCGCTCCTTCGATGATTCCGGGGATGTCGGCGATGACGAACGTGCGAAACCCGGAAAGCTGAACCACGCCGAGGTTGGGGCTGAGCGTGGTGAACGGATAACTCGCCACCTTCGGGCGGGCGGCAGTCACGGACGCGAGCAGCGTCGACTTCCCCGCGTTCGGCTCTCCGACGAGGCCGACATCGGCGATCAGCTTCAGCTCGAGTTCGAGCTCGCGGGCCTCCCCCTCCTCGCCGGGCTCCCACCTTCGGGGAGCCTGATTGGTCGCCGTCGCGAATCGTGCATTCCCCCGCCCGCCTCGACCTCCCTTCGCAACCACGAGGCGGTCGCCCTCCTCCAGGAGCTCTCCTATGACCTCGCGAGTCTCCGCGTCGCGCACCAGGGTCCCGGGTGGCACCCGCAGCTCGAGATCCTCTCCCGAGCGCCCGGTCCGGTTGCTCCCCTCCCCGTGCTGACCGCGTTCGGCGACGTACCGACTCCGGTAGCGGAAATCGAGGAGTGTCGAGAGCTGCGGGTCCGCCCGAAGCACGACGCTCCCTCCCTCCCCTCCGTCCCCTCCCGACGGGCCTCCCCTCGGCACCCCGGTCTCCCGTCGAAACGCGTCCGCGCCCGACCCTCCGGTGCCGCCCTCCACCTGGATCCGCACCTGGTCGATGAACGTACCTTCACTCATTCCCCCTCCCGTCAGTGCCTTTCCTGGCCCACCGCTCCAGGACCCGCTCCCACGTTCGCCGCGCCTCGCCGGCTCCCTCGGGCGTTCCATACTCCTCCGCGAGGTTCAGGACCTCCTCCACCTCATCCGAATTCGCGCCCACCGCGAGGGCCCCCCGGAGGTGCGAGTAGAGCTGATTGGGGGTTCGAAGCACGGCCAGAACCGCCACGATACAGAGCTCTCGCTCCAGGAGGGCGAGGCCATCCCGACCCAGCACCTTCCCGTACCCCTCGGTGATCATCCACCGCTCCATGTCGGGATGGATCCGGCGCACGTTTCGCCGAAGTGCCTCGTACTGGTTGCCGTAGACCTCCCGGCACACCTCCGGTCCGCGCCGAGACCAGAGCTCCCAGTGCTCCCCGGAGGTGCGCTCGCCGGGAGGGGCACCTCTTCGCTTCCGCCAGCGAGCGAGTGCGTCGAGAGCCACCGGATATCCCACGAAGAGATAGCTCTGAAGTAGAGCCTCCTCCATGGCTTCCGGGGACACGATCGGGTGGGCACGATCCAGGGCCTGGTCGAGCGCCTCCGGATCCCGCTGGGCGAGCGCGGCACACACCCGAACGAGGAGCCGACGCTCGGAAGGACTCATGGAAAGGAAGAGATCGTCTCTCGCGTCAGCGAGAGCCCGACTCGGAGGACTCCTGCCCGGATTCCTCCGGGCCAAGGGGTATCGACTGCCCCGCCAGCGTGAAGAGGCCCTCGCGGTCCGGAGCGGAGCGGAGGAGCTCCACGGCCCGCTGGAGGGGACGATCGCTCACAATCTTCTGATGAAACGCCTCTTCCTCTCCCCACGCCTGCAGGGCGACCTCCGCTTCGATCTGCCGGGCGAGGTAGCGGCCTGCACGGTCGAAGGTGTCACGGTCGATTTCGATCTCGCGTTCCTGCAGCACGTCGTAGAAACGGTCGAGTACGCCGTCCGTCACCTGGAAGGGCGGCTCAAGGCCCGGGTTTTCCTGGAGATAGCGGACAGCGAAGTCGAAGAGCGCTGCGTTGAGGGCCCCCCCCCGCCGTGCGATGCGACCCACAGCTCCCTGTTCATTCGCCGTGAGGGTATCCGGAAGGACGAGGACATCCGGCGTAATCCCACCCCCGCCGTAAAGCATGCGGCCGCTGACCGATTCGACCACCGGCCGTCCAGCGGTATCCGGGAGGGGCACGACCTGCCCGTCCACCGAGATGGAGTACGCGCGTGAACGACCCTCTGCCTCCGCTGCATCCGCGAGGGGGTCCGGACGCTCGCCGTTCTCGGCCACACGCTCGATCGAGCGGCCCTGCGGGGTGTACCAGCGCGCAGTGGTGAGCTTGAGGACATTGCCGCCGGTGAGCCGGAAGAGGCTTTGTACCGAGCCTTTGCCATAGGAAATGTTACCGAGAACGAGAGCCCGGTCGTGGTCCTGCAGGGCACCCGCAACGATCTCGGACGCGCTCGCACTGCCATGATCGACGAGCACGACGATGGGCAACTCGGAGAAGCCGCTCTCCCGGGACGTGCGGATCGTCCCGGACTGATTGCGAGCCTGGCCGCGCGTCTCGACGACCGGAACGTTCCTGGGCAGAAGGAGGTCCGCCACCTCGATCCCCTGCTCGAGTATTCCTCCGGGATTGCCGCGCAGATCGAGGACGAGACTCCGCATTCCCTCGGCCTGGAGGGAATCCAGGGCCTCGCGCGCCTCCTGGCCGGAGCGCTCCTGGAAGAGGGAGAGGGGAAGGTAGCCGATCCCATCGTCGAGCATCGTCGCGAAGGCCACGGAACGGAGCTGGATCTGCTCGCGCGTCACGGTGAACTCAATCGTCTCGTCGATTCCGGGACGTAGCACCGTCACATCCACCTCGGTGGCAGGCCGTCCGCGGAGAATCCCCACGGCGCGCTGCGAGCTCCACCCCTCGATCGAGGTTCCGTCCACCTCCACGATCCGGTCCCCCGCCCGAATTCCTGCGCGCGATCCGGGGCCTCCCGGGATCGGACTCACGACCGTGATGAAGTCGTCCCGCTCGACGATCTCGAGGCCGACACCGCCGTAGTCCCCTTCCGTCTGGATCCGGAAGGACTCGTAATCATCCACCCCCATGAGGGAGGTGTTCGGATCGCCGAGCCCTCCGAGCACTCCTTCGATCGCCTGCTCGTAGAGTTGGCGTCGTTCGACCGGGTCTACATACCGATCCGCGATGTGATCGACGATCTCCTGGAGGAGGCGGCTCTGGACGTAGACGTTCTGTTCCTGCTCCGCACCGCGCTGCAGGAGCCACCCCCCCGAGAGGAGGGTGACAATGAGGACGACGGCCGGAGCGAGCGACGAGCGACGATCTTCCATGACCTCTCCTTAACCCGAAGCGTCGGAGAATGTTTCCGGGAAACGGCCCGGAAATCGGCCGGCGAGAAGGCTCACGATCTCCTCGTGCACGACCTCCGAGGGAAGGGATCCATCGAGGAGGAGCACTCGTTCGTCCTCCTGGGAGAGGGTTCTGTATCCTTCCCGCACGCGTTCCAGAAACACGTCCCCGCCCCCTTCGAACCGATCCTGTTCCTTTCCGGCGCCCCGTTGCCGGGCGAGCCCGTGCCCGACCGGGACATCCAGAATGAGCGTCAGATCCGGCCGGATCCCTCCTGTCGAGAAGCGGTTCAGTCGACGTACCTCGTTCAGGTCGATTCCCCGTCCGAACCCCTGGTACGCGAAGGTCGAGAGCTCGAAGCGATCCGATAAGACGACCTCGCCCCGCTCCAGCGCCGGGCGCACCACCTGTTGAATGAAGGCGGCGCGGGCTCCGAGCATCAGGAGAAGTTCCGACTCGATCGGGATGTCCAGCTCCCCGCGCTCGAGAAGGAGCTCCCGAATGCCCTCTCCAAGCCGGGTCCCCCCCGGCTCTCGACTCACGGTGTGGGCCACTTCCGTCACGCGAAAGCGATGCCGAAGGAGCTCCGCCTGGGTGGTCTTTCCTGCGCCCTCGACTCCCTCGAGGACCAGAAAGAGCCCATGCTGAGGCGTATCCGCCGTCACTCCGAACTCCTCCTCATTCGTAGTCGTAGTACTCCGTGCCGAGGTGGGTGAGCGGCTCCTCTCCCCCGATCCAACGCAGGGTGTTCTTCAGCTTCTTGTGCTGGATGAACAGATCGTGTTCCGGGTACAACCCTTCTGCGACCTGCGGGCTCTTGAAGTAGAAGGAAAGCCACTCCTGGATCCCCTTCATCCCGGTCCGGCCCGCGAGGTCGAGGAAGAGGGCCAGATCCAGGACGATCGGGGCGGCGAGGATCGAATCCCGGCAGAGGAAGTCGACCTTGATCTGCATACCATACCCCATCCACCCGGTGATGTCGATGTTGTCCCAGCCTTCCTTGTTGTCGCCCCGGGGCGGATAGTAGTTGATCCGCACCTTGTGGTAGAGCTTCCCGTAGAGCTCCGGATACATCTCCGGCTGAAGGATGTGCTCGAGAACGCCGAGCTTCGACTCCTCCTTGGTCTTGAAGGAATCCGGATCGTCCAGAACCGCCCCGTCCCGATTGCCCAGGATGTTCGTCGAAAACCACCCGTCGATCCCGAGCATCCGAGCCTTGAGGCCGGGAGCGAGGATCGTCTTCATCAGGGTCTGGCCCGTCTTGAAGTCCTTCCCGGCGACCGGTACGCCCCGTTCGATTGCAGCCTGTTCGAGTGCCGGAATGTCGACCGAGAGGTTCGGCGCGCCGTTCGCGTATGGAATGCCCTCCAGAACGGCGGCGTACGCGTAGATCATGCTGGGGGATATGTTCGGATCGCTCGAACGGAGTCCTTCCTCGAACGCCTCGAGTGTTTCGTGGACGGGCCCAGTGCGGAGGAAGATCTCCGTGGAGCCGCACCAGACCATCACCAAGCGGTCACACTCGTTCTCCTCCCGGAAGCGTCGGATATCCTCCCGCAGAGCCTCCGCCAGCTCCATCTTCGTTGCACCGCTCTTCACGTTGTTGCCATCCAGCCGCCGGACGTAGTCCTTGTGGAAGACCGCGGGCATCGGCTTCACCGAGCGGAGGAAGTCCTCGAGCGGATCGAGGTGGCGGCGGTCCAGGACACCCGCGCCGAGAGCACTGTCATAGCCGTCATCCGCAATCGGATCCCAGGCGCCGAAGACGAGCTGATCGAGGCTCGCGAGGGGGACGAAGTCGCGGATGAGAGGAGTACGCTCCTCCGTCCGTTTCCCGAGGCGGATCGTGTTCAACTGCGTCAGGCTCCCGATCGGCTCGGCGATTCCCTGCCGCGCCGCCTCCACTCCGGCCACGAACGTCGTCGCCACAGCTCCGAAGCCCGGAAGAAGAACGCCGAGGCGTCCTTCAGCAGGCTTGATCTCCGGTTGGTCCGTCATCCAGCCCTCTCCTGTTCCGGCGCGTTGGCCGGGTTGAGCGGCGGGGCATCGTCGAGTGGCACCCCCCGCGCGTGTCGGTAAACCCATATCATGCGGTGAACGGAGGTGGAAACCGTCCCCACCGCAACGAGTGCGATAATGCCCTTCAGCACGATGCCATCCCACATCAGACCGAAGAACAATGCGCCGCCGCCCAGAAGGACGACCCGTTCGGCGCGCTGCATGAGGCCTACGGAGCAGTCGACACCGAGTGCTTCCGCCTTCGAGCGGGTGTAGCTGACCATGAGGGAGCCCCCCATGGCGAGGGCGATCACGTAGACCATCCAGAAGTCCCCGACTTCCGCCCCGTAGCCGATGTACAGAGACATCAGACCGATGTAGACGACGATCTCGCTCATCCGATCGAGCGTCGAATCGTAGAAGGAGCCGAACTTCGAGGCGAGGCCGCTCTCACGGGCGACTCGACCGTCGAAGATGTCGAGGAGTCCCCCGAACAGAATGAGGAAGCCCGCGCTGCGCACGTGGTCGAGATGGAAGAGGAAGCCTGCGGCGAGCGTCGCCAGAAAGCCCACCGTGGTGATCGCATTCGGGTGGACACCCATGCGGACGAGCCACGCGACTACCGGATTGATGATCCGGTAGACGGGCATCCGAAGCGCCTTTAAGGTGAGAGCCATTCAGCTCCGGCCTCAGGACGGAAGAATGATTCGGCTGTCAGCTCCTTCCCGGATCCCTTCGGCGATCGTCTCGTTCACCTTCCGAAGAACCTTGTCGAAGTTCTCCTGGGCAGCGACCAGCTTCTGATACTCCGGCTTGCCCTGAAGCTGGCCGACAGTCTCCTCGTACTCCTTTGCCTTCTCCTGGTCCGGCTCGTTGCCGGCCTGGAGCTGCGTGGTGAGCTCCCCTTCGAGCTTTTCCAGGCGGTTTCTGAGCTCGGAGATCGTCCGGTCGTCGTCGACCCCGGAAATCGCCCGCTTCAGCACCTGGTACTCTTCGGTCCGGCCCAATGCCTTCCCGAGCTCTCGAGCCATGTCCGAAATCTCGGCCATCGGTCACCTTCCTTCCCAGTTCGTTGAACGGCTGTCTCGGTCTCTCGTCGCCAGGACGATGCGATCTCGTCCGGCCAGGTCCTTCCGTATCCGGGGCTCACCGAACGCGCCGGTCCCCCGGATCATCTCCGCCACCGCTTTGGCCTGTCCCTCCCCCACCTCGAGCGCGAGGAGGCCACCGGGGGCCAAAACGCGGGGGCCCCCGGCTACGAGCTGGTCCAGCAACTCCACCCCCCGGTCACCGGAGACCAGCGCGGCCTCGGGTTCCCACTCCCGCACCTCGGGTGCCAGGTCCCCGTACTCCTCCCGGCGCACGTAGGGAGGATTGGAGACGAGGACGTCGAAGCGCTCCCCTTCCCCCACCGGTGTCAGAAGTGACCCAAGCCGGAACTCCACCTCGTCTGCCCTCAGACGTGCAGCGTTGCCCCGCGCGACGGAGAGAGCGTCCTCCGAGGTGTCCGTCGCCACGACCTTCCCGAAGCCTCCCTCCAGAGCCAGAGCGAGGGCGATCGCCCCCGATCCCGTGCCCACGTCCAGGCCCGCCAGTGCCTCCATCCCTCGACCCTCGACCCAGACGAGCACTTCCTCCACCAACGTCTCCGTCTCCGGGCGGGGAATGAGCACCCGGGGGTCCACCTCAAGTTCCAGGTCTCGAAACGGTGCCCGACCCAGAACGTACTGCAGAGGCTTCCGTCGCGCTCGTTCCCGAATTCGCACCCGGAAGCCTTCGAGCTCCGCCTGCGTGAGCGGCCGATCGTACTGAAGGTAGAGTCCGAGGCGACTCATACCCAGGACGTCGCCGAGCAGGTGCTCCGCATCGAGCCGTGGGTCGGGCACTCCCTTCCCGGCCAGGTAGACGGCACTCCAGCGGACGAGATGGAGCACCGTCCACGGAGTCCCTTCAGGCGGCGGCGCCACCGACTCCTCGATCCCGGTCCGCGTGCTCACGCCTCCTGCTCCTCCATCCGCTCCTCCTGGTGCGCGAGCCGAAGTTGGGTCAGAAGCTCCTCCAGGTCCCCTTCCAGGACCTCGTCGAGCCGGTGGAGCGTGAAGCCGATCCGGTGATCCGTCACGCGGCTCTGAGGGAAATTGTACGTCCTGATCTTCGCGGACCGGTCACCGGTCCCCACCTGCATCTTTCGCTCGCGGGCCCGCTCGGCCTCCTGTTCCGCCACTTGGCGGTCGAGCAACCGACTCCTCAGGACCCGGAGGGCCTTCGCCTTGTTCTTGTGCTGTGATTTTTCGTCCTGGCAGGTCACGACGAGGCCGGTCGGAAGGTGCGTGATTCGCACGGCCGAGTCCGTGGTGTTCACGGACTGGCCGCCCGGGCCGGAGGAGCGAAAGACGTCGATCCGGAGCTCGCCGGGATCGATGTCCACCTCCACCTCTTGCGCCTCCGGGAGGACGGCGACGGTGGCCGCGGACGTGTGAATTCTCCCCTGACTCTCCGTCTCTGGAACCCTCTGGACCCGGTGAACCCCTGATTCCGCACGCAGAAAGCCGTACGCTCCCTGCCCGCGAACCACGAAGATCGCCTCCTTGAAGGAGCCCGGGATTCCCTCGGAGATGTCGAGGGGCTCGATCCGCCAGCCTCGCCGTTCGGCGAACCGGCGGTACATCCGGAACAGGTCGGCCGCGAAGAGTGCCGCCTCGTCTCCTCCAGTGCCGGCCCGGATTTCGACGACCGCGTCTCGGTCGTCGAGCGGATCCCGGGGAACGAGGAGTTGCCGGGCTCGTTCGGAGAGCACTTCGAGACGCTTCTCCAGGTCACGGACCTCCTCCTCGGCGAGAGCCCGCATTTCGACGTCCTCGGCCTCTCCGGCCAGCTCGCGGGCCCCCTCCAGTTCCCCGAGCGCATCCCGGATGTCCCCGGCCAGCGCGGCGACGGGTTCGAGCTCCGCCCGCTCCCGGCCGAGCGCGGTCATCCGGCGCAGGTCCTGAGCGAGATCGGGGTCGGCGAGGGCGACGTTCACCTCTTCGAAGCGTTCGACCGCTTCAGCAAGGCGCTTCTCCAGACGGTCGTCCAGGAGGGAGGCCTTCACGGATGAACCTCACGGGTGGGAATCGAGGGGGGGGAAGCACGTCACACCGCGGCCCGGTCACGGGTACGCGGCGGCTGAGGACGGTGTCACTCCTTGGACCGGCGCTCCCCGTACTTCCGCTTGAACCGCTCCACACGGCCTGCGGTATCCACGAGCTTCTGCTTCCCCGTGTAGAAGGGATGGCACACGGAGCAGATCTCGACGCTGATCCGCTCCTGGGTCGACCGGGTCTCGATCACGTTCCCGCAGGAACAGGCGATCTCCGTCGTCATCGTTTCCGGGTGAATTCCAGGCTTCATGGTAGGACTCCGGCTCCTGAACATTGGAAAGGGTCCCCCGTGGAGCTCGGGAGGGGTCCCATCACAGACCGAGTATTATAGAAGCTGCCCCCACCGACTTCAAGCGATCAATCAGCTTCCCTTCCAGTTCCGGAGGATCATTTCCATCTCCTCCTTGTGATTCGTCTCGTCCACGATGAGATCCTCGAGCTGTACCTTGAGGCCGGTGAGGCTCAACTCCTCCGCCTGCCGGACCCGTTCCTCGTACCGTTCGATCGCGTCCTTCTCCGCCTGCAGCGCGATCTCGAACATCTCGCGGTTTTCCCGTGTGAGCGTGACCGGTCCGGGCTGGCTCGTCGGTGTGCCCCCGAGCGCGACGATCTTGTCCGCCAGGAACTCGGCATGGGACAACTCATCGGGAACCTCCTTGCGGAAAAACTCCCGGATCTCGTTTCGGAACGGTCCGGTGCAGAGGGTCGCGAAGAGTTGATAGGTGATCACCGACTGGTATTCGTGAGCCAGGTCCTCGTTCAGGCCTTCGAGAAGATCATCCATTGTGGTCGCCATCTCTCCCTCCGTTCCTGTGAACCTTTCGCTTGCCACCCGCTCCCCACCCCAGGAGGAGGAGGAGAATGATCGCCGGGCCGCCTCCTCCGATTCCTACCCGGACGTACGGCGAGTGTGTCGCGGTCGTGGTGACCTCTCCCACGACCAGGGCAGCCCCCGGCCCCATCGCCCGGTCGGTGACGCGCCCCACCGGATCCACGAGGAAGGTGCCCCCGGCGGTAGCGGCACGAACCGCCCCCATGCGGGTCTCCACGGCCCGCACGATCAGGTGCGCCTCATGCTGCCGGCGTGCGGCCCAGCCCGTCCAGCTTCCTGCTTCAGGGAACTCGAGGAAGGAATCGTTCGAGCCGTTCGCCAGCAGGCGGGCACCCGCGAGTCGAGCCTCACGCGCGAGACCTCCGAAGGCGACGTCCCAGCAGACGAGCCCTCCCACGAGGAGACCGTGGGATTCCTTCACTTCCGGTTGCCGGCCGGCTTGAAATCGCCCTTCCACACCGGGGACGAGTCGCCGCTTGGCGTACGCGTGGTCGACCTCCCCGTCGGGTCCGATGAAGATGAGGGCATTTCGAGCCGCACCTTCCTCGAGGTACGCTCCCACGAGCAGGGTCGCGTCGAGCCGAGCGGCGTGGCGGGACAGCTCCTCGAAAAAGGGAGCGCCCTCGGCGCCGTCGAGCGCGAGGGGAACGCTCGCTTCCGGCCACACGATCAAGTCGACGGAGCCCGGTTCGAGGCCCTCGAGGAGTCGATTCCCGTGGGCCATCGCCTCCCGTGCTCTTGCATGCCGGTCGAGGGGCTCCGCCGGCATGGGGAGGTGCAGCGCTGCGATGCGGGCGCCCGGCTCGAGGTCCAGCCCGGCCGCTCGATGAATCCCCCACGCGGCGGGAATGCCGAGCACGAAGGGGAGGCCCATCAGAGGCGCCCACCGCCGGAGGCCGCTGGCATGCACGGCTCGCACCGGACCATGGACAAGGAGGCCCGATGAACGGATCCCGTCGGCCATGACACCATTCACGAGGGAGACCCAGAAGGTGACTGCGAGAATCCCGCCCACTTCCGCCGGGGCGAGCAGTTCCGGAAAGCCTGTGAGCGAGGTGCCGAGCCCCAGCCAGGGAAAGGCCAGGGGCCCCGCGAGCGAGGGAAGCCACTCCAGCACCGTCCAGACCGCCGGGAGCGTAAGCCACAGCGGCGCTTCCCTTCGCACGACCAGCAGGTGGAGGACCCAGGCGGCAACACCGGAGAGCGCTGCCAGGAGCCCGACCAGAGCGAGATACCCGAGAGGCGCGAGTGAGGTGAACCAGAAGAGGCTGCCCGGCATCCAGTGGAGGACGAGCGCGTGGTGGACGAACCCGAGGAGGAGCCCTCCCCGTATCGCGCTCCAACCGCCGGCCCGATCGGGTGAGAGGCCCGTCGTCCAGGTCGCCCAGGGGACGAGGGCGACGAACGGGGGCACGAGAAGGTGGAAGGGCGGCTGTGCGACGACGAGGAGAAGGGCCGAGCAGATGGGTGCCGCCCGTTCTCCCGGTCCCGGGACGAAACCCCGACTCAGTCGCCTTCTCCGGGCAGCCAGCCCCGGAACATGAACTGACCGCCCAGGCGAAGCTCGAGGTACCGGAGATCCTCGAGCATCTCGACCCGGCCCTGTCCGAGGAGGCGAAAGCGTCGGTGGAGCGGGACCTCGACACCGGCGTGCGCGTTGATGCCGGCGCGGACGGAATCGAGCAGGTCCTCGACGAAGGTATCGTCGATCGCCCTCCCACTCCCCTGCATCAGGTGCGCCGAGATTCCGAGCCCGGCGAAGGTGAGCATCCCGAAGGGGACCTGCCACATCATGTGCGCGTCGGCGTGGAGGGCGAGGTCCCGCCACTCGATCTGTCCCAGATCGATCTCGACGACCTCACCCGACCGCTCCAGCACGAGTTCCTCCACCCGCCGTTCGAGCCGCCCCACCTCATCGGCGACGAGAAAGGACGACCAGTGGGTGACACCGGTCACGACCCTCACGCCGGGCCCCAGGAAGCCGAGGTCCATCCGGGCGCTGAGGGAGGAGGTGCTCTCGACCCGGTCCGGGAAGATGTAGCCCCACTCGGCGGCGATGCCTCGGAACGAAAGATTCTCGTAGTCGAAATCCGCGAGACCCTGGGCACTTCCGTGATCGGGCACGGCCGCGAACAGGAGGGCAGCGAGCGCCACCCGGAGCGTCATCGCTCCAGCCCGAACGCCCCTCCACGCCGGAACCCGGCTGGAATACCTCGTCATCCCTCTCCCTCCCTGTCCGGATCCGTCGCTCAGGCCGACGCGGCCGTCGCCTCTCGAACCGCCCTTAACGTGACCTCCAGCTCTTCCTCGCCATGTACCACGGAGACGAACCCCGCTTCGAAAGGGGAAGGTGCGAAGAAGATCCCCCGCTCGAGCGCGGCTCGGTGGAAGCGGCGGAAACGCTCGGCGTCCCCTTCCGAAGCCTCCTCGAACGACCGGACGGGGCCCTCCCTGAGGAAGACGCCCCACATCGAACCGATCGCCTGGCCCGACGCGGGCGCCCCGGCGTCGCGGAACGCCTCCAGGACCCCTTCGACGAGCCTCGAGGCGTACGACTCGAGGCCGGGATACGGATCATGCTCCTCGAGCCAGGCGAGCTGCGCGTTTCCTGCCGCAGTCGCGAGCGGATTTCCGGACAACGTGCCGGCCTGATAGACGGGGCCCGTGGGTGCCATCCGTTCCATCAGGTCGCGGCGTCCCCCGAACGCGCCCACCGGAAGGCCCCCTCCGATCACCTTTCCGAGGGTCGTGAGGTCCGGGGTCACGCCGTACAGGCCTTGCGCCCCACCGAGACCGACGCGGAATCCTGTCATCACCTCGTCGAAGACGAGCAGGACGCCGTGCCGTTCCGTCACCTCCCGAAGTCCCTCGAGGAAGCCGGGCTCCGGCGGGATGAACCCAGCATTTCCCATCACGGGTTCGAGAAAGACCGCGGCGAACTCCTCCCCGCGCTCCCGTAAGAGACCCTCCACGGCGTCGAGGTCGTTGAAGGGGAGGACGGCGGTCGTCACGACGGAAGATTCGGGGACGCCAGGGGAATTCGGAAGGCCCAGGGTGGCCACCCCGCTCCCTGCCGCGACGAGGAAGGGGTCGGCGTGGCCGTGATAACAGCCCGTGAACTTGAGGAAGCGATCCCGTCCGGTTGCGGCGCGCGCCAGCCTGAGCGCGGTCATCGTGGCCTCGGTGCCCGAGCTCACGAGGCGAACCATCTCCATGCTCGGGACCAGTCGGACGAGCCGCTCGGCGAGCTCGACCCCCCCCTCCGTCGGAGCTCCGTAGCTCGTGCCGAGCGAGAGCTGCCGATCGACCGCGTCGACCACGACCGGGTGGGCATGGCCGAGGATCAAGGGGCCCCAGCTCTGCACGTAATCCAGATACCGACGGCCCTCCGTATCCTCGATCCAGGGACCTTCGCCCCGGCGAACGAAGAAGGGATCCCCCCCCACCGCACCGAAGGAGCGGACCGGGGAGTTGACTCCCCCGGGCATCAGAGTGCGGGCCCGATCCCAGAGATTCACCGCACCACCCTTCCGATCAGATCGTAATCCAGCGCTTCCACGATTTCCACCTCCACCATGTCACCAGGCACATAACCGAGATCCCTCGTCCCCTGATCCGCCCCTTCTCCTTCCGGTGCGAGCAGGTGCGTCACCCCGTCCACATCCAGCGCCTGGGTTACGATCCGTGCCTGCGCCGCAAAGTCGGGCTCGTCGTCCACGACCTGGTCCACGAGGGCCTGAAACCTCGTCCCCACCTGCTTCTCGTTCTCCTCGAAGGAGATCTCCCGCTGGATTTCCATGAGCTCCGCCAGTCGCTCCTCCTTGACCTCGTTCGGGAGATGCCCCTCCATCTCGGCCGCCCGTGTATCCTCTTCGAGCGAGTAGGTGAACGCGCCGACCCGCTCGAACCGGATCTCCTCCAGAAGGTCGAGCATCTCCCGGAAGTCATCGTCCGTTTCCCCTGGGAAGCCCACAATGACCGTCGTCCGGAGCGTGAGGTCGGGGATCGCGTCGCGGAGCCAGCGCACCCGCTCCCGGATCGTCTCCTTCCGCTCCGGTCTCCGCATCAGGCGAAGGAGGCGGTCACTTCCATGCTGAATCGGCATGTCCAGGTAGGGGAGAATTCGATCCGAGGCGGCGAGCAGCGCCACGAGCTCCTCCGTGATCCCCGACGGATACATGTAGAAGAGGCGGTACCAGGGGAGGTCCGTTCCAACCAGGAGTGCGTCGAGAAGGTCGGGGAGAAGGGGAGCACGTCCGGCGCCCTGACCCCCGCCATTGACCCGCCGCACCTGACGCTGGAGATCACGCCCATACCAGGTGGTGTCCTGCGAAATGATGTTCAGCTCCTTCACACCCCGCGCCTCCAGCTCCCGCGCCTCACGGACCAGCTCCTCCACCGGATGGGAACGATGAAGGCCCCGCATATGCGGGATCGCGCAGAACGCGCAGGTGTGGTCGCACCCCTCGCTGACCTTGAGGTAGGAGGTGTGCGACGTATCCGTGGAGAGGATCCTGAGGGGCCGCTCCATGTTCGGAACGGCCTGGGCCTCGGCAGGGAGGAGCCCGCGAGTTCGGAGCTCCGGCACGAGCCCCTGCATTTCCGTGAGCCCCATGAAGAGGTCCACCTCGGGGATTTCGGCTGCGAGATCCTCCTTGTAGCGCTGGACGAGACAGCCGACCGCGACGACCGCCTTCACCTCGCCCGCCTCCTTGAGGGAGCACGCCTCGAGGATCGTCTCGACGGACTGCTCCTTCGCCGCCTCGATGAAGCCGCAGGTGTTGATCACGACGACGTCGGCCCCCTGCACCTCGCTCGAGACCTGGGCGCCGTGACCGACGAGAGCAGCCATGATCCGCTCCGAGTCGACCGTGTTCTTGTCACACCCGAGGGTGACGAGCCCGATCCGCGGCCCGAGATACGGCCCGGTCGGCTCGATCTGGTGATCCACCGCCTCCACGGAGGGCGGGACTTCGGGCCGTACGGGATCGGGGGTGAGGGGGAAGACGGGGAGGTCCCGGGTGCGAAGCGGCCCCCAACTCATCGAGTGATCACCTGCACGCCCGGGGGAGGAGTGAACTCGAAGAGGTCGTCGGCGAGGTCCGGATCGATCTCCACGTTCAGGAGTCGGACCGTACGGATCGACTCGTTGTCCTCCTCGATCTCCACCTTCCGGATCAGCGAGGTCTCCGTGTCGATCCAGACCTGCGCCCCTCGGTACGGCGAGGGCGCGATCGGGGTCAGGTGAATCGCCTGGGTCCACCGTCCCTCGATTTCCTCCCGACCGCGGTGTACGGGCTCATACTTTTCGCCCGGATCCTCCAGAAACTCCCGGTGGAAGTCGAAGCGGCCATCGGATGCGGAAAGCCCGGAGCGGAAGACCTGTCCCGGATCGGTGCTCGGAAAGTAGACCCAGACATGCGTACCGTCGGCCACTACGATGTCACCCTCCGGATCCTCGAAGTCCATGAGGAACCGGTCCGCCCCCGCCTGACAGAGGGTCCCATGGCTCCGGGTCACCTGCCGGAGGAGGGGGACGCTCATCTCCTGTTCGAACGCTCCGCAGAAGGCGCCGATCTCCTGGTACCGCTCCGACGCCCGTTCCAGGACGCGTAGGGCAGCCTCCCGGTCGGCGGCGTCTGGAGGCCCCTGGGCGACGAGCGGGGCCGAAGGAGCCGCTCCCGCCCCAAAGATCAAAGCGGCGAACATCCCTACCTGGAAGCGGCGGAAGGATGACGCCCGAACCCGGAAACGACGGAGAATCTTCACGGCGAGCCTATACCCGCCCCGGCAAAGCCCCGTTCCCATCAGGTGTTCTTCCCAAAGGTCCCGGAGAGCATCGCTTCCAGCTCGTCCAATCCCAGGAGTACCTCCCGGGGCTTCGAGCCGTCGGGCGGCCCGAGGACGCCGGCTTCGTGGAGCTGGTCGACGATGCGCGCCGCCCGGCCGTACCCGACCCGGAGCCGGCGCTGCAGGAGGGACGTCGAGCCCTGGTCGTTCCGGATGCAGAGCTCCGCCGCCTCGCGGAAGAGCTCGTCCCGGTCCTCCTGCAGGTCTTCCTGTACGCTTCGGGTGGCCTCCTCGGCTTCCTTCACCCGGACCATCTCGAGAATGTCCTCCTCACCTCCCGCTTCCGCTGCCTCGCTCTCCTCCTGAGCGGCGACGAGGCGTTCGCGGCGCTCGCGATACCAGGTGACGAGTCGCTCCGTCTCCTCCGTCGACATGAAGGCGCCCTGGATCCGGATTGGGGAGCCCTGGCCCGGAGGAAGGAAGAGCATGTCGCCGTTGCCGAGGAGAGCGTCGGCTCCATTCTGATCGAGAATCGTCCGGGAATCGGTCTTGGAGGCGACCCGAAATGCGATCCGGCAGGGGAAGTTCGCCTTGATGAGGCCCGTGATCACATTCACGCTCGGCCGCTGCGTAGCGACGATCAGGTGGATCCCGATCGCGCGTGCCTTCTGCGCGAGCTGAGTGAGTGGCTTTTCCACCTCGGCCTGGACGGTCATCATGAGATCGGCGAGCTCGTCCACGACGAGAACGATGTAGGGGAGGAGGCCGTCGGTGTAGATCCAACGGTCCGGATCCCCTTCGGGCCCGCCCGGCTCGGCTCGGCGCAGCGGCTGATCCTTCTTAACCCGGGCATTGAATTCCGCGATCGACCGGACACCGTTTTCCGAGAGCAGCGTGTAGCGCCGCTCCATCTCGAGCATGGCCCACTTGAGCACGCCCGCTGCGTCCTTCGGATCGGTGACCACAGGGTGCCGGAGGTGAGGAAGGCTCGCGTAGGTGGAAAGCTCCACCATCTTCGGGTCGATGAGGAGGAGCCGGAGCGTCTCCGGGGTGTGTCGGTACGCCAGACTGGTGATCACCGTGTTCAGACAGACAGACTTCCCGGAGCCGGTCGCGCCTGCGATGAGGCAGTGAGGCATGCGGGCCAGGTCGGCGACGTAGGGCTCCCCCCGGAGGTCCTTTCCGAGGGCGAGAGGGAGCGCGGCGGGAGAGCGGCGGTATGCCTCGCTCTCCAGGATCTCCCGCACCCGGACCACCTCCGGCCTCGGGTTCGGGATCTCCACACCCACGGCCCCCTTCCCCGGTATCGGCGCCACGATCCGGATCGTGCGCGCCTTCATAGCGAGGGCGAGGTCCGCCTCCAGGTTCGCGATTCGGTTCACCTTGACTCCGGGCGCCGGAACGAGCTCGTACTGCGTCACGACCGGCCCCGTCGTACGGCCACTGACCTCGCTGTCCACATTGAACGTCCCGAGCTTTTCAACCAGCACGTCGCCGAGCCGGTCGAGCTCTCGGTCCATCCCCCTCCGATCCGCAGCCTCCGGGGGAGAGAGGAGCTCCAGGGACGGCAGCTCGCCGTCCCGGAGTTCCAGGGGATCCATCGGATCGGGAAGGAGCCCGCCCGGTACCGAGGGAGAAGGGAGGGCCGGCCGCGCCTCGGGCTTTTCGAGGCTCTCCGGCGCCATGGACATTTCGTGAGAAGTCGACCCTCGACCTTCAGCAGTTGGTGGGCCCGGTGACGTGCGATCTTCATGCTCCTCCCGAGCCCTTTCCGTCCTCCGCCGCTCCCGCCAGCCGACCCACGCCGCCAGCCCTCGGGAGAGCGCTTCCCGTCCGAGCCCGGCGACGTGCCGCGCACCGCCGGCAGCTACCCGGCCTGCCGGCTGCAACGGGTTCCACCCGATCGTCGCGACCGACAGGAAGGTGAAGGCCACCACGAGGACGAGGAGGGCCCCGATCCATCCCACAGTATGGACGAGCGGCTCGCCGAGCGTTCGGCCGAGCCAGCCCGGCAGGCGGCTTTCCGCGGCGAGGAGATGGAAGGTGGCGGGGACGAGGAGGAGAAGGCCCGCACCGAAGACGCCGAACCGAACGCCTCGATCCCGTTCCGTCCACCCGCCGAGAACGAGCCCCATCACGGCGAGAAGGAGAGGAAGGAGAATCGCGGAGAATCCGACAAGGCCCACCAGCACTCCGCGGATCCCCGCTCCCAGAGCACCGACGATGCTTCCGGAACCGAACCACTCCTCTCCCCGTTCCCCCAGCAGGGACACCGGAAACAGCGCAAGCAGGAGAAAGAACGCCAGCGCCAGCAGGGTGAGGGCGAGGATCTCCCTCTTCTGATTTCGATCGAGCATGGAGGTTACCCCTCCGCTATCCCTCCGCGGGCGGCGCGGACCCGACCCGGATCATCCGGTCGTACATCTCTGGAACGATCGCGTGCCGGTCTTGTTCGGCGCAAAGCGGAAGATCCTCCCCCAGACCCACATCCACCAGGGCCTGGCCCGCCGCGGTGAGCTTCAAGGTTTCAAGACTCACGTCGAAGCGGTTCGCGAGGGCGATCGCCGCCCGGCTCGCATCGTCGAGTTCGAGCGTATGCTCGATCTCCTCCTCCAGTCCTGCGAGGATCGCACCGGCACAGAGCACATCGTCCAGCGAAAACCGATCTTCCCTCCCCGCACAAACCATGGTGACCGCCTCCGCGGAAGCGAGACTGCGCACCACCGCCCCGAGATTGAGGAAGGAAGCCGCGACGACGCGTTCGGCACCTGCAGCGGCGAGGAAGGCCCGTGTCCCGTTCGTCGTGCTCATCACGAGGCGCTTTCCACCAACCCGCTCCGGGGTGAACTCACCAGGAGAATTTCCCAGGTCGAAACCCTCCACCTTGAGCCCCTTCCGCTCCCCGCAGAGGAGGGTGTCCTCCCTCCCCAGTGAGTTGGCGAGGTTGATCGCCTCCTCCGTGGAGAGTGTGGGATAGATCGCCTTCACTCCGTTCGCGAGAGCCTCCACGATCGTGGAGGTGGCACGGATTACGTCGATCACTGCTGCAGTCGTCCCCGCCACCCGGGCAGGTTCGACTTCTGCGGCACTCAGGTACGTCAAAGCCTTCATTGACCTTCGATCTCAAAAGTTGGCAAGTGAAAATCAGGGAGTGGCGACCGCGGAAGCCCGTCGCTGCATGAACTCCTCCACGAATGCCGTGCTCACGTCCCCCCGCTGGAAGGCTTCGTCCTGGACGATCTCCCAGAGGAAGGGCAGCGTCGTAGACACGCCCTCGATCACGAAGGACCCCAGGGCATAGCGCGCGCGCACCAGGGCCTCCTCCCGATTCTTCCCGCTGATGATGAGCTTCCCGAGCAGGGAGTCATAGTTCGGCGGCACCTTGTAGCCCGCATACGCGTGGGTGTCGAGGCGGACGCCCGGTCCCCCGGGTGGGTGGAACGTGGTGATCACGCCCGGCGATGGCTGGAAGTTGCGCGACGGATCCTCGGCGTTGATCCGAAACTCGATCGCATGGCCACGAAGGACGACATTCTCCGGAAAGGAGAGGGGCTGGCCGGCCGCGACGAGAATCTGCTCCTTCACCAGGTCGAAGCCCGTGACCGCTTCGGTGACCGGGTGCTCCACCTGGATCCTCGTGTTCATCTCGATGAAGTAGTACGACCCGTCGGCATCGAGGAGGAACTCGACCGTCCCAGCACCAATGTAGTCGATCGCCGCCGCTGCCCGAACTGCCGCATCCCCCATCTCTTCCCGGAGTTCGGGAGTGAGGGCCGGGCAGGGTGCTTCTTCCAGGAGCTTCTGGTGTCGGCGCTGGATCGAGCATTCGCGCTCCCCCAGGTGAACCACACGGCCGTGGCTGTCCCCGAAGACCTGGATCTCCACATGCCGCGGACGGACGACGCACCTCTCCAGGTAGACGCCCGAGTCCCCGAACGCACTCTGAGCCTCGTTCTGCGCCGCCTGCAGGAAGCGGAGGAAGCCCTCATCGTCCGGAGCCACCCGCATCCCCTTGCCCCCACCCCCAGCAGCGGCCTTGATCATGATGGGAAAGCCAATGTCCGCCGCGATGCGCCGAGCTTCGTCCGGGTCCCGAACCACGTCCGTGCTCCCCGGCACGGTGGGGACCCCCGCCTCGATCATCGTCCGACGGGCGCGAGCCTTGTCGCCCATCGCCCGAATCTGCTCGGCGGTCGGCCCGATGAAGACGAGGTTCGAGCGCACGCAGATCTCAGAGAAGTCCGCGTTCTCCGCGAGGAATCCGTATCCCGGATGGATCGCTTCGGCTCCCGTAATCTCCGCCGCGGCGATAATCCTCGGGATGTTGAGATAGGATTCGGTGGAGGAAGCCGGACCGATGCACACCTCCTCGTCGGCGAAGCGCACGTGGAGGGACTCGCGGTCGGCTTCCGAAAAAACGGCGACCGTACGGATTCCGAGTTCCTGGCACGCCCGGATGATCCGGAGCGCGATCTCCCCCCGGTTCGCAATCAGGACTTTCTTGAACAACGCGTTCCCCCGTCGGCTGGAAAGGGCCGGGGTCGGCCCCCGGGTGGTGGTGCGTTCAAAGGGGGCTCAGGCGGGTTCGACGCGAAAGAGAAGCTGCCCGTACTCGACGGGCTCTCCGTTTTCCACGCACACCTCCCGCACCACACCCTCGATCTCCGCCTCGAGCTCGTTCATCAGCTTCATCGCTTCGATGATGCAGAGCGTGTCCCCTTTTGAGATCCGGTCACCCACCACCGCAAACGGATCGGCTCCGGGCGAAGGGGCCCGGTAGAAGGTACCGACCATCGGCGAGGTGATCTCGAGCCAGTCCGACCCTCGCTCCTCCTCGACCGCGGCACCTTCGGATGCGCTTGGTGCCACGACATCCGGGTCGGCAGGCACCGGGTTTGGGACCAGCGGCTGTGCGTTCGGCTGCGACGCCGGAGGAGCAACGTATCCCCGAGCCTCCTGTACCGTGCTCGACGGCCGGTCCGGGGTCTTTGAAACACGGATTCGAGTCCCGCCACGCTCGATCTCTATCGTATCGATGGAACTCGCGTCGATGGACCGGATCAGGCGCTCCAGGAATTCGAGGTCGATCATGAGGACACCCGGGTGAGGTACTTGTCTTCCCGCCGATCTACCTTGACCAGGTCTCCTTCCTCCACGAACAAAGGCACCTGAATCACGGCTCCCGTCTCCAATTTTGCAGGCTTCGTGCCGCCCTGCGCGGTATCCCCCCGAAGGCCGGGGTCCGTTTTGGCCACCACCAGCTCGACGAACTGGGGCAAGTCCACGCTGATCACGGAGCCTTCGTGGACGAGCCCCTCACATGCCATGTTCTCTTTCAGGTACTTGAGCTGCTCATCGCCGAGCATCTCGCCTGAGATCGGGATCATCTCGAAGGTCTCCTGGTCCATGAAATAGTAGAGTTGGCCATCCGTGTAGCTGTACTGGACGGATCGTCGCTCCAGACGGATGTCATTGACCTTCTCGCCCGCGCGGAAGGTCTTCTCCACCACCTGACCGGTGAGAACGTTCTTGAGTTTGGTGCGAACGAATGCGCCGCCCTTTCCGGGCTTCACGTGCTGGAAGTAGACGAGCGTCCAGAGGACACCGTCGATGTCCAGAACCATCCCGTTCCGGAAGTCCGCCGTCGTGGCCATGGGTTCCCGAGGTAACGTGGTCGCGGGTCCGCCGATTCCGAGAGACATGCTCCCGGGCGGAGGAGATCACAAGTCATTCTCCAGGGAGTTGAAGTCGTCCGACCAACCCCCACAGCCCTACAAGGTAGCCCTGCCATCCGAATCCAAAAACCACCCCCGCGGCAACATCGGACAGGAAGGACCGGTGACGGAACCCCTCTCGCCCCTGGGGATTGCTTACGTGTACTTCGACGAACGGGCGGCCGGTGGCCAGGAGTGCGTCTCTGAGAACCACGCTCGTATGCGTGAGTCCGCCGGGGTTCACGAGGAATCCGTCCGCTTCCCCGGTGGCGGCCTCGAGGTGGTCGACGAGGGCGCCCTCATGATTCGACTGGACGATGTCCAACGCGACGTTGAGCTCTTCCGCCAGCTCCTGGAGGCGCCGGTTCACTCCCTCGAGCGTCATCGAGCCGTAGAGTTCGGGCTCTCGCTTGCCGAGGGTACCCAGATTCGGGCCATGGATCACGTTCACTTTCACGGGCCGAGACTCCTGAGCCATTCTCTGAACTCCTCGTCCTCGTCGTCCGATGGCGGCCCCGGGTCGGCGTCCCGGGCGGGTACACCCCCTGCCCGGTCATCTGCGGCCGGGACCTCGTCCGCCGGTTGAGCCGAATCGGAGGGGGCAAGCGACTCGATCGGAACCGCGCCCGGAACCCACGACAGAAGCGCTTCGAAATAACGGCCGACGGGGGGTCCGCTCCGGATCGCGGAGGGATCCTTCCCCATTTCCGCCGCCCTCCCCTCAGGAGGCACCTCCCCCTCGGCCGCATCCGGTTCGACATCTTGCAGGGTGAGCTCCGCTTCGGCGAGCGTCGCCTCCGAGGCCGGGAAACCCACCTCCTCTCGCTGGTCCCGGAAACGCTCGTCCTCGGAGCCATCCTCCGCCGGGGGGTCCTCCGAGGGTGGCAGGGACCCCGAGGCCTCGATCCCACCGGTGCCGACGAGGGCGTGCGAGAAAGGTTCAGGAGCCTCGGCAGCCTGGACAGGATCGGGCTCGGGAAGACCTTGCAACTCCTCCAGCCGGCCACGCAGCTCCGGATCGCCGGGGGCGGAGTTCAACAGGTGCTCGTAAACTCTGATTGCGCGACCCCGGAGCCCCTGCCGGACGTAGAGCTCAGCCATCGTCCGCGTGTAGACCTCGTCCCCCTCCGCAGCACCCTCCGCCGCAGCGGGGGGAGGGACTCCCGGCCCAGGCTCCAGCTCGAACCCGGGCCCGGGTTCGCCTTCGAGCTCCGCCTCTGCCGTCGGGGCATCCGCCGGCTCCGACTCGGGTGCGGCTTCGAGCGCCTCGATTCGCGAGGAGATCGTCGGATCCGTGGCATCGAGCTCGCGCAGCTCGAACAGACGCTCGAGAGCGGTCACCCGATCCCCGCGTTCCGCCGCGAGGCAGGCGAGACCGTCGAGGGCGACCACGTTCTCCTCGTCCAGCTCGAGCACTCGGGCGAAGGCCGCCTCCGCACGACCCGCCTCCCCCATGTCCTGATAGAGGAGACCGGCCACCACATGTGCGCTCGCGAAGTCCGGCCGCCGCACGAGCCCCTCCCTCAAGAGCTCGTGCGCATCATCGTGCTCCCCGGCCCTGCGATAGGCGTCGGCGAGCGGGACGAAGAGTCTGTCCTCCGCATCGCTTCCGGAGGACAGCCGCTCACGGAGGATTCGGATCTCCTGCTCCAAGGATTCGAGTGCCACGGATCGGACTCCCAGGATCGATGTCGAGCACAGGGGGAAACGATCGGGCAGTATACTGGTAGAAGAGAAAGAGTGTCAACGCGTCCCGGCCATCCGGGCGCGATCAATTTGGCTTGAGGCACTCCTGTCCCCTCGTTAGGTTTCAGGGTTACCGACCATCCTACACGTAGGGGCCGGAAGGCTTCAACGCGCCGGGTCCGAGGACCCGTGGAGGTAGAGCACGATCATGATGCGGCAGATGCGGGAAAATACGAAGTGGATCATGCTGATCACGGCAGCCGCTTTCGTGGCACTTATGGTGTTCGAGTGGGGCATGGATGCGAGTGGCGGCGCCTTCGGGATGAGTGATGTCGGCCGCGTGGGCGGCACCGCCGTCTCGGTGGAGCAGTACCAGGCCACATACCGGAACGTCTACGATCAGGTGTCGAGGACGCAGGACGGTCCGATCAGCTCTCAGCAGAACCGGGAGATCGAGGACATGGCCTGGGACGAGGTCGTGACCCAGATCCTCATCCAAAAGGAACTCGAGCGGCGTGGCATTCGGGTTTCGGATGATGAAATCCGGGACGCGGCCAGATACAGCCCTCCGCCCGACCTCCAGCAGGACCCGTCATTCCAGACGAATGGTCAGTTCGACCTGGATAAGTACCATGAGTTTCTGGCGTCCGCCTCGGCCGATCGTTTTTTCATGCAGCAACTCGAGCAGTACTACCGGGAGGTCATCCCCCGGAGCAAGCTCATGCGGCAGCTCACCGCGGGGATCTACGTGTCGGACGCGGAGCTCTGGCGTGAGTGGAAGGAGCAGAACGAGCAGGTGGCTGCACGGTACCTGGCGCTCGACCCACAGCAGAGGATCTCTCGGGACGATGTAGAGGTCTCCGAGGGCGAGATCGCCCAGTACTACGAGGAGAACCGCGACGAGTTCGCGATCCCCGCGCGGGCGGAGGCCCGCTATGTCAGCCTCTCGAAGACGCCGGCTGCGGCCGATTCGGCCGACGCGCTGGAGCGGGCTCGAGAGGCCCGGCAGGAGCTTCTCGAAGGGGTGGAATTCGCCGAGGTGGCAGCGCGCGAGTCGGGCGACGAGGAGACGGCGGATCAAGGTGGCGCGCTGGGCACCGTCACGCGCAGCTCAGGCGACCTCCAGCTTCCTCTTGAGGAGGCGATCTTCACGCTCCCGGTCGGAGAGCTGAGCGAGCCCGTCGAGACGGGCCTCGGTTACCACGTCGTCGAGGTGCTGTCCCGTGATGGAGACTCTGCAGAAGCTCGTCACATCCTCATTCCCCTCGAGCGGACGGACGACTCCGAGTTCCGCCTCTTGACCCGGGCCGACTCTCTCGAAATGCTCGCGGAAAATCAGTCCCTCGACGAAGCGGCCGAGGTTCTGGGGCTCCAAGTGCGGGAAGGAGACCTCACGGAGGACTTCCCGATTCTCCCCGGTGTGGGGCGGGCTCCGGAAGGGGCGCACTGGATCTTCGAGGAAATGGCTGCTCCAGGGGCGGTGAGCGAAGTCTTCGAGTCGACCGAGGCTTTCTACGTCCTGGAGTTGACTCGCTATTCCCCGGCAACCCATCAAGGCGTGTCCGAAGCCGCTCCCGCGATCAGGGAGACGCTCCGCCTGGAGAAGAAGCTGGAGCGTGCCGTGGAGGAAGGACGCGAGCATGCGCAGGCGCTTCGCGATGGGGTGGCCACGCTGGAGGAGCTTTCCGAGCGCCACGGGCTGACGCTCGGCAGCCCCGACCCGTTCAGCCGTGTGGACTTCGTTCCGGGGCTCGGACGGCAAAACCGGGCGATCGGCACTGCGTTCGGGCTCCCGGAGGGGGCGGTCTCCGAGCCGATCCGTTCGGACGGCAACGTGTTCATCATCGAGGTCGTCGAGCGGATCCCCGCGGATCGGGAGGAGTGGGAGGTCCAGAAGGAGATCCAGCGAGCGATCCGACTGAACGAGATCCGCCAGGAGCGGCTCGACCAATGGATCGACGGCTTGAGGGAGTCGGTGCGGATCGTGGACCGCCGGGCGGAGGTGTTCGAGATGCAGGAGGACATGGCCGACCAGCCGCAGATGCCGATGGTCTTCTGATTCCACCGAGGCTTTTCACGCCCGCGGAGCTTCTGGCGCCAAGCCGGGAGCGCCGTTCCGCAAAAAGACGAAGCGCCCCGAGGTGGAAGGTACACACCTCGGGGCGCTTCGTCTTTTTCTTGCGCAGAACTGTAGCTACTGACTGCTCGTCAGCCGCCGCGGGCTTCCGTTCTCTTCCTCGTCCGTTCCTTCCTCTTCGGAGCCGCCGGCCACATCTTCGGATCCGGGCGGCTTCGGGGTATGCGCATCATCTTCGGCATCGGGCAATCTCAACTCACCCTCGATGTCCCGAAGGGAGCCCTTGAACTCTCGAATCCCTTTACCGAGGGAGGAGCCGATCTCAGGCAACCGCTTCGCTCCGAAGAGGAGGAGCACCACGAGGAAGATCAAAACGACCTCCCACATTCCGAGTCCACCAAACATGTTCGTCTTCCTCCGTTGAATTCCTCTTGGTGATCGGCGCTTCCTTATAAAGCCTCAGATCCAGGACCGGGCCACGAAGGCTACGGTAGCTACCCCGACCAGTGTGAGCACGTTCAAGCTCAGCACCAGGGGGCCTACTGTGAACGCCACCGCCACCAGATTCACGGTGAGCGGTCCGACGGAGGCGGCCACCGAGGTGGTCAGAAAATCCCGGGCCGCGCTTTCGGGAAGGAAGAGCTCGGAGAGCAGAGTCAGCAGTCCCCCGAGAAAGACGCCCAGTACCAGCGTCCAGACGACCCGGGAAACTCCTCGGCCACGGTTAGCGTGGCGCATGCCAGCCGGCTCCCGCACGAGGCAGTGCCGCCTCCGAACTCCCCATCCCCCTAAACATAACCGTTCACCGAGTTCGAGGCATCCGTCACGACCCTAACGCCTCCGATCGACGGCGTATCCCACCGCCGCTCGGAGGCCTTCGAGCGACGGTCCCTCTTCGAGCCCCTCCAGGCCCAATCGCGCCCGTTCCGCGTAGTGACTCGCCCGCTCATGGGCGTACTCGAGCCCTCCCGCCGCACGTACGATTTCGACGATCTCCTCGATCTCATCGTCCGACGGATCGACCCGTGTGAAAAAGCGACGGACCGCATCTCTTTCCGTTCCGGAGAGACGGTGCAGCGCCCCGACCAGGGGAAGGGTGACCTTCCGCTCCCGAAGATCGTGTCCCGTCGGCTTGCCCGTGACCTCCTCCGTGCCGGTATAGTCGAGGAGGTCGTCGGCGATCTGGAAGGCCATACCCAGATCGTGACCGAACCGGCCCATCCTCTCACGGTGCTCGTCGCTCCCCCCCAATGCACCCATCTCGCATGCGGCCTGCATCAGGGACGCGGTCTTCGACGCGATGAGCTGGTAGTAGTCCGCCTCCGAGAAACCGAGTGCGTCGTAGGAAACGAGTTGACGCATCTCGCCTTGACTCATCGCGTTCGACGCGCGGGCCAAGGCCCGAACCGCGTCCATGTTGCCGATTCGGGCCAGCTCCATGACCGAGCGGCTGTAGAGATAGTCGCCCATGATGATGGCCACCTGATGGCTCCACAGAGAGTTGACCGTGGGGAGCCCTCGTCGCAGGACGGAGTGATCGACGGCATCGTCGTGCACGAGCGTGGCGAGGTGGACGAGCTCCACCACGGCTGCGAGGGGTACGGCTTCCTCGGAAGCATCCTGGTGGAGGGAGTCGACCAGGAGGAGGAGCGTGGGGCGAAACAGCTTCCCTCGCATGAGGAGGAGGTATTCATTCACCTCCTCGATCATGTCGAAGTCGGAGAGCACGATCCTGCGAATCTCATCGAGGACCTGCGTCAGGCGATCTGCCACCGGTGCCTGGATCTCCGAGAGCAGCGGCGGCGCCTTACCGAGGACGGGCTGATTCGTCATGAAGGGAGTGGGAGCCGGAAGAGTCGGGGAGCGGTGGGGAGTGCCATGACATCGATCATCGCAGGCCGCGAAGCCGGTCCGTGACGTCCTTGAAGTTGATGTCGAGGGCGAAGACTTTCTCGTAGAACTCCTGTGACTCGTCCGTGTTCCCGATCTCCTCGAGAGCGATGCCGAGGTAGTAGTAGATCCCGAGCAGGTCGTCCTCGATCACGTATGAAGCCCGCAACGCCCGCTGGAGCGTCCGCACCGCCATGCCCGGCTTTCCTTTCTCGAGGAAGCACTGCCCAAGCATTTCGAATGCCGCCAGGTTTTGGCTGTCGAGTCGCAAGGACTGCTGAAACTCGGAAATCGCCTCGTCCAGAAGGCCCATCTCCTTGTAGGCGGTTCCCAGATCATAGTGCGCGGAGCTGTCCTCCCCCTCGAGGTTTTCGGCGACCTTCTGCTTGAACTGCGTGAGCATCCGCGCAAAATCGGCCTCTTCGTCACCGCTCGGCGCATCCGCAGGTACGACCCACCGGGTCGTCTTCTCCTCGGTTCCGAGGACCATAGCACCGAGGTCGACGTACTCCTCCTCCGGCGGGACCTCTCGAGAACGGGGCTCCGGGGCTGACGCCGGCGGTGCCGGCGGCTCGCTCAGCCCGAGCGCCCTCTTCGCTTCGAGATTCTCCGGGTCATGGGCGAGCAACTGGCGGTACACCGTCTGCGCCTGCTCGTCGTCTCCGGTCCGGGAGAGGAGCTTCGCGAGCCCGAGGATGGCAGGGATGAGGAGCTCGCGATCGTGCGTCTGGTAGGCATACTCGACGCGGCGCTGGTGGTATGAGAGGTTCTCCGGGTCATGCTCCAGAAGGGTCTGTACCACCCGCATCGCCGCACGCATCTCCCCGACGGCAGCCAACCCGCGGTGCGCCCGATCGAGCGCCCGTTCGGCCTGTTCGCTCTCCCCTCGCTCGAGGAGCTCCTCTCCGAGGTCCCGCCACCCGTGATGATCCGCGGGATCCAGCTCCGGGGCAACGAGACCGGCCTCGGGCGCCTCGGCCGCCTCCTCCCGGTCCAGGGGAACGGCGGTCTCTCCCCTGCCCTCCGGTCCGTCAGGCGGCTGGCTCTCATCGTGGCTCGGCACCACCACGCCCCCCTCACCGGGAGCCAAGCTCAGCACCGGCAATGACTCGTCCAGCACCTCCGCTTCGTCTTCCTCCTCGACCCCGAGACCCTCGTTTGGAAGCTCCCAGGCCTCCTCCTCCTCGTCCTCTTCCCCTTCCCAGCCGTCCTCCGTGGGTTCGTCGGGTTCGTCCTCGAGGTCGTCCAGAGCCAACATGGGAAGAGGTACGTTCACGTCCTCGATCTCGTCTTCCTCCTCCACCTCTCCCGCCGGCCCTTCGCGGTCGTCCTCCCCCCCGAAGTCCCCGAAGTCGGAGGGAACGCCTTCGACCTCCTCCTCGAAATCCCTGGATCCCTCGAGCGGATCCTCCTCCTCACCGCTCAGGCTCGTGATCTCGATCGCCGCTTCCAGGTCGACCTCGAGATCCACATCCTCCTCTGCCTCGGCCTCCGGCTCTTCCGAGGGAGAGGGCGCGGCGTGCAGCGATGTTCGCTCGAAGCCCTCGAGGCTGCCTGCCTGGAGGGGCTCCGCGTCCTCATCGGCTGGAAATTCGGAGGCAATGGTTCCGGATTTCGCATCGTATTGGGACAGGGTCGCCCCAGGATCGATCTCCGCGAGAAGTGCCTCGGTTTCGGCGGCCCCCTCCTCATCACCCGTCTGCTTCTGGTGTCGGTACGCCGAGGTCAGTTGTTCGACGGCTTCGTCCGTCCGACCGTGCGAGTGGAGCTGACGGGCGAGCGTGAGGCGGGTTCCCACATCGTCAGGGGCGAGGGCGACGAACTCGATCAGGGCTTCGAACGCCTCTTCAACCTTCCCGCGCGCCTGCATCATTTCGACGTAGGTCAGGAAGTTCTGCCGGGCGTCGGTGAGGAAGCCCTGTCCTCCGCGAATCCTGCCCATCCGGAGAAAGGTGGAGGGGTGGTCCGGATAGTTCCGGATCAGCTTTCGGCAGACGGCGATCGCGTTGTTGGGAAGCTCTGCCTGCAGGTAGAGGTCGATCGCCTCCTGATAGCTCGTCAAGGCCTCCTGCTTCCTGTCCACCCGGACGAGGAGGTCCCCGACTCGGTTGAAGAGGGAGATATCGGGCTCCTCATCCTCTCGTACCTGCTCCAACGCCTCCTGGTAAAGCTCGAGCGCCTTCCCCCACTGCTCCTTCCGTTCGTGAGCTCGCGCCTTCTCCTTCAGTGCATCGACGCTCATGAGGTCACGGTTCCCGGAGAACGGGTCTGGAGGTGTCGGAGGAGGCGCCCGGAAAGGAGCCGGTCCGCGTCGGGGGCGAGCAGGTGGAGCCGATCGCTCGCGGAGGGGAGCACGAGGTCGTCGGGGATCATTCCCACAACCTCCGTTCCCGCGACCTCACCTCCCTGTGCACGCACCCGCTCCTCCACCGCTCGGAAGAGCGTGAAGGGATTCGTGCGATCCATGTCCTCCAGATTCATCGACACTTGCACTCGGCCCTGTTCAGGGAGAACGAGTCCCAGGGCCTTCACCCCGGGGAACCCTCCGTTGCTCTCTCTCAGGCTGCGGGCGATCTCCCGGACCCCATCCGCGTCCACCCCTACGACCTCCACATTCCATGCGAGAAGAAGCTTTCGCGCCCCCACGCACGTCGCTCCCGCCGTAGGGTGCAATCCCGGCCGCGACCATCCCGGCGGAAGCAGGTCCGGCTTCCTTCCCGGCGGCACGCGCTCTCCCAGCGTCTCGAATCCTCCTCTCCGGAGGTCCGCAAGAGACCGCCCCGGAGGATCGGACGCCTCCCCGTAGAAGTACACCGGCAGGTCGAGCTTTGCGAGCCCCTCTCCAACCCGACGCGCGCTCGCCCGCGCATCGACCATCGTCAGCCCTTCGAGAGGAACGAAAGGCAACACGTCGAGCGCGCCGATCCGTGGGTGGACGCCGTGGTGGCTCCCGAGGTCGATTTCACGGATCGCCACTTCGGCCACGGCCACTGAGGCCCGCTCCACCGTATCCGGATCCCCGACGTAGGTGATCACCGTGCGATTGTGGTCCGGATCCGAGGTCACGTCGAGCACCTCGGCACCCTTTCCCGCGATCGCCTCCCTCAGCGCGGCCACCACACCGGGATCCCGACCCTCGCTGAAGTTGGGCACCGCTTCCAGGACGGGTATCATGGGCCGGAAGATAAGAAGGGGTCCGGGAGTGGACAAGAAACCGCGGAACGCAGGGAAGCAAGGGAACCCGAGGGAACGGAAACGACCTTCGAGCAAGTTGCCCTCAAGGGGCGGGGGGGGCCAGGTCCCGGTTCTCAGGCTGAAGCTGGAAGACCCAGTCGAAAATCATCAGGGCTCCATCCTGCGCGAATCCCAGATGGGAGACCCGGATCGCGCCGTAGAGGTACTCCCCCTCACCCGTCTGCATCCGGAGGACGAAGGTGTATCCGACGGCGATCGGAACCCGATTCCCCGAGTAGCCGGAGGCAGGTGCGCGGGGGAGGTCGACGCAGAAGGCTCCGCTCGCGGGCCCACAGCGGAGTTGCGTCGTGGAAAACCCCTCCGGATGGACCTCGGCTTCGGGGCCGGGGGCGATCCACCAACCCTCCTCATCGAACTCCAGCCGAAAGTCACGATCCGGAGCGTCGCCGGGAAGGAGCGGATCGTCGAGCTCCGCGGCCTGGAAGCGAAATCCGGACCGGCTCGGATCATCCCCGTGGGCATACATGAGCTCCCCATGGAAGTCGGGCCGTGGCGTGGCCGAAACGGAAACGCTCCCCTCGCTCTCGTGCCCGAACTCGTCGACGGAGGTGACGAAATACGCATACGTGGAGCCATTCTGGACGAGCAGGTCGACAAATCCCTCCGAGTCCGTTTCCCCCAACAGGGTGGAGCCCCCCTCCCCCTCGGCGAGATAGACCCGATAGAACCCGAAACCGTCCGCATCGCGCTGGGCATCGGCCCAGTGAAGGTAGAGGACTCCGTCGAGCCCCACCGCCTCGACCTCGGCGGGAGCCGGGGGCGGCGTCGGGTCCGGCACGAACACCTCGATCGCATGGTCGGAGGAGGTTTCCCACCCAGTGTCGGGGTTCACCGCCGCCACGAAGTATTCGTAGGAAATGCGCGGCTGGATGTTCAAATCCGTATAGACGCAGACCCCTTCACTGCAACTCGTCACCTCCGCGAGCATGAAGTAGTCCGGATCCGTGGTGCGCTTCCCATACACGCGAAAGGAATCGTCCCTCCAGCCCGGATCGAGTTCCCAGGAAAGGTGGACCGCCCCCGCGTAGTAGTGCCCCTGTAGGTCTCGTGGGGGCGCCGGCTCACCGCGGGGGGTGAGGAAGTTCGCTTCGTCACAGGCCCAGAGGCCGACGAGAAGGAACGGCAGACAGGCACGGGTGCGGACGCTCATGACGCGGGCCTTGTCAGGGATCCAGGCCGAGCGGAAGCTGGCTCGATCGCCCTTCGCGGCTCCGGAGTCGGTGATCGAAACGGAGGTCCCGATTGTCGATGAGGGAGACCTCGAAGACGAAGCTCCAGTTTCCGACCGCGGTCTGCCGGAAGCCCAGGTTCGCCTCCCACCGATGGAGGTCCCTGCGGAACTGCACCATGTGATCCAGAAAGCGATTCTCCTCCACGTCGTAGGAAGTCCGCCAACTCACATTCCAGTTCTGCGACGGGCGAAAGCTCAAATTCCCCTGAATCATCTGTGCCGTGGAAGGGCTCGCCGCGCCCGGCGTTCGGATCCCCCGAGGCCTCCGCAGGGAGTACGAGATACGAGCGTTCCACCCGCCTTCCGAACCCGACACTCCGAGCCCGGTTGATCGCCGCTCGCCCGGAAGCATCCGGGAGGTGTCGGGGCCATCCCGTGATTCGAAGGGATCCTCCTCATCCTCGAGTTCCTCCGGCTCCTCGTCGTCCTCCCGGGGATCGATTCCGAGGCGATCGTAGAGGAATCGAACGATCGACGAACGATCGCTCAGGTCGAAGGAGAAGTTCATCTGGGAGAGATGGGGCGAAAAGCTTCGCCGTTCCCCTTCCGCTGCCGGGGGCTCGAAGAGATCGTGCTCGACGGAAAGCGACAGTCCGCGAAGGAAGTCGGAGGAGATCTGGTTCGAAAGCCGGGTCGTCCTGAATCCGGCCATGAAGTACCCGAGCGAGTCGGCCTCCACCAGATCATATGTGATCGCCGAGGTCTGGAGGGAGAGGAGGCGCACGACCTCGGAACGAGGGCGCCGCTCGGGATCTCCCGCGGCCCCCGAGGCGGAGGTGGTCAACGGTGGGAGCCCAGGCTCCTCGTCCTCCTCCTCGTCGAAGTCCGTGCCGGGCACCGCGTCCACCTCGGGGAGCGCACCCTCCACCGCGTCGGGAGCCTCTTCGACGGGGGCCTCCTCGACCGGATCATCCTCGGATGGCCGCATCCGTGCCTCGAAGGTCTGATTCAATCCAACCGTGAACTCGTTGCGGACGCGGCTCCCGCGGGCCCCGAAGACGCGCTCCTGGAGTTCAGTCGGTGTCACCTCGGGAGCGTACGAATACCGGAAGTTGGGTGTCAGCTTGTGGCGGATCGCCTCGTAGTCCCGGAACCCGTCGTAGAAGCCGTACACGTCCGTGCGGACGGAGGCCCCGAAGGAGACGCGGGTCGGTGAGGAGATGAAGTTGTCCATCGCCTCCGGAACGGTGTCCGACCGAGCGAACCGGTTCTCCACGCTGACGCTTGGCGTGAACGTGCTCGATCCAAGGAAGTTCTGTTGATAGCTCAAGGACGAACTCCAGGCGATCTCCGACTCGCCCATGTCACGGAAGACCGGAAGCTCTCCGTTCGGCGGAGGTGCGTCCTGGAACCAAGGCGTGAGAAGCCGCGCCGCGCTCCCCTGCGTCTCGGGGAACAATCCGGATGGAAGGTCCCGGAAGACCTGGTCCTGGTACTCGACCCGGTTCGAGAAGGAGAAGCTGCCGAGGCCAAAGGTGAGCCCCGCCCGCCCTCGTGTCTGGAGGCGGTCCGCCAGGCTGATCCGGAAGTCATCGACGGTCTGCGGCTCCCGGACCATGCTGCTACGACTGAAGTTCGTGTTGGCGGAGACCGTCAGGTTGTTGTACCAGCCCGCCTGAGTCGGAGGCGCCTCGAAGAGGGTGCGGGTCGTGAGGTTGAGGCTTGCGGTCGGCAGCGTCATCTCCACTCGGTCGTCGGAGAGGAACTGCCGCCGGTTCGCCGACAGCGAGAGATTTCCCCAGTCGAAGCGATGGCTCAGCCCCCCCTCGGAATCGATCGACTGGGTCGTTTCCCGCGGGTCGAACGACTGTTCCCGGACGAAATCCGAGCTCGAGGCGTAGCTTCCCCGGGCATGCATGCGCGTCCGCTCCGAGTACTCCCAGTTGTGTTGTGTGTTGAACGCCAGCTCCCGGCCCCCCGTGTCCCGCCAGAACTGACGAAACGAAAGGCTCCCGTCCAGGAACTGGCGGGCCCAGCGATACCGGACGGCCCCGGTGAGTGCGGTGTAGTTGTTACTGAACCAGTCGAGGGCGAGCTCCGCGTCGGAGTACTCGCTCATCGCCCAGTAGTAGCCGAGATTCGAGATCCTGCGGTTTTGACCCTCCGAAGTGCGTACCACGTCGTTCATCGAGAAACGGGGAGTGAGAAGCCCGCTCGCCCGACCGGAGCCCAGGTTCTGCGCGATGAACGGAATCCATGCGATCGGGACGTCCGCGAGGTACATCCGGACCGAGCGGGCGACCAGCACGTTCTCGCGGATCACCTTCATGTCGTTCGCCTGGAAGAAGTAGTGGGGCTCCTCATGGTCGCAGGAGGTGAAGCGGGCCCGACTCATCCACGCCTCCTCCCGGTCGACGGAGTCGAGCTCTCCCCACACGATCCAGTTGGCGCCCTCCCGGTACTCGGTCCGGGCCTCCCTCGCGGAGCCCCTTCCCTCGGCGAGATCGTAGATCATCGTCCGACTCGTGAGCGGGTCCGCCTGATCGGCGGTCAACGTGGTGGCGCCTACGGTCCGGACGCGACCCGTCCGTTCGTCGTAGACGATGGATGAGTCGGCCTCCAGGTCCGCACCATCCCCCGTGAAGCGCGCCTTTTGTTCCTCGTCGCCCGTAAGGAGAAGGCGCCGCTCTCCGGCTTCGAAGTCCGCACGGCGCCCCTCGTACTGGGAGAAGTCGTAGCCTTCGAGCCGCATCAGGACTTCCATCGTGGAGTCCGCCGGCGCGCCGCCTGTGGCTTCATCCTGCCGTCGGGGTTCGCCATTTCGTGCGTCCCGCCCCGCTTCCGCCTGCGCGATGAGAGAGTCACGGGAAAGGGGCCGGGCTCGCTGCTGCACCCGCTCCAACACCCGACTCCGCACCGTGTCCGCGGCCTGGACGGTGTCGGCGAGCACCTCCATGTGGGCGGCCGCAGGGGTCGGCGAGACGGCCCCGAGGAGAAACGCTCCCCCGAGGGCCGAGACCCACAGACGCCCGATCATCCCGTTTCCACGACCCCTGAGGGCGGGTCCGTAGAGGGCTTCAGCGACTCCTCTTCCTGTTCCTTCCGCCGGTGGATCAGCCGCGAGAGCACGATGCTCACCTCGTACAGAACGACCATCGGCACGATCATCATGAACGTGGAGGCGATGTCTCCCGGGGTGAGCATGCTCGCGAGGATCGTCACCGCAACGATCGAGTGCCGCCGCTTCTCCTTGAGGAACTGCGGAGTGATCAGCCCCATCGCGGACAGGATCATCACCACAACGGGGAGCTCGAAGACGATCCCGAAGGCGAGGAGCAGACGCACCACGAAGCCGAGGTACATCCCCGCCTCGATCGCCGCTTCCAGGAACTCCTGCTGGAAGCCCATGAGGAAGCGGAGAGCGAGCGGAAGCACCGCAAAGTAAGCGAGAGCCACCCCGGCGGCGAAGAGCAGGAGCCCGAAGTATAGACTCGGAATGATGATCTTCTTCTCGTTCGGCTTCAGAGCCGGAGAGAGAAAGACCCAGATCTGGTACACGACGATCGGGAAGGCGAAGATCAGCCCGATGATCAACGACAGCTTGAGGACGAAGAAGAAGGGGGTGGCCGGGGAGAAGTAGAGCAGCTCCGTCCCGTTCAGAAATGGCCGGATCGGCCGCAGGAGGAGTTCCATGACGCCCAGGTACTGGACGATGAGAAATCCCACGACCGTCCCCACACCCACCGAGAGGAAGCTCCACAGAATGCGCCAGCGGAGCTCTTCCAGGTGGTCCAGGAAGGGCATTTCTCCTTGGAAGTCAGAGCGTTTGCCGCGCATTCAACCGGAAGGAAGAAGGGGATAACGAAGGCGGGAGGCAGCCGTAGTTCAGAACGGAAACTCCACCTGATTTCGGGCCTGGAGCTCTCGCTTGCCCCGCAGGTTCATCTCATCCACGAATTCCTGAAACTCATCCACGTCCTGGAAGTTCCGGTAGACGGACGCAAAGCGCACGTACGCGACCCGGTCGAGCGGCTTCAGCCGCTCCATCACGAGCTCACCAATTTCGGAGGTGGGGACCTCCACGCCGGCCTGACGAGAGAGACGGTCCTCGATCTCCTCCACGATCGCCTCCACCTCGGAGGCGGGAACAGGGCGCTTGGCGCAGGCCACCTCGAGACTCCGAATCAGCTTCTGCCGATCGAACTCCTCGGTATTGCCCTCCCGCTTCAGCACCTGAATCGGGCGCTCCTCGACATATTCGTATGTGGTGAAGCGAGTGCCGCAGGAAGTGCACTCCCGACGCCTCCGAACCGCGCGCCCTCCGCGGCTGGTTCGGGTGTCGACCACCCGGTTCTCCATGGAATCGCATTCGGGGCAGCGCATCGGAAGTCATCGCCGCGGCGAAGCCGGTACACCGCTCATGGGAGGTCCTGGAGGCGCTCCTCGGCCCGTTCCGCCGCCTCGGTGTCGGGGTAGGTATTCACCACCCGCTCCAGATACTCCTCGGCCAACTCGGAGTCGCCGTCCTCGAGATAGAGAACGCCGACCCTGTAGAGAGCCTCCGGTACGCGACTCGCGGTGGGATGGAGCTCCTGGATCCGGAGGAATGCGTCGATCGCCTCTCCCGTGCGTCCCTCCTGGGCGAGGATATCCGCCAGAAAGTACCGTGCATCGGGGGCCAGGCGGTGCCCCGAAAATCGTTCGAGGAACTCCTCGAACCTGCGGGTCGCGGTGCCGAGGGCCCCGCGGTTGAACTGCGTCACCGCGGCATTGTACAGCTCCGCGGCTCCCGCTCCACCCGGATCCACTCCGCCCGGGTCATCCGCTTCCCAGTCCCATGGGGATTGCTGCGCCGGCTGCGTGACCTGACGTCGCTGCGTTTCGAGCTGGTCCCGTAGGCCGGCCAGAACCTGCTGGCTCTGTCCGGTGAGGGCCTGAAGCTCGATCACCTGGTCCTGGACATCGAGGATTCTTTGATTCAACTCTCCCCGGAGGGCCGTGAAGTTCCGGGATTGCTGGCGAAGCGTGTCTTGAGCCATCCAATGGAGGCGCTCCAGCTCGACGAGAAGCTCGTGCTGGCGCTCGGCCACGGCCCGCATTTCCTCCTGCAGGTCACGCACATCCCGCTTCGTGGCACACGCCACGAGCGGGAGGAGAAGGACGGAGACGATGAGGAGCCGAACCCCTGGCCCTATGCGACGCAAGAACGCCCCATAGGAGCTATCCCCGCCGGGACGCCTCGCGGGCAGCCCACTCATCGCCTCCGCACCCTCAACCTTCATCACTGCATTACTCCCGTTTCATTCCGGATTTTCTGCCGGAGTCACTCGCTCGGCGGATTGATCTGATCCCCACCGGCAGTCACGATGAACTCCGCACGCCGGTTCTGCGCCCACGCACTCTCGTTGCTCTCGGCTACGAGCGGGCGCTCCTGGCCGTACGACACGGTTTCGAGGCGGCTCTCGTCAATCCCGTAGTTCACGAGAAACTGCCGGACCGCTTCGGCTCTCCGGTTTCCGAGCGCGAGGTTGTACTCCACCGATCCTCGCTCGTCGCAGTGCCCTTCGATCCGGAGGCGAACGTCCGGACTCGCCTGGAGAATTTCGACCTTCTCGAGGAGGATCCGCTCCGTGTCCGGTCGGATCGTCGACTCGTCGTAGTCGAAGTGGACCCGCTGTTCGAGGGCACCGCGCGCTTCGGCGACCGCACGAGCACGCTCCTCGGCCGCACGGCGCGCTTCGTCGTCATCCCGATCCTCCTGGGGCGCCGGCTCGCTCGTCGTCTCTTCGGCGGGAGGGGGTGGCGGCGGCGGCTGTTCCCGCCGGCATGCCGTAAGCGGAACGCTGGCAACGAGGAACGCAACCAGAATGAGACGGGAGTGCATCATCACTACTCCTGGGTTAAAAGGTACCTGAGCCATCCCCTACGCTTCAACGCGGGCTGGCCGCGTCTACTCCGGCCTCCCCTGCGTCCGATTCCGGGAAAGGACGTTAGGCCATATACGAAATCCGGTGATCTCATGCAATGGCTGGGGAGTTTCTACCTCGCCCGATGGCGTCACGATCCGCTCGCCCGGAGCTCCGCCTCTACCTTCGGCGCCAGCGAGGGAGACCAGGAAGGTAGCTGGGCCCGAACTCCCGTCAGGAGCTGTCGGACGTTCCCGGTCACCGCATCGACGACGAAAAGCCCCCGTCCCCAGCTTCGCTCCCCCGCTACCACGAGGTGGCGCCCGTCGGGAGCCCAGCTGGGATCCTCGTTCCGCCCGTCGAAGGTGAGCTGAACCACCCGGTTGTTCCCGGCACCCACTTCCGCCACCAGAATCTGGTACGGCTGGCCCCGCTCCGCCCGGCCGTGGAATGCGATCCGGTCTCCCACTCCAGACCAGTCCGGCGAGGTGAAGTAGCTCGGACTCCCGTAGATGAAGGGGGAGAGGAGCCGGGGCTCGCCGCCGTTTGCCGACATCGTGTAGATCTGGGGGACACCCAGACCGAGTCGATTCGAGTTGAACGTAATCCGGCTTCCATCCGGAGAGAAGCTGGGCGAAATGTCCTCCCAACGCCCTTCGATCAGGTTCTCGAGACAACACTCCCGTTCGAGGTCGTACAGGTAGATTCCGCTTTGCCCGCCTCCCACGATCGAGAAGGCGATCCTGTCACCATCCGGATGATAGCTCGGCGTAATGTAATCTCCCGAGCGCACCGCCGGTACTTTCTTCTCCCGACCTGTGTCGAGGTCCATCTCGTAGATTCTCGGAAGCCCCGTCTTGTAGGCCGTATACACGACCCTTCGGCCATCCGGTGACCACTCCGGCGAGAGACTGACCGTCCGGTGATTCGTCACTCGGCGAAGGTTCTCGCCATCCGAGTCGATCGCCCAGAGGTCCTGGTTTCCATCCTCACCGATCCTGGAGAAGAGAATCCGGCTCGCCGCCATCCCCGGCTCGTCGAACACCCATTGAACCACCCCATCGGAGGCGATGTGGGAGGCCATTCGAAAGCGGTCGGATGCCGCCTCCGGAATCGTGAAGCGGCCCTCTTCCGCGACTTCCCTGAAGACCACGTCGTGAAGTTCTAGAACGAGAACATACCCTTGACCCGATCCTTCGACCCGGCCCGTGAGAACCCAGTCGACCCCCATGTCGTCCCAGAGCCCCCAGTCGACCTCCGAGCCCACGATCCCATCTGGAAGCGAGTCGACGACCACGAAGCGGTTCGAGTAGCGGAGGTCGCGGGAGATGATCGATTCGACCCTTGACGCGACCTCCTGACCTCCAAATCGTCCCGTGAACGGCAGGATCGCGATGGGAGGCCGGTACCGGGCTTCGTACGTGAGGCCCAGGCTCACGCCGGGGAAGCGCTCGACATCCTGTGCCTCGACCGGCCCCGAGGGGAGGAGGATCAGGACGGCCAGCAGCGCCATGAAGGGGAGGGCGGCGGTCCGCTCGACTCGTAGTAGGCGCATCGTACTCCTCGGCCTCAGAATTGGAGGTCCTGCTCCCCGCCAGGGGAGAAGGTGAATCGGATCGGAAGGGCGTCCCAGGGAAGCTCCGGTGGAAGCGGCCCAAAGCGTCCCTCGCCTCCCGCGCACTCGACCGCACCCTCGGCCTCGATATCGAAGGAGACGTTCCCCGATGGCTGAGCCACGCGGATCGTCCTCGCCGGTACCGTGCCGTCCGCCTGGATCTCGAACTGAACCACGGCGACCCAGTTTCCAGCACCTCGCCACCGGAAGCACCGATTAATCTGGCGAATGATGTTCTCGTAGTACACCGGGAAGTCGCGACGGAGCCCCTCCATCCGCACCCGGATGTCCTCGGGAGTCGTTTCCTCCGCGACCTCCGCGTCGGGCGGGGTCGGGGGCGTCTCCCTTTGCGGCTCCGGCTCCGGCTCGGGCTCCGGCTCGGGCGGCGGAGGCTCGGGCTCGGGTTCCGGCTCCGGTTCGGGCGGCGGCGGCTCCGGTTCGGGCTCGGGCTCGGGCGGAGGGGGAAGCTCCTCCTGGATCGGTTCCGGCTCGGGAGGGTCGATCGTCTCCACCGGCACCTCGGGCGTGGCCGTCTCCGGCGTCGGCTCGAGTTGGGCCAGGGTCACGACTTCGATCTGAAAGGTCTCGAACTCGACCTGATCCGGAGCCTGGCTCTGTAGCCACCATACCCCCGCGAGGATCGCGATGTGGGTGACGACGGAGGCCACGATCGAAGGTCTGTCCGGTCCATGACTACGCATGCCTTCCCTTCCGGCCCTCTTTTCGAAACGCGCGACCGCCGGCCCTCATGGGCTCGGGGGCCGTCCTTCGGGATACATCACCAGCGCCCATCGGATCCCCAGGTCCACACTCACGCGGTTCACCGTTGCGATCACCTGGGCCACCGGTCCGTAGCTCGCCGCCGAGTCCCCTTGCACATAGATGATCTCGGGCGAGGCCGCCTGCGCGAGCTGTGAGAAGCTCTGCTCGAAGTCGGTCATCGCCACTTCCGTCTCGTCACCGATCCAGATGGAACCGTCCGGTTGCACCGTGACCCAGAAGGGCTCCTGCGGCGTGGTGACCGGGTCTACATCCGCCCGCGGAAGCTCCACTTCCAAACCAGCTCGGAGGATCGGAGCCGTAATGAGAAAAATAACGAGAAGCGTGAACGCCACGTCGATCAGGCTCGTGATGTTGATCTCGGCGTTCGGCGGCAGATCGTTTCGGTCAGACCGGCTCCTTCGCCTCGTCATCGAAGCCTCCCGAAGGGGACTCCTCGCCCTGCCCCTGCTTCGATCATACGCGCCCCTCTCGGGCGAGGGTTCCGATGAACTCGCTCGAGAAGCTCTCCAACTCCCCGGAGAAGAGGTTCAGACGCGACACGAAGTAGTTGTACCCGATCACCGCTGGAATGGCGACCGCCAGCCCGATCACCGTGGTGATGAGGGCCTCCGCGACTCCCGGGGCCACCGCTCCGATGTGGGGCGAGCCGGTGACCACGATCCCGAGAAAGGCGTTCATCACACCGATCACCGTTCCCAAAAGGCCGAGCAGCGGAGACACCGATCCAATCACCGCGAGCCAGGTGATCCCGACAGCCAACTCCTCTCGTTCCTCCGCCTCTTCCTTCTCGAGCACGAGTCGGAGGACCTCGAGCTGTGTGAGCGTGAGGCCCGCGGATTCGATCGCGTCCTTACGCAGAGAGCCCGGCCGAAGCTCGCTGAAGAAGTTCACCCCTTGTTTCAAGACGCGGCCGTACGGCGAGTCGGGAAGGGACAGGATCGCCTTGTAGGCGTCTTCGAGGCGCTGCGCCTTTTCCATTTCCTCGATGAACTCGTCGCCCTGACCCCGGAGATCCCGGAACTGTCTCCACTTCCAGAAGATCAAGATCCAACTCACGATCGAGAACACGAGCAGGATTGCGAGGATGAGCTTGGTCGGCAGGGTTCCCTGGATGACCATGTCCCAGGTCGTCTCCGGTCCCGTCGCCTGAAGAAGCGAAATCAAAAGCAGGTTCATTCCCTATACCCGTTCAAGTCGATGGCTCGGCTTTGGAATCAGTGGATTCGGCAATGTGCCGGAACGTTTCCCGGAGTCCGTCCTTCAACGTCCAGCGTGGCGCCCAGCCTCGACCCTTCAGCCGTCCCACATCGAGCGTCGAGTGCCGCAGCTCGCCAGGGCGTGGGCTCCGGAAGACCCTTCCGGTCCGCAGGCCCGATACGTCTTCCAGGAAGTCAGCGAGACGGTTCACGCTCGCCCCACTGCCCGATCCCACGTTGAAGGCTCGTTCGTCCAGCCCGCCGTGCCGGCCCCCCGCAGGAGTATCCGGAAGCACAAGATCCGCCGCCTTCAGATTCGCATGAACGACGTCTCTCACGTACACGTAGTCGCGCGTCTGCTCGCCGTCCCCGAAGATCAGGAGCTCCTCTCCCGAAAGGAGGCGGTGGGAAAAGATCGCCACCACTCCTGCCTCTCCGTGCGGGTCCTGGCGGGGCCCGTAAACGTTCGAATACCGGAGGGCGACGTAATCCAGGCCGTGGACGGTCCGATAGTAGTGGAGATACTGTTCCCCGGCCAGCTTCGATACCCCGTAGGGTGAGAGGGGAAGCTTCGGCGCCGTCTCGGGGGTGGGGATCGTCTCCGGCTCTCCGTAGATCACTCCTCCACTGGAGACGTAGACCACGCGGCGAACGTTCGTCCGGATACACCCTTCGAGGAGGTTCAGGAGCCCCAGCGTGTTCACACGCGCGTCCCGAGCGGGCTCGCGAACGGAGAACCGCACGTCGACCTGGGCAGCATGATGGTTCACCAGATCGAATCGGACCTCGCGCATGAGATCCCGGACCGCAGCCCCCTGTATGTCGGCTTCCAGGAACTCCGCACCCGGGGGGAGGTTCGCCCTCCGTCCGGTTGAGAGGTCGTCGACGACCCAGACCCGGTCGCCACGCGCGAGATGTGCGTCGACCACGTGGCTTCCAATGAACCCGGCGCCCCCTGTGACGAGGACCCTCCGAGGCTCCTCTTCGAAAGGATCATCGGTATCCGCGGCCTCTCCCGTCATGTCCGCGCTCGATCGTGAGGTCATTTACGCCTCTGCCCGCTGCGCCCGGCAGGGCGCGCCGCGCTGATCCCCGGCCCCCCTCGCCCACTCGACCCTCTCGGCTCGGGCCGCTCGTTCCCCTCACCACCCTTTCCCTTGTCGCCCTCTTCCTCTCCCACGTCATCCTCCTCCGGATCAACGCCCTCTTCGGCACCAACGCGGGCCGAGCCCTGCTCCTCGGTGAACGCCCCGCCTTCCCGCCCCACACGATCTTCCTCGTACTCTTCGAGATCTTCGAGCCCATATAGAAACCGCACGGTTTCGACCAGATCACCCGGATCACCGTGAGGAAGTCCCTTCCGTAACCGAATCGTCGGATCGTGGAGGAGCTTGTTGAGAAAGCGCTTCGAGAACTCCTCCACCCGTTCCCGCTCTTCCTCGGAAAGCTCGGGAAGGCGTCGATAGAGGCGCTCCAGCTCGCGGCCTCGAATCTCCTCCCCGCGGCCCCTGAGGTCCCGGATGAGCGGAACGACCTCCTGGGAGGCGAGCCAGTCGGAGAACTCTCCAAGCTGCGCCTCGATGAGTCGGCCCGCAGCCGGCACTGCACCGCGGCGAACCTGGACATGCTCGTCCACGATCTGCTGCAGGTCGTCGAGGTTGTAAAGAAACACGTTCGGCTCGTCCCCGACGGCCGGATCGACGTCTCGGGGAATCGCGATGTCGATCACGAAGAGGGGCTGCCGGATCCCTCCCGGAAACGCTTGATAGAGCACGCGGCGGGAAAGGACCGCGTGTGGCGCGGCCGTGGAGGAGAGAACGATGTCGGCCGACGCGACGCCATCGGGCAGGCGGTCGAAGTGGATCGCATGCCCGTGAAGGCGTTCCGCCAGGTTCACCGCCCTCTCGTACGTCCGATTCGCAACGATGACCCCCTCCGCCCCTTCCCGTGCCAGAGCCTCGACGATGAGCTCCCCCGTGGCGCCGGCTCCCAGTATGAGGACGTTCTTCCCCCTCAAGGAGCCGAAGATCTTCTTGGCGAGCTCGACGGCCACCGAAGCGACGGATGCCGCCCCCTCTCCAAGCCCGGTCTCGGCGCGGACCCTCCCGCCAACGGCGAGGGACATCTGGAAGAGACGATTCAGGACCGGGCCGGCCATCGGAGGTTCGATCGGGAGCTCGGTGGAACGCGCATAGGCTTCGCGCACCTGACCCTGGATCTCCGCCTCCCCGGTCACCATCGAATCCAGTCCGGAGGAGACCCGGAAGAGGTGCTGAGCCGCATCCTGCCCCTGGTGCTGAAAGAGATAGGAGCGGAGGTCGTCTTCGAGCGGCCCGACCTTTCGGGCCAGCATCCGTTCTACGGCCTGGATCGCCGTTTCGCCATCGGAGGGGAAGAGATACACCTCCGTCCGATTACATGTCGACAGGAGCACGGCTTCCTCGATGCCGTCCTCGCTCCGGAGATTCAGCAGCGCCCTGGAAGCCTCCTCGGGTCCGAACCAGAACCGCTCCCGCACGTCGATGGGTGCGGTCCGGTGGCTCACGCCCACGACAACCAGCGTCATGTCGCCCTCCTCGCCCCGGCCAACTCGGCCGCGGCGCACCTGGAGCGTGCCACGTCGCTCGCCATCCGCGTACTCATCCTAGAGGAAGAGGCCCTCGGCACCCACCGTGACCCGCAGAACCAGAAAGGTCGCTACGACCACCCCGAATCCCAGGACCGCCGCGACCGCCCCCCGGTACTCGGGCTGATCCCCGAGTCGGCGGGCCACGACCACGCCCAGGAACGTAAACCAACTCAAGACCGACCAGACGACCTTCGGGTCCGTGATCTCGAGCGAGTCCCGGTACGTGAGGGTCCACGCCCAACCGAGGGAAAGGGAGAGGCTGAGGCACACGAGCCCGGACCAGACCCCCACGCGTCCCAGGGTGTCCAGAGTGGCCAACGGCGGCGTGAACCGAAAGATCTTGCCGATGCGCTTTGTCTTGAGCTCATGGAATTGGATCAGATAGAGCGTGCCTGCGGCGCACGCGAGCGCAAAGGCCTGAAACCCCGCGAACGCGAACGCGACGTGGAGGATGAAGCCGGCTCCCTGGAAGTCGATCGCGGCGGCAGCCGGCCGGACTCCGATGGCGAGGGCGACCGCCTGAAGAACGATCACGAACGGGAGGAGCACGATCGCAACCCGCGCCACCTCGCGCAACGGAAGGAGAACGAGGAGTGCAAGCCCTCCTACGAATGCCAGGGAGGACAGAGCCGCACCCGGGCCCACGAGAGGCAACTCGTCGTGCTCCAGGTAGAAGAGGGCGAGCGAAGTCCCGTGGAGGACGACGCCCAGCAACGCGAGAACAGACGCCAGCAAAGGCCCACGCCCCCGAGACCCGCTCCAGAGAAAACGGACCCAGAGGGCGAACGCACCAATGTAGAAGAGGAGGGCCGCAGTGTGGATCAAGCCTCGATCGCCCTATGAGAAAACAAAGTGATCACGGCATCCGGCGATCAAGCTGGACGGTGAGCCCCGCCCGCACCTCGCGGGACGTCGTCGTAAGGACCCGCGCCGTCGAGGTTTTCTCCCTGACGCCCACGAGTTGAAATCGTGCGACGGGACGACCTCTCCATCCATCGTCCGCCCCCAGAACGAGGACGAACTCATCGCCCGGTCGAACCCCCTCGCGCCGGCCGACGTCGAGAAAGGCACGGTCGTTCCGGAATTGGATCTCCCGCTCGCGCTCGAACGCGAGGATACTGGCCTCCAGAACCTCGTCCGTCGGGCTCGCCGTGGACGCGGTGGCCGGGCCCGCGTCCCGATCGGCGACGAGATACTGGCCGAGCTGGATGCGATCATACTCCCGAAATACCTCGAGGACAGCCCCAGCCGAGTCCACCCGCCGGACCCTCGCACGGCCGGTCGGGATCACCACAGTACCCACTCCGTCCATCTCTCGGTCCAATCGCACGATCAGGTAGCGCTCCCCGGGCTCGGGGCGCCGGTCCCCGTCGAAGACACCGCGGACCAGGTCCAGATGCTGGATCGTGGTTCGAAAGAGACGGACGTCCTGATCCCCTGCGAAATCGGAAATTCGTCCAAAGGCTTCCAGTTCCTCCCCTGGCTGCAGAAGCCAACTCGCCCCCCTGAAGATCTCCACCGGAATCGCCGGCAGATCCTCCGGCTGCCATGAGTCGATGGCGGTTTCCGGACGCAGGAGTGCGGGATCCTGGAAGAACACGGTTCGTTCGCCCCTGCGGAGGGGTGCTTCCGCCGGCTCGAACGTGGAGAATCGTGCCAGTGCCTGCCGCGCCCGGACGGCCTCGAGCGTCTCCACCTCCCTACTCGAACGCTCGCCCGCGCTTCTGCTCGATCCGGAAGTTCCGGCATCGTCGTGCGCGGGGTCCACCCTACTCACCAGATGAGCCCGGCGCTCCACGTCCGGAACTCTCAGATCCTGGCCGACCGAAATGCGATTCGGGTCCTCGATCTGGTTCCCGTCCACGTCCACGATCCGCGGCCACGCAGCCGAATCACCGTAGTACCGCTCGGCGATGGACCCCAGGGTCTCCCCCTCGGCGACGGTATGAATCCGAACATCCTCCGTCGGGGCCTGAGCCGCCGCCGGAAGCACCGAAAAGAAAGCGATGAGAGCGAGCAGAGCGGAAATCGTCCCACCGGAGCGGACCATGAGGACTCCTTCCCTGAACAAAAAGGGAACATGCGGTTTCCCGCGTACGGTGGAAGATACCGGGCTGCCGGAACCCGGTCAACGCGACGAGCCCCTCGTTGACTACAGATGTTTCCACCGTTGCATCCAGGGGACCTGCCGAGGCCTACCCCGGTCCCTGCCGGAGGGACCGTGCGAGACGGCGAGCGCCGTACGAGATGACGATGTCGGCGCCGGCGCGACGCAGGGCCAGAAAGATTTCCAGGAGGCAGGCATCGGCATCCAGCCATCCTTTCTCATGAGCTGCCATGATCGCCGCGTATTCGCCCGAGACATGGTACGCCGCAACGGGGTACCCGGTCTCCTCCTTCACCTTCTGGATGACGTCCAGGTAAGGAAGGGCGGGCTTGACCATGACCGCGTCCGCCCCCTCTTCCAGATCGAGGAAGACCTCGCGCAGAGCTTCGTCCGCATTCGCTGCATCCATCTGATAGCCCCTTCGGTCGCCCGAAGTGGGGGATGAATCGGCAGCGTCTCGAAAGGGCCCGTAGAATGCGGACGCGAACTTCGCGGCATAGCTGAGGATCGGAAGCTCCGTGAACCCCGCTTCGTCGAGTGCGGCCCGAATCGCCCCGACTCGCCCGTCCATCATGTCGGACGGAGCAATGACATCGGCACCCGCGCGAGCCTGGCTCACGGCGGTCCGGGCTAGGAGCTCGAGGGTGGGATCGTTCAGAACCTCTCCATCTTCCAGGACCCCGCAATGCCCATGGGACATGTACTCGCACAGGCAAAGGTCGGTGATCACGACGAGCTCCGGAACCTCCTCCGTGAGCCGGCGCACCGCCTGCTGGACGATTCCATCCTCCGCGTAGGCACCGCTCCCCCGCTCATCCTTCTTCGACGGGATCCCGAAGAGGAGGACGGCGCGAACCCCGGCCTGAAGAGCGGCTTCCCCGTCGCGCACGAGCTCATCCACGGAGGTGCGATCCACTCCCGGCATCGAAGCCACGTTCTCCCGCACGCCCGTACCCGGCATCACGAAGAGAGGCAGGACGAGCCCTTCCGCAGAGAGCCGCGTTTCGCGAACGAGGGAACGGAGGGATTCCGTTCGGCGAAACCGACGAGAGCGATAAAGCGGGAAGCGGGACATCGTCAGAGCTCCTTGAGCATGATCAGTGCATCCTCGGGTGGATGGGTGTAATATCCGGACCGACGACCGACCTCCTGGAAGCCGATCGTCCTGTAGAGGCGTAGCGCCGGCTCGTTCGAAGCGCGAACCTCGAGAAAGAGGGTCCGAACGCCGCGCTCCCGGATTTCTGCCAGGAGCGCATCGAGGAACCAGCTCGCGAGCCCGCGCCCGCGATAACGCTCTGCCAGGGCGAAGTTGGCCAACTCCCCCTCTCGACCCAAAGCCCAGGTCACCGCGTATCCGGCCACGGCACCCCTCGCGGTCGAATCCTCGCCCTCGGGCGGAGTCGCTGCGCCGCTCCCCTCGACCCGGTGCTCACCCTCCTGGTCCACCGCCTCGCCGTCCGGTACCTCCAGGACGCGGAGCAAGACCTCGTCATGCTCCAGAAGGTCTCGAAACGCCTTGCCCGACCAGGGAGTGGAGAACGCACGTCGCTCGATTTCGATCACCTGGGGCACGTCTTCGGCCACCATGGGCCGGACCCGGACCGGTGAGCTGGAGGGTACGGCGGCACCCTGGTCCAGAGACACGTGCGGGTCGAGGCGTTGCCGGCTCACGTCGCGGACTCGATCTGGAGCCTCACTCCTTTCCACGCTCGGAGGTACTCCGGCTCCCATCGCCCGGGCGCCGTCTCGGGAGGACGGGAGCCGAGGGCTCGGTGCACCTGGAGGAGGCCTTCTGCGGTGGGGATCCCGGCCGGGAGGGCGAGAACGGGGTGACCCGCGGACATCAGGGCCTCGGAGTGGCGAAGGGCACCATCCCCGCAGAAAAACGTGCCGGGGGGTGCGCCCTCTTCGATCACCCCACCGATCCGGGCCGGACGGGGTGGGACGACGTTTTCGATCCCCCCATCGAGGAACTGGTAACAGCCGGCGTACACCCTGTCCCCACGGGCATCGAAGAGGACGAAGCGGGGTCGCAGAACATCCTTGGGTTCGAGGTCCTGCAGCTCGTCCGCACGCGAGGGCGGTTGGCCGGACAAGACGTCGACCCCCTCCTCGCCATCCTCTGCCGCAGCACCTGGCCGAATCGGAAAGGGCAGGTGCGCTTCGGCCGAAGCAGCGGCGGCGGCGAGGCTCGAGACCGGCCACAGCGGAACTCCGAGGGAACGAACGAGGCCTTTTGCGGTCGCAGCTGCGACCCTGACGCCGGTGAACGAGCCGGGACCGGATCCGACGACGACCTCGGCGATGTCTGCCGCGGTGGCTCCGACCGAAGCGAGCGCCCGACGGACCATCGGAACCAGGTGCGCTGCGTGTTCGCCTCGGCGCGTCAGGAACTCCCTCGCGATGACATCGGATCCCTCCGCCACGGCCACGGAGCCGAGGGAGCCGGAGGTGTCGAACGCCACGACCAGTGGACGGGGCCGCACCGGTCCACTCACGTGACGCTTTCGATCGTGACAGGAAATCCCGTGAGGTGAGGAGGGCTTCCCTCGCGGACCACCTCCACGATGCGAAGCTTGGAACCAGGCTCGGGTGGCGTGAGTCGGATGTCCCATCGATGCTCCGGCAGGTGCGGCCCGGCGCGCTCCGGCCATTCCACGAGCACGATCTCTCCGTCGGACCCGAGCTCCTCCCAACCCAACTCCCACAGCTCCTCGGGGTCACGAAGCCGGTAGAGGTCCAGATGGACGACCTGGACTTCCTCCCGCGCAGGGTAGCGAAAGAGAAGGTTGAAGGTTGGCGAGGGCATCGGGCGCTCGACACCTGCACCCGAGGCGATCGCGCGGGCGAGGACGGACTTTCCCGCCCCAAGCTCCCCGCGCAACCCGATGAAGACCGGAGGTTTCACGGACCGGCCCACTTCCTCTCCCCAGCGTACCAGGTCGGCTTCCTTCAGAATCACGCTGTCTCCTTTCGCGCGTTACCTTTCCGCATCCCTGCCGCTACCAGGGTCACTTCACCGCTCCGGTCGAGGCCTTGAGCTCCAGGATCTGGTCCCGAAGCACCGCCGCCTTCTCGTAGTCCAGGGTGTTCGAAGCCTCCTCCATCTCCTTCTCCAGAATCTTGATGTACTCCTCCTCGTTCACCTCGTCCAGGTAGCTCGCCTTCCTCTCGGCCACCTTCGGAAGCGGGCGCCCCCGGGCGTCAGCGACCCGGGTGGAGAACTCGATCTCCGCTACGCTCTTCCGAATCGTCTCCGGAGTGATTCCCTGCTCCCGGTTGTGCTCAAGTTGAATCTCGCGCCGACGGGTCGTCTCGTCGATGCACCGACGCATGGAGCCGGTGATCCTGTCCGCGTAAAGGATCGCCATACCCTGCACATTGCGCGCCGCACGACCGATCGTCTGGATGAGTGAGCGGTGATCCCGAAGGAATCCCTCTTTGTCCGCATCGAGAATGGCCACCAGGGACACCTCGGGAAGATCGAGTCCCTCCCGCAGGAGGTTGATGCCCACGAGCACGTCGAATCGCCCGAGGCGCAAGCCGCGCAGGATGTCCATCCGTTCGATGGCATCGATATCCGAGTGCATGTACCGCACCCGAACTCCCACTCCCTGAAAGTACTCCGTCAGGTCCTCCGCCATCCGCTTTGTGAGGGTCGTGACGAGGACCCGCTCCCCCCGCTCCTCCCGGACCCTGATCTCCGCAAGGAGATCGTCGACCTGTCGGTGGACGGGCCGAACTTCGACCTGAGGATCGACGAGACCCGTCGGTCGGATGATCTGCTCCACCACCACCCCTCCCGAGAGCTCGAGCTCCCGCTCCCCCGGAGTGGCGGAGACGAAAACGCCCTGGTGAACCATCGACTCCCACTCCTCGTAGGTGAGCGGGCGGTTGTCGAGGGCGCTGGGAAGCCGGAAACCGTGGTCGACGAGGGTTTCCTTCCTCGAGCGGTCCCCACGGTACATACCGTGGATCTGTGGGAGGGAAACGTGCGACTCGTCCACGATGAGCAGGAAGTCGTCGGGGAAGTAATCGAGAAGGCAGGACGGCCGGTCCCCTGCATTTCGCCCCGCCATGTATCGCGCATAATTCTCGATCCCCGGACAGGTTCCGATCTCCAACATCATCTCGATGTCGAAGTTCGTCCGGTTCTCGAGGCGCTGCGCCTCGAGGAGCCGGCCCTCCCGCTGGAAGCGAGCCACCTGCTCCTCGAGCTCCTCCCGGATGTGGGGGACGGCCTCTTCAATCGTCTGGCGGTGCGTGACGTAGTGGCTGGCCGGATAGATCGCCGTCCGGTCCAGGGAGGTGATGATCTCTCCAGTGAGCGGATCGAATCGGGTGATGCGCTCCACGTCGTCTCCCCAGAACTCGACGCGAAGAGCCTGCTCCTCGTAGGCGGGAAACACCTCGACGGTGTCGCCGCGGACCCGGAAATGGCCACGTTCGAACAGAAGGTCGTTCCGCTTGTATTGGATCTGCACCAGGCTCCGCAGGAAGTCGTTCCGTCCGAGCGGCTCCCCCACCTCCGCCTCCACCATGAGGGCTCGATAGTCCTCGGGATTTCCCAGGCCATAGATGCACGACACCGAGGCGACGACGACGACGTCTTCCCGCTCGAACAGCGAGGAGGTCGCGCGCAGACGCAATCGATCGATGTCCTCGTTGATCGATGCGTCTTTCTCGATGTACGTGTCCGTCGCCGGTACGTAGGCCTCCGGCTGGTAGTAGTCATAGTAGGAGACGAAGTACTCGATGGCGTTCTTGGGCAGGAGACCCTTCAACTCCCCGTAGAGTTGGGCAGCCAGCGTCTTGTTGTGGGACATGACGAGCGTCGGCCGCGCGTGCTCTGCGATCACGTGAGCCATGGTGAGCGTCTTGCCGGTCCCCGTCGCACCGAGCAGCGTTTGGAAACGGTCGCCACGGTCGAGCGCATCCGTAAGCTCGCAGATCGCCTTCGGCTGGTCGCCAGCGGGCTGGTAGGGGGCGTCGATCTTGAAGGTGGGCTTGGTCATCGCACGGTATACCGTATGCGGGGCGAATGGTGCCCAGGTGCCGCCGGCCCGGCAGCGCCCGGCAAGCGGGAGCATGCCTTCGGGTCGTCGCTAATCAGGCGTCACGAGCTCGAGGCCTGCGACGATGAGGCCCCACTGGAGGCGCATCTGATCCAGGGTGGGCATCGGCCGCAGCCCCGCTTCTCCAGCTTCCCTGCGAACGGCTTCCGGATGGTGTCCCTGCGCGAGGGCATTCCGCCACCCCGCGATACGATCCTTCCACCGCTCCGCTGCGGGGTCGGGTGGTCCCAGATCGTCGCCCACGCCGGGCGTGAGGAAGAGGGGGTTCTCGGAGACGAGAGTCAGAGGTCCGGGGGGAGACGCGCGTTCGCCGGCGAGCCGACGGACGGTTTCCATGGAGCTCGGGTGGAAGCGGCTCGCGGTCTCCTCATCCCCCGATTGGAGAAAGTACCTCTTCATGGCATCCGAATCCGGCCGCGTGCAAAAGCCCCTCCGGACCCGGGTAAAACCCTTCTCGCCCCCGCGATCCACATCGTGGAGGAGGTAGCCCGCCTCCCCGACTCGAGCCGCCATCCTCTCGATCAGCGGCTCAGCTCTCTTCGGTGAACCGGGTTCGAGCCAGGCCGGCTCCAGGAGGAACCATGGCCCTGCTGCGAACCCCATCCCGTGGAGGCTGGCGTGGAGTGCGAAAGGCCCTGCCGCTTCACTCCACCACCGATAGATCGCTTGGTTTTCCGGCCGTGCTCCGTGGTCTTCCGGACCGTGCGGGAACCCGAATTCGATGTCGTCGCCCGGAGCCTCCCGCACCGCGCCCTCGAGGTAGGCCGCGACGTCGTACTCCGGGGCCCCGTGCTCCTGCCACGACCGGTTCCGAACCTCTCCATCCGGGTTGGCATGAGGGACGATCCACCATTCGACGTTGTCGAGCGGGCCCTCGTTGCGGCAAAGGGCCTTCTGCGACCGGTGTGAGAGCCAAGCCACGAGGTGGCGGAGGAAGCGCGGCCCCACCGGCTCGTCGGCATGACAGCCGCCCAGCAGGCTCACCCGCACCGGAACGTTTTCGGGAGACCCTCGGCCGCCCCGGGCTTCTGATTCGGGCCGTTCGGCGCCGGGGCCGGCAGCATCCCTCGCACCGAATTTCCAGCCGAGCACAGGGCGTCCCTCGCGAGATCGCCCGATTTCGAGGCCGGGCGAAGCGCTCGAAACCTCCTCCTTCAGGATCTCATCGATGAGGACTTCGATCAGGAGCTCCCTTCGACCAGGTCCGATTCACCGAACGATTCCCTCCGCTCCACGGACAGGACCCCTTTCACCCGGGAGACCCCCTTCACCACCTTGTTGAGGTGGCTCAGATCCTGTACCTCCACCACGAACTCCCCGATCATCCCGCCGTCCACGGAGCGAATGTCTGCATGCTGGATGTCGGTACCGGTGTCGGAGATCGCCTGGGCGATATCCGAGAGGAGCCCCCGTCGGTCCGACCCCCTGGTGGAGAGCTTCACGAAGAAGCGATCCCCCTGCTCGGCGGTCCATTGAATCTCGACCCTCCGCTCCTGGTCCTGGAGGTTCAAGACGTTCGGGCAGTCCTTCCGGTGGATCGACACTCCCCTCCCGACCGTGATGTAGCCGATCACGTCATCCCCGGGCACTGGCTGGCAGCACTGGGAATACCTGACCATGAGGTTTTCCAGGCCCTGGATCCGGACGCCCTTGTCCGAGCGTCGAAGCTTATCGGCGATCCGCTGAAGAGGAGTCGGAGGCCGCTGGCTCGCCTCCTCGATCTCCTCCTCCGGCACCAACGCCCGAAGCACGGCCGTCGGCCCGATGTCCCCCCGACCGAGTGCCGCGTAGACATGGTCGAAGTCGGGGTACTCCAGGGCCTCCGCGGCTTTCTCCAGGTTCCCCTCGGAAGGCTTCGGAGCACGGATCTTCTTCAACTCCCGCTCGAGGAAATCCTTTCCGAGTTCAACGGAGTGCTCGAACTCCTCCTGGCGGACCCAATGGCGAATTCGCTGCCGAGCGCGTGACGTTTTCACGAACGCGAGCCAATCCCGACTCGGCCGCTGCTTCGAAGAAGTCAGGATCTCGACCGTATCGCCATTCTTGAGCTCCCGGGAAAGAGGAGCGATCCGACCGTTCACCTTCGCTCCGGCGCAACGCAGGCCCACCTCGGTATGCACCTGGAAGGCGAAGTCGATCGGCGTGGCTCCGACTGGAAGCTGTTTCACCTCCCCCTTCGGCGTGAAGACGAAGATCTCCCCGAGGAAGAGGTCCATCTTGAGGAATTCCATGAACTCCTCCGGCTCGGACGCCTCCTGCTGCCATTCGAGAACCTGCCGGAACCAGGAAAGCGCTTCGTCCACGTCTCCCTCGCCCGCCTCTTCGCCGCCTTCCTTGTAGCGCCAGTGGGACGCGATGCCGTTCTCGGCGGTTCGGTGCATCTCTTCCGTGCGGATCTGGATCTCGTAGCGCCGACCGCCCGGCCCAAACACCGTGGTGTGGAGGGAGCGGTACATGTTCGACTTCGGGGTTGCGATGTAGTCGTGAAAACGCTCCTGGACCGGCGTCCACATCGAGTGAATGAGCCCCAGCGCCCCATAGCAGTTCTGCACGGAGTCGGTGATCACCCGCATCGCCATCAGATCGTAGATCTCCTCGTACGGCTTGCCCCGCGTCTTCATCTTCCGGTAGATGGACCAGAGGTGCTTCGGACGCCCGGTCACCTCGGCGGGGATCCCGTGCCCCTGGAGGAGCTCCTCCAGGGGCCGTTGCACCTCCAGGACCTGGCGCTCCCGCTCCTTTCTTCGTTGCTGGACTTTCCGTCGCAGGTCCTCGTACTCGTCCGGCTCCAGGAACTTGAAGGAGAGATCCTCCAGCTCCCACTTCATCTGGGCCATGCCGAGGCGGTGGGCGAGCGGTGCGTAGATCTCCCGGGTCTCCAGAGCGACGCGGCGCTGCTTCTCGCGGGGGAGGTACTCCAGGGTCCGCATGTTGTGGACCCGGTCCGCCAGCTTGATCAGGATGACCCTCGCGTCCTCCGCCATCGAGAGGAGGAGCTTCCGGTAGTTCTCGGCCTGTCGCTCGGTATGGGACCGGAACCGCACTTTTCCGATCTTCGTGACCCCGTCGACGATTCCCGCCACATCCTCGCCGAACCGCTCCTCGACATCGGTGAGACTCCATGCCGTGTCCTCGACCACGTCGTGTACGAGCCCGGCCACGATCGACGCGGTATCCAGCTTGAGCTGAGCCAGGATCGTCGCCACCTCCACCGTATGGGAGACGTAATTGTGTCCCGAGGCTCGCTTCTGGCCCTCGTGGGCTGCGACCGCGAGTTCGTATGCCTCCCGGATCCGGTCGATGTCCAGGCGGTCGGCGTACGCCTCCAACGCCCGGGCGAGGCTCCGGGGTAGCCCACGGATCGTGGGGGTCGTGGTAGGGGGGGACTGCGCGGCCGGAAGCTTCATGATTCCGAAATCTAACTCGGAACCCGTCGATTTTCAGGGGGGAGGGACTTCCCGGTCCCTTCCGACCGCCTCTGGAAGGGCCGACGCCCAGCGGCCGTCTCCGATCACGACGTGGTCCAACACCTGGATGCCCACCGTCCGGCCGGCTTCCTGCAACTGGCGGGTGACACGGCGGTCCTCGGGAGACGGCTCCGGGTCTCCCGAGGGGTGGTTGTGCACCAATACGACAGACGCAGCGCTGTCCGCGATGGCGGGGCGGAACACCTCGCGGGGGTGGATCAGGGAGGCATCGAGGATGCCGCGGGTGACGAGCACGTCCCGTAGGACCCGGTGGCGCGTGTTCAGGATCAGCGCGTGAAACTCTTCGTGCGACAGGTCGCGCAGGTGGGGAGCCATGAGCCGGTGGACATCCTGTGGTCCGCGAATCCGGGGCCGCTCGCCGGCTTCCTCGGCCGCGACCCTTCTGCTCAGTTCGATGGCCGCCCCGATCCGGGCTGCTGTCGCGCTCCCGACTCCCGGGACGGCCCGGAGTTCCTGAAACCCCAGGCTTCCGAGTTCCCGCAACGAGCCGCCACCGCGATCCAGGAGCCGTCTCGCGACGTCGAGGGCCGAGCCATCGCGTCCTCCACTTCCGATTAGGATCGCGAGCAGCTCCCGAACCGCGAGGGCCTGGGGACCGGCGTGCTGGAGGCGCTCACGGGGCCGCTCCCCGGCCGGCCACGTATGGATCGGAGCCGAGGCCGGACTCGGGCGGGCGCGCAGTAGGGAGTCGGGCTCCGGATCGGGCAGGAGGCCATGGGCTGAACACGGGGACGACCGGGAGGAGGAAGACATGCAGACACGATCGTGCCGTGCTCCGCGCGCGCCCATGGTGGAGCGGGACCGCCTGTCCTGGAGCGCAGAGTCGAGAACGGTCGCCGCCCCAGGTCGGAAGGATCAGCCTGAAGGTACTCCCCCGATCAGGCGGGGCGACCGCAACACTTTTTGTATTTCTTCCCACTACCGCAAGGGCAGGGGTCGTTGCGGCCCGGCTCGTCTTCCACGGTAACCGGGGCGGGCTTCTGCTCCTCCTCACGGTTCGTGGTGAGCTCACGGGGATCCTGCCGGCCCCCGACCGAGGCCGTGGCTCCGCCACTCGCGCCACTCGCGCCACTCGCGCCACTCGTACGCGCTCGCGCAGCCACGCCCATCGGGTCGAGCCCCCGAGTCTCCCCCGTGGCCACTCGCGCGGCATCACCCAGCGCACCGGGCCCGCCCTCGTCGGGTCCCGAGTATCGAAGTCCCTCGGTCGCTACGCGGCGGCGCTGCTGCTGTTGGGGCTGGCCGATCTGGGCACGGAAGAACAGGCTCGAGACCGTTTTTCGCAGATCCCGCATGAGGTCCACGAACATGTCGTAAGCCTCTTTCTTATACTCGATGAGCGGATCCTTCTGCCCCCATCCACGGAACGCGATCGATGACTTGAGATGATCGAGGTCGTAGAGGTGATCCTTCCACTTGTCATCGATCACGGAGAGCATGACCCAGCTCATCACCTTCTCCGCGTGGTCCCCGAACGTGTCGATCTTCCGGCTGAACTGCTCGCGTGCAACCTCAAGGATCGGCTCGAGCACCTCTTCCCGGTCGAAGAAGTCGTGCTCGAGGGTCTCCTCCGCCGGCAACATGTCCGCCTGGATGAAGTAGTCGAGGAGGAGCCGCTGCCGGAGCGCGTGGAGCTCCCAGTTCTCCCGGTGAACCTCCTCGTCCACATAGTCGTCGACGATCTCGTTCAATCCGGTCTCGATCATCTCCCAGATCTCGCCCTTGAGATCCTCCCCCCCCTCGAGGGCGAAGAGCCGGAGGTCGTAGATGACCTCCCGCTGCTGGTTCATCACGTCGTCATAGTCGAGGAGCCGCTTCCGGGCCTCGAAGTTGTTGCCCTCCACCCGCTTCTGAGCCCGCTCGATCGATTTCGTCACGAGCCCGTGGGTGATCACTTCGCCCTCCTCGGCCCCCATCTTGTCCATGGCCTTCGCGATCCGCTCGGATCCGAACAGGCGCATGAGGTCGTCTTCGAGGGAGAGGAAGAACTGCGTGGCCCCCGGATCTCCCTGGCGCCCGGCCCGGCCGCGGAGCTGCCGGTCGATCCGACGGGATTCGTGACGAGACGAGCCCACGATGTGGAGTCCGCCGGGATCGATCAGGAAGTCGTCGGGCTTGTTCGTGAGATCGACCCAGAGGTTCGGATCGACCGGAGCGAGCTCTTCCACCTCGAGCCCCCGCTCCCTCGCCCACCCCACGGTGCGGGGCTCCGTGACGCTCTCTCCCAGCTTGATGTCCGTCCCACGGCCGGCCATGTTCGTCGCGATCGTCACCGCCTTCGGCTGGCCCGCCCCGGCCACGATCTCCGCCTCCCGGGCATGATGCTTCGCGTTCAGGACATTGTGGGCGATGCCCCGTCGCTTGAGCATCCGGGAGAGCGTCTCCGACACCTCCACGTTCGTCGTCCCCACGAGGACCGGCAGCTCCATCTTCGTCAACCGGTCGATCTCATCCAGAATCGCGCTGTACTTCTCCCGGATCGTGCGGAAGATGAGGTCGTTCCGGTCGTCCCGGATCACCGGCTTGTGAGTGGGGATGACAAGCACATCCAGACCGTAGATCTGGTGGAACTCGTTCTCCTCCGTCTCGGCGGTCCCCGTCATCCCGGCGAGCTTGTCGTACATGCGGAAGTAGTTCTGGATCGTGACCGTGGCGAGCGTCTGCGTCTCGCCCCGGATCTCGACCCCTTCCTTCGCCTCCACCGCCTGGTGGAGCCCGTCGCTCCAGCGCCGGCCGGCCATCTGACGGCCGGTGAACTCGTCCACGATCACGACCCCACCCTCGTCACTCAGGATGTACTGTTCATCCCGGTGGAAGAGGGTGTACGCCTTGAGGAGCTGATGGATGACATGCATCCGCTGCGCTTTGTCCGCGTACTCCTGCTCGAGTGCCTCGATCTGCTCTCGCTTCTCGTCGGTCGAGAGGTCCTCGTCCTCCTGGATCTCCCCGATGTCCACCGAGAGGTCGGGAATGAGGAACGCATCCGGCTCGTTCGGAGAAAGCTCATCCAGACCGCGGTCCGAGAGATGCACGTTGTGCCCCTTCTCGTCCATCGCGTAGTACAGTAGCTCGTCGAGCTCGTGAAGGCGCTTCTCCCGCATGTAGTCCATCTCGACCCGCTGCACGAGCTGCTGGATCGAGGGGTCTTCCGCGAAGAGCTTCAGGAGGCGCTTGTGCTTCGGCGTGCCTCGCTTCACCGACATGAGATTCTCTCCGGCGGCGTACGTATCGCCGGCCTCGAGCTGCTCCTCGGCCCGCGCGATGAGCTCGCCGGCGAGCTTCACCTGCTTTCGGTAGAGGCTGCCCACGAGGGGCACGAACTTCTTGTAGGGGGTCTGGGTGTCCTTCCCGACCGGCCCCGAGATGATGAGCGGAGTCCTGGCCTCGTCGATCAGGATCGAGTCGACCTCGTCGAGGATCGCGTAGAAATGCTCCCGCTGCACGCGCTGCTGCAGGGAGTGCACCATGTTGTCGCGGAGGTAGTCGAACCCGAACTCGTTGTTCGTACCGTACGTGATGTCCGCCCGATACGCGCCGCGCCGCTCTTCACTCCCGGGATCGTAGAGATCCACACAGTCGACCGTCAGGCCCAGGTACCGGTAGATCGTGCCCATCCATTCGGCGTCCCGCCGGGCCAGGTAGGAGTTCACCGTCACGAGATGAGCACCCCGCCCCGCCAGCGCATTGAGATAGAACGGCATCGTGGCGGAGAGCGTCTTTCCCTCACCCGTCGCCATCTCGGCGACCGTGCCCTGGTGGAGCGAGATGGCGCCGATGATCTGGACGTCGTACGGGATCATATCCCAGACCATCTTCTGGCCCGTCACCGTGATCTCCGTTCCCATCAGACGCCGGCACGTCTCCTTGACGACCGCATACGCCTCGGGGAGCAGCTCGTCCAGCGTGTCGTTCACCTCCTCGAGGAGCTCTTCGTCCAACTCACCGATCTGCAGGGAGAGGCGCTCCCGCTCGTTCGCGTCCACCGATTTGGCCTTCGTGGCCCTGAGCTCGGCGATTTCCTTCTCCAGGGGCTCGCTCCGCTCCCGGATGTACGCTTTGAACTCCTCGGTCTTCCCCTTCAGCTCCTCCTCGGAGAGCTCCTGAAGGGACTCGTAGATTTCGTTGACCTCGTCGACGAGCGGCCGGAGCTTCTTGACCTGCCGGTCGTGGCTGGAGCCCACGATCTTCTGAAAGAGCTTTTTCATATCCATAGAGCTACCTATACAGCTTCTCGGTCTCGATGATCCTGCGAACCGGCTCGGGGACGAGGTAGCGGACGGATCGACCGTCCGCGACCCTGGTTCGGATGCCTGTCGAGGAGAGGTCGATTCGGGTCACGGGGACGTCGTGCACATCCCAGGCACTCCCGGCGTCGGCTTCGGCCGCGCCCACCACATCCGAAGCACGCTCCCCGTTCCGGGTCATCACCACGATTCGGGCGCGGCGGGCGATCTCCCCGGGCTCTCGCCAGCTCCCAAACGCCGCCCATTGGTCCACGCCCATGAGAAGGTGGAGAGCCGCGTCGGGCTCCGTCGCCTCCAGCTCCTTCAGGGTGTCGACCGTATAGGATGGCCCGTCTCTCCGAAGCTCCAGGTCGATCGCGTCGAAACGGGGATCACCGGATACGGACTGGGCCACCATCCGGAGACGAAGCTCGGCGGGAGCGAGCACCGCGTCCCCCTTGTGAGGAGGGGAGGCGGCGGGGACGAACAGGACGCGGTCGAGCGTCAGGGCCTCGAGGACGTCCTGCGCCACGACGAGATGTCCGACGTGAAATGGATCGAACGTCCCACCGAAGATCCCGACCCGGGTCCGGCCGGCGGGCGGGCGAGGGTAGCCCTCACCGCCCATCACGATCGCTCTGAACCTCCCGGGCCTCCGCAGAGTCGGGAAAGAGGGAGAGGAGCTCCTCTCGCGTCTCTTCCGCCTCCTGGTTCCATCCGATCGCCTGGTACGAATGGTACATCTCGAGCAGGGCTCGGGGGGCCCACTCCGTATCCGCATACTGCTCCAATATGCGCTCGAAGGAGAGGATCGCCGAGTCGTGGAGGTCCCGCCGCTGATAGAAGCGGCCGACCTGGTACTCGCGCTCGGCCAGGCGCTCGGTCATTTGGTCCCGGACCGCCACCGCTTCAGGCGTGATCTCGTGGTTCGGGAACTCCGAGACGGTGCGCGCGCAGGCGTCACGCGCCCTTTGGGTGTACGTCTGGTCCCGTTGTGGGATGGGCGACAGCGCCGCGTAGGCCTCACAAACCCCGAGCGACGCCTGTGGCGTGAGCGCGTGAACGGGCCAACGCTGGAGGAACCGGTCGAACTCCGAGACGGCCGTGAGGTGCTCCCCCTGTTCCAGAAACGAGCGGGCGAGCAAGTACTGAGCCTCCGCGCGCCTGGCATGCGTCGGGTGACTCGCGATGAAGCGTTCGAACGCCTCGGTCGCATCCTCCCACTCCTCTTCCTCGTAATGCTCGAGCGCCCAGTCGAAGAGCTCGTTCGCGCCAAGGCCCGCGTATGGGGGCTGGGACGCACACGCCCCCAACACGAGCCCCGCCACGAGGGCGAAGACCCGCCAGAGCGATCCACGTCGTTGTCCCTTCCCCACCACGTCGGACATCCTTTTCATCGGGTTCCGTAAAACTCACGAACGGCGTCCGTGACGATTTCGATCCGCGCCTCCCCCAACTCCGGAAAGACCGGGAGACTCAACACCTCGCGACTCGCCTCCTCCGAAACCGGCAGGTCTCCCTCGCCCTGCCCAAGCGATGCAAAGCAGGGTTGGAGATGGAGGGGAACAGGATAATACACCCCGGACCCGATCCCCCGATCCTGGAGGTGCGTGCGCAGGCGATCCCGGTCCTCCGCCCGCACTGTATACTGGTTGTAGACGTGGAGGTTCACGGGAAGGGTTTCGGGAAGCGTGATCCCCTCCACCTCCGCCAGCGCTCCATGGTAGAGGCAGGCGTTCTTTCGGCGAGCTTCGGTCCAGGCCGGGAGGTGGGGCAGCTTCGCCCGGAGCACCGCCGCCTGGAGCGCGTCGAGGCGGGAATTCGTCCCGACGAGCTCGTGGTCATACATCTGCCGGCCGCCGTGGACCCGGAGCTTCCTGAGCGCGTCGGCCAGGCCGTCGTCGTTCGTCGTCATGAGCCCGCCGTCCCCGTAGCCGCCGAGGTTCTTGGTCGGAAAGAAGGAGAAGGCTCCGGCATCTCCTACCGAACCGGCGGCTGCCTCCCCTCCCTCCGCCGTCCGCTGTCGAGCGCCGAGCGCCTGCGCGGCATCTTCGAGGACGAACGCACCGCGCTCTCGGGCGAGAGCCCCGATTTCCTCCATCGGCGCCATCTGGCCGAAGAGATGGACCGGAATCACCGCTCGGGTCCACTTCGTCCACCGGACCTCGAGTGTCTCGCGCGTCACGTTGAAGGTGACGGGGTCCACGTCGCAGAAGACCGGACGGAACCCTGCGTTCCACACCGCCCCGGCGGTGGCAAAGAAGGTGAACGCGGGCAGGATCACCTCGTCGCCGGGCTTCGGATCGAGTGCCTTCAGAGGGAGGAGGAGCGCATCGGTGCCGCTCGCGCAGCCGATCGCGTGGCGCACGTTCAGGAGACTTGCGATCTCGGCCTCGAACTCCTCCACGACCAGGCCCAGGATGAAGCTCTGGGACTCCACCACTCCTGCGACCGCCTCCGCCACGGCGTCGCCGACGACAGCGTGCTGGGCACGAAGATCGAGCAGGGGGACTCCGCTCAAGGCCAGGACGACCGAGAGGAGGAGCCGGTAGAGCAACCCTGACCGAAGCGGATCTCATCCACCCGTTCCTGGGCGCGTTGGACCAGAAAGGGCGGGGCGGTGAGCTCACTTCGCTGCACCGCCTCGAACGCCTGCACGGCGCGGTCGCACTCCCCCACCTTCGCGTAGACCTCTCCTTGCTCGAAATGCGCCTGCGCGAGGAGGTTCCGAGGCTCGCCGAGGCTGATCAGCGTATCGAGGTAGCGGATGGCATCGTCCACTTCGTCGTTCTGCCTGGCCTCCCGTCCGAGCCGGTAGGAGCAGCTTCCCACGTGCCAGTCGACCCGGTCCCGTCGGCTGACCACCACCTCGTCCCGGACCTCCTCGAAGTAGAGGATGGCCCGCTCACAGTCTCCCAGCTCCTCGTAGGCCATCGCGAGCTCGAACACGAGCTCCGGATCCGTCTCGGCTCCGGCGTCCGCAAGCGCCTTGTGGTAGTACGGAAGAGCCTCCGCATACTGGCCGGTACGACCGAAGTGGCGCGCGAGAGGAAGGGCGAGGTCACCGACGGAAACTCCGGGCCGGATCTCCAGCACGAATTCCAGGGCGGAGGCAGCGCCGATCTGATCGCCCCGTCCATTCGCGTCCCGAGCCGAATGGACGAGGCTCGAGACCGCCTGGTCGACGAGCCCCGGGTCGAGCGCCAGCGCCTGGCGGTAGTGATCGCGGGCCTCGTCGAGGCGTCCAACGAGAGCGTAGGCGTGCGCGGCCCTCAGAAGCGTGGGCGCATCCTCCGCTCCCTGGCGGACGGCGAGCCGATACTCGGCGAGCGCTTCCTGCACGTCTCCCCGTGCGAAGGCCTCGTCGCCTCGCAGGAGCGCCCCCTCGTCCGACCCGAGGGCCGTGCAGCCCCAGGAAAGGATGAGAACCAGAACGAGGGAAGCCACGGCTCCCGAGCGCAGTGACCTCACGCTTCGGCCGCTCCTTCCCGATCCTCCGGCACCGGAAGCGAATCCTTCCGGCCCACCGAAGCCAGGTACGCCCGCGTCTTGCGATTCCTCGGGTTCTGGGCGAGGCAGCGCATCCATTGAGCCACGGCCTGCTCCGTCTCCCCCATCCGGTGGAGCACGACGCCGAGCCGGATTCTCGCCCCAAGGAAAAAGGGGTTCGCCTCCACGACATCCTCGAGCTCCCGCTTCGCTCGCTCCAGCTTTCCCATCTCCATCAGCGCATGCGCGCGCTTGCTCCGGATGTCGAGAAACCCCGGACGCACCTCGAGGGCACGATCGTACTCCTCGGAGGCGCGGTGGACGTCGCTCGCATCCATATAGAGATCGCCCAGTTGTGCATGCGCGCCCGCGATCCTGTTACCGAGATCCGCAGGGAAATTCTCGCCGGAGTGGCGACTCGACTCTTCCGCACGGGCGAATGCTTCGCCCGCCTCCTCGTAGCGGCCGAGCTCGCTCAACACGATCGCTCGATTCAGATGGGCCTCGCAATACCCCGGGTTCACACGCACGGCATGGTCGAAGTCGTCGAGGGAGCCCTCGACGTCACCCAGCATCGCCCGGCATAGCCCCACCTTGTTCCGAACGTCGGGAAAGTCGGGACGAAGCTCGAGCACCTCACGAAAGCTCCTGAGGGCAGCGTCGAACTCGTCTCGCTCCCACGCAGCGGCTCCCCTCTGAAGGAGTTGGCTCAGGGTCGGACCGCCCCCCTCACCGGCAGGCTCCTTCACCGGGGTCCAACGCTCTGTGGCCACCTCTTCTTCCATCCCCCCCTCCGTTGCAGGTCGGCTGGGGCACCCGTCAGGTGTAACCCGGCGGGCTTCCCTTCGATCCCCGGTGCACGGGGAAGCGGGACCGGGTGAGACATCCGGCGCACCAACCGTGCAATATAACGACTCGGAAGGGAGGGCGAAGGGGGGTGGAACTCCAGCCCCTCAGGCGGCGTCCGCGCTCCGGTCCAAGGTCTCACGGAGCCAGTCGACCGTGCGCCGGAGGCCTTCCCGCAGGTCGATCGCAGGGGCGTATCCGAGCGCCTCCCGGCTCCGGGTGAGATCCGCCTGTGAGTGCCGAACGTCCCCGGCACGAGCGGGACCGTACCTCACCTCGACCGACGTGCCCACGAGGTCTCGGATCTCGCTCCAGAGCCGGTTCACCGTGATCCGATCGCCGCAGCCCACGTTGAACACTTTCCCGGCAACGGCCTCGGTCGGAGCCCGGAGAGCGGCCAGGTTCGCATCCACCGCATTCGTCACGTATGTGAAGTCCCGCGTTTGCTCCCCATCCCCATGGATCGTCGGTGCTTCCTCGTCCACCGCCGCGGCGACGAAGAGGGAAATCACTCCGGAGTATGGGGATCCCGGGTCCTGCCGGGGGCCGAAGATGTTGAAGTAGCGCAACACCACGGTCTCGAGCCCGTAGACATGCCACGCCACCCCCGCGTACTGCTCGCCCGAGAGCTTGGCCGCCGCATAGGGAGAGAGAGGCACGGGGCTCATGTCTTCTCGTTTGGGGAAGGCCTCCGTATCACCGTAGGCTGAGCTCGAGCCCGCGTAGACGAGCCGCCGCACGCCTGCGTCCCGAGCGCCGAGGAGCACGTTCAGCGTACCCGTCGCATCCGCGTCGTGGGTGGCGAGGGGCTCCTCCACGCTCCGCTGCACCGAAGGGATGGCCGCCTGGTGGAAGACCCAATCCACTCCCTCGCATGCCGTTCGGCAGAGGGCGAGGTCGGTGATCGAGCCTTCGATCAGCTCGACCTCCCCATCCACCGCCTCGAGGTTCTCCCGCTTTCCGGTGGAGAAGTCGTCGAGAACCCGGACCCGGATCCCTTCCTCGAGGAGGCGGCGGACGAGATGCGAGCCGATGAAGCCCGCCCCACCGGTCACGAGCGCAGTATCTGACGCGGTATTCGGCATGGATGTCTACCTCTCCTTGTAGGGTATCGCGTACGATCGCACGTTGTACGAAGCGTGAGGACTGTGCAAGGGAGGTGCCGCGAGCACCCGGCCGACGGACGCAACAGGTCGCCCCGTCGAGGGTTTCACCCATACCGGATCGGGACGGGTCTTGTGGCGGTTGCGGTCCAGGCGCACCGGGGTCGGAGGGGTTCGACCCCGAGCACGGACGTTGCTGCTCCTACGTCGGATCGAGACCGGTCCTGTACCCGGCCCTGGCCAAGGAGAGCCTGCCCATGACATTCGCTTCCTCCCTTCCCTCCTCGACCGCGACCCGCTCCCGTCCGGCCTCCTGCTCCCTCGCCCTCCTCCTCGTTCTCATCGGCGCGGCGGGATGCGACCCGCCACCGCAGGTTGGGGAGGAGTCTGCCGTGACGCTATGGGGAGGGGACATGCTCGCCGTCGGACGAGCGCCGGTGGTCACCGGACGGGTGCCCGGGGACGTGATCCTGGCCGGTGGGGCGATCTCCTTTGCGGGTGAGGCGGAAGGCGATTACCTGGGGGCGGGTGGCAGCCAGGTCGTCGACGGGCGGGTGGACGGGAACGCGCGCGCGGCGGGAGGCGAGATCGAGATGCGGGGTGAGGTGGGGCGGAACGTGACGATCGCGGGTGGGCGCGTTCACCTGAACGAACTCTCTCGCGTCGGCGGAAATGCCTATCTCGCAGGAGGCCTGGTGATCGTGGACGGCGCGATCGAACGCCACCTCCGAGCCGTCGGGGACGAGATCGTGATCGATGGATTCGTGGACGGCTCCGTCGCGATCGAATCGAGACGGTTCCGCCTCGGCCCTTCCGCCCGCATCGATGGAGAGCTTCGCTACCGTGTGCCCGAAGAGGGAGTGAGCATCAATCCTGCTGCGCAGATCGGGGGCGAGATCGCCGCATTCGAGGCGCGGACGCCGCAGGTGCCGCACCTCGGATGGATGCTCCGAGGGTTCTGGATCCTGGGCTTCCTCCTCACCGGGACGGTTTTCGCGCTTCTCTTCCCCCGGCTCGCGCTGGGCTCCGCACGCAGCCTTCAGCGGCGCCCGGGCGCGGCGGCGGGCCTCGGTCTCCTGTGGGTCGTCGGCTTCCCGCTCGCCATCGGCGCGGCGCTCCTCACGATCGTCGGGCTTCCGCTCGCCCTGATCTTGATGGCGAGCTTCTTGATCTCCCTTTACCTCGCACGCCTCGTCCCTGCGCTCTGGATCGGTCACCGCATTTTGGGGACCCGGGTCGGGGAGGGGCGGGCAGGGGCCGTGGCGGGCTTCCTTCTGGGCGGGCTCATTCTCCTGGTGGTCGAACTGACTCCGCTGCTCGGGGCCCTCGCCTTCGTGGCAGCGACGCTCCTCGGGCTGGGGGCGTTCGTGGTGGCCCTCCATGCCGGACGCTCGATGATGGACGAGAGGGAAAGGAGCCCCGCGGGAGGAGAGAGCAGGGCGTCGACCTGAGAGGGACGTGGAGGGGAAGAAGCAGGGGGAAAAGAAGAGAGACCGGTGAAGTGGAGGGGCCCAGGCTCACGGGTCCCCGGCACTCCCTTCCTCTTCGAACCAACGCAGGAACTCCCGGATACCTTCGCGAAAACTCCAGCTGGGCCGGTAGTCGAAGAGCTCGCCGGCACGGGAGGTGTCGGCCCATGTGCGAAGCACGTCACCGGGCTGCATCGGGAGGCGCCGGATCCTGGGCTCGACCCCCATCTCGTCCCCCAACACGCGGATCATTTCGGAGAGGGCGATCGTGCGACTTTCCCCGAGATTGACGATGTGGAACGGAGGCCCGGACGCGACCTGTGTGGCCTTCCCGTTCCTCGCAAACTCCAGGGCGCCTTCCACCCCCTGGAGGATGTCATCGATGAACGTATAGTCGCGTTCTGTGCTGCCGTCTCCGAACATCGGGATCTCCTCCCCGCGTGCAAGCAGGCGCGCGAACTTGTGGATCGCGAGGTCCGGACGCTGGCGGGGGCCGAAGACGGTAAAGAACCGGAGGCACACGCAGGTAATCCCATCGAGGTGCGCGGTAGTATGGCAGAGGAGTTCCCCCGAGCGCTTCGTCGCGGCGTAGGGGGAGATCGGGTGCTCGACGGGATCCTCTTCGGAGAAGGGGACCTTCTCATTGTTTCCGTAGACCGAGGAGGAGGATCCGAAGAGGAAGGTCCCGATCCCCCGCTCCCGAGCGAGATCGAGGAGCGCGGAGGTGCCCCGGATGTTCACGTCCGAGTAGAGGACGGGCTGCTCGATCGAGGGGCGGACCCCCGCCCGGGCGGCGAGATGGACCACAGCCTCTACGCCGGCAGGGAGCTCCCGGAGGCGGTCCCCGTCCCGGATGTCGCCACGGACGAGCGTGAAGCCATCTCGCTCCCGGAGTCGGCGGACGTTCCGCTCCTTGACACGGGGATCATAGAAATCGTCGAAGAGGTCGAGGCCCACGACCTCTTCCCCTCGCTCGAGGAGTCGTTCGGAGAGGTGGGAGCCGATGAACCCGGCAGCGCCGGTGACGAGCACGCTCATCTCATCCTGGCCCAGAAAATGCCCGCCCGCTCGTGGATCGTCCGCTCTGTCATCCGCAATGCCCTGGCCTGAGGAAAATGGCCCCGGAGGCCCCCGGGAGTACCCAACGCATATCTGTGTGCGGGAGAGGGAATCGGATCCAGCCCCTCCGCCCGGAAATGAATCATGGCGCGGGGGAGATGTGCTGCCGAGGTGACGAGCAGGAAACGTTCCCCCGGCTCGATCCATTCCGCAGCAGCCCTCGCCTCCTCGCCCGTGTCCCGAGGGTCGGGGTCGACCTCGATCGCCGTCTCGGAGACACCAAAGCTCCGTGCGACCTCCGCGTTCGCCTGAGCTGTGGTGAGCGTACGCGACCCGCCCCGACCCGAGAAGAGGATCCGTGTATCCGGAAGCGCTCGGTGCAGGCGAACCCCCTCCATCACCCGGAAAAGGGCCTCGTCGCTGACTCGAACGTGCGGCTGAACATCCAGATCGGAACTCACCCCCCCTCCGAGCACCACGATCCAGCGCACTTCCTCATCGACGAAGCGCGCATCGATGAGATGTGGAAACTCGCGCTCAATCGGTTGGATGAGGCGGTGTGCGAGGGGAGGGAAGGAGGCGAGGAACAGAAGCAGGGCGCCGATCGTGACGAGCGCCTTCCCGAGCCCCTGCCGACGGTTCGCGAACCAGAGAAGGACGACCCCCACTCCGAGGAGGAAGAGAATGATGGGCATCGGCATGATGAGCGCGCCCACGAGCTGCTTCAAGAAGAACAAGCAGTCTCCGTCAACTCAAGTTCCGAGCCTGCGCCTCACCCTCCTCCACCAATCGCCGGAAGTGGGGGATCGTTCGGCGCAGACCCTCCCGAAGCGAAACACCGGGCTCCCAGGACAGGGCGCTTCGTGCGCGGGAGATATCCGGGCAACGCACCTGCGGGTCGTCCTCCGGGAGAGGGCGACGCTCGATCTTCGAGGTGCTTCCCGTTTCTTCGATCACGGTCCGGGCGAGCTCCTGGATCGTGAACTCGTCGGGATTCCCGAGGTTCACCGGACCGGGATGATCCGAGCGGTACAGGCGGTAGAGGCCTTCCACGAGGTCGTCCACGAAACAAAAAGAGCGCGTCTGGGAGCCGTCCCCATACACGGTGATCGGTTTCCCCTGCAGGGCCTGGACGATGAAGTTCGAAACGACCCGACCATCCGCTGGCCTCATCCGAGGGCCATACGTGTTGAAGATGCGCGCGATCCGGGTCCGAGTCCCATGGGTCCTCTGGTACGCCATCGTCATCGCCTCGGCGAACCGCTTCGCTTCGTCGTAGACGCCCCGGGGCCCGACCGGGTTCACATGTCCCCAGTAGGTCTCGGGCTGCGGGTGCTCCTGCGGGTCCCCGTAGACCTCCGAGGTCGACGCGAGGAGGAAACGAGCGCCTTTGGCCTTCGCGAGCCCGAGCATGTTATGGGTGCCGAGGCTTCCAACCTTCAGCGTCTGGATCGGGAGGTCCAGGTAGTCCGCCGGACTCGCGGGCGAGGCGAAGTGCAGGACACCGTCCAGATCGTCCGCGAAATAGAGGGGGAGGGAGACATCGTACTCGACAAAGGAAAAAAAGCGATTCCCTTCGAGATGAGCCAGGTTTTCCTTCCGGCCCGTCACGAAGTTGTCGACTCCGATCACCCGGTAACCTTCCGCCAGGAAGCGGTCCACGAGGTGGGACCCCAGGAAACCCGCCGCCCCCGTAATGACGATGCGTAGACCTCGTATTTTCATGCGTCACAAAAACTTAACACTTATGCCCACCTCCGGCACGCACTTTGCACGTTATCTCAGCCATCGTATGGAATGAACCATCAGGCGGAGGTTGATAGAATGAAACGTACCATGGCAACGTGCGCGGCGCTCCTGGTGCCGCTCCTCATGCTCAGCGCCCCCGTCGATGCGCAGCAGCGAACGGTGACGGGCGAACGGGTCCTGACGCTCGAGGCCCGGGGATCCTACGGCTTCCCGATCGGTGACTTCGCGAATGAGTTCGTCGAAGCTGAATCCGACGTCGGGATGGGATTCGGGGCCTCGCTCATGATGAACGCGAACATCGGGATCTACGCAGGCTGGACACGGGACATGTTCGACTGCGAGATCTGCGGAGCGGGCGACGAGATCCGGGTAACCGGTTACGAGGCTGGAGTCCAGTTCGAAGCTCCCCAGATGGCCGGGAACATCGTCCCGTGGGTCCGCGGCGGCCTCATCGCCCACCGGACGCGGTTCCTCATCGAGGAGGTCGATTTCCAGACGGACCGTGAGCTGGGCTTCCAGGGGTCGGTCGGCTTCGACGCCCCGATCTTCGGCGACTGGTTCTCCGTTTCGCCGTCCGTGCGCTACAACTCGATCACTCCGGAGCTGGAAATCGTCGACATCGGTCCGATCGAGCTGGGGGGAGACATGGACATCCAGTACCTCTCCTTCGACCTCGGACTCCGGTTTCACGTGCCACGGAACTGGTGACATGTTCATCGCCGGGATCGTAGAATGATCCGGATATGACGGGGCGGGGGCTCGCCAAGAAGGGGAGTCCCCGCCTTCGTTTGTCCGCGGGCCTTTCAGAGTTCCCGCCCGGATGCGCCGGAGAGAGCTCGCTCCGTCACGGCGGGCCTTCCGACGGAGTAGTATTCGAAGCCCAGCTCCTGCATCCGCTGAGGCCGATAGAGGTTGCGTCCATCAAAGATGGCCGGTGTTCGAAGGAGCGCCCGGACCCGCTCGAAGTCGGGCCTCCGATACGGCTGCCACTCCGTGTGGATCAGAAGCGCATCCGCCCCTTTCAGACAGTCGTAGTTCGTCTCGCAGTAGGTGATCCGCTCTCCCCACCAGGCCCGAGCATTCTTCGCCGCCTCGGGATCGTGTGCGCGGACCTCGGCACCCCGCTCGAGGAGCCCGTCGATCACCGTCAAGCTCGGAGCTTCCCGCATATCATCGGTCCCGGGCTTGAAGGCGAGACCCCATGCGGCAAAGGCGCGGCCGGACAGGTCGGCTCCGAAGCGGTCCACCACCCGGTCGAGCAGGAGGGCCTTCTGGCGCTCGTTCACATCTTCCACGGCCTGGAGCAGCGCACCGTCCTGATCGAGGTCCGCGAAGGTCCGCATCAAAGCCTTCACATCCTTCGGGAAGCACGAACCGCCGTATCCGATCCCGGGGAAAAGGAACGCGGAGCCGATCCGGGAGTCCGTCCCCACCCCGTGCCGGACCAGGTCCACGTCCGCACCGGCGGCTTCACAGAGCCTGGCGATCATGTTCATGAAGCTGATCCGGGTGGCGAGCATGCCGTTCGCTGCATACTTCGTGATCTCGGCGGACGCGACATCCATGAAGAGGATCGGATTCCCCGTTCGGACGAACGGGGAGTAGAGGTCCTCGAGCACCACGCGCGCCTTTTCGCTCTCCACGCCGAGCACGACGCGGTCGGGCTTCATGAAGTCGTCGACTGCCGCCCCCTCCTTCAGGAACTCGGGATTCGAGCAGACGTGTACGGGGTGGGAGGCGTTCTCCTCGATCGCGGCCCGAACGTGGAGCGCAGTTCCCACCGGGACCGTGCTCTTCGTCACGACGACCTTCTCTCCATCCATCTGCCGACCGATCCCACGCGCGACATCCAGGACGTGCTGGAGATCTGCGGAGCCGTCCTCACCCTGCGGCGTCCCCACGGCGATGAAGATGACGTCCGACGCGCGCACCCCTTCGGCGAGGTCGGTGCTGAAACGGAGGCGCCCGTCGTCGAGGTTTCGCCCTACGAGATCGTCCAAGCCCGGCTCGTGGATCGGGATCCGTCCTCTGGACAGTTCCCGAACCTTCTCCTCGTCTCGATCCACGCAAATCACGTCGTTTCCGCTCTCGGCAAGGCAGGCTCCAAGAACGAGTCCTACGTACCCACTTCCCACTACAGTGACATTCATGACTCGACCTTCAGGGGTTCAGGGATGATCCACCGCCGGACGCGTGCTCGGTGACGCCGCAGGAGCCGTGCCGCCGGCCAGTTCCCGGCGAGCCCGAGCCAGTCTTCGAGTCGCTCACTCACAACTCCAACACCGGAAGCGAGGAAGATATCTCATTCCCCAGGCGGGAGCGGATCTCTGGAGCATGCTTGTATGTAGTGATGAGGATCCCGTCCGGGTTCAGCAAGGGGATGGAAGACGGAGACCGGACGACGAGTCCGTCCCGTTCCCGCCCCTGTTTTCGGGGATCGTCATCGACGAGCCCCACGACCTCGAGCCCCTCCTCCCACGCGAGGGGAAGCGTCGCGTCCATGATCTCTCCCGCTCCGTAGAAGACGAGGCGTCGCACCCCTTTCTCCAGAACCCCGCGGAGCCGCTTCCGGATCGCTTCCTGTACCTCGCGGAAGCTCCCCAGCACGGACCGGTAGTGCTGATGGCTCAGCCGACGGCGATACCCCCGTCCATCGACAGTGAGGCGATATGCGAAGGGCCGCACGTCGGCATCCACCACCTCGAGGAGGCCGCGGTCCATGAGCTCCCGAATGAGACGGTTCACGAGACTCGCTGCCATTCCCAGCCGCTCGGCGAGCGTCCGCTGCGAAACGTGTCCTCCGTCGGACAAGGCCTCGAGAATCCAGAGGTGTCGAGGGTTGTCCGGGAGGGTTTGACCCCGATGCGTCAGGAATCCCTCTCCCGCTCAAAAATATGTCCGAATGCCCAGAAAAGCACGCGTGTCTTCCCACCGATCCGCTCCACCGCCGCGCTCGTAGCTGCCATCGACCACGAGGTCCAACCCCGGGCGAAGCCGGCCCTCGAGCTGCAGGGCGACGCCGAGGCTCGTCCCCTCTCGGTCCGGCGCATACAGGTTTTCGGCGCCCCGCTCGCGGTGGAAGAGGCGCCACGAGGAGCGGAGAGCGGCGCTCCCCAGGTCGGCGCGCCCATGCAGAAGCCACTCGCCTCCGTGGCCTCCGAGCGAATGACCCAGGGGTACTCCGTCATCCGCCCATCCGCCACTGAAGTGCGCATGCCGGTACCAAGCCGGGTTTCCGCAGCAGGAGCGGGCGAAGTGGGTGCGCTCGACACCGAGCGAGAGTTCCGGGAGCCGGGGCAGGAAGGGCACGTGGACTCCCCCGACGATCCCGGGCACGTTCTTCCACGCCCCGGAGCCATCCTCCATCCCCCATTCGAGGTAAAGGGAGATGGGCGCCGCGGCCACGTTGGCGCGCAACCTGAGATCGACCGAGAGGACTTGGTTCGAAAAAAACGTCCGGCTGAGCTCGTCGGAGAAGTCCTCGTCCGGACGGGTTCCGAGAATCATGAGTCCGACGTTGCGGAGGTTCACCGGGGGACTCCCGTCCCCTCCGAAGATGGCCGCGCGGTTGAGCCCAAGCCCCACTCTGGGATGGGGAGCGAGGGAGCCGCGCGCGGCCCAGAACCAGGGGGAGCCGATCTCGCCGCTGGCCGCCAGCCGCGCAAGGTGGGTCTCGAATCGGATCGGCCCGAGGTGCTCGAGGATCCATGGAAGGCGGACGGGGGCGGCGAGCCCCGCCCCCCCACCATCCAGTGGAACGAGGCCGTCCAGAACGATCGTGCCACTCATCCCGGCTCCGAAGGCCGGCGCCCGGCGGCCTACCCATAGCTCGAGGCTCCGCAGGCTCGCCGCTCCGTAAAGCTCCGTGACTCGCGGGGTGGTGTTCGCATCCGTCCCGATACGGCCCGCGAACGCCACCCGGCCCACCTCCAGGGCTCCACCCACCTCACCGAACACATGGACCGGCTCGCCAGCCGGCTCCGGATCCCGGAACGTGGGGTGGTCGAGGTAGCCCGAGCCTGTTCGCAACGCACCCGAGCGCCGCCCCGCTCGCGCGTCCACATGCCCGCCGACCCAGCGAGCAGTCGATTCGGAGGAGTCCGATGTCACGCTGGAGAACTCCTCTCGGAAGCGCTCCCCATAGGCCCGTGCGAGATCCCGCACCGACTCGGAATCGGCACGGGCCTCGACTACCTCGAAAGCCGCGAGGACCTGGGAGCGGGACGGGGTGCGAAAGCCCCACGATCCCCAGGGGCCGACTTCCGCGATCCCATCCAACCGCTCGAGCGCGGCCGGGGCCCAGTGGTCGGCAGGGAGAGAAAGGCTCATGGAGCCCACCCCACCGTCCTGCGCCCCGATCGCCCCCGGCAAGGCGAAGAGGAGCAGCAAAGAGGAAGCCGACCTGCGGACGGAAGCCAGCGGACCTCCTCAGAACCTGGAAAGCGCCAGCAGAATCGTTCCTACGGCCGTCGCGGTCGAGGTGGCGATCCCCAGCACGTCCCTGAACGCGATCCTCTCCTCGCGTTCCTTCCTCGGGACCGTGACCACGCTGCCGGGGTCGGGTCGGGCGATCCCGCCTCCGATGAAGAACACACTTCGCCCCCGGGTCGCCACCTCACCATTCGCGAACTGGATTCGGACCCGGTCCTCGTCCGCGCCCTCCACGTATCCGCCCGCTTGCCGGATGTAGTAGTCGAGACCCGCCCCGGGACGGTAGAGAACCATCGTGGGGGCGGCCACCGCTCCCCGCACGTCGACGGTTGGAATGTACGTCGGCACGTGGATCGAGTCGTTCGGGTGCACGAAGATGTTCGCGGGGTGATCCGGGTCGTCCATCACCCGGGCGAGATCGATCCCGACCCGGGTCCGCATCTCTCGATCCTCGATCTGCTCCTGTGCACGCGCCCACTCGAGCCGGGTTTCCAGCTCCCGGATCCGGTCGAGGTCGTCCTCCTCCTGGAGTGCCCGCTCCAGGTCGGAGACCTCGGCAGGACTGACGGTTCGCCCGGCCGGCGCCGTGAACGTCGTCTCGGAGTCACGGGCGAACCGGTCGAATCGATCCACGGCTGTCCAGTCGGGATCCGCCTGTCGACCCAGATCCCGTACCCGCCAGAGCTGGAAGCCCTCGGGGTATGCCTCAACAGTCAGACCTCCGGCCCGCTCCATGAGATCGGAGAGGCGCTCGCCGCGACTGGAGATCGAGTATGGCCCAGGAAAGAGCACCTCCCCGGTCACCACGACCGTCTCCTGCGGATCGAATCCGGGGGCCTTCCGGATATAGACCGCATCGAGGTTTTCCAACGTGAACGTTCCGGCTTCCGTGCGAGAGATGTCTCCCGCAGGATTCCCGGCACCGTCCGGGCGAGCGCGATCGAAGACGAGAGCGCTGTCCAGCCGCACCGGATGGCTTTCAGTGAGAAGCTGGGTCCGCTCCTGAGTCATCACCACACGCGACACCTCGGCCTCGGAGAGGTAGGCACCGGTTCGGAGTCCGCCCGCCCGGAGGACCAGATCCGCCACCGTCATCCCTTCGCTGTAGGGATACATACCCGGCTCCCGGACCCATCCTCCCACCGACACCTGGCGATCCTCCCTCAAGTCCCGGGCAGCATAGACGAGGATCTCGTCCCTGCTCTGGATCAGGGGGTCTTCCCCGCTCTGCGGGTCGAGGACGACCGGAATGAGGGTTCGGGTCCAGTCCGAGCGCAGGCGCTGGATCTGCGCTCGACCTTCGACCACATCCGGCACCAGGCCCCCCGCCCGCTCGATGACCTCCCAGAGCCGCGTGTTGGGGCCCACCGCGTATGTGCCCGGGCGCCAGACACCCCCGCTCACCGTGACCTGGTTCTCCAACTCGTCCAGCACGGCGAAGATCCGGACGCGGTCGCCGTCGCGGATCGGAATGGGCTCCCGGCCATCGGACTCCAGGTCCCCCACAGGCACGTCGAGGATCGCTCGGTCCCGGCCGGGACCGCGGTCCCCGGGATCGAGGATCCGTTCGATCTGGACCCGTCGCAGCTCGGCTTCGGGGCGCACGCCGCCGGAGTGCTCGAGGAGGTCGCGCAGGCTTTCCCCGAAGGAGAGCTCGAAACGTCCGGGCCGCACCACGGATCCGCTGAGCTCGACCCGCTGCCGTGCGGGAGGCACGAAGACCACGTCTCCGTGCTCCAACCGGACATCGGATTCAGCGACCCCTCGCGCCAGATACTCGTAGAGGTCGACCGTGGCGATCGTCTCCCCTCCACGGTTGACCCGAACTTCGCGGAAGGATCCGGCCCGGGTCGGTCCCCCTGCGTGGTAGAGTGCCGTGAGGACCGTGGCGAGCCCGCTCACCTCGTAGGCCGCGGGCCGCTCCACCTCGCCGATCACATAGACCTGGTTCGAGCGGAGCCGGCCCATGCTCACGTCGAAGTGCGTGGTTGCGTCCGGTCCCCTCCGGATTCCCGAGTAGATCTGAGAGAGTCGTTGGAAGAGGACATCCTGCAGCTCCTCCATCGTGCGACCGCTCACGAATAACCGACCCACGTCGGGAATGACGATCGCCCCCTCGCGGGATACGCGAAGGTCGTATGCCAACTCCACATCCCCCGTGACGACGAGCGTGAGCTCATCGTCCGGCCCCAGGCGATAATCCCGAGGAACCGGCCCGGTGGTGATCGCGACGAACTCGGAGGTTGCGCGCCCGAAGAGGTGACGCCCGTAGACTGGAGGTTCGGAATCACCGACGTCCGCCTCGTCCGGCCTCGCTGCCGGAGGTGGGATCTCTCCCCGTGGACCCTCCGCCTCCCGCTCGGAGAGGACCTCCAGCAGAGGCACGAGGTCCGTCCCGGCGGCCACACCGTCCGCCGTCCCCTGGAGGAAGGCTTCCGCCACCCGGGGATCGACCCCTCGACGCTCCAGCTCCCTGCGAATCTCGGAGGGGCTCATCCCGGATGCCCGGATCCGGCGCAGGACCTCTTCATCGGAGAGCGGTTGGCCGGTGCGCTGCCCCGCCTCCCGCCGAAGCTCCTCGGGAGTCTGGGCGGCGAGGCCCAGCTCGAGAAGGAGAGGTGCGTGCGCGAGAAAGCCACCCCCCACAAGAGCGAAGAGGATCAGGAACGACTTCCAAGGGCGCATGGCGGTCACACATCCTCCCCGTCGCGGGTCGAGCCGGGACCGAGCTTCCTCCGGCGCGGCCACCCGAGATCGTTCAGCGTCTCCTCCCATACTTCGTGGAACTCCTGGTACATAGGATCCCCTGCCTCCCGCCTCCGGCGCACCACCTCCCGACCGAACGCGAAGGAAACCCCCATGACTCCGCCGAGCATGAGGCCGAGGACGGCACGGAGCGCCAGGCCACGCGGGTCCCTCTGCACGGGCTCCTCGGGAGGCTCCACGACGGTGATGATCGGGAGGTTCCTCACCTCGGTGATCCGGGCCTGCTCGTAGGACTGGCTGAGGGAAGCCACCACGTCCTGGCGAAGTGCGACCTGCCGCCCGAGTCGATCGTACTCGAAGAGGAGCTCGGGCGAATTTTCGAACTGCCGGTTCGCCTCGAGGAAGCGCTTGAGCTCGTTCTCGGCGTGGAGAAGCTCGTCCCGTGCTTCGGACAGCCGCTCCTCGGTGAAGGTCCGCTCGGCCGCGGCCTGCGACTGCCGGGTCTGCAGGTTGAAGTCGTTCACGAGCGTGACGAGCCGTCGGGCGATCCCGGCGGAGACCTCGGGCCACGCCGTAGTGACGGACAGCGTGACCGAACCAATCTCGGGCCTCGTCGTCGTCGCTATAGCGTTCCTGAGCCAGCGAACGCCTCGGTCGCGACGGATCGTCATGTCCTCGCTCTCGATCCCGTTCAGCTCGAGGACGGTGCCGGTGCGATGGACCGTCTCCCCTCGGCGAACCTGATTCACCGCGAACGTGTCGCCGAGCACCTGTCGCAGAATCTCCCGTGACCGGAGGAGCTCGGAGTAGAACGCCGGGGATTCGCTCGCTCCCTCCGAAGGGACGCTGACACCGAACCGGCCGGCCATCGCCCGGAGCTCGCCTCCGCCACGCGCGGCTCCCTGCGGGATGAAGGAAGTATCAGAGGTGTACGTCGGCGAAAAGGTGAATATGGAATACGCAACGACGAGCAATGTCGTCCCTATGGTCCATGCAGCGATTGCATACCGCCGCCTGAGGAGAACGCTCAGGAGATGGAGGAGGGAGATCTCGTCGTCGGGTCGCGGATTGCCGGGATCCCGATTGGGTTCCATCGCTCCAGCGGTGGTCATGGGGGTGTCACTCATACGTCTCTCACGCTCGGGCAGGCCTGCAACAACCGCGCCGGTCCTGCGCTCGCGGCACGCTCCGCGAGTTCATGCCCCTGCGTCGGCAGGCCGGCACCGTCTACCGCCCCTCGGAGGAGTACGCAGGGTACCGCCCGTACTTCGGCAGCTCTCCATCCGGATCGTTCAACACGCCGCCGATGACGCGAGCCCCGACCGTGTCGAGCTGGTGAACCGCGTGCCGGGCCGGCTCCTCCTCGGTCGAGCCCGCCCGCACGACGAGCAGAACGCCATCTGCCTGGGCCCCCACGATTGCGCCATCTGCACCCGCCGCGAGGGGAGGGGTGTCGATGATCACCATGTCGAACTGCTCGTGGAAACATGCGAGGGCATTGCGCATCCGGGTCCCACCGAGAAGCTCGGTCGGATTCCGCGGACGCCGACCTGCGAGGAGGACGAAAAGGTTCTCCGTACCGCCGAAGGGTTGAACGGCCACGGAAGGATCATCCCCGTCGAGGAGAACCTCCACGAGCCCCGGAGTGAGTTCCATCCCGAAGGTCTCATGGAGCTTCGGGTTGCGGAGATCACAATCGAGGACGAGCACCTCGAGCCCGTGTTGAGCGTAGGCCACTGCGAGGTTCGCCGCCGTCGTCGTCTTCCCTTCCGTGGCGTCGGGGCTGGTGACGACGATACTCCTCAGTTCGTGGGATCCGTCGGAGAAGAGGAGGTTCGTCCGAAGCGTGCGGTAGGCCTCCGACGAGGCCGAAGGCTCCGGGAGGAGTGTGACGACGAGTCGGCCATCCTTTCGCAGGCTGTTCGAGCGCCGTCCGGGTCCGGCGGCGGCCGTCCGATCCGCCCGGCCGCTGGAGAGTAGCCGCCTTCGAAGGTCGCCCCACTTCCCTGGCACGATCTGGGGGATCACACCGACCGCGGGGATCTGAAGGGCCCCTTCGAGCTCCTCCTCCCTGCGGATAGAGGTATTCAGGCCCTCGAGCACGAACGCCGCCACTCCGCCGACCATGAGCCCCAGCGCGACTCCGAGCACCAGGACCAGCGGGAGGCTCATCCCGGACCCCCGGAGCGGGAGCGGGGCGAGGTCGACGATGTCCACCCGGCCCTCTGCTGTCTCCTCGGCCATCCGCGCAGCGAAGTACTCCTCGCTCAACCGGTCGGCGGTGCGGCTCATCGATTCCACCTGATGGACGAGACGGGCCTCCTCAGCCTCCGTGGCCGCGAGCGTCTCCATCTCCTCCCCCATCCGCTCCCGGAACTCCCCGAGCGCTTCGATCCTGACATCGAGGGCGTCGAGATGACTCCGGACCGCCCGCTCCAGGCGCCGGCGGACGTTGTCGATCTGCTGCTCGGTCCATGCTACATCCGGGTTGTCGGCCGCCGCTCCCCACGGTCCACCGACGAGCGAGTCCCGCACGGTCTCGTAGCGAACCAGCTCGCGGTAGAGATTTCCGACGACGAGGTTTCCCGCCACTTCGGGAGCTGCCACGAGCGTCTCGAGACGTTCCGCGGACCGTTCGGGATCCCCACCTTGAAGGCCGTCCATGATCGTGCTGTACATTCGGCGATCCGCCTCCAGCTCCTCGCGACGGATCTGTAGCTCCATGAGCCCGGCCTGCTGCCCGGCAAACCACTCTCGGGAGCTGAATACCCGCTCACGTGTCCTGAAGTCGCCGAGCACGTCCTGCAGGCTCTCGAGCGCGTCGCGCGCCTGCGAGAGCTGCTCCTCGACGAACACCCGCCTGAGGAAGGACTCGCGGCGGGCCCGCTCCTCGTGGTCCGCGTGGAAGACGCGGACAGCCGTGTTCACTACGAGCTGTGCGAAGTGCGGGTCCGGGTCCTGGTAGCGGACATCCACGACGTCCGTCCCCTCCCGCACCTCCACGGTCAGCCGATCTTCGAGAGCGAGCGTCGCCTGGCCGGGGCTTCGAAGGAGGAGGGTTGCCTTTTCCACGGGAGGCTGCTCCGCGATCGTGAAGCGGAGCTGGGGGAACACGAGACCCTCACCGTAACCGGCGCTCTGGATGGCCCCGGAGCCGGCGGCCTCCACGGACTCGCTCCGGAAACGAAGGGAGAGGGTATCGGCCGGTGCATCTGGATCGACCACGACGCCCTCGACGAGGCTTCTCGGAAAACCACGGGTCGGCGAGGTCAACCGGAGCCCGACCTGATCCACCACGGTCTCGAGGATTCTCTGGCTGTGGAAGAGCTCGACCTCCGAGAGGAGAGAGCTCGGGCCTCCCCGCGCCCCACCGATCCCGAGGAGCCGCAGCTCCCCTGCGACCCCCCCCATGGAACTCCCCGCAGTCCCATCGAGGCGAACCACGGCCTGCGCCTCGTACGTCGGCGCGTGAAAGGAGGCCCAGCCCGTCGCCCCTGCCCCGACCGCCAGCCCGAGGATGACGAAGAGCCAGAGCCGCCGCCGAAGGATTCCGAGTACGTCCCGCAGCCCGACCTCGTCCGAAGGCCCATCACGCTCGGAGAAAGCGACCCTCCCCGCATCCGGCTTTGCCCTTTCAACGGGCAGACGCCTCGGACGTCCGGGAAGCCGATCGGTCATCGGTCGCCTCCTCCTGATCGATCGAGGGCGAGCACCGTCATTATCAGAAGAGGTTGAGCACTCGAGAAAGCGTCAGGACCGCTCCCAGCACGCTGGAAACGGGTGCGATGTAGTCGCGAAAAACATCCCGGCGCCGTTCGACGACGATTTCGTCCCCGGAGCGCACGGTCACGTCGCGCAGGCCTCGTTGCGGATCGGTCAGGTCGAGTCGGTACGCCTCGCCCCCACGTCGAAGGAGCACATGATCCAGTCGGCCGCGCTCCGTGATGCCCCCCGTCATCGCGACCACTTCGGCGACCGTGGCGCCCGGCCGCACCGTGTGGATGCTCGGCTCGCGCACTTCCCCTCCCACGGCCACCCGGAAGAGGGCGTCGACCACGAAGTTCGGGTTGGCCTCGAACGCGGTGAGGAACTCCCGCAGCTCCGCTTCGACGTCGTCGATCGGCCGGTTTGCCGCCGAGATCGTCCTGTAAAGTGGGTGCGCGATCGACCCGGATGCGGTGATGGCGAACTCTCCGCTGAACTCCTCCTGACGCCAGACCTCGATCTGGATGAGGTCCCCGGCACGGAGGACCTCGGGGGTGTCCGGTGGGAGCTGTGCCTGGATCGCCCCCGGAGCAGCCCAGAGGAGGAGGAGAAGAAGGAGCAGGAACCGCTCCCGACGCCGGTCCCGCTTCATGGCCGGTGTACCGCCCGCACCACATCCGTCACACGGTCCAGGTCGGCGGTCGTGAGCGCGGAGCCGGAAGGCAGGCAGAGCCCTCGGTGGAAGAGATCCTCGCAGACCTTGCCGCCGAGTCGTTCACACCCTCGGTACAGCGGCTGAAGGTGCATCGGCTTCCAGACCGGGCGGGATTCGATGTTCTCTGCCTCGAGGGCGGATCGGATCTCCTCCGGCGCAGCTCCGAACTCATCCCTCTTCACGAGAAGGCACGTGAGCCAGCGCGTATGGGTGGCCCACGGGGCCTCCGGCTGGAACGAGAGGCCGGGGAGGTCGGCGAGTCGCTCCTGGTAGCTTCGGAAGTTCGCCCGACGGGCCCGGACCCGCTCGTCCAGCACCCGGAGCTGCACCCTTCCAACGGCCGCCAGGAGATTGCTGAGCCTGTAGTTGTACCCGAGCTCGGAATGCTCGTAATGGGGTGCCGGATCGCGAGCCTGCGTGGCAAGCTTCCGGGCTCGGCCGGCGAGCTGTTCGTCGTTCGTGACGAGCATCCCCCCCCCGGAAGTGGTGATGATCTTGTTCCCGTTGAATGAGAAGATGCCGGCCCGACCGAATGTGCCGGGGCCACGGCCATCGTACCGGGCACCAAGCGCTTCGGCCGCGTCCTCGATCATCGGGACTCCGTGCTCCTCGCAAACCGTCCGGATCCGCTCGAGGTCCGCCACCTGCCCGTACAGATGGACGACGACGACCGCAGCGGGGAGGCGCCCCGCGCGAGCCCTTCGGTGGAGAGTCTCCTCGAGGAGGTCGGGATCGAGGTTCCAGGAGGCCCTTTCGCTGTCCACGAAGACCGGCTCCGCTCCGAGATATCGGATCGGATTGACACTGGCCACGAAGGTCAGGCTCGGCACGATCACCTGATCGCCGGCTCCGACTCCGGTGACCCGCAACGCAAGGTGGAGGGCTGCGGTTCCGGAGTTGAGGGCAACCGCGTGGCGGGACCCAACGCTCTCGGAGAACTCGCTTTCGAACGCATCGACATGGGGCCCCACAGGGGCGACCCAGTTCGACTCGAGCGCGTTCCGGAGCAGCTCTGTTTCCTCCCCCTCCATGTGCGGAGGAGAAAGATAGATCCGGGGCACGAGTTCACGGGCTGCCATGGCTACCTTTCTTGTATGTGGGAATCGGCCGTGCAGGCACTCCCACGACCACCGAGTGCGGCTCCACGTCCTCCAGAACCAATGCGCCTGCTCCGACCACGCTCCAGGCGCCGATCCGCACGTTCTGGATCACCGAAGCCCCGATTCCGAGGAAGGCCCCTTCCCCGATCGAGACGTTTCCGGCGATGTGGACTCCCGGCGAAAGGGTAGCCCACTCGGCCACGGTGCAGTCGTGGCTGACCGTCGCTCCTACGTTCAGGGTGGCGAAGCCGCCGACCTTCACCCCCGTCGTGACGACACACCCGGCCTGGACGAGCACACCTCGCCCGACCTCGACGTCCCCACCGATGGCCGAAAACCGGTGAACGGCCGGAGGCCAGTCTACAGGAACGCCCGGGACGGCCTCGAAGATTCGCCGCTTCACCTCCGGGTAGCCGACGCCGAGATAGCACGACACTTCCGGACCGAGTCGAGTGAGCATCGAGAGGGGCCCTGCGACTGCTACGCCTCCCACCCTGGTCCCGTGAAGCTCCGGATCGTCATCGAGCACGACCATCTCCCGATCAGGCCCACCGGTCGGTGAGGCGGCATCTCGAAGAAGCTCGATCAACTCCCTTCCGTGGCCTCCGGCGCCAAGCACCGCGTCGATCATCGAGAGGTCCGCTCCTCCCGACCTTGAAACGGTGGTTGGGCGACGTGTCCCGGTGCGGAGATGTCCCGTGCCTGCACGACCCTCAGGAGCGTCGTCGCCAGGATCCGGAGGTCGAGGAGAAGGCTTCGATTCTCCACGTACCAGACGTCCATTCGAAAACGTTCCTCCCACGGTACGGAGTTCCGACCGTTGACCTGGGCCCATCCGGTGATGCCCGGTCGAACTTCGTGCCGCCGCACCTGCTCTTCGGAGTAGAGTGGGAGGTAGTTGACCAGGAGAGGGCGAGGGCCCACCAGGCTCATCTCTCCCTTGAACACGTTCCAGAGCTCCGGCAACTCGTCGAGGCTCGTCGAACGGAGGAGGCGACCGACTCGGGTGAGCCGTTGATGGTCCGGACGAGGCCGCCCAGCCTCGTCCTGCTCGTGCCTCATGGTGCGGAACTTCAGGATCGTGAACAGCTCGCCGTGGAGCCCCGGGCGCGCTTGGCGGAACAGCACCGGCCGTCCCACGGACACGAGCACCGCGACACCGATGACGAACATCGACGGAAGAAGCACGACCAGCCCCGTGCCTGCGACCACGACATCAAGGGCCCTTTTCACGTGCTGGTAGGTGGCGTCCCGGCCCATCGTTCGCTCAGAGCCCCATGACCTCGAGGATGCGCCGGTTGATCGCGTGCACGTCGAAGCGCTCCTCGGCCATCCGGCGGCTGACCCGGCCCATTCGGGAGATGTACTGCGGCTCCCGCACAAACCGCATCATCCGGTCCGCCAGCGCTTCCGAGTCCCAAACCGGAACCAGGAACCCGTTCTCTCCCTCCCTCACGGTCTCACGACACCCCGGTGCATCCGTGGTGATGATCGGACGTCCCTTGGCCATCGCCTCCTGGGTGCTTCGGGGAACCCCCTCCCGATAGGAGGGCAGCACGTATACGCTGCTCATATCGAGCCAAGGACGGATGTCCGAAACATGGCCCGGCCACTCGAGGAGCCCTTCCTCGACCCAACCCCGCACCTCCCGTGTCGGTATGGCTCCCGGGTTGGAATCCTCCCCTCCCAGAAGGACGATCCGGACGTGCGGGCACTGAGCCTTGACCCGTCGAGCGGCATCGGCATACTCCCGAATGCCCTTCTCGTCGAGGAGGCGTGCGGCGAGCAGGAAGGAGACCGGATGCGTCACCGGCGCCGAGGCGGAGAACGACTCGACGTCCACTCCGGTGCCGTTGAGCCGTTCGACCTTTCGCGGGTCCAGGAGGTTCAGAGCGGTGAGTTCCTCGATGTCGTCGGGGTTGTAGAAGAACACCCGCTCGTTCAGAGCAAGGGTGGCGCGGAGCATCGGCTTGATCGCGCTGCGAACGAGCCGGCGCCGGAAGGAGCGCCGGGATCGAGGGTGCAGGTCGTCGCCGGTGAACGCATATCCCAGGCCCGGCAGGAGAGCGAAGCGATTCCGGACCCGGGCGAGCGCTGCGGCAGTCGTTCCGTAGATCACCGGCTTGAGGAAATAGCTCAGCATCAGCTCGATGCGGTGCCTCCGAAGGAGCGCGGTGAGCGTCAGGACCGAGCGGGCATCGTGAAGCGGGCTCGTTCCGGTACGGTCCAGCTTGAAGTGAACCGGGGTCGCACCCAGCACCCTCACGGCCCTCTCCGTCTCCTCGTCGTAATCGATCGCGAACGCGAACACCTGGTGTCGAGCAGCGGCCAGGGCATCGAGGAGAGGGCCGCGAAAACTCACCATGGAGGACGAAATGGTGCCTATGATTGCAATCCGCATGCCTTCCCGGTCTGCAATCCTCATGCCTTCCCGCGCACCGGAGTCGAGTCGGTCCGCCGAACCCGTTCAGGAGGGGCTCGAGGCGCCCGACGGGCGCGCCGTCCGAGCAGTCCCGCCACCATGATCATCAAGAGCCCCACGAATTTTGCACGGTGCCGGAGACCGGTCCCGAAGTTCGAAGTCCCCCACCCGTAGACGAACGTGAGGCTCAGCCCGATCACGAACAGGAGTCTCAGTTCTGGCCGGTGCCACCACCGGTGTCGGTACCGCCAGAGCAGCACGATTGCGAGGATGTAGAACAGACTGTCGAGAAAGCCGATCAGCAGGGCCGGGCTCGTGACCTCCCACGGCGGTGGCCCGATCAGCAGATACGCCATTCGCGGCACGGTCTGCCATATGATATCCACCTCCCCCCTCGGCATCAGGTATTCGGGATAAGCGGTCCCCCCCCTCATCCCGGCCCCACCTACCGCCTCGATCGTGCCGAGCCCGTCGTCACCCAGGCGGTAGAGATCGCCCACGCTCGAAAGGTGGAGCTGGTCGAGCCCGCCATATGCAAACGTTCCGAGGACAACGGAGAAGAGCGCCCCTCCGACGACGGACCGTTTCGCGGATCCGACACGAGGGAGCCTGAGGAGGGCACCCAGAGCCTGCACCATGAGCACGCCCATCACCGCGACGACAGCGAAGAACATCGCGCCGTGGAAGAGCGAAGCGACGAGGAAGCCGGCAATCGCCATGGCGAAACAGGAGGTCCGTCCGCACTCCACCCACCGCACGAGGAAGTAGACGCCGCTCATGAACCCGACTACGACCCAGACCTCTCTGAGCGTCACCGTCGAGTAGATGATGAGAGCCGGAAACACCGCCGCGACCCAGGCGATCCGCACCGCGGCATCCCGACCCCAGACCATCTGCGTCGTCCTCGCGATCAGGTAGACGATCCACACGCCCAGGACGACGTTCAGCATCTGGGCCATCAGAGGGGCGCGCGCGGTGCAGGCGTACAATTCGCCCAGGATGTAGCTGTATACGTAGGAGCCGCTGAGGTGGAGGTGTTCCCAGACTCGTCCGCAGCCGCTCTGAGACCACTCCCAGGCGAACCGCTCGAATCGCACCGCATCGGATCGGCCCTGAGGCACCACGTTCCAGAGCCGGTGCGCCACCGCCACGAGGGCCCGGATGACGAGCGCTGCGGCAAGCGGAAGTACGAGATGGCGCCCGTGGCGAACGCTCCACACCAGCACCGCCCCTCCCAGCCCGAGGGAGACCGCGGAGAGCAGAAGCTCGTCGAAGGTGATCGGAATGCCGTCGAAGCTCACGTGTGCGCGGGGCGAGACAGCTGCGCCCCCATCAACTCCCGGAAGATGCCCCGACAGCTCTCGTAGCGGAGTTCCCTCGCCGCGTACTCGGCCGCTCTCCTTTTCATCGCCCGTACCTTCGACGGATCCTTCGATAGGGCCAGAAAGCCGTCCCGAATCGCATTCTCGGACCACTCCACCAGAAGGCCCCCTCCGGATTCTTCGATGAACGACTCCTGGAGGGGAACCCCCCGGGTGGCAAGCACCGCGAGCCCCGCCCCCATGTACTCCGTGAGCTTCGTGGGTGAACGCTCCCGGTTCATGGCACTGCGGGGCAAAAGGCTGAGCCCCACGTCCGCGGAGTGAAGCAGATCCCAGACCTCGGACCTCGGCACCTTCGCGCGGAAGGAGAGCACACCCACCGACTCCAGTTCGGGCACGTGCGCCAGGGAGCGTATGTGCGTCAACTCCCCCGGATCGGCCCCAACGAACTCGACGCGGCCCTCGAACCCCCGTTCGACGGCCGCAGCGAGCGCCGCGAAGACCACCTCGAACTGGCGAGAGCGTGCGTGGTCCCCAATGTAGATGAACCGAAGGGGCTCAGGGCCTGTCGTCTGTGCGGGTGTCACACTCCTCCTTCCGGCTTCTCCGGGCACATCCGCCATCAGCGGGATGTAGCGGCCCAGGCTCGCAGCCGGGAAGAGCCGCTCGACCCGTTCGAGTCCCGTGGGGCTCACCGCTAACACCGCATCGACGGGACTTCGTGCGATCCGGTAGAGAAGCTTCGCTCCCCATCGCATCAGAGGGCGGGGGTGGGTCTCCTCATGAGGAAAGCTGCTCTGGAAGATCAGTCGATCGCAGCGATGCTTGAACGCGGCGGCGATCAGCAGATACGTCGGCTCGTTTCGGACGAACAGGACCACCTGCCGCCCCTTGGATCGTTCACGACGAATCAAGGCCCGGACGACCAGGGCACCTCGCACGAAGTTCGTGATGCGCCCCATCCCGCGCCGCCGAGCGAGCACGGGCAGGCAGACCGCATCGTGATGGCGACGGACGCGCTCCCATTCGATCCCGGCCCCCGGCGGCCTCGATACGACGAGGTATACGTGGAGGTCCGGCTCGCGCCCGAGGACCTTCGCGAGCATTCCGTCGACGAAGGAGTGTTCCGGTGGCGCCTCCTTGTCGAGGAGGCAGACCAGGGAGGTCTCTCTCACGAGTCCATTCGCTGACGAAACTGCGCTCGCATCCAGTCCGTCGAGGTGACGAGCAGCCGAACGAGTGATTGCGGAATCAACGTGGCGCCGAGGAGGCAGTACGGAACCGCGTTCCAGGGCCGCACCCTACGCGCGCCGCGGTACCATCGGCGCGCCTCCGCCCGATCGAAGGCCCGCCCATGTGCGAGGACCCCGAGCCGGATCATCCGATCGAACTCGAGGCCCGTTTCGCGGTAGCGGGCCCGATGCTTCGTGAACACGAGATCCCGAGCCCGGGAGACGGCCGAGGAGTCGGAGGTGATTCGCCGCTCGCGGTCCGAGCGGTGGATCCGCACGAGGGCTTCAGGCACACATTCGACGGGGTAGCGAGCGGCGATCCGGATCCAGAGCTCGAAGTCCTGGGACGCGGGAAGCCGTTCATCGAAACCGCCGACCTCGAGGAGCGCTTCCCGCGCCACCATCACCCGCGAGGTCTCCGCGATGATGTTCCTCCGGAGGGCGGTCTCGTATACGTCCCCGCGATGCGTGGCCGGACGTGTGGCGGAGGGGTAACCTCCGTGCACCACGGTCGATCCCGTGTACACGAGCGCCACGTCCGGGAGGTCGCTCCTCCCGAGGGCGTCGATCTGGCGCTCGAGCTTGTGCGGTAGCCACTCGTCGTCGGAATCGAGGAAAGCCACATACCGCCCGCGGGCTTGCCGGATTCCGGTGTTCCGAGCAGCCGCCCCCCCGCCCTGCTCATCTCGTCGCAGGTACTGAATACGGGGATCATCGAACCCGCGCACCACCCGCTCCGTGCAGTCCACCGAGGCATCGTCGACAACGATACATTCCCAATCCGAGTAGCTCTGGGCGAGCACGCTCTCGATCGCACGCCCCACGAGGTGCTCGCGATCGTGCGTCGGAATCACCACGGAAACCATCACCGATCCGGGCCCCGCGAGTTCATGATCCGGCGGACGGCCTTCCCCTTCCGCGCCTTCCGGTCCGGGGACGACCCCCTTGCCCTTCGTCAGCCTACCCTCCGCCCGCTCTGTTCCCGAGCCTCCGACGTCTGATCGCGGCTCGGCCCTATAGGCCCCTCCTCTCTTCGCAGCACCTTCTGCAGCTCTTCGAGCGCATGGCGGGCATTCTCGAGGGGATCGCCGAGAGCGTCGATCTGGACCACGGGCAAATGCCGCTGTCGAAGGATTTTGCAAACCGCAGTGGAGAGCTGACAGACCTCATCGACGTGCGCGAGCTTTCGAGATTTGGGGCCGTCCCGCGTTCGAATCCGTTCAGCCAGGACCGCCGGCGAGCCGGTCAGGTGGATCACGGCCGTGGGAAGGGGGACCACGGTGAAGTAACGCTCCGCCTCCGCATACCCGTTTCTGGTCCCGAAGCCGAAGCCCAGGCCTCGTTGCAGGAGTGACTCATCGTGCAACAGAACCGTCGGCTCTCCGTGCGCCTCCAGCAGCACGACATCCGTCAGGTCTCGAATGAACCAGTCGAGACGCCTCAGATTATGGGTGGGATTCCCGTCCCTTTCGCTTCGCTCGTGAAAGAGGTGATGGATGACCGGACCCAGATCGTGCTGGCGGGACTCCAGCGCCCGCCATGCCGAAGCGGTGATCTTCTCCCTGAGGAGAGCAGCTCGCAGTGACGGCACCCGGAAGAGGGTTCTCAGGGCCAGGTAATGGAGCACGGATCGCCGTCGCGACTCCCTCAGGAGAACGGCCTCCTTCTCCTTTTTTGCCGAGCTGAGGGTGAAGGGCACGGACCGTCTCCGCGTCAACTTGAGGAGATTCTTGAACAGAGTGGTCTTCCCGGCTCCCATCGACCCCAACAGCTCGACGCGTTGCAGCATCATCGAAGGTCTGTCTCATGGTTGTCTGTCCATGGTGACCGCGCTCCGACCCCGATGTCAGCCCACCACGCACGGACCAGGGGCTCTGGATCCAGGACCGGTGGCGCCTGAGCCGATGCAGTCACCCGCGAGAGCCTCCCACTCCAAGCAGACGGCCCGGATGACGCACGGCCGGTACCCTCGTAGTAGTCCAGGAACTTGAAGTGACCGCCTTTGATGCGGTCGGTAGGCTGCACCCACACGGCAGGGACCCCGTAGGATTCGGCTACGATGATCCCGTGAAGGGAGGACGAGACGATCACATCGCAGCGGCATATGTCGTCGACCACCGCACGCCAATCGTATGTCTCCACATCGATGTTCAAGACCGACGGATCGTTCGTTCGCAGCACGTCCTTGTCACGGTAGTGGGCGACGACCCCCAGCTCGTACGTTCGGAGCGATCGCTTCGGTCGATAAATCCGGGGCAGCAGCATCGCGGGGTCGCCGTAGACCTCCGGGACATCTCCTGAAATGCAGCTCCACGTTCTCGGACCTCGAACAGCAAGGAAGGTGCGCCCCTCGACCGGGATGTCGACGGGGTAGAGGAGGCCCGAGCCCCAAATCACATCGCCGGGCTGGGACCGTTGCACGATGCTGCCGGTGCCGAGGAGCTTCGCGGGGAAGTGGCTGCGGACGGGAAGGGGCTTCAACCCCAGAACATGCCTCATGAGATCCGGAGACATCGCGTCCCCGAAATTGGCTTTCGGGAACCAATAGGCCGGCACCCGATGGCGCCCGCGCCCCCTTCGCGCGACCTCCTCTCTCCACCACCACCGTGCACCGTCCAGAAGTCGGTCGATCCCTGTCATGCCGGCCTACGGCTCCAGATCGTTCTGCAGATCCCGAAGGCCCACTGCGCGTAGAGTTCCAGCGCGCGGCCGACCCATTCGGTCCGCGGCAGATGCCTCCGGTACTTCCAGACGAACGCGAGCCTCCGACGGGGATCCTGTCGGAGCCGCTCCCCATCGTGATGACGGGCCACCGACACGGCCTTCGGGGCGCATGCGATCTCCTCCCCCGCCAGGAGAACCTCCAGGGCGAACGCTCGATCCTCGCTCGCCGGCAACTCCTCGTCGAACCCCCCGATTTCGATGAAGAGGCGGCGCTCGACCAGCAGATTCATCCCACCGGTCCCCGGGTTTCGCCGGAGTAGATTCTCTACGGTCATATCCTCTGGACCGGGCGTCTTGTAGTGCCTCAGCCGGCCGTCTCTCCAACGATCCTTCCGCCCGTACCCGCAGCGCGTGCCATCCCGGATCAGCGTGCGGTGGAGCTCTTCGAGAAACGATGGAGACCACCAATCATCATCGTCCAGGAATGCCAGATACTCTCCCTTCGCTGCTCGTGCCCCCGCGTTCCGGGCCCTCGATGCGCCACACCTCGGCGGCAGTCGCAGCACGGAGAGCCGGTGTCGGTCGCGTGGACCCGCGAACGGATTGTATCCGTTGTCCACGAGGATGACCTGGGACGGAGGAAGGGTCTGTGCCAATGCGGAAGCGATCGCTTGCTCGGCAAATTCGGGCCGATCGCAGGTGGGAATGACGACGGAGATTGTCGGGCTTCCCTCCACCGGGGGTCCCGAGTGGGTCATGCCACCGCCAACCTCCGGAACACCTCATTGGAGTGCTTGAGCTCCTCGAACCGTCCCACCCCCCGTACGCGCCCCCCCTCCAGGACGATGATCTTGTCACAGCCCTTCACCGTGCTCATCCGGTGAGCGATCATGAGGATCGTCTTGTCTCCGCTCAGTCGCTCCACGGATTCCATGATCGCTCGTTCCGTCCCACTGTCGAGCGCACTCGTGGCTTCGTCCAGAACCAGCAGTGCCGGATCGTGATAGAGGGCGCGGGCAATCCCGATGCGCTGCCGCTGGCCACCCGACAGACGCACGCCGCGCTCGCCCACCTCGGTGTCATAGCCTCGGGGCAGCTCGCTCGAAATGAAAGTGTGGATGTTCGCGATCCGCGCGGCGCGCTGCACGGCTTCCTGGTCGATCTCGCTCCGATCCAGGCCGAAGGCGATGTTCTCGGACACGGATGCATCCGCAAGGTAGATCGTCTGCGGGACGTATCCGATCGAGCGTTGCCATCGACGGAGGTTCCCCGGGACCAACTCCTGGTCGTCGATCAGGATGTTGCCACGTGTGGGTTCCAGTAGACCGAGGACGAGGTCCACCGCCGTGGTCTTCCCCGCTCCCGTCTCCCCCACGAACGCGACGGAGGTTCGAGCCTGGATGGTGATGTCCAGCCCTTCGAGAGCGTCCCTCTCTGCACCGGGATACCGGAAGCCGACAGACTCGAAGCGGATGCTCTGCCGTAGGGGGAGGGGCGCCTGCTTTCCGGCCGGCTTCTGTGCGGTCTTCGGTCTTTGGGACAGGTCCTGGTAGACCGCCTCCACAGCGGGGAACCCGAAGCGAAGCGCGCTGGCCGCTGCGTAGATGTGCTGGGCAGCCGGTAGCAGGCGGTATCCGGCAAATGCGTAGAGGCCGAGGAGGGGGAGGACCTCTCCCAGCGTTTCCCTGGTGCTCATCAACACCAGGGAGAGCGCAAGCAACCCACCAAACCCCACGGCTTCGATCAGGTACTTGGGAGCTGCCGACAAAGTGGCGGCAAGGGAATGGTAGCGAGCGAACCGAGCGGCAGGATCCTGGAAGCGTGCCACATAGGCCCCCTCCCGGCCGAGCACCTTCAGGTCCTTGATGCCCCCGAATGCCTCGCTCGCCGCTGTGAACCGCTCCCGATTCGCCAGCACCCTGTCCCCCCCCATTCTGTTCAACAGGCCTCGTACACCCACGTAGATGACGAGGTAGGCACCCCCGATCATCAATGTCACCACCAGGGCAAGCATCGGATCGAATGCGACGAGTAGCACCACGAGCAAGCCGGCGACGAGGCCGTATGCGGTGAGGTCGATCGCGGGCTTGATCACCTTGCTCACCAACTCGTCCACCTCGGAGAGGATGCTCTTCGAAAGGTCCGCGCTGTTCCGATTCAAGAAGAACACGTACGGCTGCCTGAGGTAGACCTGAAGGAGGCGCGAACCGATGGAATACCGCCGCATCTGGACGAACCGGTTCATCGCATAGGTCGTGACGATCCGGAAGAGTGCGGACGAGACCACGAGCAGGAACGCCCCGATTCCGAGGGCGAAGAGGAAGCTGTCGACGGAGTTGAAACCTCCCCGTTCGAACGCCCACTTCAGGGCAGGGTTGGCCTCCACCATCTCGGGATTCCCGAGGATCGCGAGAAAGGGCATCACCGAGGCTACTCCGGCGGTTTCGAGCACGGCCAGCAGCAGCATCATGCACAGCACGATGAGGCCGCGGCGTCGCTCCCGGGGAGTGAGCAGGGCCAGCAGCTTCGCGACCGTGCCTCTCATCGCCGGCGTTCCCGCGCCGCGGTCAGGATCTTCAGCGTCTGGTCCGCCGCCTTGCTCCAGGAGAAAGCATCGACTCGTTCGATTCCCTTTTGGACCCATGTCGTGCGCGCTTCCGGTTTCTCCACGAGATCGAGCACCGCCTGTACCCAGGGCTCCGGCGCCACCGGGTCGAGGACCTTTGCGGCGTCTCCCACGACCTCCGGTAGCGAGCCCCGGTTCGACACCACCACCGGAGTTCCACACGCCATCGCCTCGAGCGCGGGGAGACCGAACCCTTCGTAGAGGGACGGGATCAACACCGCGATCGCGTCGGCCAGTGCCCCATGTAGCTCCCCATCGGAGAGCGCACCAAGCTCGACCACTCCGTCCGGGCCCTGCCCGTTCCCCTCGATCGTGCCCAGTACCAGCAGGCGCAGATCAGGCCACTCCTCCCTGAGCCGCCGATGCACCTCGATGGCGAACGGCAGGTTCTTGTGCGGACGGTCACCACCGGTGAAGAGCAGGTACGGCTTCTTTTCGTTCCACGAACGGGGGAGCTCATCCGCTCCCGCGGAGGAAGGACGCCGGAAGGTGGACGAGACTCCGTTCGCCACGACCTGGATCCTCGGCGTTCGCCTCGGAAAGGCGTGCTCCAGATCCCTCCGGCTCCTCTCCGAGACCGTGACCACCTCCTCTGCACCCTTCACCGCCCTCCGGAGCAAACGCCAACCGGCCCAGCGCTTGACCGCAGGGAACGCTTCCGGAACCCGGAAGTGCGTCAGGTCGTGAACGGTGACGACGTACGGGCTCGGCACCCCGAACAGAGGCACGTCATAGTGGGGGAAGAAGGTGACGTCCGCGGAGGCTGCGGCGCGGCGCGGCGCTCCAGGCCAACTGACGTGTCGTCTGACCGAATAGGGTCCGCCCGGCCACCCCACAACTCGACCCACGCGTCGGTCGTCGTGCTTCTCGAGAAAGGGGTCGAGTTCATCCGGGTCGCCCATGAAGAGGATCTCATGAATCTCGCTGCGCTCGAGCCATCGGGCCGTCAACTCCCGAAGGTACCGTCCGATGCCCCCTCCATGGAGGAGACACGAGTCCACGGCCAGCTTCACCTGGCTCCTCCGCCTTGCCCGGACCGCCTCACGTTCCTACCCTGCCCTTGCAAGGCGGACCCACCTTTCCAACCGGAATTCAAGGACGTGCCCTGGTGAGACGATTCATCCCGGGGGGAGCGAGCGGCACCGGCTCCGGCCTCGGGCGGCCGGTGCGGTGACTCGTCCCCTGCGGGTCGCCATCGTCCATTACTGGCTCGTAAAGATGCGAGGTGGAGAGCGCCTGCTGGAGCTCTTCTGCGAGCTCTTCCCCGAGGCCGACCTCTACACCCTCGTGTACGATCGCGACGCCATGTCGGAGACGATCAACCGCCACAAGGTGACGCCGTCCTTCATCCAACGCCTGCCCTTCGGCGTCTCCCGGTACCAGATGTACCTTCCGCTCATGCCCATGGCGCTCGAGTCCTTCGACCTCCGCGACTACGACCTGGTGATCAGCTCCGAGTCCGGCCCTGCAAAGGGCGTGATCACGCAGCCGGAAACCTGCCACATCTGCTATACCGAGACTCCCATGCGGTACCTCTGGAACATGGCTCCGGAATACGCTCGGACGCTGGGCCCCATCCGGAGGATGCTCTGGGGGCCGATCGCGGCCTGGCTCCGGGTCTGGGACTATGCCGGAGCCCAGCGAGTCGATCATTTCCTCGCGAACTCCGAGAACGTGCGAAAGCGGATCCAGCGCTACTGGGGACGCGAGGCCGATGTGATCCACTGTCCGGTCGACTGCGAACGCTTTACGCCGGGAGATCCTGCGGACGAAGGGTATCTCCTCTTCGTGGGCGAGTTGACCGGCTACAAGCGCGCCGATCTCGCGGTCGATGCCTGCAAGACGTCCGGCCGAAAGCTCGTCGTCGTGGGAGACGGCCCGGAGATGAGCGCCCTCCGCCGGAAGGCAGGGCCCAACGTCGAATTCACCGGCTGGGTGGAGCCTGCCGAACTCGTCCGCTACTACCGAGGGTGCTCCGCCTTCCTCTTTCCCGGGGAGGAGGACTTCGGCATCACCCCACTCGAGGCGATGGCCTGCGGCAAACCGGTCGTAGCATATGGGAGGGGGGGAGCCCTCGAGACCGTAGTGGAGGGCGAGACCGGCGTCTTCTTCCACGAACCCTCTTCCGAGGCCTTGAACAGGGCGGTCGCCCGAGCGCTCGAGCACGTGTGGGATCCGGATCGCGCCCGCCGCCGGGCTCTCGAATTCGACCGGATCCGCATCCGGCAACAGCTCGCCAGGTACGTCGAGGAAAAACTCGAGACGTTCAGCGCAACCACCCCTCGTTCTCGCCCGTGAACGCGTATTCTCTCTGAGAACACACCGCGCAAAAAAACCTGCTGCGAGCGGGATCATCCGGTCCGCGCCCTCATACAGCGCGAGCCCTCACCGTTTGACTGAGCCCGGAGTGAGGAAGGCCGACCAGTTGGGAGAGGAGTACGCGAAGGTCCTCCCCGTCGGCGGCAGCAATCTCCGGATCGAGCGCTTCCATCCGCTCCCAGGTGGCGCAAAAAGCGGCGGATGCTCCGGAACTCTCCACGATCCGCACCTTCCGGACGGCTGTGGCCCTCGTCCGTTCATGGTCGGCGGCGAGCTGTTCGTGGAGCTTCTCCCCGGGGCGAAGCCCGGTGAAGACGATGTCCACATCGCTCCCCACGCGAAGCCCGGAGAGGCGGACCAGGTTCTCGGCCAGCTCCACGATCCGGACCGGCTCGCCCATGTCGAGCATCGCCACCTGCCCTTGCGCGTCCTTCAACACGGACGCCTGGAGGACCAGTTGTACAGCCTCCGAGGTCGTCATGAAGTACCGCGTCACGTCCGGATGTGTGACCGTGAGCGGGCCTCCGACCTCGAGCTGCCGCTGGAAGACCGGAATCACGCTTCCGTTCGAGCCCAACACGTTTCCGAACCGCACGGCGACGAAGGACGTGCCTCCGAAGCGGTCATGGCACGCCATCGTCGCGAGCTCGGCCACCCTCTTCGTCGCGCCCATGACGCTCGCGGGATCCACCGCCTTGTCCGTGGAGATCAGGACGAACTTTTCGCACCCATACTCTCCTGCCATCCGCGCCACCTTCCACGTCCCCAGCACGTTGTTCCGGATCGCCTCCCGCACATTCGCCTCCATCATCGGCACGTGCTTGTAGGCGGCTGCGTGGAAGACGCGCTCCGGATGACAGCTGCGAAAGAGGGTGCCCACACACGCCTCATCGAGAACGTTCCCGATAACGGGTACGAGAAAGAGTTCCGGATGCCGCTTCCGGAGCTCCAGCTCCAGAAAGTAGAGGTCGCTCTCCGCCTGATCGAGGAGGATGAGCTTCTTCGGCCGGTGGAGGGCGACCTGCCGGGCGAGTTCGGAGCCGATGGAGCCCGCCGCACCGGTGATCAGCACGCACCGGCCTTCGAGATCCTTCTCCAACTCGGGAAGCTCCAGATTCACCGGCTCCCGGCCCAGCAAGTCCTCGATCCGAAGCGGGCGTAGCTGCTTCACGCTCACGTCCCCTGCGAGCACCTCCGAGATCCCGGGCAGGACCTTGAAGGGCGCGTTCACTTCTTCGCACCTCGTCACGATCGTCCGGAGCTGGGAGGGCGTAGCCGAAGGCGTCGCGATGATCACTTCCTCGGCCAATGCCTCCTCCACGATCATCGCGAGCTCGATCGTGCCGCCGATCACATCCACCCCGTGCAGCGTCGTGCCCCATTTGAGGGGGTCGTCGTCCACGAACCCGACGAGGCGGTAACCGGTGGGAAAACGGAGGATCTCCCGCGCCAACAGATTCCCCGCCTCTCCCGCACCCACCACGAGGACGCGGGTCGCATCGCTGGTGAGCCTCGACCCTCGCTGCCGGAGGCGCTCGAAGCAGACCCGGTAGGTGATCCAGATGCCGGCAGTTCCCGAGGTCGTCAGAATCCACTCGAGGAGCAGAATCGACCGGGGCACCGGAGGCAGAAAGGGAACGAGGAGAAGGGTCAGCCAGAACGCAAAGGTCCCCACCAGCGTCGTCCCCACGAGCCGGACGACGTCCTGGGTGCCGACGAATCGCCACCGGCCGGTATTCAAGCGGAAGATCTGGCTCGCGGCGACCCGGATGGCCACCAGGACCGGGAACGTGATCACGAGGGTGAGAACGTACGGAGCCGGAACCGAAAACTCGAAGCGGATCAGGAAGGCGAACGCATATGCAACACCTGCGACGCCTGCATACACCCCGATCGCGACGTCGCGGCGGTTCTTTTGGAGGCTCAAGATGATCGATTCCGCGATCGAGGTGAGGGTGCGGCCTCCATTCGAGACCGTCCCCGCCCCCACTCGGCCGACCGACCCGGTGATGTCGAGGGTGCCGGCCCGGAACCGGTCGTAGGAAGACGACGCCTTTTGCCCCTGGATGAGCACCGGAAGATTCCGACAGAGGACCGAGAGATATCGTGAGACGGAGGGAGCCTCTATGTACGACAACTCCACCTCGACCCGACCCGGGTATGGAGGCCGGTCGCTGCCCATCGCGGTCCATTCCCCGAAGATGCCGGGGCGTACGCTCAGGAGTTCGTCCGCCCGCTCGCCGTACTCCTTCAACTCCTCGCCCACGATCGGCCGCGGACCGACCAGGGACATCTCTCCCCGCAGCACGTTCCAGAGCTGGGGAAGCTCGTCGAGGTGCGTCGTTCGAAGGAATCGCCCAACCGGGGTCACCCGTGGGTCCCAGACCGTCGCAAGCTTGAACCCGTTCCGCCGGTGCGCCTGCCTCAGCTTCTCGTCGCTCTCGAGCCACTGCTCGGCATCCCGCACCATCGTGCGAAACTTGAAACACTTAAACGGCTCGTGGTCCTTTCCGCACCGCCAGTGCGCAAAGAACACCGGGCCGGGCGAGCTGAGCTTCACCACGAGCGCGGCTACGAGCATCACGGGTGCGGAGAGCATGAGAAGCGCCGCCGCCCCCGCCACGTCCAGGAGTCGGTTCATCGCTCCGAGAGGATGGCCGGTAAGGAGGTAGTGATCAGAAACAGGGGAGGAACGTCCAGGGTCGGCGCACTCCGTGCCCGTCAGTCCCATGGGCACACCTGACGGAGCCGCTGACTCGACGCTCGAGTGAGCGCCGTACGGGGCTCGCACGGAGGGGATCCGCACGCGCCATGTATACGAAATACGGGCAAAGCTCGCCCCGACGCAAGTGGGGCGGGCGCCTCTGGGGAGGGCCCCGGCGCGTCTTCGATCCAGGCTTCAGCGGAAGAGTGTGGGCGAGCGTGGACTCATCTCGCCTCCGGTCACGGCGCGTTCTCCGCGTGCCCACTGCAACCCTGCCAGCACCGCACCCAGCGTGATCCCGGCGACCAGCGTGGCCCGGGCGAGCGGCCCCGACAGGGCGAGGGGCAGCGCGAGGATCCCGAGGACAGGCGCGAGGAGTGCGGCCGCCCGGAGTGCTTCCGGAGCGGTTTCGGGGAGGAGTCGAGCGGAAGCAACGAGGAGGAGAGCGAGATCCACGAGTGCCCGGGCAGCCCAGACTACCGCCGCACCGGTGATCCCGTAGCGGGGGAGCGCCCAGATAAGTGCCAGCGCGTACAGGGGTACCTCGAGCAGATGAAGCTTCGCCGTCACATCCGGCCGGCCAACCCCCTGGAGGAGCACGAATGGGACATGAGCCACCGCGTTGGCGGTCATCCCAACGAGGAGCCATCGGACGACCGCAGCACCCTCCGTCGCAAACTCCGGCCCGACCCAGAGCGTCAGCCCCTCGTCCGCGAAGGCAAAGAGGAGGAGCGCGGGTGGGAACACGAGAAGGAGGATGCCCCTCACCGAGCCCCGGAAGAGCCGCGGGGTACCTCCATGTCCGGCTCCAGCGGTCTGTGCGAACGCGGGGAAGAACGCAGCGACCACCGCGGTCGGAATGAGGAGGAGCCGGTGGACGATTTCGAAGGGGGTGGTGTAGAACGCAACCGCCGATGCGGTGAGGAGAGCTCCGATCGCGACCCGATCGAAGTGGACCATCAAGGGGCCTACGAGATTGCTCACCGTCGCCCAGCCCCCATAGCGCAGGAGGGCCCGCCTCCCCTCCGCGGACGCGACAGCCCGCGGACCCGGTCCGAACGCGGGTCCCGACAGGGCCCGTCGGACGGCCCAGCCGTAGCCGGCCAGGCCGAGGATCCGCGTGAGGAGAAGAGCCCCCACCAATGCGGCGAGATGCGACGACCAGGGAAGGACGACGAGAGGAGCGAGAAAGGTGGCGACCCCCATGGGCATTCGGATGGCGTTCACGACCCCGAAGCGGCGGAGGCCTTCCAGCACTCCGCGGAGCACCGCTGCGAGGACCACGGACGGGACGGCCAGCCCCACGATCCGCACGGCGCCGACCACCTCATTCGAGAGCTCCGGCTCGAGCTGGAGCGGGGACACGACGAAGGGTGCCGCCAGAAAGACGAGGAGCCCCGTGGCGAGGGAGAGCGCGGCCGCGACCCCGACGCCCATCCGCACGACCGCTCGTACCTCGCCCTCCGCGCCCCGTCCCATCCGCTCGGCTACCGCATGGGTGAGAGCCCGGCCGACCCCGAAATCGAAGAGGCTCACATATCCGATGAGGACCCAGACGATCGTGAGGAGGCCGAAACGCTCCGCCCCCGCCCCATCGATCAGGAGGGGAATCGCTGGAAGGGCTGCGAGAAGAGGGATCCCCTGGCCCAGGAGGTTCAGGGCCGCGTGTCTCGCGAGCCGCCGTCCCCCGAGACGGATCACCTCGGTATCATCCTCGCCCCGACCCGCAGGTTCCAATTGAAGGCGTCGTCCTGGAGGTATCGGTTCAAGTTGTACGCGGCTGCCAACCCCACGTCGAGGTCGACGGGGCCTTCGAAGCGAACCGCGTCGACACTCAACACATAGGTGACGTCGATGTCGGCGGGATCCGACCCCACGATCCCCACCGTACGATCTCGCTCGACCCTCCGGTGCCACTCCACGCTCCACCGGCCGTTCCGGTGATATCGATCGATTCCGAGGGTGGAGCCTGCGCCGCCATGGCCCGCCGGGGAGGCGAGAAGCTGCCCCCGGTGCGTGTGCCCCTGTACGATCCCGGAGTGGCGGTACATGTGCCGCGCACGGTAGGCGAGGCTGAGGCGAGCACCTCCTCGTTGCCGATGCGAGCTGACCGTGCTGAATACCTCGCCCCGGAGGACCGTGAGCGCGTCATCTGGCCCTTCCCACACCCGCCGGAGTCCGAGGGCGTACCCACTCAAATCATCGGGCTCCACCACGAAGACACGGGTCGTGAAGGCATGATCGATCCGAACGAACTCCCCAAAGATCTCGAATCCGGCGCCCGGAACGTTCCAGCGGCCGAAGACGGAGGCGAGCTGGTTGTTGGCGAACCGCTCGTCCGCGTCCGGAATGCTCTGCTTGAACCCGATCTCGAAGGGCTGGCGCAGGTGGCTCGACCCAAGCCCATCCGCAGGCCATTCGCGGTGGATGAACCGCGAGAACCCAAGCTCCAGGCCCGGGAGTCCGCGCGGGAGATACACTGCTGTGAGACCACCCATGAAGCGGCGGGAGTCCTCGGCCTGAGCGGGGCTCTGATCCGACTCGTCCAGCCGACCGATCACGTACCGAAGGTGAAGGTCCCCGATCAGGATCGGGATCGGACGCTGCGTGCCTGCGAACGCGTGCGGGAAACCGCCGGCATTCGGCCCCAGGATGAGCGGGTGCGTCCAGAGGGGCCCCCAGTGCTGTGCCGCAGTGGAGACGCCCACGGTGACCCCGACAGCATCGACCCGGAGCGTAGAGCTCCCCATGTCGAGGCGGGCGTACGGATCCGGGCCGAACCGCTGCGGGAGGTCGATGTTGCCTGGCGAGAGGGGGCTTGCGTAGACCTGACCCTCTCCTCTTCCGATCGGTGCCGGCTCGAAGTCCAGGTTCTGCGAGCGGAAGGCGACGGGAGCCAGCACGAAGGAGACGGGCCCATAGCGCAGGTATCCTCCGATCTGCACGGCACCGGTGAGGCCCTTCCCTGCCCAGAGCGGACCGTCGTTGCCCCCATAGGGGAACGTCGAGTTGTAGATCGCCGTCGCACGTGGATGGATGAGCCCGTACCGGAAGCGTTCGCTTCCCTCCATTCGGAAGGCGTAGCGGGACTCCCACGGGTGCAGCGAGTCGGCTACCGCCAGTTCCTCCACCTCCCGCGGCGAGAAGGCGCGTATCGCCCAGGGGTAGAACGCAGCCCGACCCACGTTCTGGAGCGTCCGGAGATAGAGATCCAACTCCTCCCCCGCGAATACCTCCTCCATGACAGGCGCTGGCTGGGATTCCTGTGCCTCCGCCGAAGGGGTGCGGGGCGAAATCAACGACGACGCCACCAGGAGGAGGAGCACGGCTCGCGCAGATTGCCGTCCGACCGCGGGTTCCCTTCTCATTCCACCATGCGCCGCTTCAGGAGCGTGAGCCCGTTGCAGTGAGGGTAGTGGATCACGAGGAATTCCCCGGCGACATCTGCGAAGTGCCGGTTTTCGTCGAAGGACGCTCCGAGTCGCTCCTCGATCGCCCGGATGACCCCCCGCTCGTTGTCCCAACCGTGCCCGACGGTACCGTCCATCCGGACATAGACTCCCTCCCTCATGTTCGTGTCGTGAAACACCGCCACACCGTTCTCCGCGAGGTGGGGAAGCCACACGTCGAGCTCCTCTACGGTGTGTTCGTACTCGTGCGAAGTATCGATGAAGAGGAGGTCGATCTCGGGGGCCGCGCCTTCCGCTGCACACCACTCCAGAAACCCGCTCCGCCCGAAGGAGACATCGTCCGCTTCGACGAAGCTCCAGTGCTCGTCGTGGGGGAGGTCGAGGCTGGAGCAGTTCTCGATGTCCACGCTCAGCACGTGTGCATCGAGGAGGGACGCGGCCGCCAGGAGCGTGCGCGTGCTCTCCCCTCCACGTGTTCCCAACTCCACGATGAGGCGCGCATTCTGCGCCAGGGCCGTGAAGAAGAGAGTGCTCAGATGGTCCGAGATGTCCGTGCGGCTCGGCCGGTATCCGACGCACTCCCGGAGCGTGGGGTTCGGAAAATACTGTTCGTGGTGCCTTCCTTCCCGGAGCGAGAAGATCCGGGTCCGGGCGATCCGAGCCGCCCGGCGCGCAGGGCGGCTGAGTGCATGGAGGGTGTCCCGCCCCGTGCAAGCTATTCGCCTCAACACCCCGCGCCCGGCACGAGGAGAGGTGCCCTTCGCTTCCGCTCCGGGCGAAGGAGCGTCACGAGTCCTGGTGTACATCGGGTTCCGCCTCCTCGAGTTCGGGCTGCGCACCAGCAAGGCGCGGGAGGTGCCGAACAAGGAAGCAAGGATCGATCCGACCGGCGTGCCGCGGGTTGACGGGTGCAGGGAAGTTCGATTATGAAGGAGAGAGGCACCACCTCGAAGTCGTACGCCTCTCGATGTCCTGTGGTGAGACCCTGCCCAAATGCTCTTCGGGTTGCTTCCACTCATCTGCTCTGTCGCGGTCGGGGCGGCTTCGCCCGTCGGAGTTCCCGTGCCGGACGCGGGTGCATTCGGTCCGGCTGGTGACTCCATCCCGACCCTCCAGGCTCTCCATTCCGACCTTCCCGACGTGCCGTTCCTTCCCCTTCCTATCCTCGGGCGAGAGGACGAGGACCGCCTCCGCCTGGCCCACCTGACACGAGGATCCTCCACGAGGGGTTTCCTTCTCCGCTCTCCTTCCACCCTGTCGGTATCGCTCGGGTACGAGCCGTTCTGGGATGTCCCGGCGGAGAACGCGGTCTTCTGGTCTCTCCTCAGCCCCGAGCTCCGTACGGTCTGGAACTCCGACCTGCCCCATTCGATGAATCAGGGGTCCCTCTGGGCGGGCCGCGGGCTTTCGACCCAGCTCACCGCGGGTGTTCGCTTCCGCTTCCGAAACGCGGCGCTCATCCTGGCGCCGCACGTGGTGCGTGAAGAGAACCGGGCGTTCCAGACAGCGTCCTTTCCGGAGGCGGGGCTGCCGCGGGACCGGCATGTTCTGGCATCGCTCTTCCACTACCCGCCGGCGTCGATGGACCTCCCACTCCGCTTTGGAACGGAGCCGAGGACCTTCCTCGAGCTCGGACAGAGCAGCTTCACGGTGCGGACCGGCCGGGTGGCGTTCGGCGCCGCTACGGAGAACCTCTGGTGGGGCCCGGGCATCCGCAACGGACTCCTGATGAGCGCCCAGGCTCCCGGGATCCCTCACCTCTTCCTGCGCACGGAACGACCCCTCGAAACTCGAGCCGGGAACGTGGAGGCGCGGTGGTTGCTGGGCCGGCTCGTCGAGTCGGACTACTTCGACTTCGACCCGGAGAACGACCACCGATCGTTGAGCGCCCTGGCCCTGACCCTGGCTCCGGCATTCGAGCCGAACCTCACCATCGGGGTCGCGCGCGCGGTGTACGCGCCTTCCGGTCGACTCCCCCTGGGCAGCGCGCTCGACGTATTCCGTAGTGCGGGACGACCGAGCACGGCTCCAGGCGATACGCTTCTCGCACCGGACCGGGATCAGCTCTTCACCCTCTTCGCAAGGTGGGTGTTTCCGGGCGCTGGATTCGAGGCCTTCGGGGAATGGGGACGCTACGAGCAGCCGAAGAGCCTACGCGACCTGCTGGAGCTCCCCGATCACTCCCGTGGCTACACGGTAGGCATGCAATATGCACGGTCGGCTCCTGGTTCGACCCACTTCCGCTTCCAGACCGAGATCACGAACCTGGAGCCAAGCACGAGCTACCGGATCCGGCCCCCCGGAGAGTGGTACGCGAGCCGCGCCGTCCCGCAGGGGTATACGCACCGCGGGCGGACGATCGGCGCCGCAATCGGCCCGAGCGGCTCGAGCCAGTGGCTCGCCGCCGATGTCCTCGGGCGACGCTGGAGCGCGGGGGTGTACGGTGCCCGGATCCGGTGGGAGAACGAGGCGCTCTATACGTACTTGCCCGAGTTCCGACGTGCGGACGTCACGCTCCTCATGGGGGTGCGGGCGACCGCCCAAGCAGGGCCGCTGCGGGTCTCGGCGGAGTACGCACCTTCGATCCGGCTCAACTACCTCTTTCAGGCCCAGCCCGTGTCCGATTCCGAGGATCGCGGGGTGGACATTCGAAATCATACGGTTCAGGTCACTCTCGCCAGTGGAAGGCCTCTTCCCTGATCAGGCGCCAGGCGGTCTCCTATGGATCGACGATCGAATGTCCCCCCAGGCCGAACAACCCGCTCCGGTGGCTCGGAGTTGAACCTCCGGGACCTGAAACGGGCCCTGCGGCGGCGCTGGAAGCTCTTTTTCGGCCTTGCCGGAGGCGCGGTCGCGGTGGTGATGCTGGTCACCCTCCTCCTCCCCCCCGTCTGGGAGAGCGAAGCTTCGGTGCGGGTGAGATCGTCCCAGGCAACGGGTGGTGGCGGCCTTATGGCCGGACTCGAAGACGCCATCCCGATGGGACTCGATCTGCCGGGGTTGGGAGACACGGAGGTCGAGACGGAGATCGGTGTGCTCGGAAGCCGCCTCCTCGTCGAAGCCGTTGCGGACTCCCTCGCCCTCCACGTGAGCCTCAGCCGCCCGTGGCGGGAGTTCCGGACCTCGGTGCTCCACGTCCTGGACGCCGGGCTCGATGCGCCTCGAGGAACGTACACGATGAGGCTCCAGTCGGACGGCACGTACGACGTATCCTCGCGGTGGACCCGGGAAGAGGTGGAGCTTCCGGAGCGGGTGACGATCGGAGAGCCATTCGCCGTGGGGCAGATGCGTTTCCTCCTGGAGCCGGAGCTCGCCGAGGCCCCCCCCCGTGTCGTTCAGTTCAAGGTTGCCCCATTTCGGAGGATGGTGCAGCGCCTCCGACGAGATCTCGACATCCGACGAGAGGATACACGCTCCCGACTCGTCACCGTCAGCTACCGGCACCAGGACCCGCATCTCGCCCAGGAGGTGGTGAACAGGATCGTCGGAAGCTTTCTGGATTACTCCGAGACGATGAACAGGAGCGACTCCCGCCGTGAGGTGGAGATCCTGTCCGAGCAGGTCGCTCATTACTCTGCTCAGCTCGCCGAGGCGGATGACCGGCTCCAGGCATACCAGGAGTTGCAGCGGATCATCGCGCCCGAGGAACAGGCGACGCAGCAGGTGAAGCGGATCGCCGAGCTCCAGGTCCATCACGACGCCATCGAGGTCGAACGGGAGGCGCTTGCGGAGTTCCTGACGCATGTCAGCACCCGTGAGGCTGCACCCCGATCTGAAACCCCGTACCGTCAACTCGCCACCTTCCCGACGTTCCTCCAGAACGGTGCGGTGCAGGGATTGCTGGAAGCGCTCACGGAGCTGGAGAACAGCCGTTCCGAGCTCCTCGTCCAGCGCACGGCTCAGAACGTCGATGTCCGGATGATTCAGGAGCGGGTCCATGAGATCGAGGAGCAAATCCACACGCTCGCGACGGACTACCTGGAGGGACTCGACACCCAATTGGCGTCGACCTCCTCCTCGCTTTCGCGGTTCTCCGCGGAGCTCGAGGCGATGCCCGAGGTGGAGCTCGAGTATGCGCGACGGGTGCGGGAGCAGAAGCTTCTCACGGAGGTCTACCTCTTCCTCCAGGGTCGGCTCACCGAAGCCCAGGTGCAGGAAGCGATCGACGATGCGCGCGCACGGCCGGTCGACGTCGGCGTGATCGAGGACCGCCCGGCCTTCCCCCGCCCGGAGATCAGCCTCGTCCTGAGCATCGTGCTCGGATTGATGGTCGGACTCTTCGGCGTGGTCGTGGCCGAGAGTACGAACCGGAACATCCGCTCGAAGCGGGATGCGCAGGAGGCGGCAGGAGGACCGGTATTGGGGATCATCCCAACCTTCCGGAAAAGGGCCGGAACCAAGGACGCCAACCCGGTCACCCGCAGCGACCCCTGGCAGCCCGCGTCCGAGGGATACCGGGCCCTCGCCCTCACCCTCCTCTCGAGGGACGCCACCCCCCGTACGATCGTCGTCGCGAGCCCCGAACCGGACGACGGCCGGTCCACGGTGGCTGCCAACCTCGCTGTGGCTCTAGTCGAGCAGGGGCTCCGCGTGGTCCTTCTCGACGGCGACCTCCGTAGCGGCACCCTTCACTCGATCTTCCGGGTTCCCGCCCACCCCGGCTGGGTCCGTGCTGCCGTTTCCGGCGGACCGCTCGAGGAGGCACGCCACGAGGCCGGTGGGGGTGACTCCGCGGGAACGTTGCACATCCTGCCCGCAGGAACTGCCTCCGGCCACCCGCTCGAGATTCTCACATCGGAGAAGGTCCGTGCCTTCCTCGGACGGCTCCGAGAAGCCTACGACGTGGTGATCCTCGACACGTCTCCACTCGCGATCGGTCACGACGCAGTGGTTCTCACCTCCCTCGCGGACGGGGCGCTCCTCGTCGCCCGGAGCGAGAAGACGGCAACAGAGGCTGTCGCAGAGGCCGCCGAGCAGATCCGCCGGACGGGGGGCAACCTCCTCGGAGTGGTGCTGAACGACGTCCGCTCCCGGTTCACTCCTCGCAGCATTCCGAGAAGGTGAATTCTACGCTCAGCTCGGACCCCCGCTCCACGAGGAGCCCGTCGAGAAATCCTGCCGGGGGATCGATGAGCTCATAGCCGGGGACCGCTCCCACGGATACGCCATACTCTCCACATGGGAGCTCGCTGAACAGGTGCTCCCCGGTGGCTCCGGACGACCCTTCATCCACGATCACCTCCGGCCGGTAGATCGTGAAAGGGACGTCCTCGAGCGGATCTCCGGTTTCATCGTAGGCCAACGCCCGCACTTCGCCCAGACAACGTTCGAGCACGAAATGCACCCGCTCCACCAGATCGGCTTCCGCGATCAGACCGTCCTGGAAGACGCCGACGCCCGGCGGCAGCTGGACCGGCCCCCCGATCACCCTCACGCCGTAGATTCCGAACGGCACGTCGGTGAAGGTGTGTTCGCCGGCCCCATCGGTGAGCCCCTCCTCGATCGGTGCCTGCGGAGAGAAGAGTTGCAGTCGGACATCTGCGATCGGCTCCTCCTCAGGATCCTCTACGGTCGCCATGATCGAACCGGGACCGACCTTGAAGAAGGTGAAGGTGAACCGCCGCTCGTCTCCTTCGCTCATGAGGAAGGTCGTGACGTAGCCGGTTTCAGGATCGGTCGGAATGTACACGTCGGCCGGATGAGCTAAGACCCCGACCGGCTCGTGCGGAACGAACCGGAAGACGATGAGCCCTTCTTCGTCCGTCACTCCCCATTCGAGGTGTCGGGTGCCGGAAAAGAGGAGAAAGTCCATCTCGGGAACGGGATCCCCTGTCCGCCTCTCTGCCGAGACTTCCACGGTTCCGTACTCGAAGGGCTCCGTAAAGACATCGGAGCACCCCGCAAGGGCCAGGGAGAAGACGACCCCGATCACCGCGAAGCTCATCCGGGCCCTCACGACCGGACCCCCGATGACCGGAGGTCTCTTTCCTCCCGGAACTGCAACGGTTCGACCTCCCCGAACGCGTCCGGTGCCTGCTCCCACACCCCGATCCCCATCCATGCGAGCATCAGGCTCAACCAGAGGGCCGGCTCCGTGTGGGCCTGCTGGAAGAGGTTGAAGACGAAGAGAGCGGCGATGAGCGGAGCGTATGACCCTCCACGGAAAAAAGCCACCCCGAAGATCGCCACTGCAGACAGTGCGGCGATCGCACCCGCCTCGGCGAATAGCGTCACGAAAAGCGAATGGAAGTTCCCATACTCGTTCCCCGGGAATATGTCCTGCACCATGATGTATGCGTTCCCGTACCCGACCCCCAGGAGCGCGTGCTTCACGCTCTCGGTTCCGACCTCCCACCCCCGGGCGAGGAGAGCGGCGTGTTCACTCGCGGACCGCTCCCCGACGGTGAGGCGCTGGCCAACCGCGTCGACGGGCGCGACGAGTGGATCCAGGGTGCCCGGCGCAAGAAGGAGGAGCGTGAGGATCACGGCCGTCGCCGCTCCCACGGTGCCGACCCCCACTGGCGTCAGCCGGACCCGGCGCCGCATGAGCACCATCGCCACCCAGAGCGTCAGGCCCGCGAGCACGCCCGAGCGGGAGAGGGTCAGCACGACCGCGCCCGCGCCCACGGACACGAGGACCGTTCGGACCCGGGATGGCGCCGACAGCACGAGAATCACCGCGAGATAGACGACCAGTTGGATCGCGCCGAGGTTCGCGTCGTGGGAAGCGCCGGTAAGGCGTGGCACGATACCGGCATAGCTACCGGGTTCGAGGTCCACCACTCTCTGGAAGACCACCGGCCAGAGGGTGGGCAGGAACCAGACGGCGAGCTGGAGCACGCTGAAGGCGACTGCGACTCCAAGCCCGGCCACGAAACCCTTCAGGAGGATTGCGCCCGGGTCCGGCCGGCTCGCCAACGCGAGGCCCACGAGCAGCACGAACGCGACCTGGACGAGGAGGAGGGCGAAGCGCTGGGAGGACGTGACGAGATCGTAGCTGAGGAAGGTCGAAGCGAGAAGGAGGGAGAGGAGAGCCAGGATCGCGAGAACGAACGATGCGGCACGGTCAGGAAGGCGGAAGGACGACCCGTCGCCGGCAAGCCTCCAGAGCTCCACCCCGATCAGGACAGGGGACAGGACCAGAAAGGGCGTAAGGACGAAGGCCCCCCCTCCTGCGAGAAGGTCGACACGGCTCGCACCCAGGAGAGCGAGCCACAAGATCAGGAGCCGGTCACTCAAAGCGCGGACGAAGTCGTGGGGAGAGGGTCCGTATACATAACAATACCAGCCTCCCGCTGGACCGACGAGACGGGGTGCGAAACCGGACTGCTGATCGTTGTCGGATCGCATGCGTGGGAGCGGCTGCTGACACCTTGTAACGCGCTGAGCCGTGGAGTAGCGCCCCGGCCGACATCCCCGAGTCACAGAGGCGATCCATGATGCAGCGCACACTCTTCTCGGCCCTCATTCTCCTGCTCGTGGGGGGCCACGGCACGATCCCCTGTAGCCCCTTCGTCGCGCAGGACGCGGCCGCTCAGCTTTCCGCCGAGTCAGATCCCGGAGGCTTCACACTCCTCCCCGGGGACGCCCTCGAGGTGGAGATCTGGAGAGAGGAGGCAATGAGCGGGAAGTTCATCGTGAACGAAATGGGGGTCGTAACGCTCCCTCTCCTCGGCCGGGTGACGGTCAGCGGGATTCCCGTGCGTGACCTCCGGGATCGGCTGATCGCCGAATACGAAGTCGAGCTCCGGAACCCTTCCATCACGATTACGCCGCTCCGGCGCGTCTACGTGCTCGGAGAAGTGAACGAGCCCGGGCTCCTCGCCGTGGACCCCACCGTGAGTCTCGCAGGCGTCGTCGCCATGGCGGGGGGAGCGAACCGCGAGGGGGATCTGGGGCGGATCCAGATCATGCGACAGGGGGAGGTGGTTCTGACGGAAGTCACCCCCCAGACGGACCTCCTGTCCGTCGATATCCGCTCGGGAGACCAGATCTTCGTCGATCGCCGACGCTGGATCGACCGGAACAGCCCATTTCTGGTCAGCGCTACGATCGGGATCGCCGGGATCCTGATCCAGGTCCTCCGATAGGAACGGCCCTTGTAGCACCTCTGCCCTGGCCACCTGCTACCGTTCCATCAACCCTTTCAAGATCGCTTCTGCTCGGGGGATGTCGCCGCGGCCGAGGTACCGGATGAGGTGGATCACTCGCGTAGGATAGAACCACGCGCTGAACCGTACCCGCTGACCCAGACCCAGGTGCTCCCGAACGAGCCTGCGCCGGTTCCGGTCACGGTAGCGGATCTGCTCGGGTCTCGGCTCCTCCCCGCGCGGTGGGGCGCGGTGACGGACGTGGGCGCGGGGGTCGTGCAGGATCGTCCACCCGGCCTGAACGAGACGGATCGAGAGCTCCGCGTCCTCGATGTAGAGAAAGTATCCTTCTGCAAACGCCCCGACCTCCCGCAGCGCCTGTGCACGCAGAAGGACGCTGCACCCGGAAAAGAAGGTCACTTCCTGCGGCTCGCTGGATCCGGGCAGCTTGCCGTTTCCGTTCCAGTGTATGCCAAGGCCCCGCGTCGGGTCGAACGCGCCTCCGCCGTACCAGATCTGGTCGGGGTCATCCATTCGCACCACCGTAGGGGCGATGGCAGCCGCGCCGGGTGAAGCCTCCCCGCTTTCGACGAGCGTGCTCACCACATCCGGTTCGACGAGCGTGTCGTGGTTCAGGACCAGCACATAGTCCGATCCCTCGTCCAAAGCCTTCCAGATCCCGCGGTTGTTCCCTCCGGTATATCCGAGGTTCTCACCGGTTTGAAGGAAGCCTACATCCGGAAACCGCGCATGGAGCTCCTCCCCTGATCCATCGGGGGACCCGTTGTCCACGATGAGGATCGAAAGCCGGGGATAGTCGGACTCCTGAAGGGACGTGACGCATGCCGTCGTCGCAGCCGCGTCACACCAGTTGAGAACCACCGCTGTGACCAGGGGGGTGGGGGGGGAACGCCTGGAGGCCAAGTTCTCCTCGATTCCGACCTGGTTTGCGGGCGTGGGGGAGCGGGGGGCTACCCTCCCAAGAATAGACACCCCGATCCTTTGGGTACAAGGCCGTCACCCTCCGCTCCCTACGCCGGCAACCTAATGCGCGTGCTCCTCACCTGCGTGGTGCTCACACGTCACCGATGGGTTGAACTGTGCGAACATTCCGTTCGGGTTGTCGCGGAAAAGCCACACGTGGAGGTCGTAGTGCGGCTCGAACATATGAGCCTCATCGAGCTCCGTCGCCGGATCGTTCTCCATGTAGTCAAAGGGAACTCCCGCGAACGACGGCGGCTCGGTATGGCCGGCTTCATGCCACGCGTCGCGAAACACGACGTTCTCCACTCCCACGAGCTCCATGGAACCATCTTCCTGAGGTTCATACAGGAGCACCCCGGGCTGGGAGAAGTCCGTGTGGGTCCCCATGCCGTTGACGCGAGGTTCCACGGCCGTGATCTGGAGGAGATCCGGTCGGAAGTAGTGGATGCCCATCGCACCATCGGATGCCGGACGGCCCATCATCTCTGCCGTTTCGCACATCCCCATCGGGTCCTGGATGTAGCCCTCCGCCAACGCTACTTCCACATCCTGAAAGCGTTCGGCCGCCGCGCGGGCAGCCGTGAGCTCCGCCTCCAGGTCGGCGGATGCATCCACGCTCGAATCCGCCGACGCCGAAGCTTCATCTGCACTCTGATCACATCCAGCCATCAACGCGCTCGCCATGAGCGCGACCCCGAATGATCCCAACCGGCGCATCATCGCCCCCTCTCGTACAGGAAGCAGCATCCGCCGGGCCGGATTCCGCTCCAACTCGCACACGCGTCCCGGAGCTTGCTCTATAATTAGCGATTCGCCAGGAGATCGCCAGCAAAACGCGCACGGCAACATCCGCGTGACCCGAGTGGCCCACCTCCCGCTGCCCACGTGCCGCGCCTCCGCCCGTGGCCCCGCGGCTGAGCGATCCGTCCCAAAGAGCCATGGACGGATCTGGAGCTCACGCACTTGCGGGATCCCGGACATGTGCCGG